>CAVREN010000014.1:0-205103 GCA_963720115.1 uncultured Alphaproteobacteria bacterium
TCCCGGACCCAGCGTGGCGACTTCGCTTGAAGCCGCGATTGACTGGCGCGATTGTGTCTCGCGCTCGGGCGTTACCGAGCGGAGTCGAAGCGAGCTCCGGCGCCTACAGGTTGCAAAGATCGCAACGAGTGCTTAGCTGGACGAAGGCTAAAGAGAATGATGCCTTTGCTTGGTCCCATCTCAGGCCCGCAGGTGCGCAGGGCGAGTACTCCAGCGGAGCGGATGCGGCTTTTTCGCAAGCGGCGAAAATTCCGGAGGCTGGTGGTGAGGATTGAGATTGACCAGAGGGAGGTCGATGTGCTCATCGATCGGGGTATCTCCAGCCGAAAGATCGCAACGACCGGCAGGTTTTAGCAGACGCCGTCACAGCGTGCTTTTCTGATGCATTGGTGACGCCGTAACCGCGGTCGCTTCTGCTGTACTGTGACGCTGTCACATGTCCGCTGGTAACTCGCTCTGCGGTTAATGTTGTGCTCAAGGCGATGTCTTCACGGTTTCGAGGATTGGGGGCTTCGGTAGACTTACGACTGCGTTGTCGGTCGAAAATGCGGAATTCAGCCGAAACAGGACAACCGTAAGTCTAAACGAGCATACCAAGGACTCGATTTGGCCGGGGGACTGGTCTCATAATTACAGCGTAACGCCGCTCAATTTAACCGTCACGGCGTCACATGAGTTCAGGCAGCCGATCCATTCTTTGTGTGGAAGAGCGGACTGGGAGACGCACATCCCCTTCAGGCGCGCAAACCTGGTGTGACGATGTAACATCATGCGTAGCCATCTCATTTGTCACCTTGCAGGAGGCGGCTTGTCGATCTACCCGGCGGCAAATTACTTCCGAGAAGCGGCTTTATCGGAAGTAATCATCTGGGGACGGCCCGTGCGCATTAACTCTACTTCGTAGGCAAAAGCGGACGAACTTAGCTTGAGGTCCCATCGGCGGCTTTTTGACCCTTAGCTTCGTTTGCAGCGCCGCGAGATCATGTCCGAGATCGAGGGATAAACGGACGTAACGCGGACATCGCGTTTCGGTAGCGATTGCCCCCTTACCGGAAGTCGGTTTTTGGTGGATTCCAGCATTCACGGACGATCGGTAGCGAGCTATAATGCGCGCCCCGGCGCCAGCCGATACAACTGATCGCGATATTGCCCCGGCGAGAGCTTGAACCAGCGCTTGCAGGCGCGGAAAAAACTCCTCTGATCGGCAAAACCGAGCATGTAGGCCGCCTGTGCAAGCGACAAATCGAGCCGGCCGAGATACTGCTCCGCCAGTTCGCGCCGTGTATCGTCGAGCAATTCACGAACGACGTTGCTTCCGTCTCCAGCCGCCGCTGCAGCGTCCGCTCGCTCATGCAGAGTTCGCCCGCGACCTGGTCGCGCCGGGGCTCGCCGTCGGGCAAGCGGCGGACAATCAGCTCGCGCACGCGATAACTGGTCTGGGCGTGATCGAACTGGCGCAGATAGTCGCCGGCGAAGCGTTCGTGCAGTTCGGCAAGCAGCGGATTGGACGTCGGCAGCGGCGCCGTCATATCGGCCCGCGCGAATAGAATGCTGTGGCCGGGCGCGTCGAACCACACCGGGCAGCGAAAAGCGTCGCGATAAAGCGCGGAGTCTGCTGGCGCGGGATAGGCAAATTCGACCGCGCGGGGACAGATATCGCGCCGACTGATCCAGCGGCAGAAGCTGATGACGCTGACGGAAATAAACTCGATGCGCTGCCGCGGTATCGGCCGATCGCCGCCGAACAGCACGAAGGTGATGCGGTCGCCGCCCGCTTCTTCGCTCATCGTCATCGTCAAGGCGTCGCTGAGGATGAGCATGTAGCGGATCAGCCGCTCGAAGGCGGCGCGAAGATCGGCGCACGACATCATGGTGTAGCCGACGACGTCGAAGCTTGCCGGGCGCGCCACTTGGTGCTGCGCCAGTGCGAGCGCGGGATTGCCGGATCGTTCGACCGCAAGCTCCCATAGCTGGCTGATCCGTTCGGTCTGCAGGCGCGCGCCGGGAGCATCGAGCGCAGCGGCGTCGATGCCGGTTGCCGCAAACAATGCGCTGACATCGAGGCCCTCGGCGGCAAGCATCTCGGCGATGCCCTTCACCCAGACGGCGGCCGTGGTTCGCTCGGCCATCCCTCGCTCCTCCCGGCGCATGGCTTTGTACGCCAGCAAATTGGCCGCCCAAGTCACTGACAGGCCGCGGCCGTTTGGCTAGCAGTTTGTTTGAATATGCCACGGAACCGGGAGGCTCGCCATCGAGCGAGACACGACCAATGAATGGCTTATCAGCGGAGGAAATTTTGTCGCGCAGACATTGGCTCGCCGCCTACGGCCGGCGCATCCTAGCGGAAATCAATCCGGACGCCTATGGTTCGGTGCTGGAGATGCTCGAAACCGCCATGCAGCGCTACGCGGAAAAACCTGCGTTTCGCTGTTTCGGCCAGACGCTCACTTACGCCGATACGAATCGGCTCTCCCGCAGGTTCGCCGCCTATCTGCAGGGGAAGCTCGGTGTCCGGAAGGGCGACCGCATCGCGGTGATGCTGCCTAATCTCCCGGCTTTCCCGCTCGCCATGCTGGGGATCGTCCGCGCCGGGGCCGTGCAGGTGAACGTCAACCCGCTTTATACGCCACGCGAGCTCGAGCATCAGCTCAACGATGCCGGCGCGGAAATCATCGTCATCTTCAGCGGCGCCTCGCCGACGCTCGCCGAGATCGTCGGCAACACCAAGGTCAAGCACGTGATCGTGGTCGAGACCGGCGATGGCGTCGGCGCCAAGCTGCCAAGTCCGCCCGTGGACGTAAGGCTTGCGAACGTCATCGCCTTCTCCGATGTGATCGCCGAAGGCGGCGGCTACGCGTTTGCGCCGGTGGCGCTGCGCGGGGACGATCTTTTGTTCCTGCAATATACCGGCGGCACCACGGGGCTCTCTAAAGGCGCGGCGCTGACGCACCGCAACCTTGTGGCCAACACCGAGCAGTTCAAGGCTTTCATGCCGGACGCGCTGCGTCCGGGCCAGGAAGTCGTCGTCACGGCGTTGCCGCTCTATCACATCTTCGCGCTGATGGTGAATTTCATCACCTACTATTCCATCGGCGCCGAGAACTGGCTCGTCCCCAATCCGCGCGACATGGATAGCTTCATCGAAGTTCTGCGCCAGGCCCGCTGCACGATTTTCACCGGCGTGAATACGCTGTTCGGCGGCTTGCTTATGCATCCCAGAATCGGGGAAGTCGATTTCTCCGGACTGCGCGCAGCGATCGGCGGCGGCGCCGCGGTGCTGCCGACGACATCGGCGAAATGGAGAGTGATGACCGGAAAGGACATCCTCGAAGGCTACGGCCTGTCGGAGACCTCGCCGATCCTCACTCTCAATCCGGCGACACGTGAAGGCTTCTCGGCGACGGTCGGGCTGCCGTTCCCATCCACCGACATCAAGCTGCTCGATGCCGCCGATGAGGAGGCGGCACTTGGCGAGCCGGGCGAGATCTGCGCCAGAGGCCCTCAGGTGATGAAAGGCTACTGGCAAAAGCCGGAAGCCAACGCGGCCGCGTTCACCGCCGACGGCTATTTCCGCACCGGCGACATCGGCGTGTTCGACGAAGAAGGGTTTCTGCGGATCGTCGACCGCAAGAAGGACATGATCATCGTCTCCGGCTTCAACGTCTATCCAAACGAAGTCGAGGCGGTTGCCGCGGCCTGCTCCGGCGTCGCCGAATGTGCCTGTGTTGGCAGACCGGACGAAAAAACCGGCGAGGCGGTGCGGCTGTTCGTTGCCAAGGCCCCGGGCGCGACATTGACCGAGGCGGACGTCATCGCGCACTGCCGGCGCGAACTCGCTGCCTACAAGGTCCCCAAGGACGTGCGCTTCCTCGATGCTTTGCCGAAATCCAATGTCGGCAAAATCCTGCGCAAAGACCTGCGCACGCTGGCATAGGCGACCATCATGACAACGACCGACAAGGCGATGACCCCGCAATACAGCTTAGCGACGGCTCCGGCGTTTGTTGGCCGCGATCTCGGCGTGTCGGACTGGGTCGCAGTCAACCAGGACCGTATCGATCAGTTTGCCGCATGCACCGGCGATCGACAGTGGATCCACGTCGACGCCGATCGCGCCAGGCGCGAAAGTCCGTTCGGCGGGCCAATCGCTCACGGCTACCTGACGCTCTCATTGGTCGCCGCGATGGTCATGGAGCTCGGGGTGATTCCGCCCGACGCCGCGAACGGCCTCAACTATGGCTTGGACAAAGTCCGCTTCATCGCTCCGGTCAAAGCAGGGGCGCGCGTTCGTACGCGGGCGAATTTGATTTCAGCCGAGCCGCAACATGGGCGGCGAATGCTGCTCAAACTGCAATGCACGTTGGAGATCGAAGGCGCGGCCAAGCCCGCTTTGGTCGCCGAAGTGCTGTGCATGTTGCTGGGCAAGCCCGATGCAGGGCCATGACCCTCGCGCACTGGCGCGCGCGCGATGGCGGATCAATGCGTGTCAGCCGGCACGCTGCCGGTCAGCGGCACGTGCGTTGAGGAGGAGCAACGATGGCAAGTGAAACTCATGCGGCAGGGACATTGGCCGATCATATCCGCGAGCAGGCAGCCGAGCATACGCTTGCGGCCAATCCTCTGATCGGAGTGCGTGGGCAGGACATTTTGGATTCGGCGAGTACGCTGTTCGGCAGAATGGTCAGCAATCCCGCCGTGGCGGCGCGGCAGTATCTATCGTTTCTCGGCGAACTCGGTCGCATCTTGACCGGCGGCTCCGAGCTTGTGCCCGACGCCAGGGACAAGCGCTTCGCCGATCCGGCCTGGAAGGAAAGCTTTCCCTACCGGGCGCTCGCGCAGTGCTACCTCGCCTGGGGCGCCGCGCTCAACCGCCTCGTGGACGAGGCGAAAATGGACAAACGCGACGCGGAACGCGCGCGCTTCGTCGTTTCGCTGGTGGTAGACGCAATGTCGCCGACCAATTGGCTCGGCGGCAACCCCACCGCGTTGAAGCGCATTGTCGAAACCGGCGGCGCGAGCTTCGTGCACGGCCTGGAAAATTTGGTCGGCGATCTTGCCTATAACGGCGGCCTGCCGGCGCAAGTCGACAAGCGGAAATTCATGGTCGGCAAGAATTTCGCCACCACCGCGGGATCGGTCGTTTATCGCACTCCGGTGATGGAGCTTATCCAATACCAGCCGGTGACCACAGAAGTGCGCAGCCGGCCGCTCCTGATCGCGCCGCCGCAGATCAATAAATTCTACGTCTTCGATTTGGTGCCCGAGAAAAGCATCATTCAGTTGGCGCTCGGCGGCGGCCTGCAGACCTTTGCCATCAGCTGGAAAAATCCCACGCCCGCCCAGAGCCACTTCGGGCTCGACACCTATGTTGCCGCTCTCGAAGAGGCCGTGGATGTGATGCGCGATATCACCGGCAGCGACGACGTCAACATCTGGGGCTCATGCTCGGGCGGCATCACCGTCTCGGCCTTGCTCGCCAATCTCGCGGCGCGCGGCGAACAAAAAATCCATAGCGCCACGATTGCCGTCTGCCTGCTCGACATGGCGGTGGCAGAGGACACCACGGCTGGAATTTTCGTAACGCCGGAATCCATCGTTGCCGCAAAGACCGCGTCACAGACCGTGGGCGTACTGCAAGGGCGCGAACTCGCCCGCATGTTTGCCTGGATGCGGCCCAACGATCTGATCTGGAACTATTGGGTCAACAACTACCTGCTCGGCAACGCGCCGCCGGCCTTCGATATTCTGTACTGGAACAACGACACGACGCGCCTTGCCGCCAAGCTGCATGCCGACTTCCTCGATCTCATCGGCTCCAACCCGTACGTCAATCCCGGACGGATCGAGGTGCGTGGCTTGCCGCTGGATATGCGAAAGGTGCAGACAGACGCTTATGTGATCGCCGGCCTGACCGATCACATCACGCCCTGGCAAGGGTGCTACGGCACCGCCAAGCTGTTCGGCGAGCGCAGCACGTTTGTGCTCGCCAATGGCGGCCATATCCAGAGCCTGCTCAACCCGCCCGGTAATCCCAAGGCATGTTTCTGGTCCGGCCTGTCGCATCAGCCCAGCGCGGAGGCGTGGCTCGAACAGGCGGCCAAACACGCCGGCAGCTGGTGGCCGCATTGGCTGGAATGGATCGGCGCCCGCTCGGGCGAGACGAGGCCCGCACCTGCGATGCTCGGGAGTACGGCCTATCCGCACCTTGGCGACGCGCCCGGCCAATACGTGATGGAGAAATAAGTGGAGATCCGTCAGTGCGACGTCGGCGCGCAGACGCTGCGCGTCGGCATTCGGCGCGGAGACGGGACACGCCCGGCGCTGCTTCTTTTCAACGGCATCGGCGCCAGCATCGAACTGGCGGAGCCTTTTATTGACGCGCTGCAAGGTCCGGACGTGATCATTTTCGACGTTCCCGGCGTCGGCGGTTCGCCGGCGCCCAGGTTTCCGTACCGTCCGTGGACGCTGACCCAGCTGAGCGCGCAGTTGCTCGACCAACTCGGATACGAACAAGTGGACGTCCTTGGCGTCTCCTGGGGCGGAGTGCTCGCGCAGCAATTTGCCTTCCAGAAGGCGAAGCGTTGCCGGCGCCTCGTGCTCGCCGCCACCTCGCCAGGTTCGTTGATGGTGCCCGGCAAGCTTACGGTGCTGCTCAAGATGGCAACGCCACGGCGCTACAAGGATCCGGACTATTTGAAGCGGATCGCGGGCGACATCTATGGCGGCGAGTTGCGGTACTCGCCGGAGCTGGTGCGCCGCCACCTTCGGCACGTGAGCTGGTCGAGCGACTATGGCTACTACCTCCAGCTCATCGCCGGGCTTGGTTGGAGCAGCCTGCCTTGGCTAAGCCTCCTGGCTCAGCCGACGCTGGTCATAGCGGGGACCGATGATCCAATTGTGCCGGTTGTAAACGGCCGCATTCTGGCAAAGCTCATTCCGGACGCTCGTCTGGTGACAATCGAGGACGGCCATCTGTTTCTTGTTACACGGCCCAAGGATTCCGCAGATATCATCGCGGATTTCCTGAGTTGAGATTTGAAGGTGTTCAGAATGCTGGACCGCTCGAATATCCGCTGTTGCCCGTAGCTGCTGACGTGCCGCGAGGTCCGTTTTTGGTCCGTTCTTGCTGACTAATCCAACGTTACGTTTGTTTCGGCTGGCTTCGGCTAACGACCACCACCCTAACGGAACTCGAACGCGTCACCGCCCTTCGCTGCCGATTGAACCGCCTTCCTTCTCGAAGCGCTCAAGGCGCGAATGCATTCGATTAATCCGTCACTGTCACTTGAGCCCGTGAAGACAGCGGTCACACCGGCCTGGCGCATTTTCTCGCCGTCTTCCGGCGTGATCACCGAGCCGCCGATAATTACCGGAATGTCGGAGCCGCGCTCCCTCAGTCTTTCGATCAGCTGCGGCACCAGGCGGATGTACTCCCAGGAATGGCAGCTGATCCCAAGCACGTCGGCGCCTTCTCTGATCGCCTTATCTGCGACCGAATCGGGCGTGTGGAATTTTCCGAGATACTCGACCTTCATCTGCGCCTCGCGCAGAACCCGAGCCACGGCGATCGCTCCGTTCTCGTGCTGGTCGATACCCATAATCGCGAGCGCAATGAACTCACGCGACATGTCGATCCCCGATTGAGCGATTTGGCACCGCGTGATCAAAGATGTCGGGCGGCATGCCAAGCGCCCGCCGCATTGTGGTGACGATCTCGCCTATTGTCGCCGAAGCATCGAGGGCCTCAATGACGGGGGGGATAAGATTGTCCGAGCCAGCAACTGCAGCCGCCACGCTCTTTAGTGCCGCATGCAATCGCGACACATTTCGCTGACGTCTAAATTGTTCTATTTCTTTAGTGTGTCCGTGCCAGGTGTCGATCTTCGACGTCGTAATTTCTCGCAACAGCGTATCGTCCTTTTCCGCCAGTGTGTGCGCATTTACCCCGATCAGCGCCATATCGCCCTTCTCGATAGCATGCTGAGAGTCTTCCATAGCCTGATGGAATATATCGCGGAAGAAGCCACGCGCGGACAAAACTTCCAGATCGCCCATTGCTTCGATTTCATCGATGCGCGCACGAATTCGTCTTTCGAGTTCATCGGTAAGCGACTCAACAAAATATGAGCCACCGAGCGGGTCAGTGACTTTTGCGACGCCAGCCTCAAGATCGAGGATCTGCTGAGTGCGAAGGCCGACGATATGGGCGTCCTTGCTTGGCGTGCGGTAGGCCTCGTCGAAAGCCGAAATTTCGAGCGCCTGCACGCCTGCTAGCACCAGCGCGAGCGCCTGAACTGTCCCGCGCACGATGTTGTTGACCGGTTGTTGGGCGGTCAGTGACAACCCGGAAGTGTGGCTGGTAATTGCCGCCGACATCGAACGCGGATTCGAAGCGCCGAACTCGTCGCGCATCATCTTTGCATAGAGGCGGCGTGTGGCGCGGATTTTCGCGATCTCTTCGAAGAAGTCCATGCCGCAATTAACCAAGAGCGCGATGCGGGGAGCAAAAGAATCGACTGCAACACCGCGCCCACGAAGCTTCCTCACCAGGTGCCTCAATTGGACAAAGCCCAAGGCCATCTCTTCGACCGGCGCAAGGCCGGATTCGCTGAAAAAATAGGTGTCCTCCACATAAGCGTGAAACTTCGGCATGTGCCGCGAACAATATTCGATGCAGTCGAGCGCGAGGCGCACCCGAAAATCCACCGGCAGATGCCAGGCATAGGAACAGTCTTCGGTGTAAAGCGGCCCATGCAGGACCGAGCCGCGCAAGCGTTCCAGCGGAAACTTGGCTTCACGCGCTGCCAGCACCAGGCCAGACAAAGCAAAAAACGACGGCACGGAGCTTGAAATGGAAACGCGATCGAACGGCACCCTATCGAAAAGGTCGAGGAAGTCCTGCTTTCGGCACAGCGAAACGCCCTGCGTGCCAACTGCCTCCCGTGCCAGCGGATGATCGGGATCGAGAAGCGATTGCGTCGGCGCGTCGCCGATCACATCGATCCCGGTCTGACCGTGTTCGAGCAGATAATGGATTTGCGCGTTCGATCGCTTGCCGTTGCCTTCGCCCGACAGCTCGCGTTGGATCCAAGGGGTCTGAGTATGCGCGTTTGAGAGCCGGCCGCGCGTAAAGGGGAATTCTCCCGGCCTTTCCGCCTCGCGGTCGCGCGAGAGGTAAGCATGTTGCAAGGGTACGCCGGATCTCGTTTGCATTTTCATGGCCAGAACGCTCCAAGTAGGAATCCGTCAGAACTCGCTTCTGTTTCTCAATGAGCAAGCCCGCCACTGACTTCCAACACTTGACCGGTGACATAGTCGGACTCGGGTAGGCAGAAGAGCATGATGCCGCCCGCCGCCTCGTCTGGCGTGCCGGCGCGGCCAAAAGCAGTGCGCTCTTTGATGGTTTCGATCATAGGGCGTGTCAGGCCCACACGCCGCGGCACGCCCTCAATCATCACCGCAGTCTCGCCGGTGATTTCCTGAGTCAGACGCGTTTCGATGTAGCCGAACGCTACGCAATTCACATTGACGGCCAGTGGCCCCCATTCCTTGGCCAAGGAGCGGGTAAGGCCGTGGAGGCCGGCTTTTGCCGCTGCGTAGTTGGCCTGCCCGGCAGCGCCGCCGGTCGCCGAGACCGACGAGATGTTCACCACCTTGCGGTGAACGACCACGCCATTTTTGCGTTCTTCCGCAACCCGCTCATCCAAAAAAAAGCGCAACTGGCGCAAAATCCGAAAGGGCGCCCTGAGATGCACATTCTGGATGGCGTCCCACTGCTCGTCGTTGATTTTGTGCAACGGCCCATTCCAGATGTAACCGGCATTGTTGACCAGGATGTGGATGTCGCCGAATTGCTTAAGCCCCGCGGCAATGAAGCCGCTCGGAAATTCCGCATCAGTAACGTTGCCGGGATAAGCGACCGCCGTCCCGCCTGCGTCCCGTAGCGAACGCGCTGCCGCCTCCGCCTCTTCGGGATCGAGATCGTTGACCAGCACGCGCGCTCCTTCCGACGCCAGTCGGTGCACCAGGCTCAGACCGATGCCGCGTCCAGCGCCGGTAACCAGCGCCACTTTTCCCGCTAGGCGGCTCATTGAACTGCCTCAGACATCGGTCGCCGCGAGCGCTTCGACATCCGCCCAGCGATACGGGATCGAGAAGCCGCTCAATGCCGCTTCCACTCTGCGCAGATCGTGTGGATTTAGCCGGGCACCCGAGGCGCAAAGGAGCACGACTTCACCTGCCAGCCGGTCTTCCGCAACCACGGCGCCGATTTCGGTATCGGGGAGGGCGAGACCATTCAGCTCTTCCTGAAAGACGGCGCTGATCGCTCGCCGGCGTAGGATCAGCTTGGAAATCTTGCCTGGACCGCTCAATGGAATTTCAGGAACGATGATAACCGCTTTCGGGATGGCGGCGCGTTCGACGATCCGCTCTCGCAAGAACTCCTCCAGTTCCTGCTCGGAGGCACGCATTCCCGGCTTGAGCTGAACGTAGAGGATCGGAAGTTCGCCGGCGTATTTATCCGGCTTGCCGACGGCAGCGGCGAGCTGGACAGCCGAATGCTGATAGGCCGGCTCTTCGATGATGGCGGGATCGATATTGTGGCCGCCGCGAATGATCAAATCCTTCACCCGGCCGGTGATCCACAGATAGCCGTCCGCATCGACACGGCCGAGATCGCCGGTCCTGAGCCAGCCGTCGGCCGTGAACGAGCCGGGACGGTCGTCAAAATAGTTTTTGATGACGATATTCCCGCGAGCGACCAACTCTCCAATCTCATCGGCCGGGCAAATCTGCCCACACCCGTCGCCACTTTCGAACCGTCTGATTTCAACCTCGACGCCCGGGAATGGCAGTCCGACCGATCCGATCTTCACCCGGCCGTGGGGATTTATGATAGAGAAGCCGCAAGTCTCAGTCATGCCCCAGCCTTCGATCACCTCGGCGCCTCCAGTAATTTCGCGGATTTTCTTTAGCGTCGTATTGGAGATCGGCGCGCCGCCGACGACGAAACGCTTGATGGATGTGACCGGCCGTTCGGGCTCAATGGCACTCACGCCGGCTAGCACGGTCGGCACGCCCGCGCCGATGCTGATCCCGTAGCGATGCACAAAGCGCCAGTAGTTTGGAATGACCTTTGGATCGCGGAAGCCGCGCGACGACGGAATCACAACACGCGTCGCGTTGAACAGCGGTACGAGCCCCACTTGAAGCGCACCGCTGGTGTGAAACAGCGGAAGGCCGGCAATGAGCGACTCGCCCGGCGCAGTACCTTCGCTGGCGCCGCACGCGTCGATCATTGCGTCGTACATCGCCTCGGTATGTGGGACCAGTTTAGGATGCCCAGTGGTGCCGCCGGTGTGCAGAAGAGCGACCGTCCGCTCTCCGGTGGGTCCGCGGGTCGACGTCCTCCAGCTGGAGGATGACTGAACCGCGGCCGTCGCCTCCAAGTCCTCCGCCCCTTCGATCGCAGTGCCGCTGCCGAAGCTCATTAAGCGCACGTGCTGAAGCGCCGCATGTACCCGCCTAAGCTTGCCGACCAGATCCGGTCCTTCGTCGAAATGCCAGTGGATCAGGAACACTGAGGCACAGCTCGCCTTCACGATGCGGATAAGCGCCTCCGGTTCGAGGAAATAGTTAACCGGAGCGTAGGTGGCAGTGACCATCGCCGCCACCATGGTCGGATAGGATGTTTCCGACAGCGGCGCGGCGAAGCCGATAACGTCGCTTGGCCCGACGCCAAGCGCAGTCAGCGCGTTGGAGCGGCGGCGTACCTCGCCCACGAATTGCGAGAAGGTCAGCTCATGCGGCGCGTCGTCGGGATTGCCGGAGGCGATGTAGCTCTGCGCGATGGCTCCGCCGTTAGCTCCCTCCAAGGCATCGAGCCGGGCCATCAGAGTGTTCGGACGCTGCTCCACGCTCGCTCCCTTCGCCGTGGCCCGTGGTCAGCGATGACGTTCGGCGTGGGAGTAAGGAACAAGGGGGGCTTGCCTATCGCCGGCTCAACGAATAGTGAGACAGCGCGCTCCTACGCAGGATCGTCATCCTCCCTTGCCGCGCGCAATAAATTCCGCGCGAGGCTTTCAGAGAAATGTATCGCGCGTTCCATTTTCGGTCAACTGGAACGTTCGTTACAAAATAGCGGCCACCGACCGGCTAGTTGCCTGCGGCTTGCTCCCCTTCCGGACTCGGGGCTTGCGGCTAGGCACCTCCAGCATTCCTCGAACGCCGCCGGCGATGAAATCCTTCATAAGCGGCCCGAGCAGGGCGAGGTCACTCGAAGAGAATGCTCTTTCCTGAAAAGTCTCGATGCGACCTGTTTCGGCAATCACCATGATATACGGACCAATCAGCAACAAAGTCGCCGCCTGGATCTTCGCTGCCGGAGCAGAAGGATACAATTCATGGAGCGCGGCCATGAGCTGACGCGCCGGCTCGTTGAAAAATTTGGCAATTTCGGGCGCGGCAAAGCCCGTAAAGGTGACTTGGCCGATCAACGAGAAGAAATTCTTCCAACCCGGATCGCCACTTTGGCTCAATTCCAGCGGCGGATCGGCGTAAGCGGCGACCAGAGCCTTGAGCTTCTCATCCCGGCTCGTCTTCTGCGCGCGCGCCGCCTTGATCCGCTCAAGGCGCATGCGCGACAAAGGCTCTGAGCGCCGACGCAGCACTTCGTAATAGAGGTTCTGCTTACTCCCGAAATAGTAGCTGACATTGGCGACGCGCATGCCCGCCTGGGACGTCACGTCCCGGATCGAAACGGCCGCGTAGCCCCAGCGCGCGAACAGCTCCTCTGCGGAATCGAGTAGTTTCTGCTGAATGGCGGCCGATTTCTTGTAGCGAACCGGCGGATGCGTAACGGGGCCGACGATCTCGGCTCCGACCTTGAATCGAGGTGCGTTGAGGTCGATTTTTGGCCGTTTCTTTTTCCCTGAACGCGCCATGAGGGGCCTTTCTCCTGCTGAATAGCTCTCTGCTCGTGTTTGAATCGCTTCGATCAATCTAACGCGCTTGGACATTTTGCAAAGCCGCGCGCCCGTCCGTGCCTTTCGAATTGGAACAGTCACTCCAATTTAGTCTTGGAACGAGCGTTCCAATATGCTACTTTCGAAGCCCAGCTTGAAGCCATCGCGGCTGTCGACAGACCATAGGGAGGGCGAGTGCACGCGCGCGGGGCGCAAAGGCCGCGCTACCACTTTCAAACAATCGGATGCAGCCGTGCCCGAGCCGTGGCGCGAATTCGCGCCCGGCCTGAGACGGTCTGCTGGAATGACCGTGCGGGCATCGCCGATCTCTTCGCTTCGCGGCGCAACGAGGATATGATCGCGCAAAACACTTAGGCGCACAGAACGTCTCAAACGGTTAGAACGTCTCATCGCGTAGAACGCCCGGAAAAATCCGGGGAAGCGCTTCACCAGGGAGGAGTACCATCATGAGCCGACGATATGTATGGGCGGGAATTGCGGCAACGGTGACCGCGTTCGTGCTGTCGGGTCCGCAGGGTGCCGCTGTGGCGCAGGAGGAAGGGGGCGGCACCAAGACGGCACACGAACTGCGCGCCGACCACGACAAAAATCTTAAAGGCAAGACCATTGCGTTTTTGCCGATCGCCACCGGCGTACCGCTGATGGATGAATGGGGGCGCGTGATCAAGACTGAGGCGGAATGGCGCGGCATGAAGTTTGTCATACGCGACCCGGCACTGAACCCGGCGGCCATGCAGCAGGCGTTGACCGCCCTCATCGACGAGAAGCCGGACGTGATTGTTGTTCAGAATCCGAGCGTGACGCTTCTGATGAAGGACCTCAAACGGGCGGAAACGCAAGGCATCCACGTCGTTCAGATGAATATGTCGTCCAATTACAAATCGGACGCTTTCGTTGGCGCCGATTGGTACGAAGTCGGCCGCATGCTGGCCGAGGACGTGGTGAAGACCTGCGGCACCGGCAGTGGCACGTCTGGCGAGGTGCAGATCATCCAGGGCGAACTGACGGCGGCCGCGAGCGTCGATCAGATCGCGGGCGTCATGGACGTGCTCAACAAGGACAAGGCGATCAAGGTCGTCTCTAACCAGGCGGCGCTGTGGGACGCCAACAAAGCGCTCGAGATCACCTCAACCGTCATCCAGCAGCATCCCGATCTGTGCGCCAGCGTGGGCTTCTGGGGCATTATGGAGTCGGGCGCGGCGCAGGCTATTCGCAACGCCGGAAAGATCGACAAGGTGAAGGTCTATGCCTCGGGTGAAGGCTCGCAGCTCGACTGCGATCAGCTGACGCAAGGAAACTTCTACAAGTTCCTGAGCTACACCGCGACCGAACAAGGCCACGATGCCTTCGTCGCTGCCGAGATGCTGCTGCAAGCCGGCGAAAAACCCGGCGGCAAACATCAAGTGTACTACACGCGGCCGGTTTGGCTCGATAAAAGCAACGCCAGCGGCGCCAACTGCTACCCTGTGCCGAAGCCGCCGACCTCGACGGCATCGAACTAACCTCGCACTTGCTCGTGATCGGGGCCGAACTGCCCGCTCCCGCTGCTAAACGGGAGCGGCTTGCTCCGTGGAGTTGAGCGGATGTCGACGACTGCGCTGCAGCCGGCTGGCACGCGGATGAATGAGCTGCGCCATTCCTGGTCGCCGCGGCTCTTTCTGTCCGAGTTGCTTCTGAAACAATGGTTTGAGCCGGTCATTCCGTTCACCGTGATGATTGCGCTCGCGGTCTATTTCTCGCTCACCATCAAGGACTACGGCACGCTTGCGAACGCGCGGTCGCTGATGCGGCTGTTCGCCGAGTTCGGCTTTGTCGCGCTCGGCATGGCCTTCAGTTTGATTTCCGGCGGCATCGACCTCAGCGTCGGCGCGATTTTCGCGCTCTGCAATTTCACCGCGCTGTTCTGTCTCTTTGTGCTGGGCCTACCGGCCTGGCTCGTGATGGTCGCCACCTTGCTGACCGGCGCCGTCATCGGCGCCGGCAACGGCGTCTTGATCGGCTACCTTAAAGCGCGACCGTTTCTTACCACGCTCGTGACGCTGATCATTCTGCGCGCCTGCGTCAATCTCTTGAACGAGCGCTTCGCCACCGTATTCGCGACCAATTCGATCGAGAGCGACGCCTGGGATTTTCTGGGCGAAGGCTCCATTCTCGGTCTGCCGGTTAATGCCGCCGCGCTGATCGTCGTTCTCATTGTCGGCCATATCTTTCTCAGCCGCTCTCGCTACGGCTGGCATCTCACCGGCATCGGCGCTAACCGCAAAGCCGCCCGGCATGCCGGCATTCGCGTCAGCCGCATGCTACTGGTCACTTATATTCTGTCAGGCGTTCTCTGCGCCGCCGGCGGGGTCTTTTATGCGGCCCGGCAGGGCAGCACGGACTCGACGACCGGCATCGGTTGGGAATTCCAGGCCTTGACCGCCGTGATCATTGGCGGCGCTTCGGTACTCGGCGGGCGCGGCACCGTCTGGCGGGCAACGCTCGGCGCGATCATCATCTTCATGATGACAAACGGCCTCGTGCGTATCGGCATTCCTGGCTACATCACTTCAGCGGTCATCGGCATCATTCTTCTTCTCGCAGTCGGCGTCGATGTCAAATGGGCCAAGAATCGCGGCAAGGTTATCCAGAAGCTCTACGTCAATCCGGCGCTCGTCCCACTCGCGCCGGCGCCCTCGCTTAAGGACAGCGGCTCGCCGTTTGCGCTCAACGACCGGCTGGTCGACGCAGAGGCGATTGGCATCGATCAGGTCGAAGGCCCTGAAGACGTGATCCTTGATCGACAGGATCGTCTCTACGGCAGCACGCGCGACGGCAATATCATTCGCTTTTCCGGCGCACGCTTCGAGCATCGGGAAGTCTTCGCCCATATCGGCGGCCGTCCGCTCGGGATGCAGTTCGACAAGGACGAGAACCTGATCGTCTGCGTTGCGGGAATGGGTGTCTACGGTGTGCGGCCAAGCGGCGAAGTGTTCAAGGTCGCCGACGAAACCAACCGCACCTGGACCAAGCTCAACGACGATTCGCGCATTCGCATGGCCGACGATCTCGACATCGGGCCAGACGGCAAAATCTATTTCAGCGACTGCACGACGCGCTATGAGATGACGACGAACACGCTCGATATTATTGAAGGGCGCCCGAACGGCCGGGTCCTCTGCTACGACCCGGCGACCGGTCACACGACGACCCTCATCAAGCGCTTCTATTTTCCGAATGGCGTTTGCGTCGGTCATGACGGCCGCTCTGTGTTCGTGGCCTCGACCTCCGCCTGCCGAATCTTCCGCCATTGGCTGCAAGGTCCGCACCGCGGCACGACCGAGATCTTCATCGACGAATTGCCGGGCCTGCCGGACAACATCAACCGCGCCTCGGACGGCAACTACTGGCTGGCGCTAGTTGGCGTGCGTACACCGACCTACGATCTCGCCTCGCGCAAGGCGGCCTTTCGGCGACGCATGGTCAAGCAGGTGCCCACGGACGAGTGGCTAGCGCCCGGCCTCAACAACGGCTGCGTGCTGAAGTTCGACGAAGCCGGCAACGTGCTTGAATCGTATTGGGATCCGACCGGCATCTCGCATTCGACGGTGACCTCGATGCGCGAGCACAAAGGTTATCTTTATTTAGGCGGGCTCGAGAATAACCGGATCGGTCGCATTCCGCTGGCCAACGCTGATCAGGCTTGGACGGGCTTCGAGGCCTATTGGGGCTGCAAGCGGCGGATCTGATTCAATGGGATTTCTCACCTTCCTACGGCGCGACCTCGAGCAGATCCTGTTTCCCGATCGCGATCCGCACGCCATTCCATCCATGGACGGCCCCTTCGGCCCGAACGATCGGCTCGACGAAGCGACGCCGATCGGCGAGCCGATCCCCTGTACCGATGCGGTTGCTGAAGCTGCCGACGGCGCGATCTTCGTCTCTGCGGGCAAAAAGATCTGGCTGCTGAGCGGCGCGGACTACGCCGACCGCGCCGTGCTGACCGAGTTCGACGCCGAAGTCGGTGCGCTCGCATGCCATCCCGACGGCCGCGTGCTGGCCTGCACCGCGCACGGGCTCGCGGCCGTCGAGCCGGCGACCGGGCGCACGACACTGCTCTCGGAAGCTGGCGGAGAACCGCTGCACTGCCTGACAGCGGTCGCGATCGCCCCAGACGGAACGATCTTCGCCAGCGACGGCAGCACGCGCCATCACGCCGGTGATTGGTGCGACGACCTGATGGAGCGCAACAGCCTTGGGCGCATCATCGGCAGCGACACCGCACTGCGGAATGCGCACGTGCTGCTGCGCGACTTGAATTATCCCGGCGGCCTCGCTGTCGCCGACGGGCAGCTCTGGTTTACCGAGAGTTTTGGTCACCGGCTCAGCCGCGCGGCAATTTCGGCAGCCGGCTCGATCGGCGCGTCGCAGGTCGTGATCCGCAATATGCCAGGCTATCCGTCACGGCTCGCCCGCAGCAGCGATGGCGGCTTTTGGCTGAGCCTGTTCGCTGTGCGCACGCATCTCGTGGAGTTCGTCCTGCGCGAGGACGATTTTCGTGAGGAGATGATGCGCACTATTCCGAAGCAGTATTGGGTCGCGCCCGCGCTTGCGAATGGCGGCGATTGCCTCGAGCCGATGCAGTTCGGCGGCATCAAGGCGCTCGGAATCCAGAAACCATGGGCGCCGCCACACTCGTATGGACTGGTCGTGCGGCTCAATCGCAACGGTGAGGCGGTCGAAAGCCTGCATAGCCGCGTCGGCGGCTGTTATCACGGCGTGACCGCGGCGATCGAAGCGGCGCAGGGCCTGATCGTCGTATCGAAGGGAAGCGGTCGCGTGCTGCTTGGCAAGCGGGATGCCCGACCATGAACGAGACGAAGTCTTCTGCATCGCCCAGCCGAAAATCCGCAGCCGGCATCGCCGCCCACACCTGTGGTGAGCATCAGCAAAGGCAGCAAGATATACGGCGGCGTGCATGCGATCGAGGCCGTGGATTTCGACCTCTATCCCGGTGAAGTCCATGCGCTCGTCGGCGAAAATGGGGCCGGCAAATCGACTCTCTGCAAGGCCATCGCCGGAGCAATTAGGTTCACGTCCGGCAGCTATTGCGTCGACGGCAAGCCGGTAGATTTTCAATCGCCGCGCGACGCGCTCATGTCCGGCATTTGCATGGTGTATCAGGAGACGAGCCTGGTGCCGACCATGACGGCGGCGCAGAATATCGAGCTCGGCAACGAAAAACTGCTCACGCGCTTTCGCACGCTCAACATTCAGGCGCAGCAGCTCTTGCAATCGCTCAATTTCCACGTCGATCCCGCTACCCCGGTGGCGTTGCTCGGCACAGCGAAACGCCAGATGGTGGAGATCGCGCGCGCCATCTACAACAAGGCGCGCATCATCATCTTCGACGAACCGACCGCAAGCCTCACGCCGGAAGAGATCCTGCACTTCTTCAATCTCGTGCGCGATCTGCGGGTACGCGGGGTCGCGGTTATCTACATCTCGCACGCCCTTGAGGAATCGTTGAAGATTTCCGATCGGATTACCGTTCTGCGCGACGGCAAGCTGGTGATCACGGCGAGTACCTCAGAAATGACGCGCGAGAAGCTGGTGCGCTACATGGTCGGCCGCGACATTGCACAAACCTATTACGGGCGGCATCGAAACCCGGATGGCGCCCGTCACGCGATCGAGAAAGTTCTCACCGTCGAAAACGTCACCATGGGCGCGCTTGTGAAGAACATGTCGTTTTCGGTCTATGCCGGCGAGGTGGTCGGGATAGCCGGTCTGATCGGCTCCGGGCGCACCGAGATCGCGAAGATCATCTACGGCGCGCTCAAGCGTAATCTCATCAACGGCGGCATGGTCTACCTGCGGGGCAAACCGATCCGCTATCGCGTGCCGAAGCAGGCGATCAATGATGGCATCTGTTACATCACGGAGGACCGCAAGCTCAACGGCTTCTTCGAGACCATGCGCATCGACGACAATATCTATGTGAGCAGGCTCGCAACGAGGCGCGGCTTCAGCTTCTTGCTCTCTCGCGCCATACGCAGCGAGCTCGCCAATTACTGGGTGGAGCGGCTGAAGATCGCGGCGCTCCAGCGCAAGGCGCACATCGTCGAACTGTCCGGCGGAAATCAACAGAAAGTCGTGATCGCCAAGTCACTGGTTCAGGAACCTTCTATCATCATTTTCGACGAGCCGACCCGCGGCGTCGATGTGGGAACCATTCCAGAAATTCACGCCCAAATCCGGAGGCTTGCCGACGAGGGCAAGGCGGTGGTGGTGATCTCCTCCTACCTGCCTGAAATCCTCGCCGTTTCCGACCGTATCCTGGTTGCAAGGGTTGGCCGCATCGTCGCGGAATTCGACGCGGCAACCGCCACGGAAGACAAAATCATGTATGCCGCCATCCATTAGTGCGTTGACTTTCAGGAAGGCGACAGCGGAGGTTGCCGCATGGCGACTGTGACCACCACCACCAAGCCTGGAGCGCCAATGCCCTGGCGAGGCCTGAGCCGGCTCAGCCAGGAGCAAGTCGTCGCGGTCATTGTCGTTCTTCTGCTCCTGGTCTTCGCCTTCGCGCTGCCGGGATTTGCAACGCTTTCCAATCTACTCGGGCTCGTCCGCAGCATCTCCATTCTCGGCATCCTTGGGCTGGGCATGGGGCTTATAGTGATCAGTCGCGGCATCGACCTTAGCGAGGTCGCGATCATGGCGGGTTCCTGGTGCGTGGCTCTTATCGCCAACCGGCACGGCTTGCCCGCGTTCTGGACTGCGGTTCTCGCACTCGCCATCGCACTCTGCATCGGCGCCATCAACGGCCTCATGGTCGCTTTCATAGAGGTCCCCGCGTTGTTCGTGACGCTGGCGACCACGTTTGTCGTCTACGGCGTGGCGTACTGGATTGCGCCGGTCTACGTGGTCTACGCTCCGCAGAACGAGCCGGCGCTCTTGTTCGCCGGCCGCGGGGCACTGCTGGGCATCCCGATGCCGATCTTCGTTTTCGGCGCCGCAGCGCTGCTGGTCTACGGCTTCCTGTCACGGACATCCGTTGGCCGCTTCATCTACGCGCAGGGCGACAATCCCGAGGCGGCCCGCTTTTCCGGAATTGCGCTCCGCCCGTTGATCATGCTCGAGCATCTTTTGGTGGCGGTACTAGCTTGGGTGGCTGGGCTGGTTTGGATCGGCCAGACCGGGAGCATGCAGATGACAATCGTTCAGGGCACGCAGATTTTCGACGTCATTCTCGTTGTCGTGCTCGGCGGCATTAGCCTGGTGGGCGGGCGTGGCGGCGTCTTCAGCGTTGTCGTCGGCTGCGCGCTGATTGGCACGCTCCTCAATGCGTTCACCATCATGGACGTGAACAGCGAGGTGCAAAACATCATTCGTGGCGTGGTACTGCTCGGCGCCATCATTCTCGACAATTGGCTGCATCCGCGCGATGACGAGACTGCGCGCCAGGGCGACTGATCTTAAGAGCCGTCGGCTGCCAGCGTACCGGGCCGACGAGAGATCGATCATCTCGACCGTCGCCTTCTGGCAGATTTTGTTGCAAAAGTCGTTGGCGACTCTGCTGAACAATGATTCTGTTGCTCTGATGCGATTCGCTGTGGAGGCGATCGATGATGGGGCGGCTCAATCACGACCAAGGTGAGTTTTTCTATTCGTTTCGTCTTGATGAGGCCGTTCCGGACGATCACCCAGTTAGAGCGATTGCTGCGGTTCTCGACCTTTCTTGGGTACACGCAGAGCTAGCGCCCTTCTATCCAAAGATTGGGTGGCCTTCGATCGATCCGGTGCTGATGATCCGGATGCTCATCGTCGGCTACGCATTTGCGATCCGTTCGGAGCGAGCGTTGTGTCGCGAGATGCGAGTGAACCTTGCCTATCGCCGGTTTTGTGGGCTCTCAATTGAGGACAAGATTCCGGATCACTCAGCATTCTCACGCATCCGCCATGAGCAGTTCCGTGAGAGCGATATGTTCCGCCGGGTTTTCGAGCGTGTCGTTGAAGCCTGTATTGCAGCTGGCTGGTCGGCGGTGAGGGCTTTGCGGTTGATGCGAGCCTGATTGTCGCTGATGCCAACAAGCAGCGCTCGATCCCGGGCACCGAATGGAAGAAGACATGCCTCGCTGAGACCGCGAGCCGCGCCACGAGGGAGTATCTGGCGACTCTTGATGATGCCGCATTCGGTGCGGCGAGCGATGTGACACCGAAGTTCGTGTCGCCGTCCGATCCGGCCGCGCAATGGACCGGCGCGATGCGCGGGCCAGCATTCTTTGCCTATGCCGATAATTATCTCATTGATGTCAAGTTCGGCATCATCGTTGATGTCGAGGCTTCCCGAGCCATTCGTCAAGCTGAGGTTGGTGCGGCGAAGACGATGATCGAACGAACTGAAGAGTGCTTCGATCTCAAGCCGGACTACCTTGCCGCCGATACGGCCTATGGCTCAGCCGAGACGCTCAATTGGGTTGTCAATGAGAAGAGAATCGTGCCGCACATTCCGGTCGTCGACAAGTCTGGGCGCGAAGATGGCTCGTTGACATGAGCGGACCGGGAGCGCGGCAATGGCGGCGGCGGCGAGCGGGAAGCGATCGGCCAGGTCGTGGCCGTTGCGGGTCAGTAGGCGAACGCTGCGGCCCTGGCGATGTGCCAGGATGCGAAAGCAGTCGTGCTTGATCTCGTGAATCCAGCCCGGGCCCGCCGGCGGCCGATCGCGGCAGGCAGGGGTCGAAGCGGGGAGGGGACCGATCGGCGCGCAACCGGCGCCGAAGCTCACGCGTTACAGACATCGCACATGTGATGTTTGTCCTTGACTAGGCATGAGCCATTTTTCAAGGGACGCCCGAGTAGTCGGGTGCGTCCAGAACCCGCTGTGATCAATTCCTGCGCTTGGTGGAAACACAACGGAGTCCGCGACGGGAAATGTCGCAGCCCCATTTGCCGCATATACGCCTTCAGTCGGAACCACGAGATCGTTGTGGTGAAGCTTGAACACCAGGTCGGTCAGGTAGGCTCTCGCGTAGCGGCCTATGGGCGATCCCGCGGGTGGCTCATAATTCGAAGCCAGCGCGTGATAGATGGTCCGCGAGCCGGCGGATTTTCGGTTCAGGAATTCACGCAGAAATGCTCCCTTCGGGTCCATCGATATCAGTCCGTCAAGCCCGCCCATGGCGCCGACTGCCAGTTGCTTCAACAGCGTGAGCACTACTTCGAGCGTGTCGGTCGCCGGATTGTCCGGAAAAAACTCGAGCAAATTGGTCAATGTGTCGACAAAGGCGCGAAGGTAAGCGCGATCGGCAAGCGGAGTGCCGGCATTGGGCGTCGCAACCATCACTGCGTGCCGCACACGAAGCCGATTGGTGTCGAGTCCGGATTGTGCGTCCGTTCCGAGTGCTCAAGCGAATGCTACGCCCCTGGCGGTGCGCCGGGATGCGAAAGACATCGTGGTTGATCTCGTGAATCCATCCAGGGCCAGCCGGCGGCCGGTCGGCAAATCGCGGAAGGCAGGGATCGAAGCGGCGAGGGGACTATTCGGCGATCAACCGGCGCCGAAGCTCACGCGTAACAGACATCGCACCATAATGATAAGGCTTCGTCCCGAGGAATTGAGTCACAACCTCTCAAGGTCGCCGGCTGCCCCGCGCAGCTTATATGCAGAACGAAGACCGAAAATCGGGGACCGCGCGAGGAATGCGCCGCGGGAGCCTCAGGCGCTTGGCGTCGAAAAAGTCAGTGCGTCGCTAACCCGAGCCTGCCCGCCGCCGCAGCCCCGGCCCTAGCGGCTGGACTTGACGCCCGTCGCGGCCGTCCAATATCGGGCATGACGAAGTTCCGCACACGCACGACGCTCGGCGAGATGTCCGTCGATTGCGATATCCGAAATGGCATTTGCGTTGCGGGGTTTACTCCGGCGTTCGCGTCAGGCTTAGGACCATAGTGGAGACGATTGATTTCTTGGGCGGTGTAGACTTTCCCGCAATCGGCCGCAGTCTGTGCAACGCGATCACTGTTTCTTGCAAAGTGGGGCCGTCGGTGTGCACTTGTCCATCATGCAGCGTCGCTCGCTGACTGGGCGTCCACGTAGATCGGTTCGTTGTTGCTCATTGTCGCGGCTCCCGCCGCTCGCCGGACCCAAGCCTGAACCCAAACAGCTCGGAACTGGATAGCACGACGCAGAGATAGCCGTAACGGAGACCCCCGCAAACGCCGCCAAATCACTGGCCAGATGGCATTCGTTAGCAGCGGTCGTGACGAAGGGCAGCAAATTTCAAGACCGGTGCCTTAAACCACTCGGCCACCCTTCCAAACCTGAGAGATCAGCAGCTTAGGTGATGCTGCGGAAGAACATTCGGTGAATCCGCTGCCCTTTTTGCTAGCGCACCAATGCCGGGTTCGCCAGTGCGGAGTTGACGGCTTCGGCGGCCTTGTGTCTTGCAGTCAAAACGAACGGTGCAATCCGGAGGGCGATCTTCGGCGAGGCATGGCCCTGGGTCCGAGGCGTTGGCCCCTCGGCTCCGGAACGGCCGTTGTCCCTCGCAAACCGAGCCCAATCTCGCGCGGACAAGCCTCGCAACTGTGAAGTGGATGTCTTGCTCATCGCCTTGGTCTCGCCGCGATTTCGCAGTTAGTTAATTTTTCGTAATGGTGGGGATGCGGGTAGGAGAGAGCGGGACGCTGCGATCGTTCCGCCGGATCCAATTCGGGGTGGACCTCATAACCCTGTTTGGAGGAGCCCGCGATGTTTAGGCTGCCCGCTTACGATCCCGTAGGAATTGCGATGCTAGGCTTTGGCATCTTGGCCGTCGCGGCCTTGGCAGCATTTGCGTATTAGACGGCTCGCCGGCCACTTCAACGAAAACGAAAAGTTACTAGGGAGAACGTCCATGCTCCTCGCAATGGATTTTCGGCGTCAAGCGCGAGTATGCGCTCGTCTGGCAGAGGAGTGCGATGACCGGCGTCTGGCCGAGCGCTTGAGAAGGATGGCGTCCGACTTGTTGGCAAAGGCAGACGATTTCGAAGAATTTCCCGGCGATCGCGCCAGTCACGAAGATCGCAAAAGGCTCGTGTTATCGTAGGTGAGGGGTCTTCGGCGCGGCCGGCAAAGGGCGCGTCAAAGACCCGGCAAAGTCGATCTGGACGGAGGCCCGGAAGGGTTACCCAGACCACCTTGCGCCATACACCGTCTTTGTATAGCGACCGGCAATAGGGCCAAAGTCCTCGAAACAACTCTGTGGACATTTTAGCCAATACGTGATTATTCGTACGCCGTCGGCCGCTAGTGCCGGTCAAATCCTCCAGAAAAACGAAAGAGTTAGGCAAGAAGAGGGGCTTCGCTGCCAATGACAGAACTTGCTATGAGCGTAGTCGGGTACTTCCAGGACAGGCGTGAGGCAACCTGGGAGACGCTGGTACGAATTGTCTTCGGTACTTTTATGGGCGGCCTCGTGCTGCTGCTCATTCTTCTCTATTCAGGCGTGCCGATCGTTTGATCGCGGCACGGCCTGCTCGAGCCTCTCCCGGATAAGCAGAGAGGCGGTCGTCTTTCTCTTCATTTCGCAAAAATTCGATGCCCGGTGGCCCCCAAAGCGGGGCCACCGCAATTTTCCGTTCACTATCGAACACGCCATCCACCTTCGGACACCGCTTTGCCCCTATTCGCCACAATCTGACCATGCTCGGATTGAATATCTTGCTGGCGGGATCGGGGATGATGCGGGGTCAACTCAGCGCGACAGCGAGACGTATTGCGCCGATCGGCGCCTGCGTTGTGCTTTGTGCATTGCTCGCGAACTGCTCAAATGGCGTCAACTACGGCGTTTCGCCAAGCCCGCGGGTGGTGGCCGACGGTGATCCGGTGCCCAAGGGCGGCGGCAGCTACCGTATCGGGGCACCTTACACGGTCGCCGGCCGCACCTATTATCCGCAGGACAATCCGAACTATCAGGCTACCGGTCTCGCCTCCTGGTATGGCGACGATTTTCACGGCCGTTTGACCGCCAACCGCGAAGTCTTCGACCATAACGGCATTTCCGCCGCTCACCCGACCATGCCGCTGCCGAGCTACGCGAGGGTGACCAATTTGTCGAACGGCCGCTCGCTGATCGTGCGGGTGAATGATCGTGGGCCCTATCACGGCAACCGCATCATCGACGTGTCAACCAGGGCCGCCGATTTGTTGGGCTTCCGGACCAGCGGCACCGCCTGGGTCAAAGTCGAATATGTCGGCCGGGCACCGCTCGAGGGCTCGGATGATCGGCTGCTTGCCGCCACGTTCCGGCAGGACGAGCCCGCGCCGGCGCCGGGCACCGTCAAACTTGCCGCAACGCGGATCGCGCCGGTCGGGTCGACAGCATCGATCCTGCGCAATACCCATTATGCCAGCGTTTCGGCAGGCGATGCAGAGACCGCCGGCGCACGGCCGACCTCCTTTGCCGCAGGGCCGCGCGGACGCGACGGCACCAATCAATTCCTCAACGGCCGCGGGCTCTACTAGAGCGCAATCGTTTGGAACTAAATTGATTGGCGCTCCAACTTTTCGGCGGAGCATGATCTTCTCGGAAAACCGGCTTCCACCCCGGATCAAGTCTGCGGCAGCCTTTTTCCGAATCATGCTCTGAGCCAATTCCACCTGCGTCATTTGGTACCGCGGCCAGCGCGCCCTTGCGCGCGGCGGCGGTTGGGTGAGAATTGGCGCGTTGCACCTGGTGCTGCATTGGAGGCTTGCTTTGCGGATTGCGCCTCAGCCGAACGTATTTGCCGCACGGCCGGCTTATGCGCTGGCGGCCGGAATTTGCGTCGCCATGGCGCTTTGCGTCGCCATGGTCGCCGCCGGTCATGCCGCCTCGAACATGACGGTCGAGAAGAAGGAAGGCTTTCAGACCAGCGTCCCGGCCGCGCTGCTGCTCGACGTCGACAGCGACAGTGTGCTGTACGAGAAAAATGGCGATCAGCTTGTTGCGCCCGCAAGCACTGCCAAGCTGATGACGCTGGAATATGTGTTCAACGAAATCAAACAGGGCCGTGCCAAGCTGACAGACGAGTTTGTCATCAGCGAGAATGCCTGGCGCAAGGGTGGGGCACCATCGCACGGCTCGACCATGTTCGCCGCCATCCATAGCCGCATCTCGCTCGACGATCTGATCCACGGCATCATCATCGATTCCGCCAACGACGCCTGCATTGCGATCGCCGAAGCGATGGCCGGCAACGAGGCCGAATTTGGCGCCAAGCTGACGCAACGCGCGCGCGAGATCGGCCTGGAAAAATCGACCTTCACCAATGCGACCGGTTATTCGGACCCGAACCTGCGTGTCACCGCGCGCGAATTGGCGCAACTCGCGCGCCACATCATGCAGACCTATCCGGAATTCTATCCGCTGTTCTCCGAGCGCGAATTCACCTGGAACAAAATCCGCCAGCAGAACCGCAATCCGTTGCTGGCGATGGGAATCGGCGCCGACGGGCTCAAGACCGGGGAGACGACGGAAGCCGGCCTCAATCTGGTGGGCTCGGCCGTGCAGAACGATCTTCGCCTGATCGTGGTCGTCACCGGCGCCAGGTCGGAAAAAGAGCGCGCCGACGAGGCGCGCAAGATGTTGGAATGGGGCTTCCATGGCTTCGAGGCGCGCGTGCTGTTCGCAGAGGGCCAAACCGTCGCCGAGGCAAAGGTATTCGGGGGCGACAGAAGCTACGTCCCGCTGGTCGGCCCGGGCACGATCCGCCTGATGATGCCGCGCAGCAGCGGCGAGCGCCTGCTCGCGCGGCTTGTCTATACGGGGCCGGTGCCGGCTCCGATCAACAAGGGGCAGAGCATTGGCAAGCTCAAGGTCTGGCGCGGAGAAAACCTCGCCCTGGAAGTGCCGCTGAAGGCTGCCGACGACGTCGGCAAAGGCAGCATGTCACACCGCGCGATGGATGCCGCCACTGAGCTGATGATCGGCCTGTTCCGGGCCGGCGTGAACCGGCTATGATGCCGGTAGCGCCGTGGCTGCGCCGCAATTCGAAGCCTAGATGACAGTGCGGTGCGCGTTGGTTGGCCGGCTCGTGCTTCTTCGCAGTAAAAAGTCGCAACCGGCTGCAACGAAGGCGATTTTCATCCTTTGGCTATAATGGACATTCTCGCTGCAACGATTCGCGCCGCTTTGATCGGATTAGCTTGATGAAGGGAAAGTTCATTACGTTCGAAGGCGGGGAGGGGACCGGCAAATCGACCCAGGCCGCCATGCTGGCGCTCAAACTGGAATCGCTCGGCGTTGGCGTGAAGCTGACGCGCGAGCCCGGCGGCTCGCCCGGCGCTGAAATCATGCGCCACGTTCTGCTCTCGGGCGCGGCCAAGCCGCTCGGGCCCGAGGCGGAAGCAATGCTGTTCGCCGCCGCCCGCGACGACCATATTCGCTGCACGATCCTGCCGGCGCTCGACGCCGGACAATGGGTCATCAGCGACCGTTTCGCCGACTCCACCCGCGTCTATCAGGGTGTGCTCGGCGAGGTAGACCCTCGCCTGATCAAGGCACTTGAGAGGGTGTCGGTCGGCGACGTGCGTCCTGACCTGACATTGGTACTCGACGTTCCGGCTCAGACCGGCCTTCAGCGTGCTGCCGGCCGGCGTGACGGCGCGAGTCCGGATCGCTTCGAGTCAGAGACAATCGAATTTCACGAGCAGCTGCGCCAAGCTTATCTCATGCTCGCCGCCGGCGAGCCGCAACGCTGCGTCATCGTCGACGCGAGCGCACCGAAGATGACGGTGGCAAAGCACGTCTGGCAGGCGGTGAACGCGCGTCTGCGCCCCGCAACAGCGCCGGTTCGTTTTGCGGGCGCCACCTCGTGAGTGCGGACGAAGCCGATATCGACGAAGCTGCGCCACCGCGGGTGACCGACAAGCTCTTCGGCCACGGCGGCACTGAAGCTGCACTCCTTGCCGCCTACCGCAGCGGCCGCGTGCCGCACGCTTTCATGCTGATCGGCCAGAAGGGCATCGGCAAAGCCACGCTCGCTTATCGCCTGGCGCGCTTCGTGCTCGCGCATCCGGATCCGGCGGCAGCACTGGTTCGCGCAGCGACGTCGCTCGCCGTCGACCCGGGCCATCCGGTGGCACGCCGCGTGGCGGCGCAGGCGCATGGCGATCTTCTGGTTCTGGAGCGCACGCCGAACGAGAAAGGCGTGTTGCGCCAGCAAATCGCGGTCGACGATGTGCGCCGCACGATTTCTTTCTTCGGCGCGACCGCAGGCGAGGGTGGCTGGCGTATCGCGATCGTCGACGCGGTCGACGAGCTCAACCGCGCCGGCGCGAACGCACTGCTCAAGGTGCTCGAGGAGCCGCCGCGGCGGGCGCTGCTGCTGCTGGTGTGCCATTCGGCGTCGCGGGTGCTGCCGACGCTGCGCTCGCGCTGCAGCGTGTTGGCGATGCGGCCGTTGGCACAATTGGATGTTGCCCGAGCGTTGGCCGCCTCCGTAGGTTCGGCCGAAAACGATCCGCAGATCGAAGCTGCTGCCGCCGCGGCCGACGGGAGCGTGGCCCGTGCTCTGGCGTTCTTGGACGAGGAAGCGCTGGCATTGCGCCAGCGCGCGCTAGAGGAGCTTGAGCGATTGCCGACGCTCAATGCCAACGCGCTGCATGCGCTTGGCGATGCGCTTGTGGGCACCGACCCACGGCCGCTTGGCGCTTTTGTCGATACCGTCAACGCTTGGCTGTCGCGAAGCCTCGACAATCGTGGCGCCGTCAGCGGCGGCCTCGCGCGACTCGATCGCCTGGCCGAAGCGTGGGAACGGATCAATGCCGCCGCGCGCGACGCCGAAACTTACAATTTGGAGCGAAAACCGCTTGTCTTCAGTGTGTTCGGATTGCTTGCCGCGGCCACGCGCGGTTGATACCTATGCGCCGTCATTGGCCGGGCAAAAGGCGCGAAGCGCCGTCTTCGCGCGTTAAGTCCCGGCCTTCAGTGTCTTTAGATCGCCGATGACTGAGTAGCTGTTCCCATGGCCACCAAGCGCAAGCAAGCCGCGAAACCCAAGAAGCCGACGAAAGCGTCCAAACCACGCGCCGGCAAGAAGAAAAAGCTCGGGCGCGCGGCGGGCAAAAAGCGATCGAGCGGGTTAGGCGCGAAGGCGCGCAGCCGCAAGACAACCGCGCGCCAAAAGGCTGCCGCCGCGCCGAAAAAACCGGCGACCGCAAAGAAAACCGCGAAGGCGGTCGCCCCGAGAAAGGCGAAAGCGATCGCGCCGAAGGAGATCATAGTCAGCGGAAGGAGCGGGGCGGCGCCGCCTGCCATGCCGTTCGTTGCGGCACCGCCGCCGAAGCGCAAAGCCCCAGTCCGCAAACCCTCCAGCGCAGCCGCTCCGAAGCGAGAGCCGCCGACGCGCACGCCTTACTACATCACGACCGCGATCTCTTATCCGAATGGCCCACCGCATATCGGCCATGCCTACGAAGTGATCGCGACCGACGCGATTGCTCGCTTTATGCGGCTCGACGGCTATGACGTCTTCTTCCTCACCGGCACCGACGAACACGGCCAGAAAATTCAGCAGACTGCAGCGCGCGAAGGCCTCACGCCTCGGCAGTTGCTCGACCGCAACGTGCCGCTATTCGAGGCCATGGTGAAGCGGCTCGAATGCTCCAACACGGACTTCATCCACACGACGGAGCGGCGCCATCACATCTCGTCGGAAGCAATCTGGCAGCGGATGTACGAGGCAGGCGACATCTATCTCGACAAATATTCCGGCTGGTACTCGGTGCGGGACGAAGCTTATTACGCCGAGGATGAAACGGAGCTCAACGAACAGAACGGGCGGGTCGCGATCAAGAGTGGCACGCCGGTCGAATGGGTGGAAGAGGAGAGCTATTTCTTCCGCCTCTCTGCCTACGAGGACAAGCTTCTGAAGCTTTACGAGCGTCCGAATTATGTGTTGCCGAAGGAGCGGCTGAACGAAGTCGCAAGCTTCGTGCGCGGCGGCTTGCAGGATCTTTCGATCTCGCGCACGACGTTCGACTGGGGCGTTCGTGTTCCCGGAAGCGACGGCCACATCATGTATGTGTGGGTCGACGCGCTGACGAATTATATCACCGCTGTCGGTTACCCGGACACCGAGAGCGAGACGTTCCAGCGCTATTGGCCGGCCGATCTGCACGTGATCGGCAAGGATATCGTGCGTTTTCACGCGGTTTATTGGCCGGCCTTTTTGATGTCGGCGGGGATCGAAGTGCCGCGCCGCATTTTCTCCCACGGTTTTCTGTTCAACCGCGGAGAGAAAATGTCGAAGTCGGTCGGCAACGTGATCGATCCGTTTGCGCTCGCCGATGCCTATGGCGTGGATCAGTTGCGTTATTTCTTCCTGCGCGAGGTGCCGTTCGGCCAGGACGGCAATTACAGCCACGAAGCGATCGTCAACCGCACCAATGCCGATCTCGCCAACGATCTCGGCAATCTGGCGCAGCGCTCGCTGTCGATGATCGCCAAGCAATTCGGCGGGGAGTTGCCGAGGCCGGGAGCGTTCAGTTCCGCCGACGAAGGAATTCTCTCCGCCGCCGACGGCATGATTGCAAAGGCGCGCGACGCCATGGCGACGCAGCAATTGCACCAGGCGCTCAATGCCGTCTGGGCGGTCGTCGCCGAGGCCAACCGGTATTTCGCGGGTGAGGCGCCCTGGGCGCTCGCCAAGACCGACCCGGCCAAGCAGGCGACCGTGCTCTATGTGACTGCCGAGGTCCTTCGCCAGATTGCGATCCTCGCCCAGCCCTTTGTGCCGACTTCGGCGCAGAAGCTTCTCGACCTCTTGGCGGTACCTGCGGATGAGCGAAGCTTCGCATTCCTCGGCGGCAAGCATCGCATTGCCGCGGGCTCAAAGCTTCCCGCACCCGCCGCGGTGTTCCCGCGTTATATCGAAGCGGAAGCGCGCGCCGCACAATAACAATGCGACAGAGCAATGTTGATCGACAGTCATTGCCATCTCGATTTTCCGGATTTTGCCAGCGAGCTTGACGCGGTCGTGACGCGCGCGCGTGAAGCGGGCTTGGGGCGACTGGTCACGATCTCGACGCGCGTGCGGCGCGTTGCCGGCGTGCTGGCGATCGCCGAACGTTTCCCGGACGTTTATTGCTCGGTCGGCACGCACCCACACTATGCGCACGAGGAGCTGGACGTGACGGTCGACGATCTCGTCGCCCACGCGCGGCATCCGAAAGTGGTGGCGATCGGCGAAGCGGGTCTCGACTATCATTACGACAATAGCCCGCGCGACGCGCAGGAGCGCGGCTTTCGCTCCCATATTGCAGCGGCGCGTGCGACCGGCCTGCCGCTGGTCATTCACTCGCGCGAAGCCGACGCCGACACCGCGCGGATTCTGGAGGAAGAAACCGGGCAGGGCGCCTTCCCGGCTGTGCTCCATTGCTTTACTGGAGGCGCCGACCTCGCTCGCCGCGCCGTTGCGCTCGGCGGCTACGTCTCCTTCAGCGGCATCTTGACCTTCAAAAATTCCACCGCGCTGCGTGCGATCGCAACCGAGTTGCCGGCGGATCGCGTTCTTGTCGAGACGGACGCGCCCTATCTCGCGCCCAATCCATTCCGCGGCAAGCGCAACGAACCGGCCTATGTGGTCGAGACCGCGAAGATCTTGGCCGAGACGCGCGGCGTTTCGTTCGAGGAGATCGCGCGACAGACGTCCGACAATTTCTTCCGGCTGTTCAACAAAGTGCCGCCATCCATCAGCGCCGAGCCGTCCACGCGAATTCCGAGACCAAGCACGTCCGCGGCATGACCCTGAAATTCACCATTCTTGGCTGCGGCTCGTCCGCCGGCGTGCCGCGGCCCGCGCTGGGCTGGGGCGCCTGCGATCCGAACAATCCGAAGAACCGCCGCCGCCGGACCTCGCTCCTGGTCGAGCGGCGCGGTAGCGCCGGCGTCACGCGGGTCTTGATCGACACTTCGCCGGACCTGCGCGAGCAACTCATCGATGCCGACGTCGATTGGCTCGACGGCGTGTTCTACAGCCACGAGCATGCCGATCACACGCACGGCATCGACGACCTCCGATCGTTGTTCATCAAGCAGCGCCGGCAGCTCGACATTTATATGGACGGACACACGGCCAAGGTCATGCGCGAACGCTTCGGCTATTGCTTCCAGTCGCCGCCCGGCAGCGAATATCCGCCGATCGCGACCGAGCATCGCATGAAGGCCGGCAACGCCATCGCCGTCACAGGGCAGGGTGGAGCGATTACCGCGCTCCCTCTCCTGCAAGAGCACGGCGACATTCCCTCGCACGCCTTCCGCTTCGGCAAGTTTGCCTATTCGTGCGACCTCAGCGGCATGCCGCCGGAAACCGCCGAAGCTTTGACGGAGCTCGACGTCTGGGTAGTTGATGCGCTTCGGTATCGGCCGCACCCAAGCCATTTCTCGGTCGCCGACGCTCTAGGCTGGATCGAGCGGCTCCAGCCGAAACGCGCGATCCTGACCAACCTGCATGCCGATCTCGATTACGACGTCCTGAGCAAGGAATTGCCGCCGCATGTCGAGCCCGGCTTCGACGGCATGACGCTATCTCTCGCCGAGGAGCAGTAGCCGGCTGCGCGGCAACGGCTGATCGAGAACACCCCATTTCCGCAACGTGCCGCGCTTTACCCGCATATTATGGAGCATCCATGAGGATGTTCCATAATATGTCTTATGCGAATCGTGGCGTTGCGACGACCGCCGCGCAGGAACGCGATCAGGCGTAATCCACAGACGTCATGCCTTCCGCTCGTGGCCTCGCCGACCTACATGGAACGATAAGTTCCCGCAGACGTTTCTCCGGGAACTGGCGGCGCCGGGCGCCGCCAGTGACGCACCATTTCCCCAACCCCCATCCTCCAAGGTGACAGCCGTGAGCAAAGTCCGAGCCCTTGACACACGCGGCAAGGCCGCCGCGCCACTCGATACGCCGACCGATCTGTCTACGGACGCCGTCAGCGAGATTTCCGAACAGCTCAACGCCATCCTGGCGACGACGTTTGCGCTCTATCTCAAGACCAAGAATTTCCATTGGCATGTCAGCGGACCGCACTTCCGCGACTACCATCTGTTGCTGGACGAGCAAGGCGAGCAGATCTTCGCCTCGACGGACGATATCGCCGAGCGCGTGCGCAAGATCGGCGGCATGACGCTGCGCTCGATCGGCCAGATTTCCAAGCTGCAGGGCATCGAGGATAACGACGAAAGCTACGTAGCCCCGGGTGAGATGCTGCGGGAATTGGTGGCCGATAACAAGAAAGTCGTGGAGGCCATGCGCGAATGCCACGAAGTCTGCGACAAGTACGGCGACGTGGCCACCGCCAGCATTCTGGAAAATTTTATCGATCAGGCCGAACGCCGGGTTTGGTTCATGTTCGAGGCGAGCCGCAAGGCCGACGATTCCGGCCACTGAGCTTCTGACCGCAATACGCTTTCAAGCGACTTAGCAAGCCGGGGCGGTGCATCCCGGCTTGCTTCGCTTTCGCGTGCGCGAGGGCGGCCAACTAAAGACCGCGATACAATCCAATTGGATCACGGCTTAGATTTCGGTTGAGCATGATCTTCTCCGAATACTGGTTTCCACTTTTCGGGCTCATGCTCTAGGGTCGGCGCGACCAAGCTTGGAACTGCGCATGACCCCTTCCCGCGACATCAGCCGGCTGATCGAAATCATGGCCGCGCTGCGTACTCCCAAAACCGGCTGCCCCTGGGATCTGGAGCAGGATTTCGCGACCATCGCGCCGTACACGCTCGAGGAAGCGTATGAGGTTGCCGATGCGATTGCGCGCAACGATCTCGGCGACCTGGAAGAAGAACTCGGCGATCTGCTGCTGCAAGTCGTGTTCCATGCCCGCATGGCACAGGAACAAGGCGCATTCGATTTCGGGGATGTGGTCGAGGCGATTACCACCAAGCTGATCCGGCGGCATCCGCATGTTTTTGGCGATCGGCGCGCGCGCGATCCGGAATCGGTCAAGGGACTGTGGGACGCGATCAAGGCACAGGAGAAAGAGGCCAAGGCGGCGCGCGGCGCGCCGGCCCAGGAGGGCGCGCTTGCCGGCGTTCCGGTCGCCCTCCCCGCACTCACGCGTGCGCTGAAACTGCAATCCAAAGCGAGCAAGGTCGGCTTCGACTGGAACGATCCGCGCGCCGTGTTGCGCAAAATCCGCGAAGAGGCCGACGAGATCGAGACAGCGCTTGATCGCGACGATCCGGGCGCAGCGGGCGAAGTCGGCGATCTCTTGTTTGCCGCCGTCAATCTCGCACGCCACCTTGACGCCGATCCCGAGGCATTGCTGCGTCAAACGAACCGGAAATTCGAGCGCCGGTTCTCCTCGATCGAGCAAGCGCTGGCGACGCGCGGCAAGGCGCCGCGAGACGCGACGCTCGCGGAAATGGACGCACTCTGGGACGAGGCCAAGGCGCAGGAAGCGGCGTCCAAATAGACCTAGAGTCGCTTGCGCGACATGCAGTGACGCGTCTGCTATCGAACAATCCAAAATGCGCTTTTGAGCATCAGCAAGCGCAACACGCGAAGCAAATCGCGCGATTTTGCTCTGAACTTCAGCAGCAATTTTATTCGTACTTTGCCGAGTAGTACTAACGTTTAATTTCGCGGTGGAATTTTGCGAAACGCCTCACTTTTCGGATGATCGGAAAAAAGAGTCGTACCTCGCGTCAAATCGTAAGGGGCAGTATGACCAAACAGCAACCAGAACAAGCCTGCAAGTTGCCTACGTTCGGCCGGAGAAAAGTGACCTGTCGCGTCTGCGTCGTCGAAGGCAAGCCGCATGTGAGAAGATTTCTGTGCGAGACGCTCGAAGAAATCGGATTCATCACCTGCGAGTGCGCTCACGTCACCGCCTTGGACGCCGTGCTCGACGAACCGTTGGGGGTTGATCTCACCGTCATCGGTTCTGCCAACGGAGTGCAAGCCGCGGCCGTCATCGAAGCACTGGCGGCGAAAGCGTTCGGCGGCAAAGTTCTTCTGCTGGGACCGCGCAACTCTTCAAGCGTTGCTGCCGTGCGGCAACTTGGTATGCAGCGCGGTCTCGAAATGCTGCCTCCGCTCGTGACGCCCTTTGACAGCACGAGCTTGCAGGAGAGCGTCGCGGCGCTGGCACGCAAGGATGGGCAACCGGCGCCCGCAATCAATGCCACCGAAGCGTTGGACGCGGGCTGGTTGGAGCTTTGGTATCAGCCGAAGTTCGACGCGCGTACGCTGCAATTGTGCGGCGTTGAGGCGCTGATACGCGTGCGGCATCCATGCTGGGGACTAGTTCCGCCGGCTTATTTCATGCCCGATCGGAACGACCCGTGCCTGAACGCTCTCTCCAATTTCGTCGTCAACCGGGTCATCGAGGACTGGCATTATTTCACGACACAGCACCGCGCTGTTCAGATCGCGGTCAATCTGCCGTTCGATTTCTTCCGCGATCCGGATTCGATCGCGAACCTTTGCCGTCGGATGCCAAATCACCCGGCGTTTGACGGACTAATCGTCGAAATCGGTGCCGCGGATCTCATTGCCGATCTGGACTTGGCAAGAGCGGTCGCAAGACAGGTCCGGTTCAGCAACATCGCCGTTTCGGTCGACGATCTCGGTTCGGAATGTCTCTCGCTTGTCGGCTTGGAGGACTTCCCTTTCGTCGAGGTCAAGGTCGACCGTCAGTTCGTTGCCGGTTGCGCCGACGACCGCCTGAAGCGGACCGCCTGCCGGCAAATCCTCGACATTGCCGACCGCTTTGGCTGCCGCACGGTCGCCGAAGGCGTGGAGACCCGCGCCGACTTTTTCACCGTGCGTGAAATGGACTTTGACATGGTGCAAGGATTCCTTTTCGCGAAGCCCATGACGGCGCAAAAATTTGCGCTGACGAGCTTGCGCCAGCCGGTGACAATCCCGGAGTGATGCGCTCGCTTGAGCCTCGGGCCGGAATAAGGTCCTGGGCTCTCCCCTCACCTGCCGTGCTGCAGGTCGAGTTTCTACACAGCGGGAAGAACGCACGCCCCAAATCTTGCGCGCACCGCTTCGGCCTTGGCAGGATCGACCCGCACCGTCATCCCGACATGGCCGGTCTTCTCGTCGGCGGCCTTGTGAAGCACTTCGGTGTGACGGTGAAGCCAGCTCACGCCCGCTCCGTCGGCGGGATCAAGCACAAGCTCGATCAGAACGCGGCCGGCGGCGAGCTGCGCCTCGATGGCTGCGTCAAGCGCATCGATCCCCTCCCCGGTTATCGCCGACACTGGGACGGGCCGCCGCTCCGCAGGGCGACGCTCCGCGAGGTTCCGCAGCCGATCCTTGGCGTCGGCATCGAGCCGGTCGATCTTGTTCCAGACCTCGATCAAAGCCGGCTTGCCGGACTGGCTGTCCGGATCGATGCCGAGCTGGCGCAAAATGTTTTCGACATCTTGTAGCTGCGCCTCGGCGTCCTCATGCGAGACGTCGCGCACATGCAGGATGACGTCAGCCTCGATCACCTCCTCGAGCGTGGCGCGGAAGGCTGCGATCAGCATGGTCGGCAGATCGGAGATGAATCCGACCGTATCGGAAAGGATGATGCGCGCGCCGTGCGGCAGATCGACGGCCCGAAGCGTCGGGTCGAGTGTCGCAAACAACATGTCGGCCGACAATACGCTCGCTTGCGTCATGCGATTGAACAGCGTCGACTTGCCGGCATTGGTGTAGCCGACCAGCGCGACGATCGGATACGGCACGCGGCGCCGGCTGTCGCGGTGCAGTTCGCGCGTGCGCTTAACCTTGACGAGCTCGCCTTCAATCTTGGCGAGGCGCTCCTCGATCATGCGGCGGTCGGCTTCCAATTGGGTTTCGCCCGGGCCGCCGAGAAAGCCGAAGCCGCCGCGCTGCCGCTCGAGATGGGTCCACGTGCGTACGAGGCGGCCCTTCTGATAGGTCAAATGAGCGTGCTCGACCTGCAAAGCGCCTTCGCGTGTGCGGGCGCGGCGGCCAAAAATTTCGAGAATGAGGCTGGTGCGATCGAGCACCTTGGCGCCCCAGGCCTTTTCGAGATTGCGCTGCTGCACCGGCGAGAGCGCACAATCCATGACGACGATGCCGGCGTCGTTGGTTTTGACGAGGCCGGCGATCTCTTCCACTTTGCCGGTGCCGAGATAGGTCGCCGGCCGCACGGCTGCGAGCATCACGATGCCGCTGTCGGCGACATCGAGGTCGATTGCGCGAGCAAGCCCGACGGCTTCGTCGAGGCGCGCGGCTGCGTCCCGTTCGAAGGGTGCAGCGCGCGCCGCCGCCTTCCGCACGACGGGCTCGATGACGAGCGCGCGTCCGGTCGCCAAGCCTTCAGGGCTTAGCCGGTCAGTCCGCGTGTCGCGGCGGCGCGGCTCCAATCAGACCTTTTCCCCAGCCGGGGCATCCTCGGCGCCCTCGAACAGCTGGACCGGATGACCAGGCATAATGGTGGAGATGGCGTGCTTATAGACCAATTGCGAGTGGCCATCGCGACGCAAAAGCACGCAGAAGTTATCGAACCAGGTCACTACGCCTTGCAGCTTCACCCCGTTCACCAGGAAAATCGTGAGCGGGATCTTGGCCTTGCGGACGTGATTAAGGAAGGTGTCTTGTAAGTTTTGTGCGCGGTCGGCCATGGCCGTTGTTTCCGTTCTTGTACCGCGGGCCCCTTCCCCGCGGGGTCTTTTCTCGCCGAGCTAGTTATTAGATGCCACGAAGGGAAGGCTTGCAAGCCCACCGGGCACACCAGGGGGCGAGAATATGCCCCGGGCCGCCCGGCCTGGAGACATTTGCCATACCGGAATGCCTAGCTCCACTCCGCATATTGGTGAAATGCACACCGGAGCGCCGTCGCCAGAGGGCCGGGCTTGCCCTCGCCGATGGCATGCCCGTCAATGCGCACCACGGGCAAGACGATCTGGCTTGCCGCTGTCACAAAAGCTTCGCGGGCGGCATAGGCCTCCGCCAGCGTGAAGGCCCGCTCCTCGACCGAAAGCCCCTGGGCCTTGATGACATCGAAGAGAACCGTGCGGGTAATGCCTTTCAAAATGCCATGATCGGCCGGGCGGGTGACCACCCTGCCCGCTTGCGTCACGATCCAGGCATTGGCGGAAGCCGCTTCCGTGACCGTGCCGTCCTTGTCGACGAACCAGGCATCGCGGGCGCCTTGCATGATGGCGGCCTGACGCGCCAGCACATTGGGGAGAAGACCTGTCGTCTTGATGTCGACCCGGCTCCAGCGATTGTCCGGGACGCTGATCACCGCGATACCCGCTGCGGCGAGCGTCTCATTCTTCCGGGCATTGAGCGGACGCGCCGTTACCACGACGCTCGGCGCCACTTCCGGTGCCGGAAAGGCATGGTCGCGCCGCGCCACTCCGCGGCTGACCTGCAAATAAACGATGCCATAGGTGATGCGATTGCGGGCGATCACTTCCCGCAGCACAATACCGAGCGCAATCGGCGACATCGGCAGTTTGATCTGCAACGCATCCAGCGAGCGTTTGAGGCGCTCAAGGTGACGGCGCTCGTCGATCAGCCGCCCTTGCCGCACCTCGCAAACTTCATAGACGGCGTCGCCGAACTGATAGCCGCGATCCTCGACATGCACCAAGGCCTGGCGCAGCGGCAGATAGCGACCGTTGACGTAAGCAATTTTGGACATTGTTCATTATTCCTGCCCCGGCGCGCTTGCGGGGAGGATCGGACCTCAATCGATTCCCAGCGCCTTGAGCTTACGATGCAGCGCCGAGCGCTCCATGCCGACAAACTCGGCGGTGCGCGAAATGTTGCCGCCGAAGCGGTTGATCTGCGCCAGCAAATATTCCCGCTCGAAGACTTCACGCGCCTCGCGCAGCGCAAGGCTCATCAGATGCTCGCCGCCATTGCCGTTCGGCATCGACGGGATCATCGAGCCGACGTCGGGCGGCAGCATCGAGGCGGTGATGACCGCCTCAGGATCGCCGCCGGCCAGGATCATCAGCCGTTCAACATTGTTGCGGAGCTGCCGCACGTTGCCCGGCCAATCGTGCGATTGCAGCACCGCCAGCGCGTCCCCGCCGATGGTGCGTTTCGGCAGACCGGTGATCTGCGAAATCTGGGTCATGAAATATTCGACCAGCTCGGACACGTCCTCGCGCCGCTCGGCGAGCGGCGGCACGCGAATCGGCACCACCGAGAGCCGATGATAGAGATCCTCGCGGAACTTGCCGGCGGCGATATCGGCTTCGATGTTGCGGCTCGTGGACGACACGATGCGCACATCGACGGTGACTTTCGTGCTGCCGCCGACGCGCTGGAAGGTCTGATCGACCAGTACACGCAGAATCTTGTTCTGCGTCTCGCGCGGCATGTCGGCGATCTCGTCGATGAAGAGCGTGCCGCCATGGGCTTCTTCCAGAGCCCCGACCTTTCGGCTTTGGGTGCCGTTGCCGACCTCGACGCCGAAAAGCTCGACCTCCATGTTTTCCGGCATGATGGCGGCGGCATTGATGACGACGAACGGTCCGTCGGCGCGCGCCGAGAGCGAGTGAATAGTGCGGGCGGCGAGCTCCTTGCCGCTGCCGGAGGGGCCAACAATCAACACCCGGCTATTGGTCGGCCCGACTTTCTCGACGACCTGGCGGAGGTGATTCATCGCCGGCGACCGTCCAACCAGGGTCGAGGCTAGCGGACCAAGTTGCTTCAGCTCGCGCACCTCGCGCTTAAGCCGCGAATTCTCCAGCGTGCGTTCGGCAACGAGCAGCAGCCGGTCGGCCTTGAACGGCTTTTCGATGAAATCGTAGGCACCACGCTTGATTGCAGACACCGCGGTCTCGATGTTGCCGTGGCCCGAGATCATCACCACCGGCAGCTCGGGATGGTCCTGCTTGAGCGTGTCGAGCAACTGCAGGCCGTCGAGGCGGCTGCCCTGCAGCCAAATGTCCAGAAAAACCAGGTTTGGCCGGCGCGCAACCACGGCACCGAGCGCTTCGTCGGCATCGGCGGCCGTACGCGTTCCGTAGCCTTCGTCCTGCAGAATGCCGGCGACCAGCTCGCGGATATCCGCTTCATCGTCCACAATGAGGATATCGGTTGGCATTGTTAGCCCGTCGCTTGTTGCGATTGCGCCGGCGCGGCGGACGCCTCGATCGTCTCGACCGCAAAGCGCAGTTGCATCCACGCGCCGCGCGCGCCGGGAATCTTTTCCGCGGCGTCGCGCAGCTCGATATGGCCGCCATGCTCTTCGAGGATGCGGCCGACGATCGCGAGCCCGAGCCCCGTGCCCTTCTCACGCGTTGTGACGTAAGGCTCGAGCAGGCGCGAGCGGTTCTCTTTGGGTAGTCCTATGCCGTTGTCGATGACATCGATGACGACGTCCTTGCCGTCGCGCTGAGTGGTGACGACGATGCGGCCGCGGCCGAGCTCGGCCGGCGGCACCGCCCCGATCGCCTCGATCGCGTTCTTGACGATATTGGTGAGCGCCTGCGAGATCAGCCGGCGGTCAAAACGCGCCGGCATGGTCTCCTCCGGCAATTCGACCTCGATGTCGATATCCGGGTGGGCGACTCGCATCATGAATACGACTTGACGCACGGTTTCCGCCACGTCCTCGCCGGCAATGACCGCCTTCGGCATCCGCGCGAAGCGTGAAAACTCGTCGACCATGCGCTTGATATCGTCGACCTGACGCACGATGGTTGCCGTACATTGTTCGAAGACGGCGGCATCCTCGACGATTACCTTGCCGTATTTGCGGCGCAGCCGCTCGGCGGACAGTTGAATCGGCGTCAGTGGATTCTTGATCTCGTGCGCGATGCGGCGCGCGATATCGGCCCATGCGGAGGTGCGCTGCGCCAGCACGAGCTCGGTCACGTCGTCGATGGTGATGACATAGCCGTGCTCCGACTGGGCGGCCTGCTCGCTGGTTACGCGTATCGAGAAATTCCGCTCCTGGCCGTTACGGTTCACGGTCACCTGGCGCTGAATGAGCCGCTGATTGCCGCCGCGCGCCGATTTAAAAATCTCGGCAAGCTCGGGCGCGACTTCGGTGAGCGGATGCCCGAGCGCTTCGCGCTCCGAGCGCGCCAGCAGCCGTTCGGCCGAGCGGTTGAGGATCGTAATGCGGCCGTCGGCATTGACCCCGATGACGCCGGCGCTGGCGCCGGCGAGCACCGCTTCGGTGAAACGCCGGCGGCTGTCGATCAGATCGCGTGCGCGCACGATGTCTTCGTGTTGGGTGCGCAGCTCCTGCGTCATGTTGTTGAAGGTCTCGCCGAGCTGAGCGAGGTCGCCCTCGGAGCGGCGGATGGGCACGCGCACATTGAGATTGCCGGTCGAGACCACGTTGGCGGCACCGATCAAGCGGCGGATTGGCGCCACCAAGCGGTTGGCGAAATCGAGCCCGATCCATGCCGACGACAGAAGGACGATCAGCGCGATGACGGCGAACATCAAGGCGAAGGCAATCTGGATTCCGAGCCGGCGCGCTTCAAGATTGGCGTATTCGCCGGCGCTCTCCTGGGTCGCGCGCAATTGCGCGACTACCCGCGGGTCAAGTACGCGCGCGGCGTAGAGATACATGTCGTCATAGCCGTGCAGCTTGACGGCTGCCGCCACGTGATCGCCTTCCGGAATGAGCGCGATCTGCGGCTCCGTCTCCGTGATCTGACTAAGCAGCTTTGCCGACGGCAGCACGATGGTCTTGTCCATCTTGACGTCGGCACGTTCCACGGTCGAACCGTCGGCATGGATGATCATCGCGGCCGAAAGGCCGCGCGCAGCCGCTTGCGCGGTGAAGAATTTCTGGAAGCGCTCACGATCGGAATCGAACATCGGCTTGGCGCGGCCGAGGTCGAAGGCCATCGCCATGATCTCGCCGCGGATCGCCTGCGCGTGCTCGCTGACATAGGCGTCGGCGACGATGAGCGATTGCTCGATCATGGCGCGCGTGCGGGTCGAGAAGAACCGGTCGAGACCGCGGTCGAGCGTCGTACTGGCGACCACCGCCACCAGCACGGTCGGAACGGCGGCGATGACGGCGAATAGCCCGACGATCTGCACATGCAGGCGCGAGGCGGCATAGCCGCGCCGGCGCGCCCGCACGACCATCCAGACTTCGCGGCCGATGATCGCCAGCAGGAACAGCCCCGCCGCCAAATCGGCCAGCAGGAGCTTCACGACAACTTCATGAACCGGCGCAATCGGCGTCAGCCCGGCCATCACCACGAAGGTCGCCGCCGCCGACAACAGGGCGACACCGATGGCGATGGCCCCAATCAGGCGAGACGCGACCGGCATGGCCCCGGCCGCGGTCGGGTCGAACGGTGCACCCGCTGGCTGTGCGGCCACGGCCGACTCCAGTGGGGCGACCTGATCGACAGTCGTCATCGACGCCTATGAGGGGGACGGATGCGGCAAGACGGAAGGAGCCCCAGCCATCCGCGCCGGTGATGCTTTTCTACAACAATGTTGCCCAAACGCGACACAATTGTGGCGGCAAAGACTTCGGCAGCATTCTTGGCTCGCGTAGCAGCTCGCTCCGTCACCCGCCGGATTCCGCCGCCGGTCCTGACCGACATGCCAACCACAACGCAAAAAAATTGCCGCTCGGACGCGACTTGTGAGCGCGCTTCCGAGGTTAGCGACGAACTCGTGGCGCAGCTGACGCTTCGAGCGACGACTTTCGTGATGTGAGTGCGTGATAGCCAGGCCCGTCTACCGGGAAACGATCCGCGTGATTAGCCAGATCAGTTGCGGGCCATCGTTCGCTCTTCAAGAGTAGTCGGCGGCGCGCCGTCAGGCCTTCCAAACCGAGGCGCGCCGCCTCCTCAGTGCGCCGGCAATCCTTGGCAGGAACCGGCAGGGCTGGTGTAGCCGCCGGATCGGCTGCGCCGCAATAGCCCCGCGTCATTGAAAGCGCGCGTAAAGGCCAGACCGCTGACCTGGGCCTCCCATCATTCGTAGAACCGTCGGGTGGTGGTTGCGTCGATCCGGCTATGTCTCCGATAGGCTCGTCTCAGCCGTCGTAAGAGGGCTTGCTTTGCCCTCGTCGGCAAAGCTATGCCCCGCTCCTGGCTGAACTCGCCATCGTAAGCCTTCAGCAGCAACAGCGTCGTTTCGTCGTCGTCGTCATCAACTGAACATGGCGGGCATGCGGCATGGCGGGCAGCGGTACCGACCGCCAGTAAGCCGCGGTTCCACCCGCGAGCGTCTGGCGGTCGGAGGGAGCCACAGACCTCGAAGAAAAAAAGGGAGTTTGAGCCGGTGCCGCTGGCACCAAGGAAAAAGCAAAAGCGCGCAGCAAGCGTTCGCGAAGCAAGCGCGCCCCAAAAGCGCAGCGAAGCGAGCGAAGCGCGCAGCAAGCGTTTTGCTCTGCTCCGACTTCACGCTTCGACGGTTCTCGGTCGTCAGACCGTGACCTGAGTTTTAGGAGATCACAGCGTTGAGTGACTTGGAGGCACAATATTGGACGCTTCCCCGGTTCGAACCAAACAACAGCCAGCCAAGATATTTGTCTCGACTGACAGTGAGCGCGCAAAGCGCAGCGATTGTCAGTCGCAAATTTCGGGCGCGCGCGATTGCGCATTTGTCGCTTCGCAACTCGCGCGCGCAATTCTGAGGTGTGAAAGGATTCGTTCGAGCTTACGTCGCATGGTCATTCTGATATTCGAGAGCTTGAGAACAAAATATAGCCTGTGCTACAATTTACAGGACAGGTTCAGCCTGAGAGCAGGTCAAACTGAAGGAATGGAAATATGCCGAATAATAATCCAGCCGGCATCGGCGGTTTTCGGAAGGGCCAATCCGGCAATCCGGGGGGCCTGAGAAACAAACACATCAGCGACTTGTCGCGGGAAGCGCGGCGCTATGCGCAGTTAGGCCTCTCAACGTTGGTGAAGATCTGCCGCAAGGGGACCGAGCGCAACCAGTTGGCTGCCGCCCGCGAGTTGCTTGATCGTGGTTACGGCCGGCCGCTGCAGATGATCGATGCCTCCATCATGCGCAGAAAGCTCAGCGAATTGAGTCCGGATGAAGTCGAAGCGTTGGAGGCGCGGCTACTCTCTGACGCGGCTGCCGATGCTGAGGCCGCGCAGACTGACGAGGTTCAGTCGGACTTCTTCCGCGATACTGGTGGGGGTACAATCAATTGAGCGCGCTGCTTCACATCGTTCGGCAACATCGCGCCGGCCAGGCAGCTCTTATAGGCGGCCAAGCGGCGGCCGAAGAACAGCGCCGCGCGATCCGGCGTAGCCTCGCCGCCTGGTGTCGCATCTGCGGCTATGAGCCGGCGGCGCATCACCAACTCCTAATCCACAAACTCGAAGCGTTGACGCGTGGCGACATTCAACGGCTGGCGATCTTCATGCCGCCCGGCTCGGCGAAATCAACTTACGCGTCGATTCTCTATCCGGCATGGCATCTGGCAAATTCGCCGCAGTCGCTGGTATTGGGTTGTGAGTTGCTTGATCGTGGTTACGGCCGGCCGCTGCAGATGATCGATGCCTCCATCATGCGCAGAAAGCTCAGCGAATTGAGTCCGGATGAAGTCGAAGCGTTGGAGGCGCGGCTACTCTCTGACGCGGCTGCCGATGCTGAGGCCGCGCAGACTGACGAGGTTCAGTCGGACTTCTTCCGCGATACTGGTGGGGGTACAATCAATTGAGCGCGCTGCTTCACATCGTTCGGCAACATCGCGCCGGCCAGGCAGCTCTTATAGGCGGCCAAGCGGCGGCCGAAGAACAGCGCCGCGCGATCCGGCGTAGCCTCGCCGCCTGGTGTCGCATCTGCGGCTATGAGCCGGCGGCGCATCACCAACTCCTAATCCACAAACTCGAAGCGTTGACGCGTGGCGACATTCAACGGCTGGCGATCTTCATGCCGCCCGGCTCGGCGAAATCAACTTACGCGTCGATTCTCTATCCGGCATGGCATCTGGCAAATTCGCCGCAGTCGCTGGTATTGGGTTGTTCGCACACCACGGAACTCGCCAAGCGGTTCGGCCGTCGCGTGCGCAACTTGATCGACGATCACGAACTCATCCTCGGCATCTCGCTGTCGGACGAAACCGCCGCCGATCGCTGGCGGCTTCACCGGGGCGGCGAGTATAAGGCGGCGGGCGTCGGCACGGGCATTGCCGGCTTTCGCGCTGATTTGGTAATTATCGATGATCCGATCCGCTCGCGCGAAGATGCCGATTCCGAAGCTGTACGCAATGGGCATTGGGAATGGTATTGGGGCGATGTAAATCCACGCGTTAAACCGGAGGCCCGTTGGATTTTAATTCAAACGCGATGGCACGAAGACGACCTTGCGGGGCGTATTCTTGAGGCGTCCAAAAACGGCGGCGACCATTGGGAGGTGATATCGCTGCCGGCCGAAGCCGACGACAATGATCCGCTTGGTCGACAACCCGGCGAGTTTTTGTGGGAAGACGGCGAATACGGCTATGCCCGTTTCTTGCGGCAGCAAAAAGCCAATCAACTGCCGCGCAACTGGACGGCGCTCTATCAGCAAAAACCGACGCCGGACACCGGCGATTATTTCAAGGTCGATTGGTTGCGCCCGTACGACAAAGCGCCGGACAAGGACACGCTCAACATCTACGGCGCCTCGGATTACGCTGTCACCGACGACGGCGGGGACTATACGGTTCATCTCATAGTCGGCGTCGATCCGCAAAACCGCATCTATCTGCTCGACGTATGGCGCAAGCAAACCTCGTCCGACCAGTGGGTCGAATCGTTCTGCGACTTAGTGCGACAATGGGAGCCGATCGGTTGGGCCGAAGAAGGCGGCCAGATCAAAGCCGGCATCGGGCCGTTCCTCGAACGGCAAATGCGCGAGCGCAAGGCTTACGTGCATCGGCAGGAATTTCCGACTCGGGGCGACAAGTCGCGCCGCGCTCAATCGATCCGCGGCCGCATGGCGCTTGATGGCCTGTACGTTCCGATCCGCGCGCCGTGGTATCCGGCCTTCCGTAGCGAGATGCTGACGTTTCCCGCCGGCAAGCACGATGACCAGGTGGATGCGCTCGGGCTGGTCGGCCAGTTGCTCGCTGTGATGGTGCCGGGACGGGCGGCGGAAAAGCCGGAAGAGAAGCAGCAAAGCGGCTACGCAGCGCATCCGAGTCAGGGCGGCGATAATTACAACCCAGATACGTGGCATCTGTGATGGACCTCAAGGTCGTCGGACGTGCTGCAGTATGTCGTGGTAGCGACGCCGTCGCCTGCGCCGCAAAGATCGCATCGCGTCGAGCGCGATGACACCTACGCCCCAATGACTGAGGAGTGCGATGGTTTCTAATGTGACGCCGCTGGAATTAGCGAAAGAGCTTCAGCGCCGCCGGCAAATCCGTCGGAGTTTTGCCGCCTGGTGCCGGTTCTGCGGCTTCGAGCCGGCGCGGCATCATCTTTTGCTGATCGACAAGCTGGAAGCGGTGGCGGCTGGTCGCATCCAACGGCTCGCGGTCTTCGTGCCACCGGGCAGCGGCAAAAGCACCTATACCTCGATATTGTTCCCGCCGTGGCTCATGGCAACGATGCCGAAAGACCAAATTCTTGCCGCGTTGCCCACCACGCAACTGGCCTCCCAATGGGGGCGCCACGTCCGCAAACTCGTCTCCGACCACCGGCTGGTGTTGGGGGTTTCGCTGGCGACCGACTCAGGTGGGGGGATGCTGGAAACTTGAACAAGGCGGCTCGTACCATGCCGTGGGCGTCATTGTTGGGACCGCGTACTGGCCGGTGGATCTTGCGATCATCGACGATCCGATCGCCGCTAGCGAAGAACCCTGTTCGCCGCTGGTGCGCGATAGACTTTGGGACTGGTACAGGTGCACTGTCTCGCCACACATCAAACCGAACGGCCGCACGATCTTAATCCAAAGTCGCTGGCACAAGGATGATCTCGCGGGCCGGCTGCTTGCCGAGATGGAAAATGGTGGCCGTGCCTGGGAGATCCTCACGCTTCCGGCCGAGGCCGAAGCGAACGATCCGCTCGGCCGCCAACCGGGCGAAATGCTATGGGATGACGATTACGGCTACGGCAAGTTTCTGCGCCACGAGAAAGCATCGCAGCTGCCGCGCAACTGGTTGGCGCTCTATCAGCAGCAGCCACCGCCGGATACTGGCGATTACAGCTTCGTCCGGTGTAGGCGCCATAGCTGCGACAAGTTGAACTCGGCTACGGCCCGAATGCGGGTGTACGAAATAACCCTCTGAAAAATCGGCATCTGCGCGCACGGAAAAATCTAGTTTTTTGGACTCATGGTAGCCTCCGTTCATCGAACAGGGGGAAATCATGAAACGCGCAGTCCTTTATCTCCGGGTTTCGACCCTCGACCAGACCACCGTCAATCAAGAGCGTGAGCTCCGTCAAGTGGCCGAGCGCGCCGCTGGCAGATCATGCGCGTCTACAAAGACCACGGCATTTCCGGCGCCAAGGGCAAAGACAAGCGGCCGGAGTTCGACGCCCTTCATAAGGCTGCCGCCCGCCGCGAGTTCGACGTGGTGATGGCCTGGTCGGTCGACCGTCTTGGCCGAAGCCTGCAAGACCTGGTCAGCTTCCTCTCGGAAATCCACGGCGCTGGCGTCGACCTGTTCCTGCATCAGCAGGGCATCGACACCACGTCGCCGGGCGGCAAGGCCATGTTTCAGATGCTTGGCGTCTTTGCCGAGTTCGAGCGCTCGATCATCCAAGAGCGAGTGCGCGCCGGTCTCAGGCGCGCCAAGGCAGAGGGCAAGCAGCTCGGACGGCCGCGAATAGCGCCGCAGCTGGAAGCGCCAAATCCGTGCCGCCCTGAAGGCGCCGGGGCGTACCGAGGGCGTGCGCAAGATAGCCAAGCGATTTGGAGTCGATCCGGGCACGGTGCAGCGGATCAGTCGCTCTTTCCACAACATAAGCGTCGCCGCTTAAGGTAACGATAAAGGCCCTGCGACGAAGCGTTCCGGCGCTCGACTCTGCCAGCGCCTCCGTCTATCCCAATCCTATGTCCGCCTTCGTCGAGCGGCGTCGCATTCAAGGCGCCATACCTTTCCAGCCCTGCCTTCCGCGAGGGGCAAATACGCCGCCGGCCGGCGACGACTGGATTCATGAGATCAAGCACGACGGATTCCGAATCCTTGCCCGGCGCGAAGAGGGGCGCACACGGCTGTTTACCCGAAACGGCTACGATTTTACGGCGCGCTTCCCAAAGATCGCCGCCGCCGTGACGGCCTTGCCGGTGCGGTCGTGTGTCGTTGATGGCGAGGCCATTGTTGTCAATCGGGATGGCCTCTCGGTCTTCGATCTCCTTCGCTATCGCCACCATGATCATGCCGCTGTGCTTTGCGCCTTCGACCTGATCGAGCTCGATGGCTACGATCTCCGCCAGCAACCGCTCGAGCATCGTAAGGATATGCTCGCCGATCTCCTTTGCTGTGCCGGTGACGGCATTGCTTTTAATACGCACTTCGCAGGCGACGGCGTGGCCATTTTCAAGCACGCCTGCAGTCTCGGTTGCGAGGGCATAGTGTCGAAGCGCTTAGGTTCTACCTATCGCGCCGGTCGGGTCGATCACTGGGTCAAGGTCAAAAATCCGACTGCACCAGCGGTGAAGCGCGAGGCGGAAGAAGATTGGGGCTCAAAACGATGGGCGCGCGGGCGGCGTAGCTGATATGCCCAACTTCTCACCATTCTTCGGGTTCGTGTTGGCCCTGGTCGTCCAGGCGGAATGCTCAGCCGGAGTCATGGCCGCCGCATAGAACCTACCTACCGTCACAGTTAGCCACTTGTCACGATGATGTTCCAGGACTTCGGCAGTAGCGCGAAAGCCGACGTCACGTACATCGCGACATGTATCGAAAAGGGCCACTAGGAGACATCGCTCCATCGCGCCAAGGGTCAATTTTAACCTTCGTCCTAGTCGCTCGCTTCAACTAATTTGAAAGGAATAGATGATTCGCTTCGGTCGCGATTTGGCGACGGAGGCGGGCATGGCGGGAAAGGACATTTCGGTAAAGAAGTATGTGGTGCGGTTGAGCGCGGGGGAACGCGAGCATTTGCAAGCGCTGATCCGCAAAGGAAAGAGCCCGGCGAAGCGGCTGTTGAAGGCGCGCATTCTGTTGAAGGCCGATGTCTCGGAGGCCGGCGAAGGCTGGAGCGACAGCCGGATCATCCAGGCCTTGGACACCAGTGCGTCCATGATCTACCGGGTACGCAAGCAACTGGTGGAAGAGGGCTTCGAAGCGGTGTTGAGCCGCAAACGGCGCATGACACCGCCCGTTGCTGCGATTTTCGACGGCGAGAAGGAAGCCAAGCTGATCGCCCTGGCGTGCTCCAAGCCGCCGAAGGGGCGCGCCCGCTGGACGTTGCGCCTGCTGGAGAGCAAGGTCGTGGAACTCGGCATTGTCGAGCGCGCAAGCAACTCAACGATCGGGCGCACACTCAAAAAAACTGTCTCAAGCCGCATCGCAGGCAATGCTGGGTCATCCCGCCGAAGGCCAACAGCGCCTTCGTAGCCGCCATGGAAGATGTGCTGGCCGTCTACACGCGGCCGCACAATCCCGATTACCCGCTGGTGTGCCTGGACGAGACCTCGAAGCAACTCGTTGCCGAGATGCGCACGCCAATCCCGATGAAACGAGGACGTACAGCCCGCATCGACTACGAGTACGAGCGTAACGGCACCGCCAACCTATTCATGCTGTTCGCGCCGCTCGAAGGCTGGCGCCACGTCGAGGTGACGGATCGCCACACGGCCGTGGACTACGCTCACGTCTTGAAAGATTTGGCCGATCGCCACTTCCCACACGCCAAGACTATCGTGTTGGTCCAGGACAATCTCAACATCCACAGCAAGGCGTCACTCTACGAAGCCTTTCCGGCCGCCGAAGCCAGACGACTGGTCGAGCGCTTCGAATGGCACTACACGCCCAAGCACGGCAGTTGGCTCGATCTGGCGGAATCCGAACTCGGTGTCCTCTCCGCTCAGTGTCTCGATCGCCGCATCGCCGACAAACAGACCCTCATCGAGGAAATCGCCGCTTGGGAACACGACCGAAATGCCAATCACACAAAGGCAGACTGGCAATTCACAACCCAATCCGCTCGTGTCAAACTTAAATACCTATACCCTTCGATCTAGCTAAATCAGCCGACTAGACCAATTGCGCAGAAAAAAATCCCGCCGCGAAGTCAGCCCCGCGGCGGGGTTCGCAGTATAGGGAGGGCAGGTAACGGCTTTAGCCCAGTGCCTCTTTCACCCGCTCCGGCGTCATCGGCAGATGCCGCAGCCGTTTACCGGTCAGCTGCGCCACCGCATTGGCAATCGCCGGCGCGACGACCGGGACGCCCACCTCGCCGATACCGGTCGGCGGGTTCTCGGTGGCGATGATCTTGGTGTGGATCGGCGGAATATCCGCCATGCGCAGCACCGGATAGTCGTTGAAGTTGGAGGCTTGCGCAGCGCCGTCTTTGAACGCCAGTTCCTCCAGAAGCGCCGCGCTCAGCCCGAACACAACCGCGCTTTCAAGCTGGGCGTGGACTTGGTTCGGCTGCAACACGATGCCCGGATCGGTCGCGATCCAGTAATTGTGGACCGTGATTTTTCCGGTTTTCTCATCCACCGAGACTTCGGCCACGCCGGCGGTGTAGGTGCCGTGATAGTCGGCGAAGGCAATGCCCATGCCACGGCCGGGTCGTTTCTTAGAAAACTCGGACATTTCGGCCACGGCCTTGATCACGGCGTTGACGCGCGGCTTGGACTTGGTGAGTTCCAGACGAAGCGCCAGCGGGTCTTTCCCGGCGGCCGCGGCAACCTCGTCGACGAACGCCTCGGCGGCGAATTTGTTGTAGCCCGCGCCGATGCTGCGCCACGGCCAGACCCGCATGCCGTTATTCGCGCGCACGCCTTCGGCGAGCACGTGAGGAATGTCGTAGCACGCCTGGTCCATGCCCCGCCAGCCGATCAGGTCGTCGCCGCCGCTTCCCTCATACGACGGCGGGTTGGCAGTAACCGAGACATTTTCCGCCACCAGCCGATGGTACCAGCCGAGGACGTTGTTGCCGCCGTCAAGCCCCGCCTTGAGCACGTGATAGCTCATCGGCCGCGGATGCGCCGCCGCCAAATCGTCCGCGCGCGTCAGCATGAGTTTCACCGGCTTTTTCACGATGCTGGACAGTATGGTGGCCTGGATCGCGATATCAGGCGCGATCCGCCGGCCGAAGCCGCCGCCGAGATATTGCTGGTGCACGACGATCTTGTCTGGCGTCGTCTTCAGAATCCCGGACAAGATGAAGGCGATGAGCGCGCCGAACTGGGTGCCGGTCCAGATTTCCGCGGACTTGCCGTCTTCGGCGACGGCGGCGACCGCGTTCATCGGCTCCATTTGGGCGTGGTAGCAGAACTCACTCCAGTACGACGCCTCCACTACCTTCGCGCCGGGAAGGACGTCCCACACCTCTCCGACTTTGTAGGCGGTCCTCGCTGGCGCTTTTCGGTCCTGGCCGAGCTTGGCATACTCCTCCTTTGCCTTGTCGGAATCGAAACCCTTTGCCGGGCTCTCTGCCATATCCCACGTCACCTTCAAAGCGTCGCGACCGGCCTGGGTCGCTTCCACACTGTTGCCGATGACAGCAACGCCGAACGGCAACGGAATGACCGCAGCGATGCCCTTCATTTTGCCGACGTCGTCGCCATTGGTGACCGACGCCTTCGCGCCTTCGGCCGGGGCTTCCAGTACGCTCGCATACACCATGCCCGGAACGTCGGCATCGATGCCATACTTCGCGCTGCCGTTGACCTTCGACGGTACGTCGACGCGGCCGATGTCGGCGCGGCCGATCAGCTTGAACTGCGACGGCTGCTTGAGATCGGCGTCGGTAATCTTCGGCGGGTCCTTGGGGACGGTGGCGAATTTCGCGACATCGCCGTAGCTGATCTTTCGCTTGGACTTGGCGTGAATGACGAAACCGTTCTCGGTGGTCAGCTCCGCGGCCGGCACCTTCCAATGTTCCGCGACGTTGTCGATCAACACCCGGCGCGCTTGCGCTCCGGCGACCCGAAGCGAATGAAAGTAGCCGGAAACCGAGGTGCTACCGGCGGTGACCTGCGCCCCGTTAAAGAACGGGTGCGGATTGCCGTAGAGCGGCGGGATGGGCGGAGCGAATTCTGCGTTCACCTTCGACCAGTCGGCATCGAGTTCTTCTGCCAGCACGAGCGGCAGCGCCGTCATCACGCCCTGGCCCATTTCCGCCGACGGACAGAGCAGCGTGACCGTGCCGTCCGCGCCGATGGTGATCCAGGCATTGAGCGTGCTGCTGTCGGCGGCGAACACCTGCGCGGCCCGGCCGAGCAGCCCGCCACCCAGCGTGAAGGCGAAGGTCAGGCCGGTCGCGCCTTTGACAAAGCCCCGGCGATCCATCCCGTTCGCGGTTTCGTGTTTGATGTGCGCGGTCACGACTCAGCCCTCCTTAGAGGCGCGCTCAATGGCGCGTACAATGCGTGGATACGTGCCGCAGCGGCAGATATTGCCGTTCATGTGCTCGACGATTTGCGCGCGCGTCGGAGATTTGGTCTTCGTCAGCAGCGAGGCGGCCTGCATGATTTGGCCGGACTGGCAATAGCCGCATTGCGGGACTTGCTCGGCGATCCACGCCTTCTGCAGCGGATGGCTGGAATTGGGCGACAGGCCCTCGATGGTCGTTACTTTTTTGTTGGCGACGTCTGAGAGCTGCGTCTGGCAGGAGCGCTTCGCTTGACCGTCAAGATGGACGGTACAGGCGCCGCAAAGTCCGGCGCCACAGCCGAATTTTGTGCCGGTGAGTTTGAGATGCTCGCGAACGACCCACAGAAGCGGCGTGTCGGCGTCCGCCTCCACACTGGCAGGTTTGCCATTGAGCGTAAACGCATACCGTCGTCATGAGACCTCCCCTTCGTTCGTGCTCGCGCGCGTGGCCATGGCTGTGTTTCTTGTTGGTCCGCGCCTCCTTTCGGACGTGTTCGTGTCAGTCGTAAGCGAATTCTAGAAGGGCTACAAGCTGGAAGCTCGGATTGTGGACGCTGCCTACCCTGATGCAAGCTTTGGGACTGGATGCCTATGCTGCCAGCGCAACAGTTCGATGCGCCGCTGCTAGCGATCGGAGCCTGTGGATGCGCTCTCGCAGTCCCCTGGGGCGATCCTGGGCCCCGGCGTCAACCGCGGTCGAGGTATCGCTATCTTGTCGACGCTCCGCTCATGGAGCAAACAAACCGCCGCTATTACGGTTTCGGACACCTGTTCGGCAGTGGCCACCGCACTACCTTAGAATCAAGAGGTCGAAGCGGTTTGCGTGGGGGTGAATATAATTCATGGTCAGTTTCAACTTCTCCGATCTGAGAGGAAGGCGTTTTGATCGGCTCACCGTATTGAAGTGGGCAGGCTACAAATATGCGTGGCAGTGTCGCTGTGCGTGCGGTCGGATCACCGTGGTAACCGCGTCTAATCTTATAACCGGCCACACCACGTCATGCGGATGCGCGCGGATCGCGCGCGCCGGAAGGCGGGCGCGCGATCTCACCGCCAAGCGGTTTGGCAGACTAAAAGTCATCAAGCGCGCAGCCAATCGTGGAAACTACACCGCATGGAGATGCCGCTGTGACTGCGGCAAGGTCAGCATCATCCGAACTGATAATTTGACAGGCGGACGCTCGAAGTCCTGCGGATGTCTCCAACGGGAGCGTGCTGGCCGCCCCAAAAAAAGACCGAGGGCTTCGCCATGAGAAGAAGGACGTGCAAAGCCACTATTGCCACAGAATTCGGAAGCGTGCCATCCGTCCGTATCACTCGCGTTGGAGGTCTTGTAGCCTTCTCCGCGGTCGATCCTCGCGATTATGACCGCAGGGATTGGGGCAGGAAAATCGGCGTGAACTCTGTGGCGGAGTGGTGCAAGATACTAGCGTTCCATAGCGAGCCTCGGGCCCCGCCCCTTTTGCTCGAATGGAAGGTCCCGCGCCCTGCCGACGTAAACGCCTGGTCAGTGTAAAGGTCACGGCTAAGTGGCGAGGCGTTAGCATACATTGCGCCGCGGAGACTCATCCTCGACAGTCAAGCCTTAGCGGCTTTTTGAAGTTTTAAGCGCGATGATCGCCAAGCGCCGCAATGCCGAGGCCCGCGTCGGAAGGTCGGGTTCGTTACGCCGATACTCGTCGAGCATCGCAAGAAGAGGGTCGTGACAACGAACGCCGATAGTCGTTCCAGGCCCCTTAGCCGGGCGGGCCCGCTTTTTCGTTCGCATTTTCTCACGTCTCATAGCTTTTAAGAGCAAGGTATACGTTACGAAGTAATCCGTTCCGCATGTCACAAATGGTCGCTTCAGCGCCGCTCTGACTCGTTTTTTCGCATCCTGGTGTTGATCAAATAAACACCCGCGCAAGCTGCGAATGTCAACATCGGTCTGGTCGTTATGCGCCGCACCTTCTTCCTGTTGTTAGCAGACAGGTCATCGATCGCCGGTTTTAATCCTATTCTAGCGGTTGGCGGCCCTCTTTCATTTCCGAGCTTGGCCCCATCCCCGTCAGATACGATCGTGCGGTTTGCGCTCACCTTAGCTGGTAACGTCGCCGCTATAGCATTCGTGATCGGCTGCATTGTTCTGTACGGCATTTCTGAATTTGCAATCCGCTCGTGCGAAACGACCACCGATTGCGGCACGCGCGGTTCGAGAGGACGAGTGAGTGCGCGACGGGACTGGCCCCTTTCCAACTAGTGGTCCCTTGTGGTTCTTGCGGTGGCCGTTTTGAAAGTTGATCCACTTTGCCAAACGAGTTAAGGAACTGTCGGCCCCCTTGGGGCCATAAGCCGCACTTGCTAATGACTAAAGCCTCGGCGGCGTTCTACCGGGGCTTTTTGGGAAAGGCCGCCTCAATCAGCGGGCTCTTTCATTCCGCCAGTATCCGCGCGAATGTACTGATGTCCGCGGTCGCCGTAGCGGGTCTCCTGGCTGACTCGACTGCGCTGGTTACGAACTATTTCCAGTACGCCTCAGCGGCTTTTTGAAGTTTTAAGCGCGATGATCGCCAAGCGCCGCAATGCCGAGGCCCGCGTCGGAACGTCGGGTTCGTTTCGCCGATATGCTTCAAGCATCGCAAGCAGAGGGTCGTGACAGCGGACGAAGATAGTCGTTCCAGGCCCCTTAGCCGGACGGCCCCGCGTTTTCATTGGCATTCTCTCACGTCTCATAGCTCTTAAGAGCAAGGTATACGTTACGAAGTAAGTAGTCCGTTCCGCATGTCGCAAGTGGTCGCTTCAACGCCGCTTTGACTCGTTTTTTCGATGGCGTTGATCAAATAAACACCCGCGCAAGCTGCGAATGTCAACATCGGTCTGGTCGTTGTGCGCCGCGCCTTCTTTCTTGTTAGCAGACAGGTCACCGATCGCCGGCCACCTTCCTCATTTCAGGCGGCAAAGATCGTCCGGTCCGGCGTAGCTTCCGCCACGGCGGTTTCGGGAGGACGGCCACTGGCTGATTGCACGTTTTGGATGGGGCTCTCGGTGATCAGATGTTACGTTGCTACCCCACTAATCAGCTAGCTCGGGCTGTTCCCAACGGTAAGCCGCACTTCCTCTTTACGCCAAAACCGACTTCCTCTTTACGCCAAAACCGACTTCAAGTCGTAATTTGAAATTTGGTCATTCCGTCGCTTCCCCTACCGGCTCTTTTTGCGACTGACCGAGAAGGTATCAAGGCAATCCCATTGGCAGAGGTGGGAGGTACCCCGACGCCGCCGGCCGGAATTTGTCTTGCCAAAACGTGAAGGCTTGCTACCATTCCTTTCTTGTGAACGCGCTAATTTTAGTTTCGCGCTGCAACTATTCGCAAGACAACAAAATGATTGCCGGCTTTGATCACCGCTTGTGGCGGTGCACATCGACTGGCCGCCGATATCCGGCAACCTCACGGACTGAGAGGTGGCAATCCGTGACACGAAAGAAAAACCGCCATCGGAGGAAATAATGGTCAGCGTAAATGTGAACGGACAGGAGCGCACATTCGACGGCGATCCGTCGATGCCGCTCATGTGGTACTTGCGCGACGAGCTAGGCCTGACTGGAACGAAATTCGGCTGCGGCGTCGCCCTTTGCGGAGCCTGCACCGTGCACCTCAACGGCGAGGCGATCCGCTCCTGCAGCATCCCGATGTCGGATGTGGCCGGGAAGAAAATCGTCACCATCGAAGGTCTCGATCCCAAAGGCGAGCATCCCGTCCAGGTCGCCTGGCGCAATCTGAGCGTTCCGCAATGCGGCTATTGCCAGACCGGCCAGATCATGCAGGCGGCCGCGCTACTGGCGAAAACGCCGGCGCCCACCGACGAGCAGATCGACACTGCCATGTACGGCAACATCTGCCGATGCGGTTGCTATCAGCGCATCCATACGGCCGTTCGCGCCGCCTCAAAGGGGGCCTGACATGACCTACCATCGCAACCAGCAAAACGTCGTCATCGCCAATGTCAGCCGCCGTGGGCTGCTCAAGGGCGTTGCCGGCACCGGCGTATTCGTGCTCGCTGCGCAATTTCCAGCGGTTCGCGCCGCCATGGCCTATGCCACCGGCGCCGACAAGATGCCGCATGGCGTGGTGACCAATCCGCACATCTTCGTCTCGATCGACAAGGACGGCATCGTTACCATTGTTGCGCATCGCGCCGAAATGGGTAACGGCGCCGCGCGCACCACTCTGCCGATGATCGTCGCCGACGAGCTCGATGCCGATTGGTCGCGCGTGCGCGTGGTCCAATCGCCGGGCGACGAGGAGACCTACGGCAACCAGGATACCGACGGCTCGCGCAGCGTGCGCCACTTCATCCAGCCGATGCGGCAGGTGGGTGCCGGGGCACGCAAGATGCTCGAGACTGCCGCCGCCAAGCGCTGGGGCGTCGACGCCAACGAGGTCCAGGCGCGCTTCCACGAAGTCGTGCACACGCCGTCGGGCAAGAAGCTCGGCTATGGTGAACTCGCGGCCGATGCCGCGGTTTTGCCGGCGCCCGCGCTCGACACGCTGCAGCTCAAGAAGCCGACCGCGTTCCGCTATATCGGCAAGGGCAACGTCACTATCGTCGACCTGTTCGATATCACGACCGGCAAGGCGACCTATGGCCAGGACGTTAAGCTCCCCGGCATGCTGTTCGCCGTCATTGCCCGGCCGCCCGTGGTTCAGGGCAAGGTCGCGTCCTACGACGACAGCGCGACCATGAAAGTGCCTGGTGTCGTCAAGGTGGTGAAGATCGACGGCACGCCGCCGCCCGCGGCTTTTGCTCCGCTTGGCGGCGTCGCGGTGATCGCCAAGAACACTTGGGCGGCGCTCAAAGGACGCGACGCGCTCAAGATCACCTGGGACGACGGGCCGAATGCTTCGTTCAACTCCGCTTCCTACAAGGCGATGCTCGAAGACGCCGTGCGCAAGCCCGGCAAGATCGAGCGCAGTGAGGGTGACGCGGACGCGGCGCTCAAGTCGGCCGCCAAGGTCATCTCGGCCGAATATTATTCGCCGCATCTTGCGCATGCGACCATGGAGCCACCCTCGGCGACGGCGCGCATGGCTGACGGCAAGCTCGAGATCTGGACTTCGGTGCAGTCGCCGGGCGGCGCCCGTGACGATTGCGCCAAGCGGATGGGTCTCGATCCGAAGAACGTGACCTTGCACAACATGCTGCTCGGCGGCGGTTTCGGCCGCAAGTCGAAGTGGGACTTCGCCATCGAGGCGGCGCTTCTGACCAAGGCGATGGACGGCGCGCCGGTGAAGGTGGTGTGGACGCGCGAGGACGACATCCGGCACGGCTTCTATCACACTGTGACGGCGGAGCGCCTCGAAGCAGGCCTCGACAAGGACAACAAAGTCGTGGCCTGGCGTCACCGCAGCGCGGCGCCGAGCCTGTTCGCGAACTTCATGCCGGATCCGAAATATCCGCAATTCATCGAGCTCGGCATGGGCTTCGTCGACACGCCGTTCAACGTGCCGAATGTCCGGCTGGAAAGCGGTGAGGCGCAGTCGCACCTGCGGGTCGGCTGGTTCCGCTCGGTCAACAACGTGGCGCATGCCTGGGCGATCCAGTCGTTCATTGCCGAGATCGCAAAAGAACTCGGCCGCGATCCCAAGGACATGCTGCTGGAGCTCATTGGTCCGGCGCGGATCGTGGAGGCGCCTGAAAAAGCCACCACGCCGTGGTGGGACTACGGCGAGCCGCATGATGTGTATCCGGTGGATACTGCAAGGTTGCGGCGGGTGACCGAGCTCGTCGCCGAGAAAGCCGGCTGGGGCAAGAAGCTTCCGCCCGGTCACGGCCTGGGTATCGCGGCGCATCGTAGCTTCGTTAGCTACATCGCGACCGTGGTCGAGGTCGCCGTGGACAACAAGGGCAACCTCACAGTGCCGCAGGTCGATACCGCGATCGATTGTGGCTTTTACGCCAATCCCGAGCGCATCCGCTCGCAAATCGAAGGCGCGGCCGTCATGGGTCTGTCGCTCGCCAAGTACGGCGAGATCACGCTCAAGAACGGCCGCGTCGAGCAGAGCAACTTCAACGACTATCCGGTCGTTCGGCACGATGAATCGCCGACTGTGACCAATACGCACATCGTCGAGAACAGCATCGATGTGCCGTCGAGCGGCGTCGGCGAGCCGGGCGTGCCGCCGTTTGCGCCCGCGCTCTGCAACGCCATCTTTGCGGCGACCGGCAAACGCATCCGCCGGCTGCCGATCGGCAATCAGTTGGCGTGACGATACCAGCCGCTTCCGCGGTATGAAAAAAAATGCCGGAACTCGGGTCTCCCGAGTTCCGGTTTCTTATTTTTGATCATCGATCGGACGATTGAGCTTAGGCGAACGAAAGTTCGCTTCTTCGGATCACTCCTTCTTGCCGACGAAGCTGTAGCCGCCTTGATCGAGCGGGCGCCAGGCGTCTTCAACCGGAACGGTCTTCGCCAGCTTGTAATAGTCCCACTTGCCCTTGCTTTCGTCGGGCTTCTTCACCTGCCACAGATACATCGGTTTCGTCATGCGTTAGAACAAGTGCCGTTCCAGATTGCCAACACTGGCCGCTGCGCTATGATGGCTCGGCTGCGCGTGATTTCGTTTAGCATGCGACGACCGGCCCTGTAGCGACCAGCGTCAGGCAGGGTTTGCCTTAAGGCACACGCAGTGGCGAATTTCGTTGGCTGCCGAATTCGGCAAAGTCACGAAGCCGAAAAGCGGCAGTCCGTGGCCTTAAACAAAAGCCATGGGAGGGAATGCCGCCGTCTGAACCGGCGCTCGAAAGGTCATCTTCGCGGCGACCGGAAAGCGCATCCGCCCGGCCGCCGATCCCAACGCAAATTCCGCTACCGACATAAGAAACAAAGAACTCGGGATGCAAGGCGGCGTAGTCTGGGTATTCGCTGTTTCCAAGTGAATGCCTGAGGCTGACGTCTGCAAATCTTCGTGGAGCTGGCCGCTCGTGCGCGGCTAGCTCCCGATTCAATCCGCTTTTTGCTCATTGGTCTTCAGCGTTTGGGTCTTCAGCGATGCTGTTCGTGCATGCTCGAACAAACTCGGTCGTCGTGCGGTTTCACGCACCACTCCTGGCTCTGATAATCGCGGCCGGGCTGGCGTTCGTCGCGACCAGCCCCGGCCGCGGCGAGGAATCGCCCGCTTACGCAATCGAGGTGAGTGACGTCACGGCCAAGGTCGGCGAGCGGGCGGTGATGCAGGCGAAGCTGCGCATTCGCGACGGCTACCGCATCTTGCAGTCCTACAACAATCGCGTCATCAAGCTTTCGGCGGAGGACGACGGCGTCGCCTTCGAACAGGAGATGGTGCGGGCAAGTATTGAAGAGGGCGTACTTGTCTTTGCCGTCCCGCTTCGGGCGACCAAGCCCGGCAAACATCCGGTCAACGGAGTTTTCCGCGTCGGCTACATCCATGACAGCGACGAGATGGCCATGGTGTCGCTTCGCCTCATCGCCAGCGTCACTGGAACGCAATAGCCGCGACGGAATTGGAACTGACGCCAAACTCAAAAATGAGTCCGAAGCAGAAACCCTGAAAGGAGGGCGACGCAACATGCAAACGCGCAACGATCGGTGTGCTCCCTGCTACGGACGTCGGGCGGTTCTTGGACTGGCGTTCGCGCCTTTTATTGATCGCCCTAGCGCGCTGGCCACGAGCCGCCTGATAAGATATGCGGTGGGCCGAACAGGATTGGCGCGTACACTCGGAACCCGGCATCGCGCACCCGGCGGCAGAAGCGCGCGAGCGCCGTACACCTCTTGGATGACAATAACTGCCGGACCCGTCCCCCCTGTTAGCAGAGGGGGGGCTCGTCCTGTCCAACAAGGCGATGTCGCCTTGAGAAGTCGGCGATGTCCGAACCCGCTTCCATGCTTGCACCTATCAAGCTTCTTGTCGGAACCGGCGTGCACAGTTCGGCGCGCTGCTTGCCCTCAAGGCTATCGACTTGGAGCGCACAGGGCATGTGCCCCTGCCTCCGTCAAGCCGTTAAGGAGAACTTAATGCCCCATTTTGGGGTCTTCGGTATTTTTGAGGGAACTCTTTCGCGCCACCCATCACCCCCCGGCCTGTCCAGCATGGGGGGAGGGTCGAATTGGTCCCCGGGGGCTCCACTCGATCCGAACCGCCGTCAGTGCTTCGCGTTAGAGCCGACTGCGGAGATCGCCTCTTCACGGCGAAATTCGGCGTCGTAGTGCATGATTTGACGCATCAACTGCTTAATCACTTGCTGCCGGATGACGCCATCCTGCTGGCTCGTCAGTTCTGCGACTGTCTTCGCGATTGCGTCGATGACCTCATCTGCTTCATCGGTATCAACTTTGTCCGACGTGGCTGTTGCAGGGTACTCAGCAAAGAAGTCGTCGATCAGTTCGACGATCATGCAGTGAAGGCAGGGTCGTTCTTGGTCTTCTCGCTCTCGTGACATTGAATGCCTTCCTTTAGCGCAAACGCTGCCGTTGTGAGCGCCGTCTGCGCGGGCCCGCGCGCTCGGGAAATCTCGGCCGAATGATTCCGCCCTGCTTCCCCACTGGCAGCAGGCTAGGATCGCTAATCCTAGGTCTTGGGTAAAAATCTGGGAAACAAGAGGAAATTTGGAGCGGGCGAAGGGATTCGAACCCTCGACCCCAACCTTGGCAGCTGTACCCCGGCCCTGCTGCGTCGGTGCCCGAAGGCAAGGCAGACCGCACGGCGGCGTGACCCTTAAATTCGTAAGGGAGCCAGGCACAGCTTGCGAGCTGACGCCGTTCGCTTTATGTTCTCATTCCGCCGCTGTCGAATCGATCCTTCGAAACGGGCCGTTATGGCTGATCAGATCGTCATCACGGAAAAATCCAGCCAGGCAAAGGACGTCCGCGCCGCCGTCGGTTCTCGCTACGGAGACATCCTCGCAGCCGAGGGCCATTTGCTCGATCTGCTCGAGCCGGAAGATGTCGTGCCGGCGTGGAAGCGTTGGTTGCCGATCCTGCTGCGACCCGAAGGTCTTTACGGCACTCGGCCGGCAGAAGGCGGCAACAAAGCCGCCAAGCTCAGATAACCACTTGTGGGATAAATTCGCGCCAGCGATTGTACGCTCGGAAAGGCCGATCTCCGATGGGTGCCCAATCCAAAATTGAGTGGACCGACTCGACGTTTAATCCGTGGGTCGGCTGCACGAAGGTCGCGCGTGCAAGGGGTGCGCCCTCGGCATGCGACTTTTGCTATGCAGAGAAATGGGCGAAGCGGAGTGGTCAGGTCGAGTGGGGCAATCATCCCCGCCGCCGCACTGCCGAAGCGTACTGGCGCAATCCCTTGGCATGGAACAACCGGGCACGGTTGTTCCAGACCGAGCATCGACGGCGTCAGCGCGTGTTCTGCGCGTCGCTGGCCGACGTGTTCGACAATCAGGTGGACCCCTTCTGGCGCGCGGATTTGTTCAACCTCATTCGTGCATGCGATGAATTGGATTGGCAGCTCTTGACCAAGCGACCCCAAAATATTCGCAAGATGCTGCCGGCAGATTGGGGCGACGGATATCCGAACGTCTGGCTCGGCACGACAACGGAAGACGCGCGCGCTTACAAGCAGCGAGCTGCGCACCTTCTCAAAGTGCCCGCAACAATTCATTTCGTGAGTTACGAACCGGCTATCGGTCCGCTCGGGGAGTTAGATATTGATGGTCGCTCTCCCGATTGGGTCATCATTGGCGGCGAGAGCGGTGTACGGTCCGACCTCACCCGTCCGACCGACCCACAATGGGCGCGCAATGCAATCGCAGAATGCCGCCGCGTCGGAGCCGCGCCGTTCTTGAAGCAGTGGGGCACGTACAAGAACAACCCGTGCGTCGTCGAGGACGGCCTTACCGAACAGCAAGCAATGAAGATCGACCCACCTGATAACGGCAAAGGCGGCGGCAAGTTAGATGGCAGTTTGTGGCGCAAGTTTCCCAATAGCTCATTTAAAATGATATTGGCAACGGCCTCGCGAGGAAGGGGCGCTGAAGATGGCTCGAGACCCAGAGCGGTATACGCAGGGTGATGACGGGCTGATTGCCGAGAAGGTTGGTTCCTGGGCCGTCGATAAGCTCAAAATCGTTACCGACTACGTTTACGCATCGGGCGGCGCTCGCAAGAAGTATGCCGGGACCGGCGCGGCCTACATCGACCCGTTTTGCGGACCAGGTCGCTCGCTCATTCGTGACACAACCAGATTCATTGATGGCAGTCCCGTCGCAGCGTTCAAGCGAGCCCTAGAGTCGCCGGGGCGTTTCACCTCGACCAACATTTCTGACGGCGACGATGATCTTCTGGACGCAGCCACCAAAAGATTGATCGCAGTGGACGCACCTGTTCGCCCCTTCGCGGGTCCTGCGAGTGTGGCGATGCCGAAGATCGTGCAGAGCTTGGATCGACACGGTTTGCATCTTGCGTTTCTCGACCCCTACAACTTGGGCACGCTGTCATTCGACCTGTTTGTAGAACTAGCCAAGCTCAAGCGGATTGACGTGATCGCTCACGTTAGCCTGCACGACCTCCAACGCAACGCTGGTCGTTATACATCCGAGGCGCACGACGAGTTCGACAAGTTCGCTCCTGGTTGGCGCGAGAAAGTCGGTACCAACATGAACCAAGAGACACTTCGCGCCGCCCTTATCCAATATTGGTCAGACAAAGTAATGGCGCTTGGCCTTCCTCGGGCAAGACATTGGGAGTTGATAAAAGGCGATCACGGGCAGCGCCTGTATTGGTTAATCCTCCTTGCGAGAAACGATCTTGCTCATGACCTTTGGGAAAGGATCAGCTCGGCGGCTAAGGCGCCCACATTTGATTTCTAATAGCGATGACGTTCAAATTCACATTTCGCGTCGATCCCGTGGGGATGACACTCCCGTACGCCGCTACGGATTCCCTATGGCGACAAGGAGGTCGCTCTGAAGCTTGGCGCCCGCTATCGCTCGGGTGGATGGTATGCCCCACCTGGAGTTGATCTTTCTGCATTCGGAGAGCGCGGATGGCTGTAACGCACGGCAAGTGCCCGCCCCTTTGTTAGCTTCGGTGAGCCGCCGCGCCAAGTCGCGTAGGCCCTATCGCAAGGCCGGGGACGACGAGCTATTGGCGCTGATCCGCCGGCTGGTGGACGAGCGCCCAACCTACGGGTATCGGCGTATCCGGCGCCTCATAAACCGGCAGCGAAAGGCCAACGGAAAGCCGCCAGTCAATGGCAAGCGTGTGCTGCGGATCATGCAGGCCAACAAACTGACACTAGAACGGCATACCGGCCGCCGGCCAGGGCGCACGCATGACGGCGTCGTGATTGCATTGCGCTCGAACATCCGCTGGTGTTCCGATCACTTCGAGCTCGCCTGTCGTAATGGCGAGATCGTGCGTGTGTTGTTTGCTATCGATGCCTGCGATCGCGAGGTTATGGGCTGGCTGGCCACCTCCGCCGGCATCTCCGGCGAGATGGTGCGCGACCTGATGATAGCTTGCGTCGAGCGTCGATTCGGGATCAGCAAGGCGGCGCATCCGGTCGAATGGTTGTCCGACAACGGCTCGGCGTACATCGCCAAGGACACGCTCGACACCGCAACTGCCTTGGGCCTCAAGCTTTGTTTCACGCCAGTCCGCTCGCCAGAATCCAACGGCATCGCGGAGGCATTCGTCAAAACCTTCAAACGCGATTATGCTCGGCTGTCGATCTTGCCGGATCTTTATCAACAGAAGCCGACGCCGGATACCGGCGATTATTTCAAGGCGGAGTGGCTCAGGCCTTACCATGACGCGCCGCCGCGCGAGACGTTGACGATCTATGGCGCCTCCGACTATGCGGTGACCGACAATGGCGGCGACTACACCGTTCATGTGATTGTCGGCATCGATCCGCAAAGCCGCATCTATTTGCTCGACGTGTGGCGGCAACAAACCTCGCCGGACCAGTGGATCGACGCTTTCTGTGACTTGGCCCGCAAGTGGACGCCGATCATGAGCTGGGCGGAGGAGCAAGGGCAGATCCGAGCGAGCATCGGACCGTTCCTCGATCAGCGTGCACGCGAGCGCAAGGCCTATGTGTATCGCGAGCAGTTTCCGACCCGGGGCGACAAGGCGCGCCGCGCACAATCGATCCGTGGCCGCATGGCGCTCGATGGGCCTATACGTGCCGGAACGCGCGCCTTGGTATGCCAACTTCCGGGCGGAACTGCTGAGCTTCCCGGCTGGGAAGCATGATGATCAGGTGGATGCGCTTGGACTGATCGGGCAGTTGCTCGACAAGATGGTCGTCGGCCGTCCCGCAGCGAAGCCGGAAGAGACGCAACAGGTCGGATACGTTGCGTATGAAGTCGCGACAATTTGAGCGCAGACACTTGGGGACTGTGATGCAACTGACCATTTCGGAAGAAACGCTGGCACGGCTCAGACGCATGGCGAAGCTCTCGGGCCGAACGCCCGAGCAAGTCTTAGATGACATTGTGAGACTTTCGGAACAGGAACTTCTTACGCACATGCCACCTGAACGGCGCTCAGGCTACATGGCGGGCGTGCTGCAGTATGTCGTGGTCACAACGCCGTCGGCACGCCGCAAAAGCTGCAGAACGTCGAGCGTTACGACGCCTACGTGGCATTTGACGAACAAGATGGGAGCTGGTTGTAACCAAACATTCCCCAGCCGGTCCTATGGGAGACCCCGGAAGGTTCGTTTCACCATCGGATGCTCTTCGAGCGGACGCGCATTGCGGCGAATATCGCCAAGCTGCCGGAGCTGCTGAAACGGCCGCAGTATTGATGGGGCTCAGTTGTGACCCAACAGACCATTGTGACGATTGCACTCACCCTGGCCGTCGTCGGAGTGATTCTTATGGTCGTGCTGCTTTGGCCACTCGGTAGGTTGCCGTGGCCATAACGAGATGAAGCCGAGGGAGCGACCCCCGGCTTCTCCGCCTAGCGATGGCCGGGTCCTTTGACGGCACATTGGGGAGCGACCCCGTGCATCAAGATCGTCCGCACCGATGGCGAGGCTCCTCGATCTTACAAGCTGCGCGTCCCTACGTCCCGACCTTAACGTGAGCTCAATTTCTACAAGGTCGAGAAATGGACCAAGGACGGCTCCAAGGTCGATCACCTGCTCTATGCCGCCAGCGGCCTGGATAAGGCGTTGGAGGTTTTCGCTGCGGCGATCAAGCATCGGCCGCGGATCCGGCTAACCATCCGGCAGCGAACGCAAGTGTCAGAGCAGTGACCGGCCTCGACGTCGTCGTCAGCGGACGTGGACGAGTGCTAAGCGTCAGACGATCGGCGCCTTAAGTCGCCGATCGTTTCGCCGTTCCATTCTATTTCGCGCAGGGGTCTCCGCCGATCTCTGGTGTCGGCGTAATTCAACGCCGCCTTGTACCGCGTGACCCAACGTTTCAGATATTCGACGAGGCTTCGAACCAGTCTCATAGTCGCTCCGGCTTCCCCCCGCCAACAGTTTACCGAATTTAGATAGGGGGCGAACTAGCTGCGAACACCTGTCCCGGGGTGACTCATTTGGGTCTACCCAAGCAAGTCGCCTCGATGAGACAAAAATAATGTCTCAATAGGGTTGACTTCCATATTTCAAGACGGCAGTGTGTCATGATCTAGAGCCTATCGAGACAATCGGGGGATCGATCATGACCATCATCGGCTACGCCCGCGTCAGCACGACCGAGCAACACCTTTCTATCCAGGAGGCTGCCCTACGGGCCGCGGGCTGCGACGTGATCCGCGCCGAGAAGCAAAGCGGCGCGGGCCGTGCGGAGTTGCGCACCGTGTTCGACTTCATTGGCAGGGGCGACGTCTTGCTGGTCACGCGCGTCGATCGCCTGGCCCGCTCGATCGGTGATCTTCAGGACATCGTCCGTACACTCAAAGCCAAGGGCGCGAGCCTAAGGGCGACCGAGCAGCCGATCGACACGAGCACGGCGGCCGGGAAGTGTTTCCTGGACATGCTGGGTGTCTTCGCCGAGTTCGAGACCAACCTGCGTCGGGAGCGCCAGCTTGAGGGTATTGCCAAGGCCAAAGCGGCAGGCGTCTACAGAGGTCGGAAGCCGTCGATTGATCAGGCCCAGGTGGAGAAGCTCAAGGCTGATGGGCTCGGTGCCACTGAGATCGCGAAGCGGCTGAACATTGGCCGGGCGTCGGTCTACCGCGTCTTATCGTAGGTGCGATCGCGTTGCGGCTATATGCGCTTACCAGCGCCGGACCATGATACCCGGGCGATCCAAGCCTGGTGGGACACAAGAATATCCAGCACACAGTCCGTTATACGGAGCTCGCGCCTGATCGGTTCAAGGATTTCTGGAGGGACTGAGACGGAACCTTCAGAACGCCAGTCGGCGATGCCACGGCGGGTCAGGAGACCCCGATCGCTGAGAGATCAGCGACTCGGATAGTAATCAATTGCCGCAACGTCGCGTTCATCAACGCGCCAAGATCGTCTTGACGCATCCTCACGCGCGGCTCTAACGGAGGACCACGGGCGAACCTTTAGAAATAACGGTGGTTTGCCGGTGGTTTTTGATCAAAACACCCTGGCGGGCGAGTGGCGTGAGCAGGTGCGTTGCTGCGAGGAGCAGGACATCGCGCTTGATCGCGATGTTGCTTTCGCCTTGGCGGTTGCCGACTTGCTCGAATTGCCGGACGATCTTCCGCTCTTGCCGGCCGTGACGGCCGCCATGTCTATACCGACGTGCCTCCGCGATCCTGGGAGCCTCGCTCACCTAAAAGCAGTGGCGCATTCCGCCGCTCGCCGGGGCCGATGAAGCTGACGGCGGACGAGGACCCATCCGAAAAGGATAGTTCACTAACCGGAATCCGAACTTGCGGAACTTTTGTTCTGTGACTATTTCGGGGGTGGGCGTCGGGGCCCATAGATGGCCCAACAATGTTTATTCCTGCGTATGATCCAGTTGCAATTGCCGTCCTGGGATTCGGTATTGTCTTGGCTGCAGGACTAGTTTTCGCCTTTTGACGCAATGTCTGTGTTCTCCGACCGGCGCCGTATTCAGCGTGCAATGCCATTGCAGCCCTGCCTTCCGCGACCAGCCAGTACGCCACAGACCGGTCACGGCTGGGTTCATGAGATTAAGCACGATGGGTTCCGCATAATGGCCTGGCGCGTGAGGACCGCGTGCGTCTATTCACCCGTAATGGCTTCGATTTTACGGCGCGCTATCCGAAGATTGCCGCCGCGCTGGAGAGCCTCCCAGTGCGCTCTTGTGTCGTCGACGGCGAGGCTATCGTGGTCGATGAGCGCGGTCTCTCAGTATTCGATATTCTCCGCTATCGGCTTTGCGACGATGCTGCCGTCCTGTGCGCCTTCGATCTTGTCGAACTCGACGGCAAGGACCTTCGCTGGCGGCCGCTGGAATCCCGCAAGGCAACGCTCGCGGCTCTCCTCCAAGGAGAAACCAAGATTGATCCGGCGACATTAGGTCTGCAAGGACCTCAAGGTGCAGCAGGACCTCCAGGTCCACAGGGACCCACCGGACCAGCGGGACCTCAGGGACCCGCAGGGACCGCCGCCACACCTGGAAGCCCAGTTTATTATTGCACTTGCAGTAATCAGGGCGACAGTCCCCAAGTCGGCCCCTATTTGTCTACCGCGCAAGATACCGCAAGCAAATGCTCAGGCGGCCAGGGAGGCTGCTCGCTGGTCGGCCACCTTACTCAGTGACACGGAATGCACGGCCGCCAATCTGCTCACGCGCGACGAGGCGCGGCGGATCGCGGCGAGCATAGCCAAGCTGCCGAAGTTGCTGCAGAAAAAGTAGCGCAGGCACTCCCGCCAGGGCGCCGATTGTCCTACTTGGATCGTCCTGCCAAACTGGGGAGCGAATCGCCATTCGCCCAAAGGGTTGGGGATGACTTGCGAAATCTGTGTGATGAACCGACACGCGGCTGTCTTAGCCGCGGACAGCGCGTCGACAGTCACACGGTGGGTCGATGGCGCCCTGGAGACCCGATATTTCAAGGGCGCTAACAAGATTTTCCAACTCTCACATCATCGGCCAGTCGGAGTGATGATTTTCAACGCGGCCGACCTCCTAAACGTCCCGTGGGAGATTTTGCTCAAAACCTTTAGAGACGATCTGACTGATAAGAGCTTCAACAGCTTAGAGGGATATGCGGAGGAGTTTTTCACATTTCTGGATGGTAATGCCCGCTTTTTCCCCGAGGACGTCCAGAAACAGAACATGCTGAGCGCTGCAGAAAGAGCAGCGTACCAAACCGTATTTGGTATTGTGGACGCGGTGGACAAGCTCGAAAACGATCCCGCCGCCACCGCAAAATTGCGCATCGCCATCGCAGCGCGGCAAAATGCGCTCACAACGATATCTCTCCCAAAAAGAATTACTGATGAACATTTGCAACGCGGTCTTGCGGGGTACCGGGATGCCGTCGCTGCCAATTTGAAGGTCTATCTAAAAATTGATGATGAAATTTTGAACTCGTTAGCGGAGTTGGCGATCAACGAAGTATTCAAAAGGCCCGGCGATCTGTTTGGCTCGGCCGGTCTGGTGTTCGCCGGATTTGGGGACCATGACATATTCCCCCACATGATTGAGTATCAATCAAACGGCATGCTGGATGGAACGCAGGTAATCGCGGAGACCTCACGAAACGCAATCGATCACTCGTTGCCGGCAAGCCTGAATGCATTTGCTCAAACATCGATGAGCGACAGCTTCAGTCTGGGATTTAGTGAAGACGTCTACAAAGCTCTGATGGCTGTCTTAAACGAAAAACTCAGAGAGTTTGCTGGCACGATTTGTGATGTCACCGGTACGCAATTGAGCGCCATCCAAAATTTAGACGAGTTGATCAATAAGGCACGAAATAGCATATCGGATGGTTGGTTTGATTCCGCCCGCCGAGAGCATTCTTATCCTTTGCGCCGCGTACTGGGCGACCTGCCAGTAGAAGAAATGGCGGAATTGGCAGAAACTTTAGTCAATCTTCAATCCTTAAAGGAGAAAGTGACAAAGCCATCTGCGTCCGTTGGCGGCCCGGTTGATGTTGCTGTAATAACGAGGAATGAAGGACTGGTCTGGATCAAGCGGAAGCTCTACTTTGATGGAGCTCTTAATCCTCGCTACCACTATAGACAGGAGGGGAAATATCGATGAGCGCGCTGGAGAAGCAGGCAATGACGTTCAACGATGCCCATTCGGAAGCTCGCAAACCGGATGCTCGTGGGGCCGCCCGGGAGCGGCAGCATCGCGAGCGAGATGACGACCGCCAGGAAAACGCTGCGAAATACCGGAAAAAAGTAGACGAGCTAAATCGCTCTCGCGACACCGACATCGAACGGGCCTTGTTGCGCGCCAGTCGTTGAAGCGAGGATACGACCAGGCATCGCCCTGGGCCGCGATTGCAGATTAAGGTTACGCGCTGGGCCGACTACAGGCCAAAGCTGAACACACTAGCGCGCGCAAAGGGCCCTCGTCCCGAAACGGGGGCCCTTTGTTGTTAGAGGCGTCGCCTGTTTGCCTACTGAGCGAAACCGCGCCTTTCGGAAGTCAACGGCACGAAAAAGGGCGCCCGCCGGCGCCAGAAGTTATTGGCGCTTCCTCGGGCGCGCAGACGATTGCCCGAGGCCGTGCAATAACTCCTGCACGATGCATGCCAAGAAAACGGGCGGCTAGCGCCGTGGATCAATCTCGAAAGAATTCCTTGAACCGCTGCGGCGCCAAGGCGGTGTAGCGCGTAGTATTCTGAATGTTGCGATGCCCGAGATACGCTTGGATCGCGCGCGTGTCGTGGCCGTCGTTCGCGAGCTTGTAGCCGCAAGCATGGCGGAGCATGTGGGCGTGCGCCTTGATGCCCAGATCGGCCGCTATGGCTGCCCGCTCGACCAGGCGGGAGAAGCCGGGCGCCGATAGCGGCGCACCGCGTTCCGACACAAACACGAAGGGTGACCGCGCGCTTTCCCGCTGATGGCGGCGGAGCTCGCGCATCTCGCGCCCGCTCAGGGGATGCGTGGCCGGCGTGCCGTTCTTCGCCCTGCGGATGTGCAGGGTTGCGGTTTTGAAGTCGACCTGCTCCCAGCGCAGGTCCACCACTTCGGCCGCTCGTAGGCCATGGCGATAGGCGAGAAGCACCATCAGGCCGTCACGGTAGCCGTAGCGGTTGGCCTTGGCTGCCTCGATGAGCTTCTCGACCTCGTCGGCCGTCAGATGCTCGCGGGTACGCAGCTCAGCGTTTGGTGGGCGCTGCGGCGTGACTGTTCGATTTTCAGTGGTTGAGGTGACCAATCGCAAGTTCGGATTCGTCATGATCTATGCGCTCCCCGCCACAGCAACTGTTCAAACAATAGGCATTTTCTGAACAGCCGTCGGACTGAGAGGGCGGCCCCGAAGCCGCCCCCACGGCCGATCAGTGAACGCAGGGCTCGAGTCGGTGGCTCATGAGCGCCCCGCCTCGTCCGGAATAGCCGGCGCGGCGATCGAACCGATCGCGACATGAGCTGCCAACACGAGCCGCTTCATAGCCAGGACGTCGTCGCGCAACGAGGCAATGAATTCGCTGTTTTGCTCGTGTAGGTGCGGCTGCCAGTTCGCCAAGTCCGTCAGGCCGGTTCCTTTTTCGACCGCCGCCTGGAACACCCAGGCTTGGATCCTGAGCTCGATGTCATGCAGGCATGTCGCCGGCACCGCGATAACAGCGTACGCCGCCCTGTTTGCAGCGTTCAGCGCCGCTTCCCAAGGTTTGTTTTTGTCGTCGTCGTTGTTGGGCGTTTGTGTGAACGTTCGGAACTTGTCTGCGAATTTGAGCCACGCTGCTTCGACAGGCGTGGTGCGCGGTGCCGTGGGCTTTGCCGATGCGCGCGCGGAATTCTGATGTCGTTTTGGCATGATCTCGTTCCTCAATTGGAATCCGGGAAGATGCTCGCGGCATTGCCGCTGCGAGCGCTGAAGGGCTGTCGCGAGCGCTAGGCCGCGTGCGCCAGGCGCTGGCTGGCCTTGATGCGGATCACCGTGGTGATGTTCGCAGTCTCGAAACGACGCCACGCGTCGCCGAGAAATTGCTTCACGGCGGCAACGTCGAGACGGCTGCTCACTTGGTCCGACCGAGTGACCGTGAAGTGCTCGCCGGTGGCCGTGAGCAGGCCGCGGTCCTTGAACTCGTCCTTGAGGGCTTTCACTTCGGCTTCAGCGCCCTTAAGCAGCGCGTCGGCGTTGCCGATTGCGTCGGCAAGCGTTTCGTTCGAAAGATTGTGGAATTTGCTATAGGTAGGCGTAGCCTGGGCCATGACTTATCCTCTTGGCTTGGGTTAGGGCTGCCTCGGTGTCGCAAGCACCTTGGCGGCCCGACCATTTTGTGATAGCACGGTTTCCATGCCTCGTCAATCCGTGATACCAAAGAAAAAACGCGGCCCGCCCCCTACGGGAAAGGGCGCACCAATCATGGTGCGGCTGCAACCACCCCAACTTGCGGCCCTGGATCAATGGATTGCGCGGCAAGAAAGTGCTCGTACCCGGCCCGAGGCAATCCGTCACCTGATGGACTTAGCGCTTTCCATAAGTAAGAGCGATCGGCCGACGAGCAAAGCGAAGGCAGAGAAAGCTGCGGAACTCGCTGCCCATGCTATCGAAAAAGCGACTGACAAATCGCAGTCGATCGACGAGCAAAAAACACGAAAGCGCAAGCTGATCAGCGGACCAAGCGAATTTCGCGATATTCGCCGAGACCAGGCTCGAGGTCGACGTGAGTGACATATCAGGGATGGTGGATCTGAAAAAATAGTCCGAGGGTGCGACGAAGGATGGAGGTCGACGTGTCACCGCATAGCCGGATGAGCCACAAGTTTCACATTGGGCAGCTTGTGGAGTTTCATATCAAAAAGGGTGCGCCGATATCAGCAGCTCGCGGTGCCTATGAAATACTGAAACAGATACCGGAGCGAGACGGCGAATTGCAATATCGAATCAAGAACGCAGCCGAACAGCACGGGCGTATTGCCCTTGCGAGCGAACTAAGGGTGTTTTAGCGAAGCGGTAACAGGGATCGTTCGCTGCTTGACGACCGGCGCGATGCGGGGGACGTAGGTGACACGAAAAACAGCTACACGTGAGGATTTGACCGAAGCGGTACAGCGGACAATTGGCCTATCCCTTGGTGAGGCTAAGAGTTGGTTTCGAAAGTCATGAAGCACGGGCAATCCGACGGGTGAGGAGCATGACGGAGGCGGCGTAGAGGAATGCACGCGCGGAGTTGATGGTGGCCTCGAAATCTTTTGCCAGCCGTCGATTGCGCCCAATCCAGGCGAAGAACCGTTCGACAACCCAGCGCCGCGGGTTAACAGCGAAGCCGACCTGATCGGGGTTTTTGCGCACGATCTCAACCGCGATCAACGTTGCCGTGGTGACCTTCTCCCCGGCATATCCGCTGTCGGCGAAGACCCGTTGGATGAACGGGAAGATGCGGCGCGAAGCCCGCAGAAGCGGTCCGCCACCATCGCGGTCTTGGATGCTCGCCGGATGCGGTTCGAGTACGAGGCCGCGTCCGTCGGTGTCGACGAGCGCATGGCGCTTGCGTCCGTTGACCTTCTTGCCCGCATCGTAACCGCGCGGGCCGCCGGCCTCGGTGGTCTTGGCGCTCTGGCTGTCGATGATTGCCGCCGTGGGGCTCGCGTCGCGCCCGACCCGTTCGCGATCTGCCATCACGAGCGCATGGTTTATCCGTTCAAAGCACCCGTCGTCGCGCCAGGCGGCGAACCAGCGGTAAATCGTCCCCCATGGTGGCAAGTCGTTCGGCAGCAGCCGCCACGGGCAGCCCGCCCGCATGACATAGAAGATGCCGTTGACGATCTCGCGCATCGGCCACTCGCGCGGCCGGCCCGTCGCGCAAGGCTTCGGCAAGTGCGGCGCGATCACGCGCCACTCTGCGTCGGTCAGGTCGGTCTGGTATCGGCTGACAGTGCGGCTATGCTGCTGTCGAGTAGTTGGCGTCCACATGGCGAATCCAAGGTTGGTTTAAGAATCCCTTGGAATCACCGCGAGCGTCATGACTCAACCCTTTTCAAAAACTGCCGCTGACAACGATGAGCACCTGCGGGAGCTTGGCCTGCCGCTCGGGGCGCGGCTCAAGCTGTTGAGGGCCGTTGCTGCGCTACGCATTGTCGCGAAACGTCTGCGCGACGTACTTCGTGATCTCACCGCGTGCTGCTCCAGACCGATATACCGCGGAGCCAACTTTCGATGTCCAAGTTCAGTCCCCTGCTCTGCCTCCCGCCCCACGTACCGACGCCGAGCGCCGCCAAGTCACAGTGATGTTCTCAGACCTCGTTGGTTCGACGGCACTCTCCGCGCGGAGCGCCGCGCTTCGCAGTCCGGTCTACGGCTGGTTCACCGAAGGCTTCGACACGCTCGATTTGAAAGAGGCGAAAGGCGTTGCTCAACGAGTTGCCTTCCTGAAGAGAATAATGACCCAAACGTGTCCAGCACGATTGCGAAGCATGCCGGCGCGATCGCCCCGTAATGAGACTCCACCCGGCGATGGCCGAGCGCGCTGGGACTCCAGCCAGCGCGTCCGGGTATAAAGATATCCTTGAGGAGGGGCGGATCTGTGTGCGACAATTCAGATTTGGCAGACACAACAACTGAGATCGTGCCATGGTCAATGAAAAGCAATTCGGCTTCGGTACGCAGGCTGTTCATGCGGGCCAGCGCCCCGATCCGATGACCGGCTCACGGGCGGTGCCGATCTACCAAACGAGCGCGTATCTCTTCGAGGATACGGATCAGGCGGCAAACCTTTTTGCCCTCCAGCGCTTTGGTAACATCTATTCGCGCATAATGAACCCGACGGTCGCGGTGTTCGAGGAGCGTATCGCGGCGCTTGAGAACGGAATCGGGGCTGTTGCGACCGCGTCCGGCCAGGCGGCCCAGCACATTGCGCTTTTCTCGCTGATGGGCGCCGGCGATGAATTCATTGCATCAACGACGCTGTACGGCGGTACCGTCAATCAGTTCGACGTCACCTTTCGTAAGGTTGGTATCAATCCGGTCTTCGTGAACATCGGCAACCACGATAGCATCCGACGCGCGATCACGCCCAAGACGAAGTGCATTTTTGCCGAAACGCTCGGAAACCCGAAGATCGATGTCCTGGACATCGAGTTGGTGAGCGCCATTGCCCACAAGAACGGTATTCCACTAGTGGTCGATAACACGTTTGCAAGTCCGTATTGCTGCCGCCCAATCGATTGGGGCGCGGATATCGTCTTGCATTCAGCGACCAAGTTCATCTGCGGCCATGGCACGACCATGGGAGGGGTGATCGTCGACGCCGGTCGCTTTCCCTGGAACAACGGCAAGTTTCCCGGGATGACGGAGCCATCCAAAGGCTATCACAACTTGCGGTTTTTCGAGTATTTCGGGGATTTCGGCTGGCTACTTAAGGCACGTGGTGAGATGCTGAGGGACTACGGTCCTTGCCAGAGCCCCTTCAATGCTTTCCTGCTGCTGCAGGGGCTCGAGACCCTTCACGTGCGCATGGAGCGTCACGTGTCCAACGCGCGCCAGGTGGCCGAGTATCTCAAGAGCCATAAGGCGGTTACCTGGGTGAATTATCCGGGGTTTGCGGACAGCCCGTACTACGAGCTCTGCAAGAAGTATCTTCACCGCGGGGCCAGGAGCGATCTTCACCTTCGGCATCAAGGGCGGGCGCGAGGCGGGCAAGAAGCTCATCGAGAACGTGCAGCTCCTCTCCCATCTCGCGAATGTGGGCGATTGCAAGAGCCTTATTATTCATCCGGCGACAACCACGCACCAGCAGTTGACGGACGAGGAACTTGCCTCCTGCGGAATTGGTCCAGATATGATCCGGTTGTCGATTGGCATCGAAGACATCGACGACATTCTGTGGGATTTGGGGCAAGCGCTCGAAAAATCCCAAGAAGTCTCACCGATCACGGAATCACCAGCTATGGTTGCAGCAGGTGAGTTTGAGCCCAGTGGCCACAGCCTACTCAGCAAGGCTTTCGGCGCGCCGTACCAAAGATAGGGCAGAGAGAAATGGCCGTAGGGGATCGCACCCAACTCGGCGGGACGGCACTCGACCGCCTGCGCATTCTCACCACCTGCCGTACCATCGCGATGGTCGGCCTGTCGGCGAATCCTTACCATCCAAGCGATTTCGCCGCGATCTATCTCGCGGCAAATGGCTACAAGATCATTCCTATCAACCCAAGTCAGGCCGGGAAGACTATCCTTGGCGAACGCGTCTTTGCTCGCGTTGACGAAATCCACCACGCGGTCGATATCGTCAATGTCTTTCGTCCTTCTGCCGAGGTGCCGGACATCGCCCGACAAGCAGTGAAGATCAAAGCCAAAGTGCTATGGCTCCAGCTCGGCATTATCAGCGAGGACGGAGGCAAGCTCGCCCGCGACGGCGGCCTGGAAGTGGTCATGGACCGGTGCTGTAAGATCGAACATGCCCGCTTCTTCGGCGGCCTTCGGACCATCGGCCTCAATACCGGCGTCATCACCTCCCGACTGGCGCTGAAAATTCCTGTATGAAGCTCGGCGAGCGAACCGCTCGCCAAGACCAGGCAGTGGTGATAAGCGGCATACTATATGCGAGACATTTGGACTGCCCATTTTGTGCTAGCCGTTTACATCAAGCCCTTATCCGCGCAAGGCGGCTGTCGAGGTAAGACATCAGATGAGCGCTGAGGTCGCGGGCGTCGTCGCCAGCACCATCGATTAGGGCGGATTTTCGACGGCGCAGAAACTGAGTCCCCATCAGATACATCCCTGGCGATGAAACGACTCCGCCGTCATGCTGGAGCCTGCCCTTGCGGTCGAGGACAGGCACTTCAAGCCAAGAGTAGTCGGGTCGATAGCCAGTGGCCCAGATGATTGCTTTGACCTCGCCAGAAGACAGGTCCATGCCGAGTGGCGGCGCCGGCTCAACACGCGTTGGCGGCAGGCGATGTGGCGGGCTGGCTGCGTCATCGAAGCCGTTCTTCAGCGCCCATTCGTCGATTCGGTCTAGCAATCTTCCCATCTTGAGATCGGAAAGCGCGCACACGTTGCGTAGTGATCCGGAAAACTGGGCCTTACCGTCTTCGCTGATACCACCGAGGCGGCCAACAAGCTTCACGCCCATTTCGGTGAGGGCGTTGATGTCGAGGGTCGATCGATCGGGCGTGCCGGCAAGTTGCAACGAAGGAACCCGTCGTGCCCTCGCAATATCGTCCATCTCATCGTAGCGCTCGTCGAGCACACCGGCGACATCCATCCACCACTCCAAGTCTTTTCCACGGTAAACGCGTGGCGCTCGAATGTGCTCACCCACCGACAAAGTGACCGGGCGGCCCGAGCGGTGTATTTCATTGGCGATCTGAGTACCGCTCGAGGATGCACCGACGACCAAGACGCCACCGTCGGCGAGCTGTTCGGGATTGCGGTACTCCTGGGCGGTCAGTTGCATGATCGACCGCGGCGCCTTGTTGGCAAAGCTGGGAACGTCAGCGACGTTGCATGCCCCGGAAGCGATCACGACCGCCCGGCATAGCCAATCGCTTTGATCGGTGTGCACCAGGTATCCCGACTCCGCGTTGCGCACCGATGCAACCGTCGTGAAGGTTAGTACTGGGGCCGAGATCGCATCGGCGTAACTCGCGATGAATTCGATGACTTCGGCTAGGGTCCTGTAGCCGTCTGGATCGTCGCCATTGTAGCTGAAGCCAGGCAGTCGGCTCTGCCAATTAGGCGTCAGCAGTCGCAGCGAATCCCAGCGTTCAGTGCGCCACGTATGCGCAACCTCACCGCGTTCCAACACCACATGATCGATCGAACGGTCGGATAGGCAACGGCTCATGGCCAGACCAGCGTGCCCGGCACCGATGACGACTGTGGTGACAGTGCGAATGGCGGTCGTTCTCAGTCTAGTGCGGCAACGGCCGGCGGCGGCTCAATCCACTACCACCGTGACATTCGTCGGGTTGGTCACGATGTCATAGACTGCCGATCGCTTCTGCGATTGCGCAACCAGCGCTTCGATGTCTTCGCGTTTTGCATCGGCGTCGATCTTGTAGGTCACCTTGACGCCGCTGAAGCCATTACGGACCTCGTCGTCTATGCCGAGAATGCCTTGGATGTCCATGTCCCCCTCTATGGTCGCCGTGACCGAGCGCAATTGAATGTTGCGGTGTTGGGCAACCGCGGCGATACCTGCGGTCAGACAACTTGCCAACCCAACTAAGACGTAGTCGACTGGCGTGGCACCTTTGTCCTCGGAGGCGAAAATTTCCGGGTGGTCGGCATCGAAGGTAAACGTCTTCTTGTGATGCTGTTCTTGCCCTAAGCCGTAAAAACCTTCGACTGTAGAGTGACTGTGAGTGCCATTCTTCCATTCGCAGGCGGCGCGCCATTTAAACTGCGCAGCAGCAGGAGCTTTAGTAAGCGCTTCACGGGCGGCAATCAAAGCTGCGACGTTCACGCCATTATTTGCGGTGCTACTAGCCTCGGCCATCGGTACCCTCCATAGGCTCGGTCGATGAGTGGACGTTCTTCGGTCGATGACTGGACGTTTTTTGTTGCAACATAGCATCGAGGGAGCATCCAAACCAGTCAACCTATATTCTCAAGAAGAACTTGCTCCTTCCAAACCTGCGAGGGAAATTCCCCCTAGCTATCATGGTCTTTCGCGAATTGGCGCCGTCGAGGCGCGCCCTAAGCGGGTAGATGAGGGGGCGCATGTGGAGGAGGTCGAGCCTGCCGCGACGGTCCCAATTTCGGTGGCAAGTTGGCGGCGCCCTGAGCCGCTTTCACCACCTGCAGGTCTCGAGCGCCGAGACGACGCGAAAGCGGTGGCAAGTCGATCTACCAAAAGGCAGTCACCGGGCGCCCTAACGGATTGGCGGGCGGCACAGTTCACGTCGGAGTGTTCGTCGGATATCTTTGTCATCGTAAGGACCGTGGCAGGGTGCTCGCAATGCAACAAATTGCGGAGTGGCTCGAAACGCTTGGGTTGTCTGAGTACGCTCGGCGCTTCGCTGACAACGACATCGACACATCCGTCCTGCGTCATTTGACTGATCAGGACTTGAAGGAGCTTGGTGTCTCGCTCGGCCATCGGCGGAAGATGTTGGCGGCCATCGCCGAGATGGGCAACTCAATTGCGGCGCCGGCGCCTGCACCCTCGAACGCGGCGACGGCTCCTGCAGTTGCGCCGGCCGCCGTGACGTCACAGCCGTCAATTTCGGCTACGGCTCAAGTTGCGGGCGAACGCCGGTACCTCACCGTGATGTTCTGCGATCTGGTGGGCTCGACCAGCATTTCGGCACAGCTCGATCCCGAAGAGTGGCGCGATCTCGTCAGCTCGTATCTCGATGCCGCATCTGAAGCCGTGACTGAGATGGGCGGCTATGTCGCCAAGAAGTTAGGCGACGGGCTGATGGCCCTGTTCGGCTATCCGGTGGCGCAGGAGAACGACGCCGAACGCGCGGCGCGGGCTGCGCTCTCGATCCAACGCGCGCTCGTCGAGGTGAACCGCAAGAATACCGCTGATGGCAAGCCAGCGCTGAACGCACGCATTGGGATTGAAATAGGCCCAGTAGTGATTGATGCGGCGGGCGAGATTTACGGCGATGCGCCCAACGTCGCGGCGCGGGTGCAGGCGCTAGCGGAGCCGGGCGCCGTCGTCGTGACAGCGAGGGTCCAGCGTCAGATAGCCGGCTCGTTTGTCGCCGAGGAGCGCGGCAGCCACGAACTCAAAGGCGTGCCTGAGCCGGTCACGCTATTCCGGCTCGTGCGGGCGAGCGGCGGCGGACCCCGCTCAGGGCAACGCCATCCGACGCCGCTGGTGGGTCGCGATGAGGAAATCGGCATGCTGATGCGGCGCTGGGAGCGGGCGCGGCAGGGCGACGGCCAATTGGTGCTGATCGTCGGCGAGCCTGGGATCGGCAAGTCGCGGCTCATTGAGGAATTCCATGCGCGGCTGCGCGACACTCCGCACACCTGGGTCGAATGGAGCTGCTCGCAGCTTTTGCAGACCACGCCGCTGCATCCGATTGCCGAATGGGGGCGCCAGCGATTCGGGGGCGCCGATTTACCGGCGGAGCGGCAGCTCTCGGACCTGGAGAACACTTTGGCGCTGATTAAGCTCGATCCGGCCGAGAACGTTCCCTTGCTCGCGCCGCTCCTCGACATTCCGCTCCCGCCGGAACGAAGGCCAATTTTAGCGCCCGAGGAATTGCGCCGCCGGCAATTGGCGGCGCTGACCAATTGGGTGATGGCCGGCGCGCGCGCGCAGCCAGTCGTGCTGACCCTTGAAGACCTGCATTGGGCCGATCCGACAACGCTCGATGTCTTGCGCGGCATCGCCGAACGCGGCGCGCTGGCGCCGTTGTTCGTTCTCCTGACTGCCCGGCCGGAGTTCCGGCCGTCTTGGGGCGCGCGTTCTCATCACGGCGCGATTTCGCTGGTGCCGCTCGACCGTTCTCAGGTTCGACACATGATCGAGGAGCTTGCCGCTCAGCACGCGCTGGCGAAAGAGGTGATCGAGGGCGTAACCGAGCGCACCGGCGGCGTACCGCTGTTTGTCGAGGAAGTCACACGGCTCCTACTGGAGCGCGGTGAACAGGGCCGGATTCAGGCAATCCCGCCGACGCTGCAGCAATCATTGACCGCGCGGTTGGACCGGCTCGGACCTGCGCGTGAAGTGGCACAGATCGCTGCCGTAATCGGGCGCGGCTTCTCCTACCCGCTCGTTCGCGCCGTTGCCAAAATGGAGGACGAAGCACTGCAGACGGCGCTGGAACGGTTGGCTGAGTCCGACATACTCTTGGTGCAGGGCCTTCCGCCGGAATCCGAATACCGCTTTAAGCATGCGCTCATTCAGGATGCGGCTTATGAGAACTTGCTCAAGAGCCGTCGCCAGGCTTTGCACCGCCGCACGGGTGAGGTTCTGCGCGATCAGTTTGCCGCCACCGCTGCAGCCGAGCCGGAGTTGCTCGCGCATCACTTCACGCAGGCAGGGATGACCGAAGCCGCTATCGAATGGTGGGGCACAGCGGGACAGCGCTCGATGGCGCGATACGCGCTTGTTGAAGGCGCGGAGCAGCTCAAACGGGCGCTTGACCAAATCGCGACCTTGCCTTCCACGCCGGCTTTGCGTCGCGAAGAGATCAAGCTTCAAGTCGCTTTCGCGAACGCTCTGGCGCTCACGGGCGACTTTGTGGATGGCAAAGAGCACTACGACCGGGCGCTCGCAATTTACGATCCTGCCGAACATCGTCCGCTTACGACACGTTCTGGCCGGGATGTCGGGGCGGCCCTCTTGTCGTCTCGTTCGTCGTGTCTGTGGTTACTTGGTTATCCGGCCGCTGCGCGCGATGACGGCGAGCGCGCAGTCAAGAATGCACGCGAAATTGGCCACCCCACCACATTGATGTTTGCGCTGCACGCCGCAGGTTTTAACCACATCTGCTGCCGAGATTACGCCGCTGCAATTGCGCGGGTCGACGAGCTTATCGCCTTGGCAGACGAAAGAGGGGCACCGTACTGGAAAGCAACTGGAACCGCATTGCGGGGTTGGCTTTTTGTACTGACCGGAAAAGCCTCGGATGCAGTTCTGGCGATCACCTCGGGGATCACCTCACTCCGATCAACTGGAACAACTCTTTATGAACCGCGGCATCTATGGTATTTGGCAATGGCTTATGCGGAAGTTGGCCAGCTTGACGATGCTCGGCGTTGCATTGACGACGCGATAGACAAAGTAGAAAGGTCGAAGGAAAAATGGTGCGAGGCCGAGGTGCATCGCATTGCCGGGGAAATCGCACTCAAGTCGCTCGCGCCGGATACGGAAAAAGCAGAAAAGTATTTTGAGCATGCACTTTCTGTAGCTCGTGCCCAGGAAGCAAAGTCCTGGGAGCTGCGAGCGGCAATGAGCATGGCGCGGCTCTGGCGTTCTCAAGGCAAGCCGCAGCAAGCTCGCGACCTACTCGCTGCGGTGTACGGCTGGTTTACTGAAGGCTTCGACACATGCGATTTGAAGGAGGCGAAGGCGTTGCTCGATGAGCTGCACGCCTGACAACGGATTTCGAAACGGCCTCTAAGACGCTTGTGAGCCAGGTCCTGGAGACGATCGCTGCCACTTTGGAGCGCGGCGAAACGGTGAAGCTAAGTTCCTTCGGTTCGTTCGTGGTGCGCAAGAAGGGCGAACGCGTTGGCCGTAACCCCAAGACCGGCACACCGGCGGCTATATCAGCTCGGCGTGTTTTGGTGTTCAAGCCGTCGCCCATCCTAAAGCAGCAGATAGATTTGCCAGGAGAGCGGGCTCGGGCCGGCGCAACGGAGACAAAGCAACCCCAGCATATTCCCTCAAGCTGAACCGGAAGCGGTGGGGCGCCAGGAGGCCCCGCCGTGACACAGAAACCTACTTGAGATGAATTGCGCGGAGGGGGCCGCTGGGGGTTGTGGCGGGAGGGCAAAAACAAATTCACGACCATTTCTGCGCTCCCTACCATCAAGGCTTCCCACGGGGTTGCCAGAAGACACTGCTCCGGATTCGCGCGCGTCCATCACCAATCACACACAAGAAAGCCCGGCGCTCTGTTTCGGACGGGCGCCAGCGCCCATTGGCGACTGGTCAGCTCTCACGCGAAACGAAACTGATTCGAGTTTCAGATGGGTGGTACAATTAGATCCTGGATTCTGATGCGTCGCTTTCATTACCTAGGCAAGAGTTTGTTAACCATGCCGTAGGCCTAATGCAGGTGCCCAAGTCCGCCTAGGGGAGCCAACAGAAATGCGCGTGCTGCTCATCGAAGACGATAGCGCCATGGCGCAATCGATAGAGTTGATGCTCAAGGTTGACAGCTTCAACGTCTATACGACCGATCTCGGCGAGGAAGGGATCGATCTCGGGAAGATCTACGACTACGACATCATCCTCCTCGACCTCAATCTACCCGACATGTCAGGCCTTGAGGTTCTGCGCAGCCTCCGCGTCGCGCGCATAAATACGCCGATCCTGATTCTGACCGGGCTCGCCACCGTCGAGGACAAGGTGCGCGGGTTCGAATTTGGCGCCGACGACTATCTGACCAAGCCATTCCATCGTGCCGAACTAGTAGCCCGCATCCATGCGATCGTGCGCCGCTCGAAGGGCCACGCCGGGTCCGTTATTCAGACCGGCGACCTGATCGTCAATCTCGATAACAAGGCGGTCGAGATCAACGGCGCGCGCGTGTATCTGACCGACAAGGAGTATCAGATGCTGGAGCTACTGACGCTACGCAAAGACATGACCATCACGAAAGACATGTTCCTCAATCATCTCTACGGCGGTATGGACGAGCCCGAAGGCAAGATCATCGACGTCTTCATTTGCAAACTCCGCAAGAAGCTCGCCAGTGCATCGGGTGGCAATGAATTCATTGAGACGGTGTGGGGCCGCGGACATGTGCTGCGTGAGCCGGCTGCTAAGCTGGCAACACTGCCAACAGCCGCTTAATTCCATCGCGCACGTACAAGAGACGGCACACTGACACGGTGAGTTGGACCAGATAGGCCGGCGATTTAGGTCAGGCCGGTTCAAGAACTTATGGCGGAATTGAATTGAGTGCGATTTTCGCAGGGCGACTCCGCGGCGGCTCGCTTTCGAGCCAAGTAAAGCGGGAGGTGAGAGGAACGCGTCCTTTGTCGCTTAGTGACGCGCTCCGCACTCCCGTCCCCGGCCCCCCTGAGAGCCATATCCAAATTTCTCTTGTGAAAAGCGAAGCTGCTTATGATCCCCCAGAAGCAAAAGACCCTCCGAGTGGTGAAGCACCCGCAGGGTCTTTCGGCTGTCTTTTTCGAGCGGCGGGGGGTCGGGGGGATGGGGCTACCGCTCAAATCAACACTACCAACATATCGGGACCGCCCGAACGTAGAAGTGACCGAGGTCACAAAACGGCCGATTAGTGGGGAAGAGCCGAAACGAATCCGCGGGCAACTTGAGTCAAACGGGCGCATTCGGCTTTTGCTTGGTTGACGCAAATCCGGCACATGTGCCGCTTTTAAAATGTGCCAACCCGGCCACAATTTTTCTATCATCGACTAAGGATAGTTTCTGATTACCCTGCCAGGCCCCTCGCTCTCCGTAACCCCTGGCTCTGGGACCGTCACGGTCCCCACAGCGGCAGCTCATTGATCTGCTCGGGTGTTAGTTGGGCCGCTTCTGGCGTGCACAAAATCAATATCGCCAACACCAAACATCCAATCACTAACATCAGGATCGCCGAGGTCGCGTCGCCATGCTTCTTCGACAATCCTGCCGTTTTTTGTCCGGCCTGTTGGAGCGTCATGTTCAGGCGTGCTCCTGCATTTGTCGTCGCCCCGACAGCCACGTCACCATAACCATGACGATGGTGCAGTGCTTTGCGTCACGTGGCGCGTGTCGGGGCCGGGGACAGATAGATGCCCCGTGCTGACTCAGCCGTGGCCGCCCATGAGTCCGATCGGAGGGGCCGCCGTAGGATAGCGAGCAAGAGCTAGAATGAATCTACGGCCAACTCTGAGTTCGAACAGAGGCATCCGGCCATTTTTGCGCATCTGGGGCTCATTCGCAGTGGATCGTGTGGGAAGCCAAAGCCCGCCCTAATAAATGCCCGAGTGCGGGCTAGAGTTCTGATTCGCGCGGCCATTCCCGAAAGTGGGGCGCGCAGATCCGGCTGGTGCGCGTCTCAAACGGCGGGACTTCGTCGGAGATCGTTTCAAGAGGACGGGCCAATCGCCGCTTTGACGTGGAAAGGTGCAAAAGCAACAAAAAATCGAAGCGGGCGCTCTGCGGACGGTTCGATAATCTGCGCCAATCGCTCAAGCGGGCGGAGCAAGAGAATTGTACTCTCAGAGAACGAGCAGAGCGAGCGGAGCAGGAAAATCGCACTCTCAAGGAGCGGCTAGAGCGAGCGGAGCGTGCGGCGCGCACATTACGAACAGAGGAGCTTGCGCGAGAGCGAGCACTTCCCGCCTCCAAACGCGCCGCGAAGCGACCCACGACCGCATTTGAAGATCGATGGAAGCTGCCGAGACACCAACATCGGTCCGACATTCTCGGTGGGATCTACAAACTGCTGGTAAAGGGCGCAATTCCGCTCAACGATCCCAGCATCACAAATAAACAGATTGCCAGGTTGCTGGAGGAGCATGACCTTTTGGCATCGCCGGATCCGCCACGCGGAGATTTTCGGCCAGTGGACCTTCCGCGCGGCCCGACTTTGCAACGGTACGTCGGCGAAGCAATAGCGCTTTCCGGCAGGATGTTTCATGCGCCGGAGCTTTCAAAGGACGAGTTGCGCGCCCTCACCTTCGCTCAGCTCTCTGCGATTGCTGCGCACGCCAGGTCACTGAAAACTAAGTAGCACTTATATTTCAGTGCTGATTATTACTTTCGGGCCTACCGTGCGTCCTTGCATGCGCGCACGGAGGTGCAGATGGCAGCTGGTCACCCTGTCCAAGTCCGACTTTCTGACGACGAACGGAACGCTCTGGATAGCTATCGCCGAAGAAAGCTGAACCCGCCTTCACGCGCGCAAGCTCTTCGCGAACTCGCAAACACGGGCCTGCAGGTTTCAGAAGCGCTCCACCACTCAATCACAGCCAACGATCGCGAGGTCGATACGTGCTCGAGCGCCACAGCGCCATCGGGTCGACTCCCCGCTTCGCGTAGTGCGGCGGAGGTCGCCTGACATGGCTTCGATCTTCGACGCCTTCTCCGCACCTAACACCGCAGGCCCGCAAATCGCTGGATTGACGCAAGGCTATAATCTCGGAACTTCGGCCGTCCAGGGCGGCAGCACGGACCTCTACAACTACTTTTCGAACGCGCTGCAGCCCTATACGCAGAACTATCAGACGGCGACGCAAGGCACGACGGCGCTTGGCAATGCGCTCGGTCTCAACGGTGCGGCGGGCAATGCCGCAGCGACGCAAGCTTTCTGGAATAATCCGGCCATCCAATCGCAGCTCGACATCGGCAGCCAGAATGTGCTGCGCAATCAGGCTTCGACCGGAACGCTCAGTTCCGGGGCAACGGCCGCCGCGTTGCAGAACTTAGGACAACAAACGGCGTCGCAGGGCTGGAATAACTATGTCTCGTCACTGTCGCCATATTTGAGTGCATCGAATCAGGCGGCCTCCGGCATCGCCGGTGTCAACACCGGCCTCGGCCAGGGCCTCAATCAAAACCAGAACACGCTGGGTCAGCTCGGCTGGGCCTATGGCACCGGCATCGGTAATGCGGAGGCCAACCAGAACATCGAAAACACGCAGGCGTCCGCAGCGCTGTGGAATTTGCTGCTCAGCCTCGGCGGCTTGAAAACAAGCGGCAGCGGTACCGTTGGAGGCGGTACCGTTGGAGGCAATCTGCTGACCAGCATCTTTTCGGATTTTGATCTGAAAGAGGACATTCACAAAGTCGGCGAACTCCACGACGGGCAGAATGTCTATTCGTATCGCTACAAAGGTGACGGCACGCCGCGTATCGGACTTATCGCCCAAGAGGTCGAGCAAACAAACCCCGACGCGGTGAAAACCCATTCGTCCGGTTACAAGATGGTCGATTATGGTCGCGCTACGTCGCTGTCGGCGGCGCTCGAACGGTTTCTTGAGGCCGCCTGATGGATGGCGCGGTGGTCCCCAACACTGGATCGGGCTCATGGCGCTGATCTATTTGCAGCGTCCAGACCGACGGCATTGATGGCTAAGGACTGAAGCAATGACATCAAATCAAGAGTTGCAGCAGCCCAACAGCCCCCGTGTCGATTTGTTCACGGAACAGGTGCTTTTCGACACATGGCAGATCGGTTCGCATGGAGACATAGCCCGCCTCTCAATTCAGTTTTTTATCAGGACGGCCGTCATTGATATTTGGCATTGGGGATGGTCTCACGAACACGACGAATGGGGGCCGAAGCGGCATCTACTTCACTTAGACATCAGCGCCAAAAGACTACCAAAGCTTGCCTCTGCCCTCGCCAGCGCCACGCGCTTTGGCCTCGAACAGGGCGTCATCCCGGCCGGCTGGGCTGTTGGAACTGAATTCGCGAAGGAAAGTACGGAGGCACAGCACCCAACTGATACGCAGGTCCAGACGCCGTGACACGAGCCCTACCCTTCACCCAAGCGAGGTCTCAAGTCCGTGCCGAGCGCGGGAGGCAGCAGATAACGCGTTGTCCACAGCTCACGTCTGCGGACCTTGCTCGTGAGCATGGTTTCACGGCACGGCATTGGACGCGATTAGCTGCTGAGGGGAAAATACCCGACGTACGCCAGCCCTACGGTTTGATCGCGCGTGCGGCCTTTTTTGCGTCTAAAGGCCACCGCGCTCAACCTTTGTGAGGCGTTGGTTATGTCGCGGGAGAAACTGCAAGATGTGTTAGCGTACCCCCCTCGCCTTCTGCGCGCCGATCGCGCAGCTGCGTACCTGGATATGAGTGAGCGCGCGTTTCTGCGTCTTGTTCGTGAAGGCAAGTTGCCTAAGCCGAAGCGTTTCAATGGTATTGTTGCGTGGGATCGGTACCGGCTCGACGCTTGTGTTGATGATGCCGACGACGATGTGGCTGATAACAGTGTCGATCGGTTGTTGCGAGAGCAAGAAGCATGACGGATCGCAGCAAATATTTGGATCGCATCGGCGGCCGCATTTACTTCCGCATCCACGGTAAGCGCCAGCGGCTACCGGACGACGCGACCTCGCTGGAATTTGCCGTGGCCTATGACGCCCTGGTCGCCGGACGGATGGCACCGAAGCCCCCGCGTGAGAAAAGGCGATCACCTAACACATCGGGCTCGATCGGATGGTTCATCGAGCGCTATCTGGCGTCGGATTATTTCATCGCCCGCGACGGCCGCGTGCCGAAGTTCGCGCCGGGCACTCAATTGAATTATCGCCCGGTGCTGGAGTCGATCCGCGGCAAGTTAGGGCCGGCGCGACTCGCTGATCTCACGCCCGACAACGTCGACGTTTATCTGGCCAAGGTGCAGCGCGAGCATTCGCCGTCAGTAGCGATGCGGCACAAGATCGTGCTGTCGAATCTGTGGAAGTTCGCGCGCGGCTTTGCCGAGTTCAAGCGCAACGGCAAGACCAATCCGACGGCCGATGTGGGATCAATCTACAGCGTCGAGCAAGAACACGAGCCGTGGCCCGACGAAGTGCAGGACCGCTTTGTGGCCGCCTGCGACACAAACCTTTATCTCGCTTTTCATCTGCTGCTGTGCACTGGGCAGCGCGTGTCCGACGTCCGCGCTATGAGGTGGGCCGACTACAACGGCACACACTTCCGCATCGTGCAGCAAAAGACCGGCACCGACATGTGGATCAAGGCGCCGAAGAAGCTGCGCGAGCTGCTGGCCAAGACCGAGCGCGTGCACGACCACATCCTGACCCACAAATGGCAGCGACCGTACACGCGCGACTCGCTTGGGCACAGGATCAAAGACGTGCTAATCGCCAACGGCGATGGCCAGTATACCACGCACGGCTTGCGCAAAAATGCCGGTATTATGCTCGCCGAGAACGGCGCGACGGTGCCGCAGATCATGGCCGCGCTCGGCCACACCACGCCGAAGCTGGCGCTGTACTATTGCCGCCTGGCGCATCAAAAGACGCTGAACGATCAGGCGGTCGCGATCCTGGACCAGGTGTTCGAGCGCAAGGACGCCGAGCGCGACGCTAAGGTGACCGGCATGCGTGCCCAGATCAGGCGGGTGAAGTGATGCGTAGCATTTGGCCCGGCAACGAATGTCAGCGCGTGGCACTTCGTTCCGGTTTCGATCGCTGCGAACATCTTGAAATCACACGATCATCGCGGAAGTTGCCCGATTGCGACAATTCCTGGGCCGAAAAGGCGTGAACCGGAATGTCGCCGATGCCGAAACCGGCGCTTTAGCCGCCGCTGCTGCGATAGACCTGGATTTCCAGATCGCGGATTTTCTTTCGCAATGTGTTGCGGTTAACGCCTAGCAGGTCGGCCGCACGGATCTGGTTGCCGCGCGTCGCCGCCAGCGCCGCCGAAAGAAGCGGCGCCTCCACCTCGCGCAAAATGCGGTGATAAAGCCCGGGCGGCGGCAGCCCCTCGTCGAAGCCGGAAAAGTACTGGGCGAGATAACGCTCGACTGCGTTAGACAGGTTCTCGTCGCCCCGCTGGGACTCGCCGTGTGCAACCAGGGCGGGTTGCGACAGCTCGGCGTCGATGACAGCGGCGGTGATCGTTTCCTGCGGATAGAGCGCTGCCAGCCGGCGCGCGAGATTCTCCAGCTCACGCACATTGCCCGGCCAGCGATGCCGGCGCAGCCGGTCGAGCGCGGCCTGATCGATCTGCTTTGCCGGCAAGCCTTCGCGCTCCACTTGCGCGAAGAAGTGGCGGATCAGATCGGGAATATCCTCGGTCCGCTCGCGCAGCGGCGGCAGCCGCAGCGGCACTACGTTGAGCCGAAAGAACAAATCCTCGCGGAACAGCCCCTGCTGGATGAGTTGCCGCAGATCCTTGTTGGTCGCGGCGATGATGCGGACATCCGTCTTGATCGGGGTGCGGCCGCCGACGGTCGTGTATTCGCCTTGCTGGAGCACGCGCAGAAGCCTGGTCTGCGCTTCCATCGGCATGTCGCCGATCTCGTCGAGAAAAAGCGTGCCGCCTTCGGCCTGCTCGAAACGGCCGGCGCTGCGCGAATTGGCGCCGGTGAAGGCCCCCTTCTCGTGCCCGAACAATTCCAACTCGATGAGGTCGCGCGGAATGGCCGCCATGTTGATGGCGACGAACGGCCCCGTGCGCCGCTTGCCGTAATCATGCAGCGCGCGCGCCACCAGCTCCTTGCCGGTGCCGAACTCGCCCGAGATCATCACGGTCAGATCCGTTTGCATCAGGCGCGCCAGGACGCGATAGATTTCCTGCATCGCCGGGGAGCGACCGACCAAGGGGATGGACTCGAAATCGTCGGCTTTGACCGGCTGCCGCGTGCGCTCTTTCGGCTCCGACAAGGCGCGGCCGACGATGGCGATCAGCTCTTTGAGATCGAACGGCTTCGGCAGATATTCGTAGGCGCCGCGTTCCGACGCGCGAATGGCCGTCATGAACGTGTTCTGCGCGCTCATGATGATGACCGGCAGATCGGGGCGCGCCTTCTTGATCCGCACTAACAGATCGAAGGCGTTCTCGTCCGGCAGCACGACGTCGGAAACGATCAGATCGCCGTCGCCCTGACTGACCCAACGCCACAGCGTCGCCGCGTTGCCGGTCGAACGAACCTCGTAGCCGGCGCGCGACAGCGCCTGATTGAGCACCGTTCGGATCGCCGCATCGTCGTCGGCAACCAGAATATTTCCCGCGGGCATCAGAATTCCCCTTGTGGCTGCAAAGCGCTCTCCGGCGCAGCGCCTTCGCCGGTATAGACCGGCATCAGAACGCGAAAGACGGTCCGTCGCGGCTGCGACTCGCATTCGATGATCCCGCCGTGATCGCCGACGATCTTGGCGACAAGCGCAAGGCCCAGCCCGGAGCCGGTTGGCTTGGTGGTCACGAACGGATCAAACAAATGCGGCATCAGCTCTTCGGGCACTCCCGGTCCGTTGTCTCTCACGCAGAATTCGAGCGGCAGCGAAATGCGGGTCTTGGAGCCCGGAATGGAGAGCCGCACGCCGGGACGAAAAGCCGTCGACAGCGCGACCTCGCCGCCGGGACTATCGCCGATCGACTCGGCGGCGTTCTTCACCAGATTGAGAAAGACCTGCACGAGCTGATCGCGGTTCGCCAGCACGGGGGGCAGCGAGGGATCGTAGTCCTCGATGAATTTGATGTGACGGGCGACGCCAGATTGCGCGAGCCGCTTCACATGATCGAGCACGACGTGAATATTGACCGGTTCGCGCTCGACCGGCCGCTCGTCGGAGAAGACTTCCATGCGATCGACAAGCTTCACGATGCGATCGGCCTCGTCGCAGATCAGCCGCGTCAGGGTGCGGTCCTCATCGCCAACCGATTGCTCGAGCAATTGCGCCGCGCCGCGAATCCCGGACAGCGGATTTTTGATTTCGTGTGCGAGCATGGCGGCGAGCGCGATGACGGAACGAGCGGCGCCGCGATGGGTGAGCTGCCGGTCCATCTTGTCGGCGATCGAACGCTCCTGCAGCATCACGACCACATAGTCGGGCTGTTCCGGCAGCGGCGCGACGTGCAAATCGACCGAGCGGTCGCCCGGATTGCGCGGAGTGCCGAGATCGACCTTGTATTCGTTGACCGCGGCTCCGCTGGCGCGCACTTGGTCGACCAAAGTGAGCAAAGGACTGCCGAACGGCACGAGGTCGCGCAGCGAATGGCGCCGCAACAGCGGCAGCGATACCTCGAAAAAGGCCTCCGCCGCCACGTTGGCGTGGGTGATCCTTCCGTCGGCTGAGACGACAACGACCGGATGCGGCAGCGCGTTGAGTACCGCGTCGGGAGCCGCGGCCATGACCAATGGCTCGGCGGTTCTCATGCGACCATCCTTGCAACCATCTTTGCCGCTTGTCCCTGATCGAACGTTTTCCGCATCAGCTCGCCCAGGAATGACGCTTGACCTGGAGGCAGGCTGATCGGAAAAAGGGAGCAGAATGACGTTGTGCACACGAATTAGGCGATGCCTCTATTCTGCATAGAGAATAGCCAAAATCGCGTCTGGCGCAAGTGTTGCGGTGCAATATATGGACCTTTCAGGCGATTTGCATACCTGCCCTGTCGATTTGGAAAGACAAAGATAAATCTGAGGGTTAGGCAGATTTCGCCACCCGTCGCTGCAGATGCACCAAAGCTGATGCCAAAAACATGAGGGGACAAAGTTCCATGCCCGGCAAAGTCGCGGCTGTCATTGTTGCAGCCGGACGCGGCTATCGCGCCGGAGGCGATATGCCCAAACAATATCGCCAGCTTGCCGGCGAACCGGTGATACGGCCGACCTTGGCGGCTTTTCTCGCTCACCCGCAGATCGGCGCCGTCCAGCCCGTCATTCACCCGGATGACGAGCCGATATTTCGCAAAGCGACGGCCGGACTGGAACGTCTGATGCCGCCCGTTCCGGGTGGCGCTACCCGCCAGGCGTCGGTCCGCGCCGGGCTTGAGGCGCTGCGCGCCGCCGCGCCCGACTTGGTGCTGATCCACGACGCCGCCCGGCCGTTTCTCAGCGGCGATCTGATCACACGCGCCATCGCGGCGGCGGAGGCGCACGGTGCCGCGGTGCCGGCCGTTGCCGTTACCGATACTGTCAAGAAGATCGACGAGCGGGACATGGTCAGCGAAACGCTCGACCGCAGCCGCCTGCGCACGGTGCAAACGCCGCAAGCCTTCGCCTATGACGTCATCGTCGAACTTCACAGCCGCGCCGCGGCGGCCGGCCGGGACGATTTTACCGACGACGCGGCGCTTGCCGAATGGGCAGGCCACCCGGTTAATGTCTTCGCCGGCGAAAGCAGCAACGTGAAACTGACAACAAACGACGATTTCGAACGGGCCGAGGCGCTGCGGATGGCGGCGCTTGGCGACGTGCGCACCGGCAGCGGTTTCGACGTGCACGCGTTCGGCGACGGCGATCACGTCATGCTGGCGGGCGTGCGCGTCCCGCACACGCGGGGCGTCACCGGACACTCGGATGCGGACGTCGCGCTGCATGCGCTGGTCGACGCGATTTTGGGCGCGCTCGCCGAGGGCGATATCGGTGTGCATTTTCCGCCCAGCGATCCGCAATGGCGCGGCGCTTCGTCGGACCGTTTCCTGGCGTTTGCTTGCGAGCGTGTCCGCGCCCGCTCCGGCATGATCGCGCATCTTGATGTGACGATCGTCTGCGAAGCGCCGCGGGTCGGCCCGCATCGCGATGCCATGCGCGCGCGCATCGCCACCATCGCAGGCGTTCCGATCGATCGGGTGGCGATCAAGGCGACGACGTCCGAGAAAATGGGCTTCACCGGCCGCGCCGAGGGCCTCGTGGCGATGGCGACCGCAACCGTGCGGCTGCCCTGGAGCCGTGCATGATCGACCGCGCCTTGCGCGAAAAGGCGGCGCAGGTGCTGGAGGTCTTTCGCGCGCGCGGTTTGAAGGTTGCGACCGCCGAATCCTGCACCGGCGGTCTTGTTGCCGGCGCGCTCACCGACATTGCCGGCTCATCCGACGTGGTCGATCGCGGCTTTGTCACTTATTCAAACGAAGCCAAGGAAGCGATGCTTGGCGTGCCGGCGGCAACGCTCGAGCGGTATGGCGCTGTCAGCGCGGAGACGGCGGCCGCGATGGCTGCCGGCGCGTTGAAGAATTCGCTGGCCGACGTCACGGTCGCGATCACCGGGATTGCTGGTCCGGGCGGCGGCTCCAAACAAAAGCCCGTCGGCCTTGTGCATTTCGCCGCGGCGAGCCGCGATGGGCGACTGCTGTCGCGGGAGCGGCGGTACGGCGAAATCGGCCGCCAAAGCGTGCGCGAGCGGTCGGTCGCCGAAGCGCTCGACTTGCTGCAGGCGCTGGCACAGGAAGCCGAAGCGTAGCGCGCGTTGTTTGTTAGGCGCGATTAGGTTTCAAGCTGATGAATTGTGCGGTTGGCGCTGCGCAAGCGTCCGCTCAGCTCACGGCCGATGGCGGCGATCAGTTGAATGGCGATGCTCGGCTGTTTTTCCGCCAAGGCGGCATAGTCGGCGGTGGTCAAGGCATAGCAGACGAGATCCTCGTCGGCGACGACCGTAGCGGACCGCGCCTGCCGATCGAGAATGGCGAACTCGCCGAACACCGTTCCGGGAGAGAATGTCGCCAGCCGGATGTTAGCTCCGTCCGGAAGATGCAAGTACGCGCTGGCACTGCCGCTCGTAACGACAAGCACCTCATCGCCGGGATCGCCTTCACGGAATACCACCTCGTCGCGGGCATATGACTTGCGCCTCATGTAGGAGTTGATGGCTTGCAGATCCTCGCGCGCGAAACCGGCAAACAGACCGACATCGCCGAATTCCATCGCCGCCGCCCCCATATGGCCTTCGACGCGCAGGAGCTCATCCTCGGCCTGCTGTATGGCCCGGTCGATATCCGGAAAGCTCTCCGTGTAAACGAATGAAGCGCGCGCCCCGAATTCCTCCATGCGCTCCATCGCAACGGTCTTTTCGGCTGCGGCAAGCCACAGCTTGACGTTGCGCCGCGCAAGGTCGGCTTTCAGCTCCACCAAGACATGGGCACCGGTGCTGTCGACCTCGGTGAGGCGGCGCAGGTCGAGAATGACTCAGTTCGTTCCCTGCCCCACGGCCGCATCGATGGCGCCCGCGAGCGTCTCGCCGGTGCCGAAGAACAAGGCTCCTTGCAGCTCCATCACCAAGATCGCGCCGCCGGCACCTTCGAGAAAGCCCCGCTCCGGAGCGGTGCGCGACTTGCGCGAGCGGCTTGCATCGCAGCGGTAGCTTCGCCGCACGACCGAGCGGCTCATGTGGAATACGAACAGCATGGCGGCGATTGCGACGCCGACAAAAACGGCGAGCACGATATTGAGCGTGATCGAGACGATCGCGACGACGATGACCACCAGAAGGTCGACCGCGGTGCTGATCCGCACTGCCCTTGGAGCGCCGCGCACGCGGCTCAGCAGCCGCAGGCTCCACAAGTCGAAATGCTGCACGGCGATCACCATGATGACCGCGGACAGCGCCGCGCGCGGAATGCCGCCGAGCCAGCGGAAGAAAAAGACGCTTGCCACCAGCAGCACGGCGGCATTGATCAGGACCGACAGCGGCGAACGCGCGCCGAATGTCCGGTTGGCGATGCTGGCGCCGATATTGATGCCGCCGGTGATGCCGCCGAAACACCCAGCCGCTAGGTTCGCGATGCCGAGTTGGCGTAGCACGCGATCGCCGTCACGCCGCGTCTCGCCGGGTGCCATGACGAGCTTCGTGCAAAGCAGCGCATCGATCGAGGCGATGATCGCGAGCGCCAGCGCGCCGCCGAGAATGGTCGGCGTCAGTGCCACGATATCTCCGCTGCGCTTGAGATCCATCAGATAGGGGAAAGCCGTCGGCCCCATCGGCGCGCGGTCTCCGTTCGCGATGACCGGACCCAGATGATCGCCGAGGCCGACCAATTGGCCGAGATAGTAAAGCGCGCACCCGACGGCGATGCCGACCAATATGGGCGGCACTTTCGGCGCGAATTTGCGCGCGTTCCACATGGCCGCGAAAGTGATCGCAGCGAGGAGGACACTGAGCGGCTTTATCGAGGCCCACAGCGCCGGCACCTTCATGAACGGCACCGTGTGGTCGAAGCCGCAGATGTTGCCGAGCTGCACGAGAAACAGAAGCAGTGCCGCGGCATTCTGAAAACCCGCCATGACCGGTTGCGGCGCGAACTTGATCAATGTGCCGAGCTTGACGATGCCAAACAGGGCCTGCAGCGCCCCGCCGAGAAGAATGACGGAGAATGCGACGGCGAGAACCAACGGGATTCCGCCGGCAGCGATCTGCGGCTCTTCGGAATGAACTAGACCGTAGATCAGGATACCGAGAAAGAAAGTCGTGTTGACCCGGGGTGCGTAGACCGTTGTCGTCTTGTCGCCAAGCACGACGCAAGCCACGGCCACCACCAGAGCAGTCGTCAGTCCGGCAATCGCGCCATCGGCAAAGTAGTTTTCACCCAACGAAGTGAAGGCGAACATCCCGTAGCCCATCGCCAGCGGAATGGCGATTGCCGCGGAAACGAGTCCGCCGACCATGTCGGCGCGCAAATGCCCTAACCAGCCCGCCACAATGCCCCAACCAGCGATCTTGCCTAGCGAGCTAGGTATCTGAGCTTGATCGCAAGCGCCAGCGAGACGGGCTGTCAGATCGCTGGCTTGGTTTCTGTCGGGTGTTGTCCCGCCCGTTGTGGCAGGAAGAGAAGGCAGAAAATCAGAAACGCACCGATCACGGCGGTTGCGATGGGTCGGCTGAGCGCCAATCCGCCCTCATTGACGGGCTTGTCGAGAAAATCGCCAACCGTGGCGCCCAGCGGCCGTGTCAGGATAAAGGCGGCCCAAAATAGAAGGACGCGGGAGACGTTCGTTAAATAATACGCGGCGACCAGCACCAAGAGCGCGGCGGCAAAGACAAGCGCACCGCCTTCGTACCCGAGCCCGGTATCGTCAGCGATCCAGTCGCCGAGCGCGGTGCCGAGGGTCTGCGAAAATGTGATGGCCGCCCAGTAGAAAGCTTCGACTTTTGGCGTCGTCACGGTCGTGACCGAAATGGAACCGAGCGTCCAGTACCAACTCCCAAGAACAATGATCAGGCACAGAAACAGAATCGACGAGCCGCCGGCGTAACCGACGCCCAAGGAGCGGTCGGCGAAGTCGGCCAAGGTCGTGCCTGCGGTGGTCGATGCGACGATCGTTGCCCAGTAGAGCACGGGGTGGAATTTCTTCGCGGCAATCTGCAAGACGACGAGGATCACCAAGAGCGAAAAGAAAATCGCTGTCCCGACGAGATAGCCCCAATTCAGCGTCATCGTGACCGTGTCGCCGCCGGTCTCGCCCAAAGTGGTCGCTGCGATCTTCATGATCCAAAAGACAAGCGTGACTTCCGGCACTTTGCTTGCAGAATACTCCGCAGCGATCATAGCGCCTCTCTTTGCAAGATAAGTTGAAGTGCGCCGAGGACCTCGGCGAGGCTGGCGTGTGAACAAGAACGATGCCCGTGATCGAGCGTCGCTTGAATAGCAATTTTACCGGCGGTTTACCTTAAAAAGTAACGCGACAAAAATTTTAATCGTTCTAATTTCGGTTCCTTCAACGGGGGCGACGAGATGAGCATTTCCACAGTCCATCATCATCGACATATTCGGCACGGCCAGATCGCCGCAGGGACCAATCAAACCGCGCCTGCTCCGCAGAGCGGCAATGCGGCCGGCTCGGCAACTTCCGCGCCTGCAACAGACGTTCAGACCGCGCAGCCTGCAACGAGCACGCAGGCCGCCTCGACCGGCAGCACTTCAGCACCGCAGGCGAGCACGAGCCAGCCGACATCCAACGCCAATTCGGTCGATATCAAGGCTTAATCGCTCTCGCGAGAATCCTCCGAAGACGCATGACTTTCGCAGATAGTTTGCGCGGAATGAGACAACGCTGACTTAACCGCCGCGTCTAGCTGCCAGATCGAATGGAACCGTGGTCGCTTACGCCGGCTGCGTGCCGTAGACCTGATCGGCGCGCTGCTCGAAGGCCGATGCGAAACGCCGAAACGCGGCGTCGAACACAGCGCCCATCAGCATGCCAAGCGCGCGGCTGCGGAACTCATAGGCGATATAAAACTCGACGTCGCAGGCGCGCCCGCCGACTGGCTTGAAGCTCCAGCGGTTGTTCAAGCGGCGGAACGGTCCTTCCAGATACTCGACCAGGATTTGCAGATTGGCCCGATCGAGCGTCACGCGGCTGGTGAAGGTCTCGCGCACGAGCTTGTAGGCGACCGTCATGTCGGCCACGATGATGTCCTTGCCGTCTTCGTGCAGGCGCTTGCGCACGCGGAGCGACTGACACAGCGGCACGAATTCCGGATAGTGCTCGACGTCCGCGACCAAATCGAACATCTCGGAAGCGGCGTGGCGCACCCGCCTGGTCGTCGATAATTCCGGCATCGATCAGCGCGCCGTCCGCTGCGCTTTCAGCCGCGCGAAATCTTCGCCGGCGTGATGCGACGAACGCGTCAGCGGGCTTGCGGACACCATCGAGAAGCCCTTGGCATAGGCGATGGTCTCCAGTGCCTTGAACTCGTCGGGCGGAACGTAGCGCAGCACCGGATGATGCTTGCGCGACGGTTGCAGATATTGCCCGATGGTGAGGAAATCCACGTCGGCAGAACGCAGGTCGTCCATCACCTGCAGTATTTCATTTCGCTCCTCGCCGAGCCCGACCATAATGCCGGATTTGGTGAAGAGCGACGGATCGAGTTCCTTGGCGCGCTGCAAGAGATGGAGCGACACGAAATAGCGCGCGCCCGGCCGCACGGTGAGATAGTTGGACGGCACCGTTTCGAGGTTGTGGTTGAACACGTCCGGCTTGGCGGCGACGACAGTTTCAACCGCACCGTCCTTGCGCAAGAAGTCCGGCGTCAGCACCTCGATGGTGGTTTGCGGACAGTGCGCGCGGATCGCGCCGATGACGGCCGCAAAGTGCGCGGCGCCGCCGTCGGCAAGATCGTCGCGGTCGACGGACGTGATCACCACATGCGCAAGTCCGAGCTTGGCGGTCGCCTCGGCGACATGCTCCGGTCCCGCCGGATCGAGCGCACCGGGCAGGCCGGTCTTGACGTTGCAGAAGGCGCAGGCGCGGGTGCAGGTGTCCCCCATGATCATGAAGGTCGCGTGCTTCTTTTCCCAGCACTCGCCGATATTCGGGCAGCCGGCTTCCTCGCAAACCGTGTGCAGGGCGTTCGCGCGCACGATCTCGCGGGTCGCGGTATAGCCCGGCGACACCGGCGCTTTGACCCTGATCCAATCCGGCTTGCGCTCGCTGGGCTGGTCCGGCCGATGCGCCTTTTCCGGGTGGCGCGGCCGGCCGGCATTGCCCAGAACGGTATCGATAATAACGGCCATACAGGCTCCGGCAGTGCTTGCCTTTAACCGATACTTACGGGGCGATGCGGCTTATCGCAAGGCTGATCGGGTCGATGGCTCACCTGCGTCTTTGCGGTCAGTAGGCGGCTCCAGAGCACGCTCGTCGACCTCCCGTTAGCGGTGTCTGCATCGAGCACGTCGCTTTGTTTGATGAATGGTTTGTTAGCAAAAGAGCACAGTTGCGGCCGTGCTCAACGCAAGTTTTGCCACAATAAATTGGTCAACTGATTTGTGGGGTCGGCCTCGGCCGGAGGAATTTCCGTTGAACTCGCGGGGAAAAGAAGCGGCAGCGCTCGCTCTGCACAGATTCTGTTTCGGCGCTTCACGCGATTCGATTGCGGCGATCACGGCCGATCCGCGCGGCGCATTGCTCTCCGACCTCGATCGACCCGGCGCCGGTTTTCTAGCAGCGAAGCTGCCGTCGAGCACGGCCGCCGCGCGGGCGATTTCCGACTTCCGCGCCGAAGAGCAGGCGAGATCGAAGCTCGCCCAGCGCGCTAAGAAGGAAGCCGAAGCGGGCATGGCCAGCATGGCGAGCACGAGCGACGCCGCCACCATGACCCCGCCCAAGCCGTCAGGACCGCCGCTGCCGCAGCAGATTTTCGAGAACGAAGCGGCCGCCCGGTATGAGGCGGCCGTCGGTGCCGATATCGGTTTCGTCGAGCGGCTTGTATGGTTCTGGTCGAACCACTTCTGCATTTCGGCCGATAAAGACATCCCGACGGCCGGCGCCTATGAGCGCGAGGCGATCCGCGCCCATGTGCTCGGGCGTTTCGCCGACATGCTGATCGCCGTCGAAACCCATCCGGCGATGCTCTACTATCTCGACAACACCCGATCCATGGGTGCCGACTCGATTGCCGGGATCAACGCGGATAGGGGTATCAACGAAAATCTCGCCCGCGAAATTCTCGAGCTGCACACGATCGGTGTCCGCAGCGGCTATTCGCAAACCGACGTCACGAGCTTCGCTAATGTCCTCACCGGCTGGACGTACGTCGACCCGGCGGACCCAGCGCATGGCGGCGAGTTCCTCTTCAACAAGCGCCTGCACGAGCCGGGCGAACAGACGGTGCTTGGCAGGTTCTACGCCCAGAGCGGCGTCGATCAGGGCCGTGCCGTGCTCGCCGACTTGGCACATCATACGGCGACGGCGCAACACGTCGCACAAAAACTCGCCCGCCACTTTGTCGCCGACGAACCGCCGCCGCCGCTGGTCGCCAAGCTGGCGAAGGCTTTCATGGACAGCGACGGGAATTTGAAGGCGGTCGCCAAGGCGTTGGTGACAGCAGACGAAGCCTGGACGCCGGCGCGCAGCAAACTCAAGCGGCCGTCCGAATGGATCGTCAGCATGTTGCGGTTGACGAATGCGTCTTTGAACACCGGCTCGCCTTGGAATATCGGCCGCGTCCTTGCGGTACAGGCGACGCTTGGAGAATCGCTGTGGCGACCGCCGGCGCCGAACGGCTGGCCCGATACCGAAGCAGCCTGGATCGACGGTGTCCCGCACCGGCTCGACATTGCCAACGAGTTTGCCGGACACCTGCCCTCCTCCGACCCGGCGGCGCTGCTTGAGAGCGGGCTAGGCCCGATCGCCTCGCGCAATACCCGTGAGACCATCGCGCGTGCCGAGAGCCGTACTCAGGCTCTGGCACTGCTTGTCATGGCGCCGGAATTTCTGCGGAGATGACCATGCGCTTTGTTCACGCACCGACCCGCCGGGAGATGCTGCTCGCATCCGGGACGCTGTTCGCCTGGGCCCATCTTCCAAGGCTCGCGTACGCGGAAGGCCGCGACCCGCGCTTCCTGACCATCATTCTGCGCGGCGCGCTGGACGGACTTGCGACCGTCGCGCCGGTCGGTGATCCCGATTGGGTCGCGCTACGCGGCGACAACGCCTTGACGCTCGAAGGCAAGACACCGGCGCTCAAGCTCAATGATTTTTTCGCGCTCAATCCAGCGATGCCAAATCTGCATCGCCTGTTCAAAGCCAACCAGGCAATCGTTGTTCACGCCTGCGCCACGCCCTATCGCGAACGCTCGCACTTCGACGGACAGGACTTGCTCGAGACCGGGCTCGCCAAGCCCGCACCCAGCGACTCCGGCTGGCTCAATCGGGCGCTGGCGAGTTCTGCATCGGCCGGCCGGGTCGATCCGCATGGCAGCGTGCCGGCAAATGTGAAAGGCGGAAAGGCCTTTGCCGTCGGGCCGGTCACGCCGCTCGTGGTCCGCGGACCGGCGCCGGTCCTGTCCTGGTCGCCGCAGCGCATCCAGCCGGCAAGCGCCGACACGGTGCAACGCCTGCTCGACCTTTATCGCCACACCGACGTCAAGCTCGCGAGCGCGATCGACGAAAGCATCAAGCTTGCCGCGATCGAGCATTCCGGGGACAAGGCGCAAAAGCCCGGGGGCCCGCGCCCCGCGCAAGTGCGCGGTTATTTCGCCGAAGCCGCCGGAACGGCGGCAAAATTTCTTGCCCAACCGGACGGACCGCGCGTCGGCGCACTCGCGCTCGACGGCTGGGACACGCACAACAACGAAGGCATAGCGCAAGGTCGGCTGTCGCAGCTGCTCGGCTCGCTCGATGGAGCGCTCGCGGCGATCGAGACCAATATGGGACCGGCGTGGCGCGAGACCGTCGTCATCCTCGTGACCGAGTTCGGCCGCACCGCGCGCCTCAATGGCACCGACGGCACCGACCATGGCACGGCGACCGTCGCGCTCTTGGCCGGCGGCGCGCTCAAAGGCGGACGCGTGATCGCCGACTGGCCGGGACTGAAGACAGCCAACCTGTACGAGAACCGCGACCTCAAGCCGACGACCGATCTGCGCGCGGTGCTCAAGGGCGTGTTGAAGGATCACCTGCGCGCCGACGAACACGTGCTGGCGGACAATGTTTTTCCCGGCAGCGCCGCCGTGAAGCCGATGGCGGGGTTGGTCTGAGTGTCATTCCGGGGCGGCCCGAAGGGCCGAGCCCGGAATCCATAATCACAGGGCACGCTGATCTAACACAGAGCTTTATCTGCTCACTTCAAGATTGTGGATTCCGGGCTCGCGGCTCAAAGCCGCGCCCCAGAATAACGAAAGACCCGGAAAGACGGCTCAAATATTCAGCACCCGCCCATACGCATCCAGCACCGCTTCCTTCATCATCTCCGACAAAGTCGGATGCGGGAAGACGGTGTGCATGAGCTCTTCTTCGGTTGTTTCAAGGTTCATCGCGATCACGTAACCCTGAATGAGCTCCGTGACTTCGGTGCCGATCATGTGCGCGCCGAGAAGCTGCCCGGTCTTCTTGTCGAAGATCACTTTCACCAGGCCCTGATCCTCGCCGAGCGCGATCGCCTTGCCGTTGCCGACGAACGGGAAACGGCCGACGCGGATATCGAGCTTCTTCTCTTTCGCCGCCTGCTCGGTGAGCCCGACTGACGCGATCTGCGGCGTGCAATAGGTGCAGCCCGGAATGAGCCGCCGGTCCATCGGACGCGGATGCAGGCCCTTGATCGCCTCGACGCAGATGACGCCCTCGTGCTCGGCCTTGTGCGCCAGAAGCGGAGCGCCTGCGACATCGCCGATGGCATAGATTCCCGGGGCGTTGGTCTTGCACGCGCCGTCGATCATGATGGCGCCGCGATCTGTCTTCACGCCGAGCTTTTCCAGTCCGAGGTTCTCGATATTGCCGACCACGCCGACCGCAGAAATCACGCGATCGACGGTGAGTGTCTGTGTGCCGCCTTTGCCGTCGTCGATGGTAGCGGTGACGCTATCGGCTTTCTTGTCGAGCTTTGTCACCTTGGCGCCGGTCATGATCTTGATGCCTTGACGCTCGAAGCTCTTGCGGGCGAAGGCGGCGATCTCGGCGTCTTCCGCCGGCAGGATTTGCGGCAGCACCTCGACCACGGTCACCTCGGCGCCAAGCGTGCGATAGAAGGACGCAAACTCGATGCCGATCGCACCCGAGCCGACCACCAGCAGTGATTTCGGCATGCTGTCCGGCACCATTGCCTCGAAATAGGTCCAGACCAGCTTTTTGTCGGGTTCGAGCCCGGGCAGCACGCGCGGGCGCGCGCCGGTTGCAACAATGATGTGCTTGGCCTCATAAGCGCCAGGCCCGAGCGCACCCTTCGGCGCTTCGCTGCGGCCCGCCTTCACGGTGATCTTGCCGGGCGCGTCAATGGCGGCTTCGCCCCAGATCACCGCGACCTTGTTCTTTTTCATCAGGAAGCCGACGCCGTCATTGAGCCGCTTCGATACGGCGCGCGAGCGCATCACCACCGCCGACGGGTCGTATTTCACCTCGCCGGCCGACAACCCGTAATCCTTGGCATGTTGCAGATAGTGGAAAATCTCCGCCGAGCGCAGTAGCGCCTTGGTGGGGATGCAGCCCCAGTTCAGGCAGATGCCGCCCAGATAATCGCGCTCGACGATCGCAGTCTTGAAGCCGAGCTGCGCCGCGCGGATGGCGCAAACGTAGCCGCCGGGGCCGGAACCGATGATGATGATGTCGTAGGATGTGTCAGCCATATATTAGCTCGTGGTCGCAACATACTGGGCAATGCCGTTGCCGAACGACCAGTTCTCCGTTTTGCATTCAACGAGATTGATAAAGATGTCTTCCTTACGTAAGCCTGGACTTTCCGCCAGCAAGGCGGCGACGCGGGCGAAGAGCGCCTGCTTTGTTGCGGTCGTGCGGGTGTCGCTGACCGTGATCTGAATGATGACCAGATCATCGGTATATTCGATGCCCAAATAGCTGTCGGCGTGAATGAAATTGTCCGCATCGTACTCGTTGACGACCAGGAAGCGGTCGTTCTCCGGCACGTTGAACGTCTCGCGCAGCGCGCGATAGATGCCGTCGCAGATCGCCTTTCTGTAAGCGGCCGGCTTACCGCGCCGCAGATCGATGCGAGCCAGCGGCATGCTACACCAACATCATCACGGGATTTTCGATCAGCGCCTTGAATGCGCCGATCAACTGGGCGCCAAGGGCGCCATCGACCGAGCGGTGGTCGCAGGACAATGTCGCGCTCATGATGTGCGCAGCCTCGATCTTGCCGTTGCGCACGACTGCGCGCTCCTCTCCCGTGCCCACCGCAAGGATGGTCGATTGCGGCGGATTGATCACGGCGGTGAAGTCCTTGATGCCGTACATGCCGAGGTTGGATACCGACGACGTGCCGCCTTGATATTCCTGCGGCTTGAGCTTGCGCGCCCGGGCGCGCGCCGCGAGATCCTTCATCTCGTTGGAGATCGCCGAGAGCGATTTCGTTTCCGCGTTGCGGATGATCGGCGTGATCAGTCCGGCCGGCAGCGCCACCGCCACGCCGATATCGGAATGCTTGTGCTTGAGCATGCCGGCGTCAGTCCAGCTCACATTGGCATCCGGCACGCGCTGCAGCGCGAGCGCGAGCGCTTTGATGACAAAGTCGTTGACCGAAAGCTTGTAGGCCAGCTTGCCGTCCTTGTCCTTCGGCGCTTGCGCATTGATGTCTTCGCGCGCGGCGAGCAGCCGGCCGATGTCGCAGTCGATGGTGAGATAGAAATGCGGAATGGTCTGCACCGACGCGGTGAGCCGCTGGGCGATGGTGCGGCGCATGCCGTCATGCGGCACAAGCTCATAGCTGCCCTCTTCGTAGAGCGCGCGGATCTGTTGATCCGACAAAGACGGCGCAATCACGGGAGCAGGCGCGCCTGAAGGCGCCGGTGCGGCGGTCGGCGCGCGCAGGCCTTTGCCTTCCTTCGCCGCGGCGACATCGCGCGCAATCACACGGCCGTGCGGGCCGGAGCCGGAAATCCGGCCGATATCGATGCCGGCGTCTTTGGCGAGCCGACGCGCCAGCGGTGAGGAGAAGATGCGGTTTGCGCCATGGCCGTCGGCAGCGGACGCACCGACGGTCCGAGCCCCCTCACCGCCACCCTCTCGCGGTTGGGGAGACGGTGCGGGCGGCGCTTGCGGCGCGCTTGGCGATTTCGCGGCAGGAGCTGTTGAGGACGCGCTAACTTGCTGGGCAGCCCCTTCTCTCAGAGGGGGAGAAGGTGGGGATGAGGCGGTGCCGAGGTCCGGCTTTTTCTCTTCGGCCTTCGCGGCCGCCGCCGCGGCTTTCGGGTCCTCGCCTTCCTGCGCCATCACCGCGATGAGCTCATGGACCGGCACGTCGCTCGTGCCTTCCGGCACCACGATCTTTGCCATGACGCCGTCGTCAACGGCTTCATATTCCATCGTCGCCTTGTCGGTCTCGATCTCGGCGATCACGTCGCCGGTCTTGATCGCGTCGCCCTCCTTCTTGAGCCATTTGGCGAGGTTGCCCTTCTCCATCGTGGGCGACAGCGCCGGCATGAGGATGTTGATGGGCATCGGGCAACAGCTTCAAATAATTGAGGTCAGCGATAGCAAACAGCTTTGGCCGCTTCGACCACTTCGGCGACCGACGGCAACGCAAGCTTTTCCAGATTGGCGGCGTACGGCATCGGCACATCCTTGCCGGTGACGCGCGCGACCGGCGCGTCGAGATAGTCGAACGCTTCTTCCATCATCCGCGCGGCGATTTCCGCGCCGACTCCGGATTGCCGCCAGCCTTCCTCGACCGTGACCAGCCGGCCGGTCTTCTTCACTGACTCGACAATGGTTTCAATGTCCATCGGCTTGAGCGTGCGCAGGTCGATCACCTCGGCGGAGACGTTCCCGTTGGCCAGCTCGTCGGCGGCCTTGAGCGCATAGGTCATGCCGATCGACCAGGCGACAATGGTCACGTCATTGCCGGCGCGCACGACACGCGCGCGGCCGATCGGCAAGACGTAGTCGTCGAGCTTGGGCACCGGCGACGAGGCGCCATAGAGGATTTCGTTTTCGAGAAAGATCACCGGATTGGGATCGCGGATCGCGGCCTTGAGCAGCCCCTTGGCGTCGGCCGCGTTCGAGGGCGCAATCACCTTCAGACCCGGCACATGCGAATACCAGGAGGAAAAATCCTGGCTGTGCTGCGCGCCGACACGGGCGGCGGCGCCGTTCGGCCCGCGAAACACCATCGCCACATCAACCTGCCCGCCCGACATGTAGCGCGTCTTCGCCGCCGAATTGATGAGATGATCCATCGCCTGCATGGCGAAATTGAAGGTCATGAATTCGACAACGGGCTTCAAGCCGGCGAGCGCTGCGCCGACCCCGAGCCCCGCGAAGCCGTGCTCGGTGATGGGCGTGTCGATCACGCGCCTAGCGCCGAATTCCTGCAGCAGTCCCTGGGTGACTTTGTAGGCGCCTTGATATTCCGCGACCTCTTCGCCGATGACGAACACATCGCCGTCGCGGCGCATTTCTTCCGCCATGGCGTCGCGCAGCGCTTCGCGCATGGTCATTGTGACCATTTCGGTGCCTTGCGGCACTTGCGGATCGGGCAGCACCTGCGCCTGCGGCGGCGGCACGGTGCCGAACTTCGGCGGCGCCGGCGCCGCCGTTTTTTGTGCCGGCTCTTCCTTCTGCGCGGTCGGCGCGGATTCCGACTTCTGCTGGCGAGCCGGCTCCGTGGCTGCGGCCGCAGCCGCCGACGGCTTGCCGTCCTTGAGCGCCGACTTGTCTTCGCCCTCGGCGAGGATCATGGCAATCGGTGTATTGACCGCAACGTCATTGGTGCCTTCCGGCACCAGGATCTTGCCGAGCGTGCCTTCATCGACGGCTTCCACTTCCATGGTGGCTTTGTCGGTCTCGATCTCGGCGATCACGTCGCCCGATTTGACGCTGTCGCCTTCCTTCTTCAGCCACTTGGCGAGATTGCCCTTCTCCATGGTCGGAGACAGCGCGGGCATGAGGACTTCAGTCGGCATGGTGGGTTAACTCTGGCGGGCTAACGCAAAGACGGACATTTGGGTTATGGCGCCAACCGAAACAGCGCGCGGCGGACAGCAGGCAGTGCATTTCACCGATAAACGTCCGTGTAAAGTTCGGACGGATCCGGTTCGGAATCGTGGGTGGCAAATTCGGACGCTTCGTTGACAACCGCACGCACGGCGGCATCGATCTTCTTCAGCTCGTCTTCGCTCGCCCATTTCTTGGCGAGAAGGCGCGCGCGCACCTGCTCGATCGGATCGTGCTCGGTGCGGACCTTGTCGACCTCTTCCTTGGTGCGATATTTGGCCGGATCCGACATCGAATGGCCGCGATAGCGATATGTCATCATTTCGATGATGGTCGGGCCCTTGCCCGAACGGCACCAGGCGATCGCTTCGGCGCCGGCGGCGCGCACCGCGCGTACATCCATGCCGTCGACCTGCACGCCGGGAATGTTGAACGACACCCCACGCTTGGAAAAATCGGCCTGCGCCGATGAGCGCGCCACCGACGTGCCCATGGCATAACGGTTGTTCTCGATGACATAGACCACGGGAAGCTTCCACAACTCGGCCATGTTGAAGCTCTCGTAGACCTGGCCCTGGTTCGCGGCGCCGTCGCCGAAGAAGGTCAGGCATACCGCATCGCTCTCGCGATACCTGTTGGCGAAGGCAAGCCCCGTTCCGATCGGCGCAGGCGCTCCCACAATGCCGTGCCCCCCATAGAAGTTCTTCTCGCGGGAGAACATGTGCATCGAGCCCCCCTTGCCCTTGGAATAACCGCCGCGCCGGCCGGTGAGTTCGGCCATGACGCCTTTCGGATCCATGCCGCAGGCCAGCATGTGACCATGATCCCGGTAGCCGGTGATCATCTGGTCGCCGTCGCGCTTGGCCATTTGCATGCCGACGACGACGGCTTCCTGGCCGATATAGAGGTGGCAAAAGCCGCCGATCAGGCCCATGCCGTACATCTGTCCGGCCTTCTCCTCGAAGCGCCGGATCAGCAGCATTTGGTTGAGCGCGCGGAATTCCTCTTCCTTGCTGAATTCCGGGCCCGGCGGCGGAGCAACCTCCACGGCCGAAGGGCGCATATCCGTAAGCGGTTCAGCTTCTTTGGTTTGGGCGACGGCCATCAGCGTCCTCGAGATATCGAGAGTTCCATCCCATAGCCGAATTCGGCTTATGGCGGAAGTCGGCGCCGCACGATCGGTTCCGGCGACCAAACCGTTGGCAACAAAAATATTTCGGCTAGGATGGCGCTTCGTTCAAGAGCCGTCGGCCGGGCGGGGCCGAGACGGCCCGAACATGAGCGTCAAATCGTTGGGGTGTGCATAATCGAGGAGCGCGCGTGCCCGCTCGTCGAGCATGTCGGGATCGAGTCCGCGCGACTTGAGCAACGCGATGCGCCGCTCCCACTGCTTGCGTTCGCGCTGCAGCTCGGCAAGCTCGGTCGACAGCGAGGCGATCTGCTGGTCGAGGTCCTGCTTGGCCTTCAGGCCGTGATTGCCGCTGAAGGCATTCACCCCGAAATAGCCGATCAGCAGGGCCGCCAAGACATAGAGGCCCAGTGCGGTGAGGATCGAGCGCAATCGCTTGCGTGTGACCATCCCGTCACCATGCGAGAAGCCCGCTTAAGGGCGGATTAATGGGGGCGAAGCCGTGCCCGCGAACCGCGTATTCCGCAAAAAAAACTGTTCCGATACCGGTGCTCGCCCGCGATATTGCGCCGACGCTAGCGGCCGGCCTTGAACGCCGACAGCCCCGGATACAGAGCCTGCGGCCCGAGCTCTTCTTCGATGCGCAGGAGCTGATTGTACTTCGCCGTGCGATCGGAGCGCGCCAGCGAACCGGTTTTGATCTGGCCGCAATTGGTGGCGACCGCGAGATCAGCAATAGTCGAGTCCTCGGTCTCGCCCGAACGATGCGACATCACCGCAGTGTAGCCGGCCTTGTGCGCCATCTCGACCGCGGCCAGCGTTTCGGTCAGCGTGCCGATCTGATTGACCTTGACCAGAATGGAGTTCGCGTAGCCGCCGATAATTCCCTCTTGAAGGCGGGTCACGTTGGTCACGAATAGGTCATCGCCGACGAGCTGGCATTTCGTCCCCAGCGCCTTGGTCAAGATTTTCCAACCGTCGATGTCGTCTTCGGCCATGCCGTCCTCGATCGAGACGATCGGATAGCGGGCGGCGAGATCGCCGAGGTATTTGGTCTGTTCCTCGCGCGAGCGCGTCTTGCCCTCGCCTTCGTAGACATACTTGCCGTCCTTGAAGAATTCGGTCGCAGCGCAATCGAGCGCAAACATCACCTCTTTGCCCGGCTGATATCCGGCCTTGTTGGTGGCCTGCATGAGAAAGTCGAGCGCGGCTTCCGCCGACGGCAGATCGGGCGCAAAGCCGCCTTCGTCGCCCACATTCGTGTTGAGTCCGGCGGTTTTGAGCGCCACGCGCAAGGTGTGAAAGATTTCCGAGCCGGCGCGCAGCGCTTCGGCAAGGCTCGCCGCCCCCGCCGGCACGATCATGAATTCCTGAAAATCGATCGGATTGTCGGCGTGCACGCCGCCGTTGATGATGTTCATCATCGGCACCGGCAAAACCCGCGCCGCCGTGCCGCCGACATAGCGATAGAGCGGCAGATTGTTGGCGGCGGCCGCCGCCTTGGCGACCGCAAGCGAAACGCCCAGGATCGCATTGGCGCCGAGACGAGCCTTGTTGGGCGTGCCGTCGAGCCCGATCATCGTTTCGTCGATCTTGACCTGCGCCTCGGCATCGAAGCCGCTCAGCGCATCGAAGATTTCGCCATTGACCGCTTCGACCGCGCTGCGCACGCCCTTGCCGAGATAACGCTTCTTGTCGCCGTCGCGGAGCTCGACGGCCTCGTGCGTACCCGTGGAAGCTCCCGACGGCACGGCGGCACGGCCGAGCGAGCCGTCCTCGAGCACCACATCGACTTCGACGGTCGGATTGCCGCGGCTGTCGAGAATTTCGCGGCCTATAATATCGACGATAGCAGTCATACCCGCTCCCGGCTTACGTCCCCATGGGCGCATGATCCCAGTCATGCGCGCTTGGGCGGGCTTCTACAGGATCGGCGAGGCCGTTGCCATGCTTCGATTTGCGCGGCGGTACGCGCTCTTGTCATGGCGCGCCAAGCGGGGCATGCAATGCGCAGTGATGACAGCGAAATCCTGATCGACGCACGTTCCGACATGCCCAAGAAGCCCCTGCAACTCGGCCACCCCACGCGGATCCCGGCTTCACCGGAGAAGGCTGTACTCGATCGCGTGCCTAATCCGCATCCCGACACGGATTATGTCGCGCGCTTTACATTTCCGGAATTCACCGCGATGTGCCCGGTGACGGGCCAGCCGGATTTCGCTACGCTTGTCATCGACTATGTGCCGCGCGGCTGGCTGGTCGAGTCGAAATCGCTCAAGCTTTATCTCAACAGCTTCCGCAATCACGGTGCATTCCATGAGGAATGCACCGTCGCGATCGGCAAGAAGCTCGTTGCGCTGCTCAAGCCCAAATGGCTGCGCATCGGCGGTTATTTCCATCCGCGCGGCGGCATGCCGATCGACGTGTTCTGGCAGGCCGGAAAGCTTCCGAGCGGCGTGTGGGTGCCCGACCAAGGCGTTCCAACCTACCGGGCTCGTTAGTCATTCCGGGCGCTTTGTTCGTCACTCCGGGGCGCGCCGCAGGCGCGAGCCCGGAATCCATAACCACGATCGGTGCAGGTTCTTCCGGGACGGCGGTTATGGATTCCGGACTCGCCGCTGGCGCGGCGATCCGGAATGACGGAGTCACACCCGCATCGAAAGCGCCCCGTTGAGGCTTGCCAGCAAGGCGCGCGTTTCCAGCGCCGGGTCGGCGGCGCGCATCACCCCGCCCATGACCGCGACGCCGGCCGCTCCGCCAGCGAGCACTTCCCCGATCCGGGCCGCGTTGATACCACCGATCGCCAAGATGGGAACGCGGCAGGCGAACGCGATATCGGCCAATCCTTTGCGGCCGATCTCGGGGCCGTAACCCGGCTTGCTCGGGGTCTCGAAAGCCGGCCCGGCCAGCGCGTAGTCGACGCAAGCTGGATCGATTTGCTCAGCTTCGGTAACTGTGTGGATCGACACGCCCAAGATCTTTTCGCGCCCAATCAGCGCGCGGGCTGCGGCGGCATCGCGACCTGCGGGCAGGTGCACGCCATCGATCCCTGCATCTCTGGCGAGTGAAGCCTCGCCGTGCAGCATCAGCTGGCCCTGCTGTGCATGCACGAGCGGCAACAGCGACCGCGCCAACAAAATCTGCTCGTCTGCGGGCAGATCTTTTTCCCGCAAGCTCAACCATCGGCAACCGGCACTCAGCGCCGCGCTAACGACCGCCTGCAACGGTCGGCGCGCCTGCCGACGATCGGTCACGAGGAGAAGCGGCGGTTGCGGAAGTTTGCTCGTCATTGTCCTACCCCGATGCATGCGGGCCGATGTGCATATGGTTAAGACTTGGACCGGGAGGCGCTTGACCTTTGCGGCTCGTGGTCCCAATTCCTGCCGCGAGCATGTCCCCGAATCGCAAAACTTGAGTTTCTCGTGAGCAGGTCCCCCCGCATCTCTTTCGTCTCGCTCGGCTGCCCCAAGGCGATGGTCGATTCCGAGCGCATTATCACGCGGCTGCGGGCGGAAGGTTACGAACTGACCCGCGACCACGCCGATTCCGACCTGGCGATCGTCAATACCTGCGGGTTCCTTGACAGCGCGCAAGCGGAATCGCTGTCCGCGATCGGAGCGGCGCTCAAGGAAAACGGCAAAGTCATCGTCACCGGCTGCATGGGCGCTGAGCCGGAAAAGATCACCGCCGCGCATCCGAACGTGCTGGCCGTGACGGGACCGCAGCAATACGAGAGCGTGCTTGAGGCAGTGCACCAAGCCGCCCCTCCTCAGCACGATCCCTATACCGATTTAATCCCGCCGGAAGGCATCAAGCTGACGCCCCGGCACTACGCTTATCTCAAGATTTCAGAGGGTTGTAATAATCGCTGCACATTTTGCATTATCCCGCATCTGCGCGGCGACCTGGTGTCCCGGCCGGCGGCCGACGTGCTGCGCGAGGCGGAGCGGCTAGTTGCCGCCGGCGTCAAGGAACTGCTGGTCATCTCCCAGGACACGTCGGCCTACGGGATCGACCTGAAATACACGGCCAGCGATTGGAAAGGCCGCGAGGTGCGGGCCAAATTCCTCGACCTCGCGCGCGCGCTCGGCGAGTTCGGCGTCTGGGTGCGGCTGCATTACGTCTACCCCTACCCGCATGTGGACCAGGTCATTCCGCTCATGGCGGACGGCCATGTGCTGCCCTATCTCGACGTGCCGTTTCAGCACGCCAGTCCGGCCGTGCTCAAACGCATGCGCCGGCCCGCGGCGCGGGAAGAAACACTGTCGCGGATCCGGCAGTGGCGCTCGATCTGCCCAAGCCTCGCCATCCGCTCGACCTTCATCGTCGGCTTTCCCGGCGAGACCGAGGAGGATTTCGCGCTGTTGCTGGAGTGGCTCAGCGAGGCCGAGCTCGACCGGGTCGGCTGTTTCCGCTACGAGCCGGTCGCCGGCGCCGCCGCCAACGACCTGGGCGCGCCTGTCCGCGACGAGGTGAAGGAGGAGCGCTGGCACCGGTTCATGCAGGCTCAGCAAGGCATCTCCGCCAAGCGACTGCGGCGTCGGGTCGGCGGCCGCGAGCAGATCATCATCGACGAGGTCGGTGTGAACGGCGCGGGGCCGCGCAGCGCCAAGGGCCGCAGCAAGGGCGATGCGCCGCAGATCGACGGTACGGTTTTTGTGGAAAGCCGCCGGCCGTTGCGCGTCGGCGAGATCGCGACTGTTAAGATCGAACGCGCCGACGCCTATGACCTGCACGGCACGGCAATCGGTTACTAACAGTTCGGGGCGGCGTAAAAGTATTAATTCCTGTTTTTGCTGGTGTTAACCCATGTTCGGCGCTTTCATGATAGGCGAGGCGCCTCATCGTGACCGCAATTTTCATCACCGCCACCGGACCGGACGTGGGAAAGACCATCGTCGTCGCCTCGCTCGTCCGGCATTTGCAGCAGATCGGACATGCGGTCGATGCGATCAAGCCGATCGTCTGCGGCTACGAACCGGCGCAAGCGGCGGCGAGCGATCTGGCGACACTGATCGCCGCATTGGGACTGCCTTTCTCGCCCGAAACTATCGAGCGCATGTCGCCCTGGCGTTTTCGCGCGGCGCTGCCGCCGGATCTGGCGGCGCAATTCGAGAAACGCCGCATCGACGTTGACGAGGTGGTCGCCTACTGTAAGTCGGCGATCGAGCAGCGGCGCGGCGTGCTCTTGATCGAGGGCGTCGGCGGCGTCATGACGCCGCTCGACCCGAACCGCACCATCCTCGACGTGATGATGGCGCTGCGCCTGCCGCTGATCCTGGTCACCGGCTCCTATCGCGGGGCGCTCAGCCACACGCTGACCGCGCTTGATTCGCTATTTCGGCGCGACATGAACCTGCTGGCAACGATCGTCAGCGAAACACCCGGCAGCAAAGTGCCGCTCGATGAGGTAGTGGCATCGATCGGCCGTTTCACCGAGCCGGTGATCGGCCTGCCGCGCCCGCGATCCTGAAGCGGCGCGGCTGAACACTCGAGCGGGCGGCGTTTTCACCTCACGTCTGGGGCGAGCGTGGTACTGCTGCATCAAGCGCGATTGGGTCGCGCTCGGGATGCTGCGGGCGCAAGGCTTCCAATGATTGCTGCCGGGTCTCGATGCCGAAGAACGCGACCGCGATCGCCTGGATCAAGAGCAGCGCCGCCAGCATGCCGACGACGCCGACCACGCCGGCGCGGACGAAGATCACCGGCACGATCTGCGGCGTGATGATGGTCATCAGCCGCCCCATTGTGTTGCAGAAGCCGGCGCCGCGCATGCGTATTTCCGTCGGAAACAATTCCGGCACGTAGAGCGCCCAGGCGACGGCCACCATCACATAGACGCAGGTCACGAGCGCAAAGCCGACCAGGCTCAGCAGTGCCTCCGAGGGAGCAAACGGATAAATGAAGCCCAGTACAATTGTTGCTAGCGAGAAGCCGACCAGCACCGGTTTTCGCCCAACGTGATCGCCAAGCCACATGCCGGCAAGCGCACCCACGGGACCGCCGAGCGACATCAGGGTCGTGAAGCCGAGCGACGACACGATGCTCATGCCCTGTTTGACCAGAAAGGTCGGCACCCAGGCGACGAAGCCGTAAATGACGGTGTTAATCGCGATCAGAATGAGACTGCCGACGATGGTGCGCGCGAGCATCTCGCCTTCGAACAAGGCCTTGATCGACTGCCGAGGCAGAATTGGCGTCGGCTGCTCCACCGCGGGCGGCAGCGGCCCGCGGCGCGAAACCTCCGCTTCAATCGCGCCGAGAACCTTTTCGGCTTCCTCAAGATGGCCTTTGGATTCCAGCCAGCGCGGCGATTCCGGCAACGCGCGGCGCAAATACCAGACGATCAGCGCGCCGATGCCGGTGATGACGAACATCCAGCGCCAACCGAATTGCGGGATGATCAGAAGACCCGCGAAGGCGGAAACAAACAGCGCCGAATTGGTAATGGCCGATAGCGCCGAACCCCAGCGGCCACGCTGCAGCGGCGGCACAAATTCAGAGAGGGTCACGTAACCGACGACGATTTCAGCGCCGAGACCGACGCCCATGACAAAGCGCGCGGCGATCAACCATTCGATCGAGGGCGCCGCGGCTCCCGCAAGCGACGCGATGCCGAAGATCAGGAGGTTGAGCTGGTAGGAGAAGCGGCGCCCGTAGCGATCGCCGAATATGCCGGCGGACCAGGCGCCCACCATCATGCCGGCGAATGTGATCGAGATGAACCAGCCATTATATGCGAGATCGGACCAGCCGGATTTGACCAGCGCCGCCAGCACCCCGCCGGCGAGATAGATCTCGAACGCGTCGAGAAACATCCCGGCACCGACCAGCCCGAGCACGCGGTAATGAAACGGCGAGATCGGCAAGCGATCGAGCCGCCCTCCGGAATTGACTGCGCCTGCCGGCACACCGTCCTCCCCTGTTTGCTCGCCCCGCGCCGCTCTTGAATTTGCGGTCTCGGGCGCATGACCGGCGAGCAGTCAATAGTCCGCGCGATCGTCCACCGCGTGGCCACGCTTGGGCACCAATACGCTGCGCTCATAGGTCATGAACACGGTGCCGTCGGCTTTCTTGCCGGTCGTTTTGACCGTGACGATTCCTTGCGTCGGCCGCTTGGCCGACTCGCGCTTTGAAAGAACTTCGGATTCCGCGTAGATCGTATCGCCGGCGAAAACCGGCGCGATCAGCCGGATATCGGTCCAGCCGAGATTGCCGATCGCCTTTTGGCTGATGTCGCTGACGCTCATGCCGGCGACGATCGAGAGCGTCAGGCAGCTATTGACCAGGGGCCGGCCGAATTCGCTTTTACTGGCATAGGCCGCATCGAAATGCAGCGGATGCTGGTTCATGGTCAGAAGCGTGAACCAGGTGTTGTCGGCCTCGCTGATGGTGCGTCCGGGCCGGTGCTCGTAAATATCGCCTGCGGTGAAATCCTCAAAATAGCGGCCGTAGCTTTCGCGATAGCGATGCGCGCCCACTTCTTTTGCGATCGCGACCATCGGACCTCCCTGTCATGGAACTTGTCCGGACAACCTACCGTGATCTAAACTGCGCGGTCAAGCGGTGGGCAGATGGCTTGCAGCTTGCTTTCTGCTCGTGCGCAAATACACATGAGCGCCGAGCACAATTGCCGTTCGTCACGTAACTGCTTCGTCAGCTCTACGCCCGTTGCCAAGGCTACAGCCGCCGCCATGACGAAGTCCGCAAGCGCCCGCCCACACCGAAGCCGCAGCCCTACTACCGGCAGCGGCACGCTGTACAAAAGCATCGTGCGTGTTCTGCAAAAGGAGATCGTGAGCGGCAAGCATCCGGTCGGCGCGCGCTTGCCGACCGAGAGTGCGCTCTGCCGGCGTTTCGCCGTGAGCCGCCATACCGTGCGGGAAGCGCTGCGGCACTTGCGCGAATCCGGGTTGGTCAGCCCGCGTCAGGGTTCAGGTACCACCGTCGCGGCGGCAGAGCCGTCCTTCTATCTGCATCCGATCGCGTCCGTTACCGACCTGATGCAATATGCGGTGACGACCCGTTACGTGGTGTCCGGCTCGCGCTTCGTGATCGCCGACGCCAAGCTTGCGCGCCGGCTCGTCTGCAGTCCCGGCCGGCGATGGCTCCACACCGAAGGCTTGCGCTATGCACCGGACGGCTCGCCGCCCATTTGCTGGACCGAAGTTTATGTGCACGCCGCTTATGCGGGCATTCGCTCGCTGATCGGCAAAAGAACCGGTCCGATCTACACATGGATCGAGGAGATGTATGACGAACGGGTTGTCGAGGTCGTTCAGACCTTGCGGGCCGTGACAGTTCCCGAGGCCATCGCGGCGAAGCTCAAGGTTCCCGCCGGCTCAGCGGCGCTCGAGATCGAACGCGTCTACAAGTCCGCCAAGCACCGCGTCATCGAAGTGGCGTTCAACCTGCATCCGGCGGATCGGTTCAGCTATTCCATTTCGCTGCGGCCCGAGCGCGGTTGACGATGCGCGCCATTGACACGCGCCATTGACATGTACCTTGCGCCGGGCGCAAGTTTGTCCGGACAACTAGAGTATGATGCGGAAAAGTGAAAACCGGTTTTCCGAAAAGATCATGCTCAAAGGAAACTGCGACCGTTGAAGCCCGACCAAGGAGGAGCGCATGAACGCGCCAGTGACCGTCCTCAAAGCCCGTCAGCCTGAATCCGTCGCAAGCGCGCTCGTCTCCGAAGAGCTTGCGCGCTTTGTCGGCGCGTTTGCGACTGCGGCAATCCCGGCTGCGGTGACCGCGCGCGCCAAGCACTTGATTCTCGATGCAGTCGGCATCGCGCTCGCCTCCACCCGCTATGACTTCGCCCATCGGGCGATGACGGCCATTTCCGGCCTCGCGGGCGTCGGCGATTTCACCGTCATCGGCATGCCGGCGCGGCTGCCGCTGCGCGATGCGGCGCTGATCAACGGTATTCTGGTTCACGGCCTCGATTTCGACGACACCCACAGCGGCGGCGTCATTCATGCGACGGCCAGCGTGCTGCCGACCGTGCTTGCCGTCGGCGCGCAACAGCACGCCAGCGGGCGCGAAATGCTTGCGGCTTACGTGCTCGGCGTCGAGGTCGCAGCGAGACTCGGCGCGGTCGCCAAAGGTGCATTCCACCAGGTCGGTTTCCATCCGACCGGACTGATTGGCGCGTTTGCTTGTGCGCTCGCCGCCGGACGCCTGATGGGCTTGAGCGAGAAGCAACTCGTCATGGCGCAAGGACTGACCTTGTCGGCCGGTTCCGGCAGCCTCGAATTCCTGGAGGATGGCGCCTGGAACAAGCGCTTCCATCCCGGGTGGGCGGCCGTCTCCGGAATTACCGCCGCCGCGCTCGCCCGGCAGGGCTTCGTCGGCGCCAAGCGCGCCTATGAAGGCCGGTTCGGCCTCTATGCGAGCCATTTGCAGAGCCACTTCGATCCGGCCAATCTGGCGCTGGCGACGGCCGGCCTCGGCGAGATCTGGGAACTGCAGCAGGTCGCGGTGAAGCCCTACCCCGCCTGTCACTTCGTGCATGCCTGCGTCGACGCCGCCGTGACTTTGACACGCGAGCACAAGCTCGATGCGAAAGAGATTGAGCAGGTGCGGGCGCTCGTGCCGGCGGAAGTGGTAAAGACCGTTTGCGAGCCGGCGGCAAACAAGCGCCGCCCCGCCAACAGCTACGACGCGCAGTTCTCGATTCCCTACACGGTCGCGGCGGCCTTGCAGCACGGGCGATTCACGCTCGACGAGCTTGAAGACAACGCGCTTGGCGATCCGGACGTTCTCGCGCTGGCCGACCGGGTGCACTACGAGACCGACCCGGCGACGACCTTCCCGCGCCACTATACGGGCGAGATCATCGTCACGCTGCGCGGCGGCCGCACGCTGCGGCATCGCGAAGCAGTCAATCGCGGAAACGGCGAGCGTCCCTTGAGCGAGGCCGATATCATCGAAAAATTCCGCTCGAACGCAGCGCGCGCCGTCTCGCGCGACAAGGCGCAAGCGGTCGAGACGCTGCTGCTTTCGCTCGATCAAGCAGCCGACATAGGCACCGCCGCCGATCGGCTCTCCGGTGCATGAAGAAGCGGCATTGAGCACCGTGACACGCGAAACACCGCCGCAGGATAACGAGGCCGAAAGCGTCATCCTTGCCAGTATCGACCGCTTTCTGGAACGCGACGTTGCGCCTTACGCGCAAAAGCTCGAACACGACGATGTCTACCCGGAAGAAATCGTCGCCCGGATGAAGGAGCTTGGCCTGTTCGGGGCCACGATCGACGCTGCCTATGGCGGACTTGGACTATCGACCACAGTCTATGCCCGCATCGTCGAGCGCATCTCGCGGGTGTGGATGTCGGTCACCGGCATTTTCAACTCGCACCTCATCATGGCGGCGGCGGTGCAGCGCTTCGGCACCGAAGCGCAGAAGCAAGCCTACCTGCCGCGTTTCGCAACCGGTGAGTTGCGCGGCGGCCTCGCGCTCACCGAGCCCGATTGCGGCACCGATTTGCAGGCGATCCGCACAGCAGCGCGCCGGCGCGGCGACAGCTACGTGGTCAACGGCACCAAGACCTGGATCTCAAACGGCATCCACGGCCAATGCTTCGCGCTCCTGGTCAAAACCAACCCGGATGCGGAGCCGCGGCACAAAGGCATGAGCCTGTTCATCGCCGAAAAGGGCGATGGCTTTAAGGTGAGCCGCAAGCTCGAGAAGCTCGGCTACAAGGGCATCGACTCCGCCGAGCTCGTGTTCGAGGACTACGTCATTCCGGCGGACCGCCTGATCGGCGGACAAGAGGGCCTCGGACTCAAGCATGCATTGGGCGGGCTTGAGCTCGGGCGCATCAACGTCGCGGCCCGCGGCGTTGGCCTGGCGCAGGCGGCGCTCGATCAGGCGGTCGCCTACAGCCAGGTGCGCAAGACTTTCGGAAAGCCGATTTGCCAGCACCAGGCCATCCAGCTCAAGCTCGCCGATATGGCGACGCAGATCCATGCGGCGCGGCTGCTGACACAAGACGCAGCCAAGACCTACGATCGCGGGCTGCGCTGCGACATGGAAGCCGGCATGGCGAAACTGTTCGCGACCGAAACGGCGGTGAATGTTTCGCTCGAAGCGATGCGCATCCACGGCGCTTACGGCTACTCGAAGGAGTTCGTCGTCGAACGCATCTACCGCGACGCGCCGCTTTTGGTCATCGGCGAAGGCACCAACGAGCTGCAGCGCATCATCATCGCGCGGCAGCTCGTCGAGCGTAACCCGGTTTAAGGGCAAGGGCCGATGCTGCCGCTTTCCGGAATGCGCGTGATCGCCATCGAGCAATATGGCGCCGGGCCCTACGGCACGATGCAGCTCGCCGATCTCGGCGCCGAAGTAATCAAGATAGAGAATCCGTCCGACGGCGGCGACATGGGCCGGCGCGTCGGTCCTTACTTCCTCAGCCCTGACGACAGCCATTTCTTCGAGAGCTTCAATCGGAACAAGAAGAGCATCACGCTCGACCTGAAGAAGGACGGCGCGCGCGAGGTGCTGCACGCGCTGGTGCGCCGAGCGGACGGCGTCCTCAACAATCTGCGCGGCGACCTCCCCGACTCGCTCGGGCTCACCTACGCGGCACTCAAGAAAGTCAATCAACGCATCGTCTGCGCGCATCTGTCGGCATACGGACGCGACGGGCCGCGCGCGAACTGGCCGGGCTACGACTATCTGATGCAGGCGGAGGCCGGCTATCTCTCACTGACCGGTGAACCCGACGGACCGCCGAGCCGCATGGGGTTGTCGATTGTCGACATGATGACGGGTCTGTTTGCGGCCTTTGCCCTGCTCTCCGGCATCATCGCCGCGCGCGACACCGGCGTCGGGCGCGACATCGATGTCAACCTGTTCGACTGCGCGCTGCAGAATTTGAACTATCTCGCGACCTGGTATCTCAATGAGGGCCACAAGCAGGGCCGCGAGCCGCGATCGAGCCATCCCTCGCTCACGCCGAGCCAGCTCTATCGCACGCGCGACGGCTACATCTTCATCATGTGCAACAAGGAGAAGTTCTGGCCGGTCTTCTGCGACATGATCGGCCGCCCCGATCTTGCCGCCGATCCCAATTTCCGCACCTTCAAAGACCGTCTTGCCAACCGCGAGAAGCTCACGGACGTGCTCGACCAAGCGCTCAGTGGCCGCACCACATCGGACTGGCTCGAGCATTTTGCCGGGCGCGTCCCGGCCGCGCCCGTCAACGATGTCGCCTCCGCCCTCGACAATCCGTTCGTGCGCGGCGGTGGGCGCATCTGGAACATCGACCATCCGAAACGCGCGGATTTCAAGATGGTGGCGGCGCCCTACGGATGTCCGGGCGAAGCCTTGCCTCGAAACCCTGCGCCGGCGCTCGGGCAGGATACCGAGCGGCTCTTGGCCGAATGCGGCCTGTCGCACGAGCATGTCGCAGCGCTGCGTCAGCGCGGCGTTATCTGAAGAAATACACCTGCGTGACCGTCTCCAGCGTGCCTTCGACGTTGAACAGCGCGTGCAGAAAAAACGTGAGCAGCGTCGAGCCGCTGCGCCAGCGCATCCAGCCGAGAAACAGACCGACGACGAATATCTGTAGGATGCCGGTCCAGTCGTATTGGACGTGCAGCGCCGCCCATAACAGCGAGATAATGATAATCGTCGGCCACACGGCGCGCTCCGACCGCGCCCAGCCGCGAAACAAGAAGCCGCGGAACAGAACTTCCTCGCCCGCCGGCGCGACTACGACTGCACCGACCCAGAGCGCCGCCAGCCATCCTTGAGCGGCGGCGGTGGTGTAGGACTCCACCTGAAACGGCGTAACCAGCGGGTATCCACCGAAATAGAGAAGCGCGTCGCCGATCGCAATCAGGCCGACGAGACAGACAAGTCCGATGCCGATATCGCGCCGGCGCGGCATGACCAACGCCAGATAGTCGGCTAACGGCGAACGCGCGGCCCGGACCGCGAGTGCTATGATCGCGACCATGATCGGGTTGGCGATCACGATGAATAGCGTGACGAGCTTGCCGTCGAACGGCGCGCTGACGAGCGAATCCAGATCGCTGATCCGCAGCAACACCAGAATCGCGAGCGCAAGGAATTGGCTGGCGACAAAGGCGAGAAAGGCCCAGCCCAGCGTCGCCCAGTACCCCCAAATCCTCATCGCCGCTCGCTTGGGCCCTGCTAGATCAGGATGACTTTTCTTCGAATCGTCATCCCGCTCTAGCCATTTGTCTGAGCATGATCTTTTTCCGAAAACCGGGTGCCACTTTTCGCGATCATGCTTTGGTCCCTACGGGATCAGGATCGACGACCCCGTCGTCTCGCGGCCCTCAAGATCGCGGTGGGCCTTGGCCGCGTCCTTGAGCGGATACTTCTGATTGACGGGTATCTTCACCGCGCCGCTACCGACGACCGCGAACAGATCTTCGGCCATAGCCAAGAGATCAGAACGCTTGGCGCCATAGGTGTTCAGCGTCGGGCGCGTGGCGAAGAGCGAGCCTTTGAATTGCAGGAGGTTGATGTCGAAGGCGGCGATCGGGCCGGACGCGCTGCCGAAGCTGACGAACAGGCCGAGCGGCCGGATGCAATCGAGTGATGCCGGGAATGTCGCCTTGCCGATGCCGTCATAGACTACATCGCACAGCTTGCCGCCGGTGATGTCCTTTACGCGGGCGACAAAATCTTCGTCGCGATAGAGGATCGTGTGATGGCAGCCATTGGCTTTCGCGAGCTCGGCCTTATCCTTCGAACCGACCGTGCCGATGACATTGGCGCCGAGGTGATTGGCCCATTGGCAGAGAATCAGACCGACGCCGCCGGCGGCGGCGTGCATCAGTACATTCATGCCCTTCTCGACCTTGAACGTGCGGCGCACGAGATATTGCACGGTCAGGCCTTTCAACATCATGCCGGCGGCTTGCTCATAGCTGACATTGGCCGGCAGCTTCACCGCGCGATCGGCCGGCACGACCCGCTCGGCCGTGTAGCACCCCGGCCCCTGCACATAGGCGACGCGGTCTCCGGGCTTGAACTCGCTGACGCCAGCGCCGACTTCGACCACCTCGCCGGCGGCTTCATTGCCGGCGACGAATGGCAAGCCGCCGGGCGCCGGATAAAGACCGCTGCGAAAATACGTGTCCACGAAGTTGACGCCGATGGCGTGTTGCTTCACCCGGATTTGCCCGGGTCCGGCTGCAGGCACCGGGATATCCTCAAAGGTCAAAACTTCAGGGCCGCCGACTTTGTGGACGCGTACTGCCGCAACCATTGTTCACTCCTGTTCAGGCCTTGTTCGGACTTTTCGCGGACGCGCGATCATAGGGAGCAGCCGCCACTGCGCAAGTGGCGTTGGCCTCCTCATTGCCGCCGTCGCTTGCGCCGCTGTCGCGCCAGAATGTTGAAGCCTTCGACCACGGCGGCGAAAGCCATTGCGAAATACACATAGCCGCGCGGGATATGGACATCGAAGCCGTCGGCGATCAACGCAACGCCGATCAGGATCAAGAACGACAGCGCCAGCATCTTGGTCGTCGGGTGACGCAGGATGAAGCCCGCCACCGGCTCGGACGCGACATACATGACCGCAATCGCGATGATCACGGCAGCGATCATCACCTCGATATGCTGCGCCATGCCGATGGCGGTCAAGATCGAGTTGATCGAGAAGACCAGATCGATGATGGCAATTTGTATGATGACCAGGAAAAGATTGGAGCGCGCGCCGGCCGTTCGCTTCGTTTCGGGTTCCTCGGCGTCGATCTCGCCATGAATTTCGAAGATCGCCTTCGCGATCAGGAAGAGACCGCCGCCGATCAAGATAATGTCGCGCCAGGTTATCTCGTTGCCGTAGACGACGACGAGTGGCGTGCGCAGTCGCCCGAGGAACGTAAGCCCGAACAACAGCGCGACACGAAAGATCAGCGCCAGGAAAAGCCCGATCTGACGCGCCCGGCGGCTTGCGGCCGGCTCGAGGCTGGCGGCGAGGAGCGAAAGAAAAATGACATTGTCGACGCCGAGAATAATTTCGAGCGCCGTCAAGGTCAGCAGCGCGGCCCACGCACTCGGATCGGTGACAAGCGCAAGCATCAGGGAACCTTCAAGACGACCGCGAACGTAACAGGCCGACAATCACGAAATAGATCGCGATGGCGGCAAGTGCAGCGGCGGCCCAGCCCGGCGGATCGAGACGCTGCGTGAGCGCGAAGATCGCGAGCCCCGCCCAAAGCACCAGCGCCACGAGGTTGACGATGCGCCAGCGCGGCACGCGCACCGGATGGACGAAATAGATCGGTGCGAACGTCGCCGCGGCGAGCACGAGAACGGCGAGCGCAGCGAACCAAGGCGCGGGTTTGAGCAGGAACAGATAGAAAGCAACGATGTTCCACAACGCCGGAAAGCCGCGAAAATAGCTATCCGACGTCTTCATGCGCCGATCGGCGAAATAGATCGCGCCGGTGATTGCGACGATCAGTCCGAGGGGAAGCGCGACGCTTGCTGCTAAGACGCCACCGATCGCGATCGCATAAGCCGGTACGAGCACGTAGGTGGCGTAGTCGACGACGAAGTCGAGCACATCGCCCGACCAGCGCGGCAGCAACTCCGCCACGTGCAAATGGCGGGCAAAGGTGCCGTCGACGCCATCCACGATCAAGGCCACACCAAGCCACAGAAACATCTGCGTCCAGTCGGCGCCGGCCGCAGCCATCAGCGCGAGCAAGGCGCAAGCCGCCCCGCAGGCCGTGAAGACATGCACAGCAAACGCGGCCAGCGTGCGGGGCGAAAAATCCGCCTTAGGTAACCACGAATCCATAAAACCGACCCTACACGCGAATAGCGGGCGGGTCGCCGCTCCACTCGAACGACCGTCAAATCGCCGCGAAATTGTCCGCCCGATATAGTATTGCGAAGATTTATTCGGTAGCGTGAAAACGGCGACGGCTCAAAATTTGGGGCTCGGAAGTCGGAGCGTCCGGTGAGGTCATTTGTTGCGTTGATGCTACTTTCGGCGCTCGGCTCAGGCCCGGTGTTGGCTGCCGATTTTCCCTTGCCCGCAGCGGAACCGGCGAGACCGCCTACGATCTATGACGCCAACGGCCCTTACACAAACTGGGCCGGAGCCTATCTCGGCCTCAATGGCGGCTACGGCTTGGGAAGCAGCCAGTGGACGTTGGGCCTGTTGGGGACCGACGTTTTCAACACCAATGGCTTTCTGTTTGGTGGCACGGTCGGGTTCAACTATCCCGTCAGCGCGGTGCTGGTCGGCCTCGAGGGCGACATCGATTGGTCGGGCCTCAGCGGCAGCGCCACTAATTGTGCGGTGAATGCAAGCGGCGCCGTGGCGGCTTGTCAGACCAAGAGCAACTTGCTCGGAACGGCGCGCGCTCGCGTCGGTTATGCATTCGACCGGACGTTGATCTACGTGACCGGCGGTGCCGCCTTCGCTCCGGTCCAGGCCGGCCTTAATCCGCCGTCGAACTTCGACACCGCAACCAAGCTCGGATGGGCCGCGGGCGCCGGCGTCGAGTTTGCTTTCTTCGGGAACTGGAGCGCGAAGGCCGAATACCTCTTTGTCAATCTCGCCACGGCTTCGTGCTCGACCGCGGCGAATTGCGGGAGTGCTACCGGCTCGTCGGTCGCGTTCACCGAGAATTTGGTGCGCGGCGGCTTCAACTACAGATTTCCCTGGTGAACGCCGAGGCGGCTCGTGAACAGTGCGCATAACCTCAAGACCGCCGAAGCCGCAGTCATTGGCGGCGGGCCGGCGGGTCTCGTCAGCGCGATTGCGCTCGCCGCCGCCGGCGTCGACACGCTGATCATCGCACCTTCCGCTCGAGAGGACTTTCGCACTACCGCGTTCCTTGCCGGGTCGGTGACGGCGCTGACCACATTGGGCGTATGGGATGCCTGCCGCCCGCACGCGGCGCCACTCACCGCGATCCGCATCATCGACGACACGCGCCGGCTCTGGCGCGCGCCCGAAGTCCATTTCGCGGCCGCCGAAATCGGCCTCGACGCCTTCGGCTACAATATCGAGAACCGCTATGTCATCGCCGCGCTGCACGATCGTGCGGCCAAGCTGAATATCCCGCGCATCAGCGCTCCCGCTGTCGCTGTCGTGCCCGATCACGACGGCGTCACAGTGAAGCTCGCCGAAGGCGAAGCACGCGTGCCGCTTGTCGTTGGAGCCGACGGCCAACACTCGCTCTGCCGCGCCGCGGCGGGGATCAGCAGTCATCGGCACACCTATCCGCAGACCGCGCTGACGCTCAATCTCGCGCACACGCGGCCGCATCAGGACACGGCGACGGAATTTCACACCGAGACTGGTCCGTTCACGCTTGTCCCTCTGCCCGGAAGGCGATCGAGCCTGGTCTGCGTCCTTGATCCGGAACGCGCGTCGCGCGCGGCCGCCATGACCGAAGCGGAGCTCGCCATCGAAATTGAGCACCGCGCGCATTCGCTGCTCGGCAAAATGAGCGTCGAGCCTGGGCGCGGCATGCTTCCGCTTGCCGTCGACACCGCCCGGTCGGTCGCGGGCAACCGGATTGCGCTCGTCGGCGAAGCCGCCCACGTCGTTCCGCCGATCGGCGCACAGGGACTCAATCTCGGACTGCGTGACGTCGCGACGCTTGCCGAGATCGTTGCCGACGCGCGGCGCCACGGCCTCGATATCGGCTCGTCGGCCGTGCTCGCGCGCTATGAGATGCAGCGGCGCGCCGACGTGACCAGCCGCCGGATAGCCATCGACCTTCTCAATCGCAGCCTGCTCACGGATTTCCTGCCGGTTCACGGCGCGCGCGCGCTCTCGCTTTTTCTGGTCGACCGCATCGGCCCGCTGCGCCGCGCCTTGATGCGCGAAGGGGTCAGCCCCGCGGCCTCGCAACCACGCCTGATGCGCGGCGAAATGATCTAGTTATCTGTTAGTTACGAGGCTGATGGCGCGAAAAACGGCTTGGCGCGCCCACCGGTTCGTCATACGGTCCGGATCATCCAACAAGCCGAGCTGCTCAGCTCTTCCCACCAAATGCCGCACGAAAGTCTTTGCAACAGGATTGACGCATGAAGCTGCCGCGCAACTTTTTCAAGCCGCTTGCGATCGGAGCGCCGGCGCCGTTGCGCGAACTGCCGATCCGGCTCGAGCGCATGATCCATTTCGTGCCGCCGCATATCGAGAAAGTGCGTGCGCGCGTGCCGGAGCTCATCAGTCAGGTCGACGTCGTTCTCGGCAATCTCGAGGACGCGATCCCGGCTGACGCCAAGGAAGCGGCCCGCACGGGCTTCATCGCGATGGCGAAAGAGAACGACTTCGGCAAGACCGGCTTGTGGACGCGGATCAACGCGCTCAATTCGCCGTGGGTGCTGGATGACATTCGCGAGATCGTGGGCGCGGTCGGCCACAAGCTCGATGTGATCATGTTGCCGAAAGTCGAAGGACCGTGGGACATTCATTACCTCGATCAGCTGCTCGCGCAGCTTGAAGCCAAGTATGCGGTTCAGAAGCCGATCCTTATTCACGCCATTTTGGAAACGGCCGAGGGCGTCGAGAACGTATCGAGCATCGCGGCTGCATCGCCGCGCATGCACGGCATCAGCCTCGGGCCGGCGGATCTCGCCGCTTCGCGCGCGATGAAGACAACGCGCGTCGGCGGCGGCCATCCCGAATATAAGGTGATGGCCGATCCCGCGCCGGCCAGCGCCGCCGGCACGCCGCGCGCGACCTATCAACAGGACCTCTGGCACTATACGACCGCCAGGATGATCGATGCCTGCGCCGCCGCCGGCATCAAGCCGTTCTACGGCCCGTTCGGTGATATTGCCGACACGGCCGCTTGCGAGGTGCAGTTTCGCAATAGTTTTCTGATGGGCTGCGCCGGGGCATGGACCTTGCATCCCAACCAAGTGCCGATCGCCAAGCGTGTCTTCTCGCCTGATCCAGCCGAAGTCGCGTTCGCGCACAAGATCGTGGCCGCCATGCCCGATGGCACAGGCGCGATCATGATCGACGGCAAGATGCAGGACGACGCCACTTGGAAGCAGGCGAAGGTTCTGGTCGACCTCGCCCGGCTGGTGGCAGCGAAGGACCCAGCAATGGCTGCTCAATATGGACTATGAACGAAGTGGTATTCGCGCTATGAATGACCGTTCAGGTTTTTGTCAGCGGGTCGCCACAATCATGTCTTTGCATCGTTGCCAAGAGCAGCCGGAAATAAGTTTGCAGCCGGAAATATAGGTCGCCAATGGCCCGAGCCATGAACAAGATTCGCAGCGCCAAATATCAGATCGGCCAAGTCGTGCGGCATCGGCTGTTCCCGTTCCGCGGCGTGGTCTTCGACATCGATCCGATCTTCAACAACACGGAAGAATGGTATCAGTCGATCCCTGCCGAAGTGCGGCCGAATAAAGATCAACCATTCTACCACCTCTTCGCCGAGAACGACGAAACCGAATACATCGCCTATGTGTCCGAGCAGAATTTGCTCCCGGATGACAGCGGCGAGCCGGTCAGACACCCGCAGGTCGCGGAAGTATTCGTGCAGGACGGCAACGGCGGCTACCGGCCGCGGCAATCGACCACGACGCACTAGAATTCAGATCGAGACGATCGGCGCTCCGCCATTTTGGCGGAGCATGAAGTCGGGGGCGCGCACGCGCGCGCCTCCGGGTGACGACGCGTCAGCCGTTATTGCGTCTTGCCGCCGCCGGGCGGATTGGCCTGCGAGGTGGGCGCGCCGCCCTGCTGCTGTTCCAGCTTCTTGCGCGCTTCGTCGGCGCGCCGCTGCAACTCTTCCTGCAGCTTCTTTTGCTGCTCCTCGAAGACTTTCGGATCAGTCGGCGGACCCTCATAGGCCTTGGCGAAATCGTTCAGCGGCATCACCAGACTGAGCGGTTGGCCGGTGGCATTGATGGCCTGAATGACCAAGCCCTGCCCCTTCTTCATTTTGCCGATGAGATCTGCCGAGGCGTCGTAATCGGCCATGCAGCCGTTGCTGAAGCAGATCACATAGGGGGCCGTCATCGGCTGGTTCTGATCGACGATCATCCGCGTGCCATGGGCGAGTTGCATGCCGAGCGGCAAGGTGATGCGCAAAAGCTTCTTGTCGGCGCCTTGCGGCTCGATGAGCACCGCGGCGGCAACCGGCTGGCCGGACTCGACGCGCGCGTCCTTGCCAGTGAAGCAGACTTCCTTGGCGTTGGGATCCGGCGCCTGTCCGGGCTGGCCCTTGAGGCAGAATTTGGTCCAGGGCGAGAAGATCAATTGCACAGGCTGCTGGCCGTTTTGTGCCTGCCCCTGTTGGCCGGGCTGACCGGGGGGCGCCTGCTGGGCCTCCGCAGGGGGAGTGGCTGGCGCCGCCGGTGCCTGCTGCTGGGCCTCCGCCGGCGGCTTAGGTTTGGGCTTCTTCGGCTTAGGCGCCGGAGCTGCGGCATCTTGCGCGAAGGCCGGGACGCCCGCGACCAGGGCCCCCGCCGCTGTCAGACTGACGCATAATGCCAGCGTTTTGGCAAAAGCCACCGGTGTGGCGGCAATAGCAGCGGCCATCCGGGTCGCCGGCCTCAAAGCGGCCGGCGCGGTCCAATAGGTCATGCGATCAATCCCTCGTAGTGTGCCGCTGCAAATCGAGGTCCGTCGACTTGCGCATCAGCTTCCTGGCATGTGCCGGCACGCACCGTCGCACGCGGCCCCCCTGCGTCGGTCCTTCGGCGCAGAATGCGGCAACAGCGTGACACCGCGCCCCGGCGAGAGCCATCCCGATAGCCCACTTTGCTCGCGAGATAAAGCGCCGCCGCGTATTCTGTTACAGTTACGGGGCAGCCTGCCCCGAATCGCGGAGCTTATTAGCGTCGCTCCATGCTGAAAGCCCTTGCCGTCTGTCCGAATCGTACCACAGAAATCATGCGTGGTGCCGCATGCGGAACGCTTTTGGCGTCGATGCTTTTGGCATGGACCTTCGTCGCGCCGGCGCTCGCCGAGGCGACATATGGCATCGCCATGCATGGCGACCCTGCTCTGCCCCGCGATTTTGCCGTGGTGCCTTATGCCAACGCCGAAGCGCCCAAAGGCGGCCGCATGGTGCAAGGCGTGCTCGGCACGTTCGACAGTCTTAATCCTTTCATCGTCAAAGGCCTCCCGGCGCAGTCGCTGCGCGGCTACGTGTTCGAGAGCCTGATGGCGCGCGGTTACGATGAGCCGTTCTCGCTCTATGGTCTGCTCGCCCACACGATCGAAACCGACGATGCGCGCAGCTATGTCACTTTCGCGCTCGATCCTGCGGCGCGCTTTTCCGACGGCACGCCGGTGACGGCCGCCGACGTGATCTTTTCCTGGCAGCTGCTGCGCGATCACGGCCGGCCCAATTACCGCGCCTATTATGCCAAGGTCGCCAGCGCCGAGGCGCTCGACGAGCGTACCGTGCGTTTCGATCTCGGCAACGCCGGCGACCGCGAATTGCCGCTGATCCTCGGCTTGATGCCGGTGTTGGCCAAGCACGCCATCGACGCCGCGAAATTCGAGGACACGAGCTTGGCGAAGCCGATCGGTAGCGGCCCCTATACGGTCGCCGAGATCGATGCCGGCAAGAGCGTCACGCTCAAGCGCGATCCCAATTATTGGGGCCGCGACCTGCCGATCAATCGCGGCCTGTGGAATTTCAACGAGTTGCGTTTCGATTACTATCGCGACGCCAACGCCTATTTCGAAGGCTTCAAGACTGGTCTCTACGACGTGCGCGCCGAACACGACCCGACGCGCTGGCGGACCGGTTACGACATTCCGGCCGTGCGCGACGGCCGCATCGTGAAGGAGGCATTCACCAACGGCCTGCCCAAGCCCGCCTCCAACTTCGTCTTCAATACGCGGCGCGCCATTTTCGCCGACCTGCGTGTGCGGCAGGCCATTGCGATGCTGTTCGACGCCGCGTGGGTCAATCACAATTTCTTTTTCGATCTCTACCGGCGCAGCGCGAGCTATTTCGACGACTCGGAATTGTCCGCCTATCACCGCCCGGCGGACGAGCGCGAGCGCGCGCTGCTGGCGCCCTTTCCCAACGCGGTCCGCCCCGACGTGCTCGACGGCACCTGGTCGCCGCCTGCAAGCGATGGCTCCGGCCGAGACCGTAAGAACCTGCGCGAGGCGCTCAGCCTGCTCGACGCCGCGGGCTACGAACTGAAAGGAACGACTTTGCGCGCACGCGGCAGCGGCCGGCCCTTTCGCTTCGAGATCATGGTGACGAGCCGCGACGACGAACGGCTCGCGCTCAGCTTCGCCAGCAATCTCGCGCGCGCCGGCATCGAGGCCCAGGTGCGGTTGGTCGACGCCGTGCAATACGACCAGCGCCGCATCGCGTTCGACTTCGACATGATCCCCTATCGCTGGGAGCAATCGCTCTCGCCGGGCAATGAACAAAGCTTCTATTGGGGCTCCGCCGCTGCCGGCGAGCAAGGCTCGCGCAACTATATGGGCGTGCGCAGTCCGGCGATCGATGCGATGATCGCGGCCATGCTGACCGCGCGCGAGCGGCCCGATTTTGTCGCGGCCGTGCGCGCGCTCGATCGCCTCTTGATCTCCGGCTGCTATGTGGTGCCGCTGTTCTATCTTCCCGAGCAATGGGTGGCGCGCTGGACCTATATCCAGCATCCCGGCCGCACATCGTTGTTCGGTTACCTTCCCGAAACCTGGTGGTATCAACCCAAACGGGCGTTGCAATGATCCTCGGCGAAGTAGAGACCGCAGACAATCCATCACGCGGACCCTCGCTCACGCTTGACGACGTTTTCCGCCGCCACGCGCAACGCCGGCCGCATGCGCTGGCACTGATCGACCCGCTCAACCGCGCAAGCTTTACCGGCGGACGCCCGCATCGCGTTACCTATGCCGAAGCCGATCGCATTGTGAGTGCGATGGCCGCGCGGCTGCGCGACATGGGACTCCCGGCCGACACGGTCGTCGGCATTCAATTGCCGAACATCGCCGAGAACTTTTTGGCGACGCTTGCCGTGTTGCGGGCGGGAATGATCGTCGCCGCGCTGCCGCTGCTCTACCGCCTTACCGATGCGGCGGCCGCGCTGGCGCGCGTCGGCGCCAAGGCCATCATCATCTGCGACCGCGTCGGCGCTTTCGACCATGCCCAATGCGCCATGAACGTCGCTGCCGATGTTTTTTCCATACGTTATGTGTGCGGCTTCGGCGAAAATCTTCCCGACGGCGTGGTGTCGTTCGACGACTTGTTGACAGCGGAAATTTCCGATCCCGCACTGCTCGAGGCCGACCACGACAGGAGCAATGCCGCAGCCCATATCGCGGCGATCACCTTCGATACCAGCGAAGGCGGTATCGTGCCGGTGGCGCGCAGTCATGCCGAATTGCTGGCCGGCGGGCTTGCGGTCCTGCTCGAAGGCGGCATCGCGCAGGATGCCGTGATCCAATCGACGCTGGCTCCGTCTTCCTTTGCCGGCATGTGCCTTGCGCTGGTGCCGTGGCTCCTGTGCGGCGGTACGCTTGTGCTGCATCATCCGTTCGAGCTGCCGACGCTCGCGCAGCAGATGCTCGACGAGCAATGTACCGCGCTCATTGTGCCCGACGCGGTCGCTTTCCCGCTGGCGGCTGCAGGTTTGTTCGCCGAAGTCCATCCGGCCTCGATCATCGCTGTCTGGCGTGCGCCCGAGCGGCTCGCCACCAGCCCGGCCTGGAGTGTTTCCGGCGTCACGCTGATCGACGTTGCGCTTTTCGGAGAAGCCGCATTGGTGCCCGCGCGCCGGCGCGGCGACGGCGCGCCGCGCCCAATGCCGCTCGGCCGGCTGCTTGCCCCGCGTGACGCGGCTGACGGAATTGTCGTCGCCGAAGTCAGCCGCACCGAGGCCGGCACGATCGCCGTGCGCGGTCCCATGGTGCCGCGGCACGCCTTCCCGCCCGGGATCGAAGAATCCGGGCTGCCCCATATCAAGATCGGCGAGCGCGGGCTGGTCGATACCGGCTACACCTGCCGCTTTGACGCGGACAAACGGGCCTTGGTCGTGACAGGCCCGCCAGCCGGGATCATCCGCGCCGGGGGCTATCGTTTTCCGCTGCAGGATTTGCGCGCGTCCGTCGGCGGCATCGCCGCCGGAGCGAAGCTTGGCGCGCTGCCGCATGCGGTCATCGGCCAGCGGCTCTTCGGCACCGCGGCCGACCGCGCCGCCACGCAAGCGGCGCTGCGTGCCGCCGGCGTCAATCCGTTGATCGTCGCGGCCTTCGCAAGCGAAGCGGCCTGACCGGGCCCTCAATTCTTTCGCGGTCGCGTTTCCTTTGCGGAAGACCGGTCTGCACTTTTCCGGGACATGCTCAAAATATCGCAGAGTAGCCGATCGCATTGACGGCCCGTTAACAGCACTTTGGCATGTTGGCGGCCTGCACTGAAAAAGCCGCATCCCGCCATGGCGCTGCAAGGTCCGTTTGTCGTCGTCGCCGATAACCCGGCACCCGATGTGGTGGAGGCGCTGCAAACGGCAGGCGCTTTCCCGATCATCGAAACGAATTGGGCCGACGCGGCAGCCGCGCTTGCCTCGGTCGAACCGGAAGGCCTCGTGCTGGCCGAGCCTTGCAGCGATCCCGCACGCGCCGGACAATTCGCCCGCGCGCTCGAAGATAGCCTCATGGCCAAGAGCGGCGCGTTCACGCCGGTGATCGCGCGCACCCGCGAAGACGGCGTCGCGCCGATTCCTGACGTGCTGGCGATTTCCGCCGCGGTCGCACCTTCCCGCATCGCGCAACGGCTCGGCGCCGCCTTGCGCATCCGCACCCTGCACAACACCGTGCTGCGCCGGATGGAGACGCTCGTCGCCTGCGGTGAGAGCGTGCCCGAGCTGCCGGATTCCGATCCGCTCGAAGAGGCGACCGTGCTGGTCGCCGGCCGCGGCCGCTCCTATCCGGAGCTTGCGGTCGCCGTCGGCGAGCGCGTTGGCCTGGTCGGCGCGCTCAGCGTCGAGAGCGCTGCCCGCGCGCTCAATGCGCGCGACATCGACGGGCTGGTGATCGGCGACGGTTTTGGACCGCGCATCGTCGAGGCGCTGTTGACGGTGATCGCCGAGGACGCCCGCTTTCGCGACCTGCCGGTCGCGGTGCTCGGCGGTCATCACGACGTGACCGGGAAGTTCCACGCGCAGTTGCCCAATCTCGATCGCGTCGCCGAAGGCCCCGACCTTCTGGTCGCGCGCTTTCTGCCATTCGTGCGGCTGCACACCTTCGGCCAGCGGCTCGCCCGCATGCTCAAATCGCTCGACGCGCGGGGCATGATCGATCCGAATACGGGGCTTCTCGCCAACGAGGTGTTCTGGCGCGATCTCAACCGTGCCGTCGACGATGCGGAAAAGCGCGGCGTCGGTCTTTCGATCGCGCGCTTCTCGTTCGACAACGGCGACCGCCGTATCAGTCTCGATGCGGCGCGCCTCCTGAGCAGGCTGATGCGGCAAGTGGATTTTGCCTGCCGCGAGGCGGACAATTCCATTTTCGCGGTGTTCACCGAAACCGACCTGCGCGCCGCGCACGTCATCGCGCGCCGGATCGCCGCGGTGCTCAAGAACACCATGCTTGCGCCCGAGCGCCAGACTGGCGGCGTCGACACGGCGGTGACGCTGGCGACGCTCAAGCCGACCGACAATGTCGATACGCTGATCGCCCGCGTCGTGGGCGGTGTTGCGCCGGGTTAAGCCCCGCCCCCATATAGCGGAAGGGATCAGGGCCACAGCATTTCCGAATGTTCCGGAACATGCGCTAAGCTCATAAGAAGAACCGCACGGAGGTTTGTCATGCCTGTTTCGTCCGGCGCGCCAGCCGCGCTTCGCATCGACGTCGTCTCCGACGTGGTTTGTCCCTGGTGCTTCATCGGCAAGCGCCGGCTGGAAAATGCGCTGCCGCTTGTTCCCGATATTCCGGTCGACATCCATTGGCGGCCGTATTTCCTCAATCCCTGGATTCCGCGCGAAGGCATCGACCGCCAGACCTATCTGGAGACCAAATTCGGCTCGGCCGAACGCTATGCCGTGATCGCCGAGCGCGTGGTCGCCGCGGCGGCGCTCGAGGGGCTCACCTACGCCTCCGACAAGATCAGCCGGCAGCCCAACACGCTCGATTGCCATCGCCTCATCCTGTGGTCGCGCAGCGCGACCGATCCGTCCAACATGAAACAACGCCTGATGGAGCTTTACTTCGCCGAAGGCGCCGACTTGACCGACCCGAAGACGCTGATCCAGGCGGCAATCGACTGCGGCATGGACGGCGATCTGGTGCGCCGGCTCCTCGCCAGCGACGCCGACGTCGACCGCGTCGAAGGCGAAGCCAACGCCGCCAAGGAAGCCGGCATCGACGGCGTGCCCTGCTTCATCTTCGGCGGCAGCACCATCGTCACCGGCGCCCAATCGCCGGAATATCTCGCCAGCGCCATCGAACGCACCGCCGGCCGCCACACACGGCTGCGGGCCTAGAGCGGGATGAGTTATGGTTGGATCGGCATTCCGCTCTAGCTTTTTGTTTGAGCATGATCTTTTCGGAAAACCGGTTTCCACTTTTCCGGATCATGCTCTAGCAATTCAGGTACGCTGCAAAAAGCGGTGGCAATCTTACCGCTCGTCCCCGCGAAGGCGGGGACCCAGACTGGATTCCCGCTTTCGCGGGAATGAGCGGTAACTGGATCGCTCCCTGCCCTGCACGACAAACAAAATCGTCCTCGCGATGCAGGAAGCGCCGCATTCCTGGGGGAAGGAATAATGCAGCCTGGCGAACTAAATTGCCACGAAGAGGCCTGACGATGTTGCCCCTTTTTTCTGGGTTCATAGGAGGTTTCGTAGCGTGGATCGTCACGACCGTTTTGGGGCAACCGATACGACGGTTCTTTCAAATACGCCAGGAGGCGGCACTGACGCTCGCAAAGTATGATGACCTCCCTTGGATCGGCAATCCAGAAGCCAAAGGCTCCCGACAATGAATGGCTCGAAGAACGCAGACAGGCATACGACAAAGTAGGCTCTGAGTTGATAGCCTTCGCGGACGCCAATGCATTCATCGCGCGCAAGCTTCACAATCCCCTTCTTGGTCGCTATCGCCTTTACGTCCGGAACGCCGGGAACAATCTGCGCACACTGGGCGCTGCATATCCAGGCACTCAATCTTGGGGCGAAATTCGCCGGAGCGCGATGGCTGCTTTGAAACTCCCCGGCTGGCCTCGCGATGTCGGATAGCCACACATTACGCGAGCTGAAACCAAACAGGCTTTCACCGGATGCCCTTAAGTTCGAAAGGCGACGATCACGTCGCATTGAGTAGCCCGCATGAGCGAAGCGACATGCGGGATAGCGCCCTGGCGGACCTGGATATCGCTTCGCTCATCCGGGCTACGTTTGCCGACGTCACCCGAGCGTTCACGATTTCCAGTTCAACGCACTAACGCTGCCAGCTGACCGGAGCGGAATACCGGTATAATCCCAAAATGGTCGGATATCGGCGCAATCGTCTTGCAGGCGGAACGTTTTTCTTCACCTTGACGCTAGCTGATCGGCGGTCCAAGGCTCTTGTCGATCGCATCGCAGTACTTCGCGCTGCGTTTCGCGTGACCCGGCAGGAGCGGCCATTTACGATCGATGCAATCCTGATCTTGCCGGATCACCTGCACGCCATCCTCACTTTGCCCGTAGACGATGCGGACTTTCCTGCCAGGTGGCGACGCATCAAAGGTTATTTCAGCACGCGACTGCTCGAAGTCGGCGCGGACATCAAGCGGCACGCGAACGGTGAACTCGCGCTCTGGCAAAGGAGATATTGGGAGCACACGATCCGTGACGACGAGGACTTCGCCCGACACGTAGACTACATTCACTACAATCCCGTGAAGCATCGCTTAGTGAAGCGGGTCTGCGACTGGCCGCATTCATCTTTCCATCTCTATGTGCGGCGAGGAATATTGTCTGAGGACTGGGCCGGCGATATCTCTGACGGCGCTTTTGGCTTCGGCGAGCACCGTTGACGGCATGAACTGTCGGTACACCTCACCGAGACGTTAGCCCCCGTGAGTATACGGAAAGCCAAGTCCCGGATATCGCTACGCTCATCCGGGCTACGCTTGCTTCGCGGGTACGGACGGAGTCGCGTCATTGCGAGCGAAGCGAAGTAATCCAGAGGGCGGTGCAGCGTGTAGATTGCTTCGTCGCTGCGCTCCTCGCAATGACGAGCTAGCCTTCACGCCGCCTTCTTCCCCTTCTCGGCGATCGCGACCAGCGCGCGCAGGATGCCGGTGGCACCTTTGAGGCGCTCGGGCGCGGTCTCCCATTCGTCGAAGAACACGACCTTCATGTCGGGGCGCACGCGGGCGCCGGCTTCGTACTTGGCGATGTAGGCGATGAGGCCCTCGGGATTGGAGAAGATATTGTCGCGGAAGGCGAGCGACGCGCCCTTCGGGCCGACCTCGATGCGCTCGACATTGGCGCGGCGGCACAGCGTCTTGATGGCGACGATCTGCAGGAGATATTTCACCTCGTCGGGCAGCGGGCCGAAGCGATCGACAAGCTCGGCGCCGAACGCCTCGATCTCGCGGTCGTCCTCGATCTCGGACAGCCGCCGGTAAAGCGCGAGCCGCACCGGCAAATCGGCGACGTAGTCCTCCGGGACGAGCACCGGCGTGCCGATGGTGATCTGCGGCGACCATTTGTCGGCGACCGGCGCGGAGATGCCGGCCTTGAGCTGCATCACCGCCTCTTCCAGCATCTGCTGATAAAGCTCGTAGCCGACTTCCTTGATGTGGCCCGACTGCTCGTCGCCGAGCAGATTGCCGGCGCCGCGGATGTCGAGGTCGTGCGAGGCGAGCTGGAAGCCGGCGCCCAGCGTGTCGAGCGATTGCAGCACTTTGAGACGGCGCTCGGCCTGCGGCGTGATCTTGCGGTTGGCCGGCAGCGTCAAGAGCGCATAGGCGCGCAGCTTCGCGCGGCCGACGCGGCCGCGGAGCTGATAGACCTGCGCCAGCCCGAACATGTCGGCGCGATGCACGATCAGCGTGTTGGCGGTCGGGATGTCGAGGCCGGATTCGACGATCGAGGTGGACAGGAGCACGTCGAACTTGCCGTCGTAGAAGGCGGTCATGACGTCTTCCAGCACGCCGGACGGCATCTGGCCGTGGGCGACGGCGACGCGCACCTCGGGCACGGTCTTGTCGAGGAAGGCCTTGGAGTCGGCGAGATCCTCGATGCGCGGACAGACATAGAAGCACTGGCCGCCGCGATAGCGCTCGCGCAGCAGCGCTTCGCGCACCACGATCGGATCGAACGGCGAGACAAAGGTGCGCACCGCGAGCCGGTCGACCGGCGGCGTGGCGATGATCGACATTTCGCGCACGCCAGAGAGCGCGAGTTGCAGCGTGCGCGGGATCGGCGTGGCGGTGAGCGTGAGCACATGCACCTCGGCGCGCAGTTGCTTGAGCTTCTCCTTGTGGGAGACGCCGAAATGCTGCTCCTCGTCGACGACGATCAGGCCGAGATCCTTGAACTTGATGGCCTTGCCGAGAAGCGCATGCGTGCCGATGACGATATCGACCTGGCCCTCGGCGAGGCCTTTCTTGGTTTTCGCCAGCTCCGCGGCGCTGACCAGTCGCGACGCCTGCGCGATGTTGACCGGATAGTCGCGCATCCGCTCGCTAAAGGTCTTGAAATGCTGGCGCGCCAGCAAGGTGGTCGGCACGACGACCGCGACCTGTTTGCCGTTCATGGCGGCGACGAAAGCGGCGCGCAACGCCACTTCGGTCTTGCCGAAGCCGACGTCGCCGCAGATCAGGCGGTCCATCGGGCGGCCGGAGGCGAGATCGTCGAGCACGGCGGAGATGGCGGCCTGCTGGTCGTCGGTTTCGTCGTAGGGAAAGCGGGCGGCGAATTCGTCGTAGAGGCCGGCTTCGACGGTGAGAAGCGGCGCCTCGCGCAATTGCCGCTCGGCCGCGACCTTGATCAATTCGCCCGCGATCTCGCGGATGCGGTTCTTCATGCGCGACTTGCGCGCCTGCCAGGCGGTGGAGCCGAGCCGGTCGAGCTCGACGCCGGCCTCCTCCGAGCCGTAGCGCGAGAGAAGCTCGATATTCTCGACCGGCAGGAACAGCTTGTCGCCGCCGGCATAGTGGATTTCGAGGCAGTCGTGCGGCGCGCCGGCGGCTTCGATGGCGCGCAGGCCGACGAAGCGGCCGATGCCATGATCGACATGCACGACGACATCGCCGGCGGAGAGGCTCGTGACCTCGGCAATGAAATTCTCGGCACGCTTCGACGCCCGGCGCGGGCGAATGAGCCGCTCGCCGAGAATGTCTTCCTCGGTGATCAGCGCGACATCGGCGGTGACGAAACCTTGATCGAGGCCGAGCACGGCGAGCGCGACTTGCGGGCGCGGCAGCGCCTGCGCGTCCGGCCACGAAGTCACATTGGCGAGGTTGAACAGGCCGTGCTCGGCCAGCACATGCTCCATGCGCTCGCGCGAACCGGCGCTCCACATGGCGACGACGACGCGCTTGCCGGAAGCCTGCAAGGATTCGACGTGGCTCTTCACCGCGTCGAAGACATTGGTGTTGGGCTCGCTGCGCTCGGCCGAGAAATTGTGACCGGCATGCGCGCCGATATCGATCGTGTCGGCGGTCTGCTCGGGCGCGGCGAACGGCGAGACGCGCGCCAGCGCCGCGCGCTCGAGCCGGGAGCGCCATTCGTCTTCGGCGAGATAGAGGCGGTCCGGCGGCAGCGGCTTATAGGGCGCGCCGCCGCCCGCCTGATCCATCGCATCCTTGCGCGCCTGGTAATAGTCGGCGATCTGCGCCAGTCGCTCGTGGGCGGCTTCTTCGGCGAGCGGTTCGATGGAGAGCGGCGTGCCGTCGAGATAGTCGAACAGCGTCTCCATCTGCTTGTGGAAGAGCGGCAGCCAATGCTCGACGCCGCCGGGGCGGCGGCCCTCGCTGACGGCTTCATAGAGCGTGTCGTCCGGCAAAGCTGCGCCGAAGGCCGCCACATAGCCGGTGCGGAACAGGCGGATGGTGTCGCTCGTGAGCTGAAATTCCGCCATCGGCACGAGATTGAGCGCGCGCAGTTCCTCCGTGGTGCGCTGGGTCTCCGGGTCGAAGGCGCGGATCGATTCCAGCGTGTCGCCGAAGAAGTCGAGCCGCACCGGTTCCGCCATGCCGGGTGCGAACAGATCGACGATGCCGCCGCGAATGGCGTACTCGCCGGCTTCGCGCACGGTCGAGGCGCGGATGAAGCCGTTGAGCTCCAGCCACTCGGTGATCCCAGACATGGCGATGACATTGCCGGGCGCGGCCGCGAGCGACTGGCGCGACAAGGCCTCGCGCGGCGGCACGCGCTGGAGCATGGCGTTGACGGTGGCGAGCAGGATCGCCGGGCGCTCGCGCCCCTTGATGCGCGCAAGCCGCGCCAGCGTCGTCATGCGCTGCGCCACTACGCCGGCATGCGGCGACACGCGGTCGTAAGGCAGGCAATCCCAGGCCGGGAATTCCAGCACCTCGATGTCGGGCGCGAAGAAGGCGAGCGCACGCGACAGCGCGGCCATGCGCGAGCCGTCGCGGCAGATCACCGCGAGACTGATTGCGGGCGCGGACGGGCGGGCGGCCACCGCGCGGGCGAGATCGGCGAGCACGAGCCCTTCGGCGCCGTCGGCGACGCCCGAGAGATGGAGCGGCCGGCCGGGCGCAAGCCGCTCCGCCGGCGACCGGGCCGGATTTCGTACGTGGGTGGTCACTTGTTTTTCCCGGTGGCCATTTCACTGCCGCGGCTGTGGAAGGCGATCAGCGTCGCCAGCACCGTCGTGTCATAAGGCGCCGGCGCGTTTTCCGCACCGGTGACCCAGGCATAGAGGTCAGAGTTGGGCGCTTCGATCAGCCGCTCGAAGTCGTCGAGGCCGGCGGCGTCGAACTTGTCGATATGGGCATCGGCGAAACGGCCGACGATCAGATCCATCTCGCGCACGCCGCGCCGCCACGCGCGGAACAGAAGCTTGCGCCGCCGCTCGTCCAATCCGTCGCTCGATCGCTCGGTCATCCTGCCAATCCGCGTACAAACCAGGTGGAAAGTGCAACGCCAAAAGCCCGGACGGGCCGGGCGAGGCGTATATAGAGGGCCGCCGCTCATTCGTCACCACCGGGCCTGCCGTTTGAAGAACGGCGTCGCTTTGCTCGCCTACGCCCCGGTGGTCCATGGTGACTTGCTGCAATGGATGGGGCTGGACAAGTTGGCCGGCCGCATGGATTGCCGGGTCAAGCCCGGCAATGACGAAAGAGTATAAAGAGTTCGATGCGTCCGCCGGTGCTCAATCCGCTGTTCGCGCCGTTGTCGGCTCTGCCCGGCATCGGTCCGAAGCTCGAAAAGGTGTTCGCGCGCCTCCTCGGCCGCGGCGAAGGCGAGCCGCCGCGCCTCATCGATCTGTTGTTCCATCTGCCGAGCGGCTTCGTCGACCGGCGCAACCAGCCGAAGCTCTCGGAGGTAACGCCCGATACGGTGGTGACGGTCGCGGTGACGATCGACCGGCATCGCCCGCCGCCGCCGAACCGGCCGCGCGCGCCCTACAATATCGAAGCGAGCGACGACACCAACACACTCACCATCACCTATTTCAATGCGCGCAAGGACTATCTGCAAAAGCTCCTGCCCGAGGGCGAGCTGCGTTACGTCTCCGGCGTCGCGACTTTGTACGACGGTCATTTGCAGATGCTGCATCCGGAACGCGTGGTGGACGCGAAGGGCTTTGCGTCGCTGCCGCTGATCGATCCGGTCTATCCGATGACCGAGGGGCTGCATCCGAACGCGCTTCGCAAGGCGCTCGATGTGGCGCTGCATCGCATTCCCGATCTGCCCGAATGGCAGGACGCGGCATGGCTCAAGCAGCAGGATTTTCCGAGCTTTGCCGAGGCGCTGCGCCGGGTTCATCGTCCGGCGGAGCCGCCGGATCTGGAGCCGCAGAGCAAGGCGTGGTCGCGGCTCGCCTATGACGAATTGCTCGCCGGGCAGCTCGCGCTCGCGCTGCTGCGCGGGCATCAGCGCCGGCGCGCCGGCCGCGGCAGTTCGGCCGAAGGGTTGCTGCGCGCGAAGATCATTGCAGCACTCCCCTACTCGCTCACACCGTCGCAAGAGCGCGCCGTGACCGACATCATCGCGGATTTGGCGCAACCGAACCGCATGCTGCGGCTCCTGCACGGCGATGTCGGTTCCGGCAAGACGCTGGTGGCGTTCCTTTCCGCCGCGACCGTGATCGAAGCGGGCCGGCAAGCGGCGTTCATGGCGCCGACGGAAATTCTGGCGCGGCAGCATTTCGCTACTGTCGCGCCGCTTGCGGCCGCGGCCGGCATACGCGTCGCGCTGCTCACCGGTCGCGAGCGCGGGCGCGAGCGGCCGGAGATACTGGCCAAGCTCACCGCCGGCGAAATCGATCTCATCGTCGGCACGCATGCCCTTTTCCAGGAAGACGTGGCGTTCCACGATCTGGCGCTGGCGATCGTCGACGAGCAGCATCGCTTCGGCGTGCATCAACGGCTCGCACTTGCCCGTAAAGGCGAGGCGGTCGATCTGCTCGTGCTCACGGCGACGCCGATCCCGCGCACGCTGGTGCTGACCTATTTCGGCGACATGGACGTCTCCGAGCTGCGCGAAAAGCCGGCCGGGCGGCAGCCGATCGACACGCGCGCGCTGCCGCTGGATCGGTTGTCGGAAGTGATCGACGCCGTCACGCGGGCGCGCGACGACGGGCGCCGCGTCTATTGGGTCTGTCCGCTGGTGGAGGAGTCCGAAACGACCGATCTCGCCGCGGCGGAGGAGCGCTTCAAGGCTTTGAAAAAACGCTTCGGCGATGCGGTCGAGCTGGTGCATGGCCAGATGCGCGCGGCCGACAAGGACCGCGCCATGGCGCGCTTTGCCGAAGGCACCGCGCGCATTCTGGTCGCCACCACGGTGATCGAAGTCGGCGTCGACGTGCCCGAGGCAAGCGTGATCGTGATCGAGCACGCCGAGCGCTTCGGCCTGGCGCAGCTTCATCAGCTGCGGGGCCGCGTCGGCCGCGGCAGCGAGCGTTCGATTTGTCTCTTGCTCTATAAGGGCCCGCTCGGCGAGACGGCGAAAGCGCGGCTCGCGATCCTGCGCGAAACCAATGACGGCTTTCGCATCGCCGAGGAAGATTTGCGCCTGCGGGGCGAAGGCGACTTGCTCGGCACGCGGCAAAGCGGCCTGCCCGGCTTCCGCATCGCGCGGCTCGAAGTGCACGGCAAGCTTCTGAGCGCCGCACGCGAAGACGCGGCCCTCGTGCTCAACCGCGACCCGACGCTCCGCTCGCCACGCGGCGGGGCGCTGCGCCAGCTCCTTTATCTGTTCGCGCGCGACGAAGCGATCCGGCTGCTCGGCGCCGGGTGACGAACGACATCGCCTCAATCGAACCGTCGTTGCGAACGGAAGCAAAGCAATCCAGATGGCTTGCGCGGCTTCTCTTAGTTCACAATCGTCTAAACAAACAACCACGACGCGGGATTACTTATAGGCTCCCCGGCGTTCAGGGCCAGCAAGCCTTTTATGCATCTAATAAGCGTCCAGATACACCACCATATTAAAATCAGCACGCCAATAAAAACCAATGTAGTAATCGCGCCGATTGCTAGATATAGCAGGCCGATCCAGAACGTCCTTATTTGAAATCGAAAATGAGACTGACTGATTTGATCCGAACGACCAACCTGCATGTGCGCAACTATTACGCCGGCGAGTGCCGTGATGCCGGTAAAAAAACCGACTAAGTACAACATGTAAACCGTCATCACCAATTCATAATTGGAAACGACCGGTGACGGATTGGTAACAGCTCGTTCTTCATGCCTATTGAAATCAGTCATGCCCAAGCCCCCGCGGGTAAACTCTGCCCATTCCCGTGCTGGCGTTAAAGGGTACGCGCTGCATTAGAAGCCCTTACAACTAATTTACAAAAGCGTCTTGTCCAGTGGCTTGCGCGGTTTCTGGATTACTTCGTCGCTGCGCAGCCGTCAGGCGGCGCGCGGCGGGGCCGGCATGGTCAAGGTCGCAAGCGGATCCGGTCCGAAGCGGTTCGGTCCGTCGGCCTCCCTGTCTTGCCGCGAGGCGGTTTCGCTCGCAGATCGTATAAGATTTTCGGGAAGCTGGTTCTCGGCTGGGACGATAGATCCATGAACGGACGCCAATCCGTCAGGCCTTTTGGCCGAAGCGCAATTGCGTCGCCTTTCATCGCCGGCGCCCTGTAGACGGCTGCGCTCTGTCAAAAGCCTGTTTGTCACTGTTGCAGCACGCCAGATGAAGATTGGAATGCGCCTGGTGCGTCCCCCTATCACGCATGTGGTACCTCCCTACTGTCAGACCGACTTGAGTGTCTGTTGCAAAACGTTCTCGAATTTTTCGAGCGGTTTGTGATCAGCAAGCCACATTGGCCGCAAATCTGTGTCTATCAACAGAGTTCAGCCCGGCCTGCGATCACTGCCTCGTTGGCCGTCTGCTAAACTCCTACGCGGATATTTTGCCGAGAGAAGGAGAGAGTTAGCCAATACTAAGAGACCACGTGACCCACCCACGCGCCTTGCGTTGTTTCTGATTCCGCGGTTGAGGAGAGACGACGGTGAGAGCAATAGCGAGGGGTGCATCGACCGCGTCGATCTTTCTGTTGCTATCCGCAGTCTTTACATCGTCGGCGGCCGCGCAATGCAGCAACACCGCACTCAGCGCCTCCCACAGTACTGCCGCGCCGAAGCGATGCTGCTCGGGCGCGGCGAACGGCGAGACGCGCGCCAGCGCCGCGCGCTCATTCCCGCGAAAGCGGGAATCCAGTCTGGGTCCCCGCCTTCGCGGGGACGAGCGGTAAGATTGCCACCGCTTTTTGCAGCGTACCTGAATTGCTAGAGCATGATCCGGAAAAGTGGAAACTTCGGCGACGACAATTCCGTCAGCCGCGTCACGCGGGGCAAGCAGCCGGCCGAGCGGCATTGGGCGCGGCGCGCCGTCGCCGCGCCGGATCGCCGCGGTGCTCACGAACACCATGCTTGCGCCCGATCGCCAGACTGGCGGCGTCCTTGGCGTTGGCGATCCGGCGCCTGTCCGGGCTGGCTATCCGCGATGATGTCGGTCACGGCACGCTCTTACGACGGTGGCCGAGCACCGCGACCGGCAGGTCGCGAAAGCGGGCGTCCTCGGCGATCACCGTCAACACGCATGCCCTTATCCAGGCAAGACGTGACGTTCCACGATCTGGCGCTGGCGATCGTCGACGAGGGAACGTCTCGGTGAGGTGTACCAACAGTTCATGCCGTCAACGGTGCTCGCCGAAGCCAAAAGCGCCGTCAGAGATATCGCCGGCCCAGTCCTTCAGGGCAACAACGATCAGTTGATGAATTCCGGCAAGATCTCGCCACCGGCGGAATGCCGACGCATTGGGATCGATGGTGCTACACGGTGAAGTTCGAGCAGTCACGGCGACGATGCCGACTTCGCGGTCGGCGAGATCATCAGCCAGACGATTCCGCCATCCGCACGCTCAACGGCAACACCACGATCATCAATGCCGGTCTTGTGCAAAGCAATGCCGGCACGGCGATCACGATGGGCAACGGCAATAACGCGCTGGTGCTGCAAACCGGATCGAACATCATCGGCACCGCGAATGGCGGGGGCGGCAGCAATACCGTGACGCTGCAAGGCACCGGCACCGCATCGAATCCGTTCGTGAACTTTCAGACCCTGATGATGCAGGGCACCGCCTGGAACTGGACCGGCAGCGGCACGTTCACCACCGCTGTGCTGCAAAGCGGCACGCTTACGCTGACCGGCACGCTCGGCACCTCGCCCGCCGTGTCCGTCAATTCGGGTGCAGCGCTCGACATGGCGGGGGTCAGTCAGACGTTCGGCAACGTCAACAATGCCGGCACGATCTTTACCCATGGGGCGGGCCCGGGCACAACGCTGACCGTCGCCAACTATGCCGGCGCAGGCGGCGCTATCGCGTTCAATACCTTTCTGGGCGCCGACAATTCACCGTCCGATCGGCTTGTCATCAATGGCGGCACGGCGACGGGCACGACGACATTGACGATTCACAACACCACGGGTCCCGGCGAACCGACGACAGCGAACGGTATCCTGGTTGTGAACGCGATCAATGGTGCCACGACCGCACCTGGCGCGTTCGCACTCGCGCCGGGCGAGCTGCGTGCCGGCGTTTTCGATTATCGTTTGTTCCAGGGCGGCATTACCGGCAGCGATCCTAACAACTGGTTTTTGCGCTCGACCTTCTTGGTGCCGCCGGCTGCGCCGTCCGCCGCGCCACCTGCATATCTACCAGCATTTGGGGCGACGCCGTCGAACGTCCTTCCGCCGGACCCGCCGCCCGCAACACTGCCGCCAGGCCTCTATCCGATCATCGGGCCGGAGATTGCAACCTACGGCGTAGTGCAGCCGATCGCGCGGCAGATGGGCCTGCAGATGCTCGGCACGCTGCACGAACGTATCGGCGATACACTAACGGTGACGAACACCGGCGGCGAGGGCGCCGGTCTTGGGCGTTCGGACTGGGCGCGCTTTTTCGGGCAAGGGATCGACAACCGCTACCAAGCCTTTGCTGATCCGCGCGCCAGTGGCTGGACCGGCGGCTTTCAGGGTGGCGTCGACGTGTGGCGTGGCAGCGTCCTGCCCGGCCATCGCGATGCGGCCGGCGTCTATGTGTCGTTTGCCAACAGCAACATCGCCGTGGACGGCCTGGTCACCAACGCCGCCGCCACCGGCTATGCGCAGGGCCGCACCGGCACACTGGGCCTCAATGCCTATTCAACCGGCGGCTATTGGACCCATTATGGCCCGAGCGGTTGGTATCTCGACGCAGTCGTGCAAGGCACCTACTACAACGGCAATGCGATGACGCAATCCGCTTCGCTGCCGATCAACGGCACGGGCTTCATCTCTTCGCTCGAAGGCGGCTATCCGATCCCGCTGCCGCTCGGGCCTCACTTCGTATTGGAGCCGCAGGCACAAATCATCTGGCAGCAGGTCACGTTCCAGGACAGCAATGACGGCCTGGGCCCGATTGGGCTCGGTTCGACCTCGGGTGCGACCGGACGGCTGGGCGTGCGCGGGCTATGGACCATCGTCAGCGATAACGGTCAGGTGTGGCAGCCTTACGCGCGCGCCAATCTTTGGCGCGATTGGGACGCTGGCGCGACGACGACGTTTGGGATCGATCAAGTGCCGCTGATCGAACAGGCGACGCGGCTGGAGTTTGCAGGCGGTGTCACCGCCAAGCTCAATCCACGTGCCAGTGTCTACGCCCAAGCCGGCTATCAATTTGGTCTCGATGGGGCCTTTATCCGCAACGGCATTCAGGGTGACGTCGGTCTTCGCTACGCCTGGTGACGAAGCGGGTTTCCAGTGACGCTCTGCGGTTTGCGATGCAGCACTTCCGATAATGGCCCATCGCGTGATTCCGCCGCTGCGCGGCAACCGGCTTCGCTTTGGGAGCGAAGCGGACATCAACCTCGGTGCGTCACGCGACCGAGTTTATGGGAGCCTAGAGCGCAGTTTATGAGAGACTAGAGCGCGATGGTTTTATTGAACCGTCATCGCGCTCTAGATTTCCAGTAGAGCATGATATTTCGGAAAGCCGGTACGTAACCCGGATCAAGTTCGGGACAGGCTTTTTCCGGACCATGCTCTAGCGCGGCAATCAGGCGGCGCGCGGCGCGGCCGGTATGGCCAAGGTCGCGAGCGGATCCGGTCCGAACCGGTTCGGTCCGTCGGTGCCCTTGGTGACGTACCAGATCAAGAGAATGATCCAGCCGACCAGCGGGATGAAGCCGAGCAGAATCCACCAGCCGGTGCGGTCGAGATCGTGCAGCCGCCGGATCGCGATCGCAATGTTCGGAATGATGGTAACGAGCCCAAAAAGACTGGTCACAATCTGCATGCCCAGCACCGCATCGATGACGCCCGCCACGATGTCGGCGAGAACGATAAAGAGAATCCAGTACCAGTATTCCGACCGGCAGGCCCGATCGCGGAAATTGACGTAATTGGAGAATCCGGCCGAAATCGCTTGCGCAAAGCCCATCTCATCCCCCCTGGTTCAAGGCCAAGTGTGCGACAGAATCATACCACAGTGGCGCGGGAAGCACCCCCTAAGCACTGCCTCATGTGGATTATTTCGCCGGGGTCGCCTCTTTGTGGGCCGCCCGCGCTGCGCGGGCGGTTTCCGCAAGCGCCGCAAGCCGATGGTGTGGGTCTTCTACGCCGGGCTGGATGATACCGGCGGAAATCAGGAGTGACATCGCCTGCTCGACCGTGATGTCGAGATCGATCACGTCGGCACGGGGGACATAGAAGAAAAAGCCGGTGGTCGGGTTGGGCGTGCACGGCAGGAACGCCGAAATATGCTCGGTCTGCGGCAAATGCGCTGCAATGGGCGGGCTCGGCGGTTGGGTGAGGAAGACGAGCGACCACATCCCCGGCGCCGGGAATTCCACGAGCCCGACGCGGCGGAAGCTCAATTCCGAGCTGGAGAACAGCGTCTGGAAGATCTGCTTGGTGGTGCGGTAGATCGGCCGCACGATCGGCATGCGATTGAGCAACCCCTCGCCGAAACTGACCACGCTGCTGCCGACCAAATTGGCGGTAAGGAAGCCGAGCAGCGTCAGCGCGATGAAAGCGATGATCAGGCCGAAGCCCGGAATGTTGATCGGCAGATAGGTCTCGGGCCGATAGGCCAGCGGGATGACCGGCCGCACCAGATTGTCCACCCAGGTGACGAACCACCAGACCAGCCACAGGGTGACGGCAACCGGTCCGGCTACCACCAGTCCGGTCAGGAAGTAATTGCGGGTGCGGCTTGCAAGTCCGGACCTGCCCGCTGGATGCTTGTTGGCTGTGCCGGCGGGAAGTCCCCCGCTCTGGATGCCGTCATTCATCATCGATTTCGGCCGTCCGCCACAATTCGCGGCTGCTGTTCACGGGCAATATGCATAGCGCGCATATATGACGTCTTGTTCGAATGTATAGTTGTTCGAATGTATAGCGCTGTTTGCGCTACCGGCACAGCGGCCGGAGCGCGCCGACGTAAGTTGCTTGGCGAAGTGGCCGCTACTCGACGGTAACCGATTTGGCGAGATTGCGCGGCTGATCGACGTCCGTGCCCAAGGCGACGGCCGTGTGATAGGCGATCAGCTGCACCGGCACCGCATAGACCAACGGCCCGACCGCAGACGGCATGGTCGGCAACGTCAGCGTCGCCACCGCCTGGCCTTCGGCGGCAGCCGCGCCTTTCGCGTCGGTCACGAGGATCAGGCGGCCGCCGCGCGCGGCGACCTCCTGCATATTCGACACGGTCTTCTCGAACACCCGGTCGTAGGGTGCGATTACCACCACCGGCATGGTTTCGTCGATCAGCGCAATCGGCCCGTGCTTGAGCTCGCCGGCGGCGTAGCCTTCGGCGTGGATGTAGGAGATTTCCTTAAGCTTGAGCGCGCCTTCAAGCGCGATCGGATACGAGGTGCCGCGGCCGAGATAGAGCACGTCGCGCGCCTTGGCGAGCTGCTCGCGTGCGAGAAGTTCGATCCGCGGCTCGAGCGCGAGCGCTTCGGTCAGATGCCGCGGCACTTCGATGAGCGCGCGCACGAGCCGCTTCTCGTCGCTCTCGGAAAGCACGCCGCGCGCGCGGCCGGCGGCGACCGCAAGCGCGGCCAGCGCCGCGAGCTGGCAGGTGAAAGCCTTGGTCGAAGCAACGCCGATTTCCGGCCCGGCCAAGGTCGGCATCACGATGTCGCTCGCGCGTGCGATGGTCGAGGTCGGCACATTGACGACGGACAGCACATGTTGGCCGTGCTCGCGCGCGTAACGCAGCGACGCCAGCGTGTCGGCGGTTTCGCCGGATTGCGAAATGAAAATCGACAGCGCGCCCGGATCGAGCGGCACCTCGCGGTAACGGAACTCGGACGCGATATCGACATCGACCGGCAGATGCGCGAATTGCTCGAACCAGTAGCGCGCAACCATGCCGGCGTAATAGGCGGTGCCGCAGGCGGCAATTGAAATGCGCTTGAGCGCGCGGAAATCGAACGGCAGCTCCATCGGCAGCGCGACGCGCTCGGCCACCATGTCGAGATAATGCGCGAGCGTATGGCCGACCACTTCCGGCTGCTCGTGAATCTCCTTCGCCATGAAATGACGATGGTTGCCCTTGTCGATGAGCATCACGGACGCTTGCGACTTGAGCACATCGCGGCGAACGACACGGCCGCTTGCATCGTGGATTTCGGCGCTGCCGCGATGGATGACGGCGCAGTCGCCGTCTTCCAGATAGCTCACCGTGTCGGTGAACGGCGCGAGCGCGATCGCATCCGAGCCGACATACATCGCATCGTCGCCGAAGCCGATCGCAAGCGGCGAGCCCTTGCGCGCGCCGATCAGCAAATCTTCTTCGCCGGCAAACAGAAACGCCAGCGCGAAAGCGCCGCGCAGCCGCGGCAGCGACGCATCGACCGCTTCGACCGGCGAGCGGCCCTGCTTCATCTCGTCGGTGACGAGATGCGCGATCACTTCGCTGTCGGTTTCGGTCGTGAACTTGGCGCCCTTGGCTTCGAGCTCGCGGCGCAGCTCGCTGAAATTCTCGATGATGCCGTTGTGCACGACGGCGAGGCGGTCGGTGGCGTGCGGATGCGCATTGTTTTCGTTCGGCCGGCCATGCGTCGCCCAGCGGGTGTGGCCGATGCCGATCGCGCCATCGAGCGGCTCGCGGAGGAGCTTTTGTTCCAGATTTCTGAGCTTGCCTTCGGCGCGCCGGCGCGTGAGCACGCCGTGCTCAAGGGTCGCGACGCCGGCGGAATCATAGCCGCGGTATTCGAGGCGCTTGAGCGCATCGATCAACAGCGGCGCGACCGGCTCGCGGCCGATGATTCCAATGATGCCGCACATGCTTTCGGACCGTCTCCCAGACCGTTGTCGCCGGCCATTGTGGTTAATCGTTAAGGCGCGATGCTAGCGAATACAAAATAAAAAAACGTTGCGGCGCGTTACCGGCTCAGTTGCGCGCGCAGAACAGAGCAAAACTCCCGCCGAAGGTAAGGGATCTCCGCTCATTCCCGCGCAAGCGGGAATCCAGTCTGGGTCCCCGCCTTCGCGGGGACGAGCGGAAGGAAAACGGCCGATATCGCCGCCCAATCATCTGTGCCTTATGCTTTCTTTTTGCCGAGCGATTTCAGCGATCGCAACCGCGTCGCCCAGTTTTCCTTAACCACTTGCCGCGAGCGCCCAAGCGCAAGCGCATCGGCCGGCACGTTGGCGGTGATCACCGAGCCGGAACCCACATAGGCGCCATCGCCGATTTCAACCGGCGCGACCAGCGAACTATTGGAGCCGATGAACGCCTCCCGACCGATGGTCGTGCGGTGCTTGGCGGTGCCATCGTAGTTGCAGGTGATGGTGCCGGCCCCGATATTGGCATTCGCGCCGACCGAGGCGTCGCCGATATAGCTCAAATGGTTGGCCTTGGCGCCGGCCGCGATCGCGGCCTCCTTGGTCTCGACAAAATTGCCGATGCGCGCGCCCTCCCCGAGCCGCGTGCCCGGCCGTAGCCGCGCGAACGGCCCGACCGAGCATTTGCTGCCGACATGCGCGCCGGCAAGATGCGAAAAGGCGTGAATGACCGCGCCGTCCTCGACCGTCACTTTCTCGCCGAACACGACATAGGGTTCGATCACGACATCCTTGCCGAACGTCGTGTCAGCCGACAAAAAGACCGTCTCCGGCGCAACCATCGTCACGCCCGCCTCAAGCGCCGCCTTGCGCAGGCGCTGCTGCAGAACGGCTTCAGCTTCGGCAAGCTGCGCTTTGGTGTTGATGCCGCGCACGTCGTCCTCCTCGGCTTCGACCACGGCCACGTCGAGCTTCATGGAGCGCGCGATCTCGACCGCGTCGGTCAGATAAAATTCGCGTTTGCGGTTGTTGTCGCCGATGCGATCGAGAATCGACAGCGCATGCGCGCCGGCGAGCGCCATGATGCCGCCGTTGCACAGCCCGATCGCCTTTTCGGTTTCGCTCGCGTCGGCTTCTTCGCGGATGGCGATGAGTTTGTCGCCGTCGACGACAAGGCGTCCGTAGCCGGATGGATCGGCCGGCCGAAAACCCAGCACGACAACGGCCGCCCCTGCCGCCAAGGGCGCGCGCAGCTTGTTCAAGGTCGCCGCGCGAATGAGCGGCGTATCGCCGTAGACGATGAGAATGTCGTCGGGCCTGCGCTCGAGCGCAGGCCGCGCCGCCAGCACAGCATGGGCGGTTCCGCGCCGTTCGTGCTGCACGAAGCATTGCGCGCCGGGCAGCACGCGTTCCGCCTCGGCGGCGACGGTTTCCTGATCGGGCCCGACCACGACCGCGGCGGCGGTCACCTTGGTTTCGGCGACGGCACGCAGCACATGCGCCAGCAACGAGCGGCCGGCGATGGCGTGCAGCACTTTGGGCAGGGCGGAACGCATGCGCGTGCCCTCGCCGGCGGCAAGCACGATCGCAAGGCAACCCCGAACACTCATTCCTTCGACCTCCGCGCGCTCTCATAGCCGAGGCAACCGGCGACTGAAAGCGGCATGGCCACTGACGGCGCAATCATCGGCGGTAGTCCATTAGCCTGAATTTAGACCTGATACTTGGAGGAATTCGGGAAAGCCGGATCGATCGACAGGATCAATTTGCCGCGCCGGGCCGCGCCAGCCTATCCAACGCATTTTCAGGCCGCTATCATCGTCGCGTTCCCAAAAAACTGACGGGGCCCAACCCCGAAGCTTCACCATGCAAGGGAGGAATGCATGCGAAGACGCGACTTTTTGAAATATTCCGCCGCGACGACACTGGCCGGCTCGATTGGCTACCACGCGGCGCGAGCCGATGCACCGACCGTGAAGGTCGGCGTGGTCGGCGCCAAAACCGGTCCGCTCGCACCAGGTGCCGCAATCACCCACTTCCCGCCGTTTCGGCTTTGGGCGCACGAAGTGAACGAACGCGGCGGGCTCAAGCTCAAGGATGGCCAGCGCAAGATCGAGATCATCGAGTACGACGACCGCACCCAGCCGCCCGAAGCGATCAAGGCGGTGGAGCGGCTCGCGACGGTCGACAAGGCCGACTGGATCTCGGGCGTCTACGCCACCGGGTTCAATCTCGCCACCGCGCCGACCTTCGACAAATACAAATACCCGCAGGTCAGCGTGGCCTGCATCACCGATCAGGCGCCGGCTCTGGTCAAAAAGTATCCCAATTTCTTCATGTTCAACGCGTCGACGACGGACTACGCCAAGGGCGCGATCGGTGTACTCAAGAAGCTCAAGGACAGCGGCCAGATCGGCAACAAGGTCGCCGTCGTCAATGTCGGCGACGACTTCGGCATCGAACTCGCCAACGCCGGACGGCCGCTGTTCAAGGAGGCCGGGTTCGACGTCGTCTATGACAAGTCCTACCCGCTCGGCACCCAGGACTATGCGCCGGTCGTCAAGGCGGCCAAGGCCGCCAATCCGGATGCGTTCGTTGCCTGGTCGTATCCGCCTGATACGTTCGGTCTCGCCGACCAGGCCAAGATCGAAAACCTGTCGGTCAAAGCCTACTATTGCGCGATCGGCTGCGCCTTCCAGGGCTTTTCGCAGAAGAACGGCCCTGCCGCCGAAAACGTGCTTGGCGCTGGCGGCGTCGCCGACTCGCCGGAAATCCGCGCTTTCTACAAAAAGCACAAGGAGGTCACCGGCATCGACGCCGACTACGCCGGCAGCCCGATTTACTACGCGATGCTCCAGATGCTGACGGAGACGATCGAGACCCTTGGTTCGCTGGACCGGATGGCGATCGCCAACCACATCCGCAAGAACAAATTCAAGACCTTGGTTGGCGAGATCCAGCTAACGCCGGAGCAGACACTCAACAGGGTTTATACGGTCGGCCAGTGGCAAAACAACTTCTTCTCGGGCGTCGCCGGGATCGGTTACACGCAATTTGCTCCGGTGAAGCTGAAGACCAGCTGGGGATGAGAAATTCCGGCTGATGGAGCGATACGGGCCCCGGTTGGTAAGACCGGGGTCCGGGTTTCAGGAGGCGGCGGAAGGCGCGGCATCGCGACCGCCGCGCCGAAAGCGACCGCCTCAAGCCGAAACGCTTGCGCTCTCGGAAACGGGCTTGTTGTGCAGGATGATCAGCCTGGCGATGCCGCCCTCGCGGAGTGTGAAATACAGGGTGAGGTTGAGCGGATCAGGCAGCCCGGTCTTGTCGTAGGTTCCGTCGAACTTGGCGGTGAGAATGACGTCGCCGTAATGCTCGACCGCGCGCAGCACTTCCATTGAGACATTGTCACCAAAGATTTCGCGTTCGGCCCATGCCTTGATGGCGGGCTTGCCCCAGAACTCGCGCCGGATGTCGTTGACCAGAGGATCGTCGACGAAGGTCGCAAGATACGCCGGCATATCCGCGGCGTTGCTGGCTTTGACATAATCGGCGACCGCGGCGGGAAGCTGCGCCGTGACATCTTTCGTCGGCATGATTGATCTCCTGTCTTCTTCAGAAAGCAGAAAAGAATTTACCGCCGGCCCTTGTCAGATTCTGTCAGGAGTAAAGCGTTCCGTTTCGTCGAGCTTCATCTGGGCGCGCCAGCCGCGCATAAGCTGTGCGCGGCGCTCCCGGTAACGCTCCCCGGTTTCCTCGGCCGCCGAGATCCGGTCGGTGCGGAATGTGCGATAAGCTTGCCGCTGCTCGCACCATGCCAGCAGCACGCGAGCTTCGTTCATGAAGCCAAGAGCGATCGGCCAGACGACACGCTTGCTGCGCGCGCCCTTCGCATCGATGTAGCCGATGCGCAGCTTCCTCTGCGATCGGATGGCGGCGCGAAAGGTAGGTAGATCGACCGCGTTTGCGGGAAAACCCGGTCCGCGCGGACCAGGCAGCGCAACCGGATTTTGCAACGCTTCTTTCGCTGCCGGCGAGAGGACGGCGCCAATTTTCGCCAGAGCGACCGCGGCCGCTTTGGCCAATACCTCGTCGCCGCGCTGATCGACATAGCGAAGGCCGAGCACGATCGCCTCGGTTTCGTCTTCGGTGAGCATGAGCGGCGGCAAGAACAGACCGGGCCGCAGCACGTAGCCGATCCCCGCCTCGCCGTAGATCGGAGCGCCTTGGGCGATGAGTTCCGCAATGTCCCGATAAAGCGTCCGCTCGGAAACGCCGAACTCGGCGGCAAGGGCCGCCGCCGTCACCGGGCGGCTGCGCCCGCGCAGCGTCTGCAAAAGCATCAGCAATCTGGTGGACCGCGCCACGACAATCCGCCTCGCACGGCAACCCCGCATCCGGGCGACCGCCGGCCGGTAGTATAGGCGCGACTACAAATACCTCGAACGCATATCGACGGTCGTTTCGACGCCGATCCGGTCGAAATTCGCTTTCAGCCACTGATCGGCGCGTTCGCGGCCAATCTTATGGAGATATGTCAGGAAACCCCAGTTGCCGTTCAATTTGCTGGAGTTCGAGAGCGTGGCGATCACGTCCTCGCCGTCGATCGAATGAATGAGCATTCGTTTGCCGTCGGCCATCTTGCCGCTATCGATCAGGTCGGTCACGAAAGCGACGGCACGCATCTCGCGCATCAGCGATGAGTTGAACGCGACCTCCTGCATGCGGCTGTAGATGGCGGTGGAGGTCATCGGCGTTCCCGGCCGCTCGGTCGGCGTCAGGTGGACCAAGACGATGTCGCGCGCCTCGCAGGCGTAGATGACGGGGAATATCGCGGGATTGCCCATGAACCCGCCGTCCCAATAATACTCGCCGTCGATCTCGACCGCGTGCATCATGATCGGCTGGCAGGAAGAGGCCACGACATGGTCGGACCGCAGCTCCTCGGAACCGAAGATCTTCACTTTGCCGGTGCGCACGTTGGTCGCGCACAGAAACAGCTTGATCAGCTTTTGGCGGCGCAGCAGCTCAAAATCGACGACCTCGTCGAGCAGATCCTTGAAGCGATTGTATTTCAGCGGATTGAGTTCATAGGGCGAAAAGAAATGACTGAGCGCGTCGATAAACATGAATCCGGGCGAAAGATCGAGCCCGAAATTACCTGACACCTGGTCGAGCACGGACGGCTGGAAGATTCCGGTAGACGTCAACTCCGACAGCCGCCGCCAATAGTTCTGCAGCGCGCTCTTGGCTTGCTCGCGTCCGCCGGCCGCCAAGCCATACGCGAGCACCACGGCGTTGACCGCGCCGGCGCTGGTCGCGCTGATGCCGTCGAAGCAAATCCTCTCGTCCTCGAGCAGCCGATCAAGCACGCCCCAGGTGAAGGCGCCGTGGCTGCCGACGCCTTGCAGTGCCAGGTTCACCGTTTTTTGGTGCGCCACCTGGGAGCTAATCTTGGTTTCGTCGTGTAGGCGATGGTCGAAAAGCAAAGGCTATTGTGGCAACCGTGCCACTCCTTCGTTCGCCCCCTCGCCGCTCCCCATTATACGTGGGCCGGTCCAAACTAAAGGCTAGAGGGATCGAGTTAACCGAAACTTGATCATCGGCGCACCCGCGCCGACCCGCTTTTTCCCGAGCCGATCGAACCGGTAGGCCAGTTTCGGGCCGCCTTTTGCCTCGTAGGCCAGTTGGGCGACCAGCAACGCGAACGGCTCGATATAGCGGGCAATCCGTGCGGGACCGGCGTCGACGGGATTGAAACCGACGTCACGGATCAGGGTGACGGCGATCGCCTTGGCGCGCTTGTCGTCGCCACAATACACCAGGCTTGGCCTTTTGGCTCTGCGCCGCCCTTCATAGACGCTGAAAAGGACCTCGCTCGGCACGCTGTTGAATGCAGCGACAACTCGCGCCCTCGGGACCATCTTTACAAGTTCCTCCAGGCCCGACGACGTATGCGCGACGGCGAGCTCGGTATTCTCGGCATTCATCGGCAACGAGCAGCTGACGATGACCTTGCCCGAAATATCGCCCGCCTGTTGCAGCACCTCGGGGAATCGAGACCAGTGCACGGCCAAGAGAAGCGCGTCCGCGCGCCGCGCGGCCTCGGCCGGCGTGCCGGCCAGCGCGTTGGCGCCGGCGATTCGGGCGAGCCGCTTCAGCTTTGCCTGACTGCGCGCGTAGCTGAAAACCACCTCATGACCCGCGCGCGCAAAGAGCGTGCCGAGTTTGCCGCCCATCAATCCCGAACCAAGAATGCCGATACGCATGGTGATCTTCCCGGTTTCACGATGCGGCAAGGCCGTTCCGCATACGAGCGACCAAACAAAGCATCTCGAAGGCCGAATCTGCTATTTTATGTTTGATTCGCGAGGCAAGGACCGGAGCGGCGGATGCTGGGTCGTGCACAAATTCGCAACGCGCCATCAAAAAGCGCGGCGGCGAAAAGCGTGGCAGCAAAAAGACCCTCGCCTTGGCAGGGCCTTTGGCGACAAGCCGGCTGGGGGCTTGCGGCCGCCACGGCCCTCAGCATTGCCGTGCTGAGCAGCCGCGACGACGACGCCCCGCAAAGGTTCGCGGCCCTGCTTTCGTCCCTGCGCTCGCAGGAGCAGCCGGCCGCGCATTCATTCGATGCCGAGACGGCCGCACGGCAATTGGCGCAAGCGATACGCAGCCTTGCCGACGATCGCGACAAGCTTGCGACGCGCCTCAACGCGCTCGATCACGAGATGCGCGACATGAGCGGCGCGATCAAACAGCAGATCGAAGCCGCCAAGAGCGACGCGATCAAAACGGCCAGGCAGGCTCCGCCATGGCCGGAGAGCGCGCCGCCGGTGCCGATGACGCTCGCCGATGTCGCGGTGATGGTGAAAACCGTATCCCCGGCACCGACCGGCGCGGCCGAGCCGCCCTCGCCGAGCGTCGCGACAAGCGCGACCAATACGGACGAACGCGCGCCGCCCGAGACCACCGCCTCACTTGGGCAGGCTTACGGCGTCGATCTCGGCACCGCGGCGACGATGAAGACCTTGCACCATCGCTGGGTGTCGCTCCGCACCGCCCATCCGGAACTGTTCGAAGGCATCCAACCGGTGGTCAGCGTCAAACAAAATCCGCGCACCGGCCGCACGGAATTGCACCTCATCGTCGGGCCGTATGCGAACGCCGAGACGGCGGCACAGTTCTGCGATTTTGTCGTTCCGTTTCACGTCAGTTGCCAGCCGGCGATGTTCGACGGTAGCCGGCTGGCCTTGCAGTAAGGCCGCGCTCTCAATCATCCTGTCGAGATGGGTCTGCTTCAGCTCATTCCCGCGCGAGCGGCAATCCAGACCGGGAGCAACGATTGGGTCCTCGCTTCATGGGGACAAGCGGATTCGATTCCATCGCGCTTTGTTCTATTATCTCTGCCATGACCGACACGACGACACCCCGCCCGCCGCGCGCGCTCTTTCTGCCGACCGCGCGACAGACCAATATTCTCCTGAGCGTCGCCTTTCTCTGCGTCGGACAGGCTATGTATCTGCGCTACATGGTCATGGAAAACTCGACCATGTCGCTCGCCTGCCAGGGCGGGCTCGCCACCTGGCTCTGCGACAGCTTCCGGCTGGTCAACCTGCTTTACCCGCATCAGGTGTTCGGCTGGGTCGCTCTTGCGGTGGCGCTGCTCAACCTCGTGCGGCCGTCGATCGTTTTGGTCGCGTTGGCGCTCGCGGCGGCCGCCTTCGGCATCGTCCTGCACAACGCCGATCTCTCGGCGCTCGCTGCCGGCGTGCTTATTCTGAGCTTGGCGCGTCCCGCACCGACAGCAGAATAGCGGCGAGCCCGAGCAAGCCGGCGCAGAACCAGACCGACTGCCAATTGGCGAAGGTTTCGTTGAACACGATGTAGCCGGCCGACAAGACGAGCACGGCGCCGGCGACGCTCTCGGCCGCGGCGCGCGTGCCGTCCAGACGCCGGGTAGCAGCGAGGAGAATAAGGAACGGCACCGCTGCCGCGGTCAGCGGCGCAAAGGGGATGTCGCGGTAGCGCGGATCGAAAACGAGCCCCAGCGCCGCTTCGACGGCGACCAGCATCAAGGCGATCAAGACCCCGCCCAGCGCCCAATCCAGAACATCGCGGCGCACGCCGCTGCCGCCGATGAGCGCGGCGAACGCCGGAATACGGCGGCCGGCGGCAAAGCCCGCGGCGCAGACCATGGGCGCGAGGCCGGAGACCACCGCAAAGGCGAGCGAGCGCGCCCAGCTGCCGGGACTGAAGCTTTCGACCAGCACGGTCTCGATGGTCCAGCCGAACAGAACGGCAGGGACGAAAGCGAGCGCGCCGATCTCCGCCCAGAGATGCGCGGGAAATGCCTTGCCGCTGCGGCCCAAGACAGCGCCGCCGAATGTGAGCGCCGCCAAAACAATGCCGGCCAGCGCCTGCAGCGGCCAGTCCGGATGATTGGAGATAGAACCGCCGGAGAAGCTGAATTTCGGCCCGCCGGTCGAGCGGTCGATGATGCCCCAATAGCCGCCGACCGCGCCTTCCAGCGCACGCTTCCAAGGCTGATCGAACGCCTCGATGATGTTGACGCGGATATTCTCCGCCTTCGCCACGGTGAGCGCGTCGATGACCGCGCGCGCCTGGTCATAGGGCGACGGCCGGGCATCCTCCCGCATGCGGCCGGCGCTTGGCCAGCCGAACTCGCCGATCACGATTTCCTTGCCGGGAAATAGAGCCGCGACCTTGTTGCGGATGACGACCAGATGGGCGGCGGCGCGGGACGCGGGGATCGGGAAATCCTCCCAATAGGGCAGTACGTGGATAGTGACGAAATCGACCGCGCTCTGCACGTCCGGATAGCGCAGCCAAAACTCCCACACGTCGGCATAGGTGACCGGCATGGCGACATGCGCCTTGATCTCGCGGATCACCGCGATCAGGTTCGCCGCCGTCATCTCCCCGCGCAACAGAACCTCGTTCCCGACGACGATGGCGATAATGACGTCAGGGAATTCCTTGGCGTAGGCGATGGAGGTTGCGACCTGCCGGCGGGTCTTTTCCGGATCGCCGGAGACCCAGACGCCGTGCATCACCTTCAGCCCGTAGCGGCGTGCGCTCTTGAGCACATCGTCGCGGCCGTCATCGACCGAGTAGGTGCGGATGCAGTTGGTGTATTTGGCAAGGAGCGCCAGATCTTCGTCGATCTGCTCGGGGCTGACCCGCGTGCCTTCGACCAGCGGATCCTGCGCACCTCGGAAAGGCGCATAGGAGACACACGTGAGCTTTTCGCCCGGCCCAAGCGCCGACGGCGGCAGCGGCATGGGCGAGCCCAGCCACCACCACACGGCGACAATGGCGAGTGCGGTGAGCCCGAACGATAGTAAGGCCGGGACGGCAGTGCGAAGGGTGAGGACGCGCGACACGGCCCTGCCATTAACCCTGGAGCCGCCCGATGCCAAGCGCGGGAGGCTAAGGCGCGCTCTTTGCTGGACAAAACCGGGCCCGTCTTGGCATGGTACCTAGGCCCGGAAGATGCCTCAATCACGGCCCAATCGGGTGGCCCAGGGAAACGTCCTTTTCTTCGGCTCTCAAACGCCTTTAGCAGATCAAGTTGAACCATGTTCCCACGTTTGCTTACCGCTGCCCGCGGCCCATTTGCCGCGCTGTTGATCGCCTCGGCCGTTCTCGGCTTTGCGCCGTCCGCTTTTGCGGAAGATCCGAAGCCGGCGGAAAAGCCGGCCGGCCAGGAGCCGGCGAAGGAACCCCAAAAAGTCGACGAGTACGCCGAGGCGCAAAAAGAAATCACCGGGCCGGCGGGCAATCCCGAATGCGTCTGGCTCGGCCGGCGGGTGGTCGGGCTATTGTGGCGGGACGACCTCGACACGGCCTTCCGCCATCTCGACCTCTACGATCGCTTCGGCTGCCCAAGCGCTCACGTCCAGGCCTCGTTCCGCTGTCTCATCCTGCACGGCGGCAGCATCGATCCGAAGGCGGCCGACAGCCTTAACGGGCGCGTTCAGGCCTGCTGGATCAATCCGGCCAACCCGGCGCCACCACCGGCTCCGGCCACGGCCGCGGCGCCTGCGGCAAACCCGCCGGCCAAAAACTGACCGGCGTCAAGACAAGCGCGGTGCGACCAAAAAATTTTAGGAACAAATCGCGTTGTCTTGAATTTGCCACCACTGGGGCCTACCTCTTGAACGCCGCTCACAGGTCGCTTTTTCCAACCCGATTGCCGAATCTTGGGGACGGGTTCGGCTGTTGTAACCTCGCCCCGCGTGGTTGATTTTCGATGCGCACCGTCGCTGCCGTGCTCGCGCTTTTAGCGTGCGTGCATGCCGGCTTGTGGGCTTCGCTGCGGACCAAAGAAAGCGCGCCCGATTTCACGGGACAGCTGGCCAGCGTTTCCTACGCCCCTCCGACCGATCCGAATTCGGGCGAGACCCCGACGCCCGAGCAGATCCGGGCCGACCTCAAGGCCATCGCTCCTTACACCAAAGCGATCCGCACCTACTCGTCGAGCGGCGGCGCGGAGCTCGTGCCGCCGATAGCCGCCGAGTTCGGCCTCAAGGTCACGGTCGGCGCCGCGATCGTTAAAGACCGGAACAGCGAGGGGAAACAGATCCCCGCCGCCGTGGACCGCAATGAGCGCGAAATCCGCTCCGCCCTCGATCTCGCCCGTAAGTACAGCAACGTCAACGCCATCGTGGTAGGCAACGAAACCGTTTTGACCAATCAAATGAGTGCGGATGGTCTCATCGCCTACATCCGCAAAGTGAAGCAATCGAGCCCGGTTCCGGTCACGACGGGTGAAGGCTGGGACGTCTGGATTGCGCACCCGGAACTTGTCTCGGCGGTGGATTTCATTGCCGCGCACGTCCTGCCTTATTGGGGCGGCGTTGACGCGGCGCACGCGGTCGACGTTACGATCGAGACCTACGATAAGCTGCGCCGTTTGCTTCCGGGCAAGCATATCGTGATTGCGGAGTTCGGCTGGCCGAGCGCCGGGCCCAACTTCCAGGGCGCCAATCCCGGCCGGCTGGAGCAGGCGATGGTGCTGCGCGATTTCGTTTCCCGCGCCGAGGCCTACGGCATCGACTACAACGTCATCGAGTCGATCGATAAAAAGTGGAAGACGATGGAAGGCGGCGTCGGCCCCTATTGGGGAATGCTCGACGCGTCGCACCATCCCAAGTTCGCCTGGACCGGCCCCATCATCGATCCCGATTACGTCAAATCCGCCGGGCTCGCCGTGCTGCTCGGATTGCTGTTGTCGCTCCCGATCCTGGCGATGAGCGGCGTGACACTTGCGCAGGCCGTTACACTGGCCGCGGCGTCCAACCTTGCGGGCGCCTGGTTCGCAGCCATCGTCGCTTTCTGGAACGGCCACTATTTCGTCTGGGGCGCCGCCATCGCGCTTGGGCTGGGTGTCGTTCTCATCATTCCGCTGGTGGCGATCGCGCTCGCCCGCATCGACGAGATCGCGGCCATCGCCTTCGGCCACGCACCGCGCCGGCTCGCCAGTTCGCCGCCGCTCGCGCCCGAGGCCTATGCGCCGAAAGTGTCGATCCACGTCCCGGCCTGCTGCGAACCGCCGGCGATGCTGTGCGCCACGCTCGATGCGGTGGCCAAGCTCGACTATCCCAATCTCGAATGCGTCGTGATCATCAACAACACGCCCGATCCGAAATTCTGGGAACCGGTCGAGGCGCATTGCAAGACGCTCGGCGAGCGCTTCAAGTTCCTGCGGCTCGAGAAGCATTCCGGCTACAAAGCCGGCGCGCTCCGCATCGCGCTCGAACACACCGCGCCGGATGCCGAGATCATCGGCGTGATCGACGCCGACTATGTCGTGACGCCGGATTGGCTGAAGGACCTGGTGCCGCTGTTCGCCGATCCGCGCGTCGGGCTCGTGCAGTCGCCGCAAGATCACCGCGACGGCGACCGCTCGCTCATGCATCACGCCATGAACGCCGAATATGCCGGCTTCTTCGATATCGGCATGGTGCAGCGGAACGAAGCCAACGCCATCATCGTGCACGGCACGATGTGTCTGATCCGCCGCGAAGCCATCGAGGACGCCGGCAACTGGTCGAGCGACACCATCGTCGAGGATTCCGATCTCGGCCTGACATTGCTCGAGCACGGCTGGATCGCGCACTACACCAACCGCCGCTACGGTTACGGTTTGCTGCCCGACACCTACGACGCCTTCAAGCGCCAGCGCCACCGCTGGGCGTTCGGCGGTTTGCAGATCCTGCGCAAGCACTGGCGTTCGCTGTTGCCCTGGACACACGGCCTCGCGCCCGAACAGAAGCGCGAATACGGCCTGGGCTGGCTCAATTGGCTGGGCGCCGAAACCATCGGCGTGGTGGTGGCGCTCCTTAATATCGTTTGGGTGCCGCTGGTCGTGTTCGGCAATTACCCGCTGAAGGATTGGATGGTGGACTCGCCCATCCTGTTCCGGCTCCACCAATTCGGCGCCGTGCCGGACCACATCTTGACCGTGCCGATCCTGGCAGCCTTTGTGGTGTCGCTCGCGCACTTCGGTTCGCTCTACCGCCTGCGAGTAAAGGCTACACCGGGGCAAATGATCGGCGCCGTGTGCGCCGCCATGTCGGTGCAATGGACGGTGGCGCGCGCCGTCGGCATCGGCGTGTTCAAGGAGCACCTGCCCTTCCTGCGCACCTCGAAGGGCGGCAACAGCCGCAAGGGTGCGGATTTCCCGGCCTTCTGGGAAGCGATCATCGGCGCGTTGCTGCTGATCGGCGCCGCCGCGCTCGTTATGACCAACAACAAGCAGGTGCGCGAAATCAACATCTTCGCCTTCGTGCTCGTGGTGCAGAGCCTGCCGTTCCTGGCGGCGGTCGCCATGAGCCTGCTCGAGGGCAGCCGGCTCAACTCTTTCGCCTACTGGCGCGGGCTCGAGGCGCGGGTTGCGCGTTATGTCGAATTCCTGCCCCGCTCCAAGGTGATTTCCGACGTGATCGCCGAGCCGCAGAAGCTGCCGAGCGACAACAGCGTCGAAACCGCGCAATAATTCCGGACTTGCCGCCAACATTCCGGCTGTCTTTCCGGGGCGGCTGTAAGCCGCGAGCCCGGAATCCATGCTCACGATCCATGCAGACGATTCTCGGTGCCAAATCGGCTTGACTTGTGGTTATTGATTCCGGACTTGCCGCGGAGCTTGTCATCGGGCCGGCCACTTCGGGCCGGCCCCGTTGGCGGCAATCCGCAATGACGAGGGGGCTCGGCCGGCTTCCTAGGCCAGGGCGGCACTGATCCGCTGACCGCCCTTTATCGTACAATCCGGCAGGACGGGCCGCGACCATGGCGCTTTTGGAGTCGGGCATGCTGCTATTTTGGCCTTTAATCGTCGTCATTCTGATCGTCGGCCTGCTCAGCTTCTTCACGGTGCAAACCGCGCAGGTTGCGGTCATCACCCGGTTCGGTAAATTCCTGCGGGTGGCCGAGCCGGGCCTGAACTGGAAATGGCCGTTCATCGATCGGGTCGCCGGCCGGGTCAGTTTGCGCGTCAATCAGATCACGCTGACCATGGAGACCAAGACCAAGGACAACGTCTTCGTCACCATTCCGATTTCGGTGCAGAACCGCGTCCGTCCTGAAAAAGTGTACGACGCCTTCTACAAACTGTCCGACCCGATGCAACAGATTCAGGCCTATGTCGAGCAGGTCATTCTCGGCCATGTGCCCGGCATGACGCTCGACGAGGTGTTCGCCAGCCAGTCCGGCATCGCCGCCGCCGTCAAGCAGGAGCTCGACGCCGACATGGCCGGCTTTGGCTACGAGATCGTCAATGTGCTCGTCACCGACATCGTGCCGGATGCGAAAGTGAAGTCGGCGATGAACGACATCAACGCCGCGCAGCGCGAGCAGGTCGCCGCCAACGCCCGCGGCGAGGCGGAGAAGATCCTGGTGGTGAAGAAGGCCGAGGCGGAAGCGCAGAGCAAGGCGCTGCAGGGCCAGGGCATAGCCAACCAGCGCCGCGCCATCATCGAAGGCCTGCAAGGCTCGATCGAGCAGTTTCAGAAAGCCGTCGCCGGCACGTCCACCTCGGACGTGATGCAGCTTGTGATGATCACGCAGTATTTCGACACGATCAAATCGATCGGTGAAATGGACAAGACCAACACGCTGTTCCTGTCGCACTCTCCGGGGGCGGTGCGCGACATTTCCGAACAGATCATGCAGTCGATGCTGGTCGCGGACCGGGCGAAGAGTTAAGGCGTGTCGGCTCAGTCGGTTGCCGGCTTGATCCGGCAATCCATTCTCTGTCCATCGCCGCACATCGACCGCCTCATCGCGGACTGCATCCTGCGCGCGGCCTGACGCGTATCCGCTTTCCGGCATAGCGACTATTCAACGGACATGCCCGACAGGTCCGAGTTGTTGCCCACCAGCGAACATCCACCGCGCGGCGAAAGCAGACCGCCTTGCCGCGGCCTCTTTCAGGTTTCAACGACGTCGAATTGTTAGGCCGCCACGGGAGCCAACACGTTGCGTTTCCTGCGACGCGCCAGATAGCCAACGAACCCGAGGCCACCAGCGAACAGTTGCATCTCGCGGGTGGTTTCCAGGCTCACACATTTTGCCCCAGCTGGTCCGTAAACGGCTGCGGCTTTTCATTGCGGCGGCCGACGCGAGCCCGCTGATGCGCAATGCCGTCCGCATCGTGCTCATTCCGGCGGCCACCGCCGTATGACTTGGAAGGCCACAAAGCCTATCGTACGCCGCTCACTGAGCAATATCGGCGGATGGGGTCGCTGCTGGGCTTGCAGTATGGCGCGCCCAAAGAACCAATGCTGGTAGCATTGTTGGCGCCGAGCCCGAGCCCGAACAGCGCGCTCGGTGAAATCTCCGGGAAATCATTGATGAACGGTCCTTCGCGGAAGTAGGCGTCACCAGCCTGCAACTGGTATCCGGGATCGCCTTTGGCGAATTGGTGTGCCGCCACATCGGCCGAAGCATTTCCGGTCATCGGACCATAACCGACGTCGGACAGATTCGAGCCGTGCAGTACCGCAGTGAGCACGGTCTTCTTGAACGTCTCGACTTCCTCCGGCGTCGGCTCTGCGGCTGCACAATAGGTGTCGATAGCGTAATAGCCGTCGCTGGGGCTCTCCTTGACCGACAACAGCACATGCGCCAGCGTCTGCCCGCGGGCCTGCGCGCGATTGAACGCTGTCTCAAGCTGGATGATCTTGACGGGCAGTGGTGCCTGCCGGCCGACCTCGCCAAAGACCATGTGGGTCATTTTAACAGCCAGCTCGGGATCGCCGGCGATCTCGGGGCGGAACTGACTGCGGTCGATGCCGTGTGCCAGCTTGGCCTTGGGGGTGACGAGCGGCCCTGGTGGGGCTTGGTTGTTGCTGTTCAAGATGCCCGTGTCGCACCAGAAACCAAAGGCGCAGACTTCGGCTAACCGAACGTACTCAGGTTGGGTATTAACGACCCCAGAATGGTTTTTGCGATGTGCCTCCGCCTGGGCGGCGAGAAGCGTCAAGCCGACGCAGAACGTCGCCGACGCGGTAAGCTTGTTCATCTCATTGCCACGGAAAGCGATCCGCCCCCTGGAGCTTGATAGTTAATGGGAACGGCGGCGCTCCCCGAACAAAAAGAACTGCAAGATTAAGGGCTTAATACGTCACAAATGTGCTTCTCACGCCAAATTTTCAACATCTTATCTACAGATTTATCCACAGGGTCAATCAGGGCGGACCTGGCATGGGGTGCCGATCTAGTTCCCGAACAGAATTGCGCGCGGAAGCGGATTTTCAGCAACGGAAGTTCCAACCAAAGACGCGCTATTATTCTTATTAGTTGAGCGAGAGCGCGTGAATATCGGGATGGAGAAGCTAGCTAGTTACAATTGGCGCGCTTGGCGTCCGATCCGGACGTGCGGGATCGCTTCATTGCAATAGCGCAGCACTATCGGTCGCTGGCGAAAATTGAGCAAAGCATTGCCGATCGAAGGCCGAACAAAAAGGGCAGACAAAGCCACCTCTCCAGTTAGCGCGCGATCGCGGTTTGCTCCTCATACTGCCATCGGCATGGCGGCTAAAATCCGAAGCTTTGATTGGTACTGACAAAAGCTGTGTCCATCCGAATTGGATACAGCGACTTTGCATCGGACCATTTCATCTCCTTGTTTTACCGCCAGATCGAACGCCATCGACTGCGCCGTATCGTATGCTTCATTGGCCGTCGGCAGCACCTACGTTTGCGCCGGCCCAACCTGGGTGTTGGTTATCCCGGGACAAAGGCCGACTTACCTTATGCGCCCATGCTTCGCTCGAGGACGCTGTTAGGGACCGTCTTACTGGCAGCTACAGGCGTGACGCGATGCGCGTCACGCACCGGCGCGAAAGCCGTAGCGGGCTGCGTAGTATTTGCGATAGGCAGCGATCCAACCCGTAGTGCTTGCTGTGCAGTTGCGATATCGAGCTGGCCGTTGCACAACCAAAAATGCGATCTTTGGCCGCCGTCCGCGGCTGCGGTATACCGTCAATCCCAACGCACTACAGCAATCCCGTAGGTAAGATTGTCTGCCGCCCGCAATCTTTAGAGCGTCGAAAAATCTTTGGAAGGGCCTGAAGATTCCTTAACTCTAGCCGGCCTAATTTCAAGAACTCTAGCCGGCCTAGTTTCAAGCGGATGTATCGGCATAGGGACCTGCAATGCGCGGGCTGTGGTCAGCGGCACTGGTGATGGCGACGATGCTTGTGGCCATGGGCACAGCGCACGCGCAATTCATCGGCATTCCGAAGCCCGCACCGATCGTTGTTACGGTCACCAAGAGCGACCAGCGCATGGTCGTCGCCGTCGACGGCCAGCCGCGTTTTAAGTGGTGGGTCTCGACTGGCGCGCGCGGCTACGCGACGCCGAGTGGTCACTACAAGGTGAGCTGGCTCGACGAGCAACACAAATCGAAGCAGTACAACGACGCGCCGATGCCCTATGCGATTTTCTTCGATGAGGGCAAAGCCATCCATGGTTTTGCTGGCAGTGTCGGCGGGCCCGCATCGCACGGCTGCGTGCGGCTCTCGACCGGCAACGCCAAAACACTGTTTCGTTTGGTCGAGCAGCAGCAAGGCCTGGCAGGCTTCAAATACGATACGACGATCATCGTTCGTTGATTTGTTGCCTGGCACCATCTCGGCTGGGAAAACGAGCGCTTCCATATGATTTTTCTTGCCGCCGCACCTGATCTGCGATCCCGAACTGAAGAAAGCCTTCGAGACCCGGGACCAAGCCGGGGCCGACGCCCAATCCACGCCCCCGTCTGTGCTTCAGTCGCTTCCGGAGGAGGTCCAGAAGAATATCGAGGGCACTCGAGCCGGCTAAGCAGGCTGTCGCCCCGTGGAATTGGCTGGAGATCTCACCGCAGGCGTTATTGGGTCAATTCAACGGCTTTACAAGGTCTGTCGTACTTCGCGTCAATGAAGCCCGCGTGCTGCGCCCTCTCCTTCCGGTTGGGTCATTTAGCGACATGCAGAATCGTCCCGGCGATGTTTGCTTTCGCGCAAACAGCCGACATTGGATGTGGTGACGAGAGAAAGCGGAAAGGCGCTAGCCGGCCAGCGAAGTCTCGGCGAGGCGCACCCAGTATGAGGTGCCGACCGGGATTGCCTCGTCGTTAAAGTCGTAGGCCGGATGATGCAGCATGGCGCTGTCGCCGTTGCCGACATAGATGAACGCTCCCGGCCGCTCCTCGAGCATGTAGGCGAAGTCCTCAGCGCCCATCAGCGGCGGCGTATCGCGATCGACCTTGTCCTTGCCGGCAATCTCGGCGGCGACGGAAGCCGCAAAGGCGGTGCGGGCTTCATCATTGACCAGCACCGGATAGCCTGTGCTGTAGCTGAGCTCGGCCTTGGCGCCGTGGATCTTCGCTGTGCCCTCCACCACCTCGCGCACGCGCGTCTTGAGCAGCTCGCGCACTTGCGGTGAGAGGCTGCGCACGGTGCCGCGGAGCGTGGCAGTTTGCGGGATGACGTTGTCCGCCTGGCCGGCCTGGAACACGCAGATCGAGATCACCGCCGATTCCAGCGGATCGACATTGCGCGCCACGATCGACTGCAGCGCGTTGACGATCTGCGCGCCGACCAGCACCGGGTCGACGCCAAGATGCGGCCAAGCGGCGTGCGATCCCTTGCCTTCGAGCCTGATCACGATCGAATCGGTCGACGCCATCAGCGGTCCCGAGCGGATGGCGAATTGGCCGATCGGCATGCCCGGATAATTGTGCATGCCGAACACTTCCTGGATGCCGAACCGGTCGAGCAGCCCGTCGCGCAGCATGGCCCGGGCGCCGGCGCCGCCCTCCTCCGCCGGCTGGAAGATCATCACCGCCGTACCGGCAAAGTTGCGGGTGTCGGCGAGATACTTAGCGGCCCCAAGCAGCATGGCGGTATGGCCGTCGTGCCCGCAGGCGTGCATCTTGCCCGGCACGGTCGATTTGTACGGGACCGTGCTCGCTTCCTCGATCGGGAGCCCGTCCATGTCCGCCCGCAGGCCCACGACCTTGGCGCCCGGTTTGCGGCCACGGATGACGCCGACCACGCCGGTTCTGCCGATGCCGGTGACCACTTCGTCGCACCCGAAGCTCTTGAGCTTCTCGGCGACCGAGGCCGCGGTCCGGTGCACGTCGTATTGGAGTTCCGGATGGGCATGGAAGTCCCGCCGCCAGGCGGTGATTTCGGCGTGCAGGTCAGCAACGCGGTTGACGATCGGCATCGGAAAAGGCCCTTGTTGGCTTAAGCCCCGGCAGAACAGCGGCAATGTAGCAAGCGAAGCCCGGAAACGACAGTCCGGCTGCCGGATTCGTGCCGCGCGATCAAGCGGGAAACCATGCGGCCCGCGGCTTCGTTTTCGCCCCAAAAGAGGCTGAAAGACGCAAGGCTGGAAATGCTCCAAGCTTTTCAGTATGGAGTGGCGCGCCGAGCCCGTAGCTCAGTCGGTAGAGCACGTGACTTTTAATCACGGGGTCCTGGGTTCGAGTCCCAGCGGGCTCACCATTCCAAGGCCGCGAACAGACGGCCGGGGGTCATGGGGTCATTATGTCGATCTTCGCAGTGAACCATCTGTGCCGCGAGGTGTTGCGCGACCACGCCTTCCGCGCGGCCATGAAGGCCGATCCGGCGAAGGCGCTGGCGGGCCTCGATCTCACCGACGAGGAGCGGCGCGCTCTCGTCGCCGGCGATGTCGGCGCGCTCTACCGCATGGGCGTCAACGGCTTCCTGATGGGTTATCTCGCGCGCTTCGAGGTCTGCGGGCTCAATGTCGAGATCTACAACGAGCGCATGCGGGCGGTGAAGGTCGACGAGATCGGCCAGCCGGTGGGCTAGTTGCAGTAAGCGCCTCGACTCGGCTGAGCGGCGGCGAAGTTCCCGTGCAGTTTTTGGCCGGAATTACCGCGTGGGCACGGCGCATTGCGCCTTTGCCCACCCTACAATTTCCTTGTCATCGCCGAGCGTGCCCGGATCGATCGCTTGATTGAGCGACAGGCGCCGTTTCACGGTTGCGTCAGCGTGCAATGTCCGACGCCGACGTCCGGCGTCGCAGTGTCCTTGTACTCCTCCCCCAGGGTCGTCAAAACGGAGTCGTTCAAGTCGATCAGGCCGCCCGTTGCCTTTTCGATGATGACGTAGGAGACCAAAGGAGTACCTCCGCCAATTTTGTATTCCCAGTCTTTGCGGAAGGCCACCAGGGCGCGCTGATCGTCGCTGACGATCCGATAGTATCTTTCGTCGCCCGGCGTCGTCAGCCGATCACCCGACACGATCCACTCCTGCTTAACGGTCTTGTTGGCGCGGCTTTGCTCACACGACCAGGTCTCCGCCTTTGCGATGTCACTCAAGCAGGTGATCGCAATGACCGCAAAATAGAGTGCCGCACCATTCGAAATTGTCTTCATCAGAATCGCATCCCTGTTCTGTGCTCGTTAAAGCGCAATCGTTTCAGATTGAATCGATTGGCGCTCTAACTTTTTGGCGGAGCATGATCTTTTTCGGAAAACCGGTTTCCACTTTTCCGGATCATGCTCTAGCTCCGGCGCGACGGCGAACGAGCAGGCACCAGCACCAGCAACGCGACGATGCCGACGACGGCGAAGATCGCACCGTAGAAAAACACCGCCGTGTGGGCGACGCGGTCCCACAGCACGCCGGCGACGAGGCTTGCGATCAATTGCAGGATGCCGATCGTGGTGTTGAACCAGCCAATGCCACTGGCGCGCAACTGCTCCGGCACAAAGCTTGCGGCAAGCCCCTTGCCGGCCATGCGGAAGATGCCCTGGTAGAGCCCATAGAAGACGAACAGGGCGGCGATCAAGACAATATGGTCCGTCAGGCCGAAGCCGAGATAGGCGATCAGAAAAATGACATAGGCGCCGAGCAGCACGTTGCGGCCGCCCCAATGGTCGAACAGCCAGCCGGCCGGATAGGAAATCAGCGCCGCGACGAGATTGAAGCCGGCATAGATCAGGATGGTCTCCTGCAGCGACGCATCGATGTCCTGCGTGCGCAGGATCAGAAACGCGTTGCTCGAATTGCCCAGGCCAAATAGCGCGACGACGAGGAGAAACTTCCAGTAAGCCTTGGGAAAGTGCCCGAGGCGGATCTCCACCTCGGCCTTCTCCGTCGCCGCTGTCCGCGGTTCGTGAACGAACAGGACCATGCAGAAGGCCATCAGTCCGGGAATGATGGCGAGATAGAACACCCAGCGGATGCCGATCTGGAATGCAGAGAGCAGAAACAGCGTGAGGAGCGGGCCAAAAAACGCGCCGGCATTGTCGCCCAAGCCTTCCAGCCCGAAGGCGCGGCCGCGGTTTCGCTCATCGACCGAGGCGGCGATCAGCGCATCGCGCGGCGCCGAGCGCGAACCGGCGCCCAGCCGGTCCAGTAGGCGCGCCCCGAACACGACCTGCCAAACCGTCGCCAGTCCCATGAGCGGCTTGGCGACGGCGGCGATGAAATAGCCGAACAGCGCGATCGGCTTTCGCCGCTGCAATTTGTCGGACAGCGTCCCGGAGAATCCCTGCACGATATTTTGCAGCGCCTGGGCGAAGCCGTCGACCAGGCCGACGATGCTGCCGGTCGCATGCAGCGTTTGGGTAAGAAAGATCGGCAGAACCGGATAGAGCATCTCGGTCGAAATATCGGCGAACATGCTGGAGAGCGCGAGCAGAAAGGTCGTGCGCGAGAGCCCGCCGAAATTGCGCTGAAAGATTCCGCCGGCCATCGCTCCTCACCAAGTGCCGAATGCAAGCGCCACGCCGCCGAGCGCGCTCACGACGACGACCACGAGCGGCGGCAGGCGCCAAACCGTGAGCAGGACAAAGCCGACGAGCGCAAGCCCGAAATCTCCCGGCGCTTTCACCGAGCTTGTCCACAGCGGGTTATAGAGCGCCGCGCCCAGGAGCCCTACGACGGCGGCGTTCACGCCGCGCATGGCGGCCTGCGCGGTGACGCGCTTGCGAAAACTGTCCCAGAACGGCAAGGCGCCGAGCAGGATCAGCACGCCCGGAAGAAAAATGCCGAACAGGCCAAGCGCGGCACCGGCAAGGCCGTGCGGTGTCGGGTGAACGACAGCGCCCAGATAGGCGGCGAAGGTGAAAAGCGGACCGGGCACCGCCTGCGCCGCGCCGTAGCCGGCCAGAAACGCATCATCGCTGACCCAGCCAGGCGCGACGAAGGCTTCGCGCAGCAACGGCAGCACGACGTGGCCGCCGCCGAACACCAGCGCGCCGGAACGATAGAAAGCATCAAACAGCGCGACGGCCGAGGAGCCCGAAAGCTGCTGCGCGATCGGCAGGCCGATGAGCAAAATGAAGAACGCCGCCAGCGCGGAGAAACCCACGCCACGAGACACCGGGATGGCGATATGGCCGTCGGTCATCGGCGGCGCTTCGCGGCAAAGCCATAGGCCGAGAACGCCGCCGAGCACGATCGCCCCGACCTGCGCCACCGACGACGTGCTGAACAGGATGATAAGGGCGCTCAAGGTTGCGATCGAGGCGCGCTCGCGGTCGGGAGTGAGGCTGCGCGCCATGCCCCACACCGCTTGCGCGACAATGGCGACGGCGACGAGCTTGAGACCATGCAGCAGTCCGGTTCCGATCGTGCCGGACAGCGCGCCGGCGCCGTAGGCGAACAACACCAGCAGGATGGCCGACGGCAGCGTGAAGCCCGCCCATGCGGCGACCGCCCCGCCATAGCCGCCGCGGATCAGTCCGATCGCAAATCCGGTTTGGCTCGACGCCGGGCCGGGCAGGAACTGGCACAGCGCAACCAGATCGACGAAGGTCTGCTCGCTCAGCCAGCGGCGGCGAACGACAAACTCCTCGCGAAAATAGCCGATGTGCGCGATCGGTCCGCCAAACGAGCTGACGCCAAGCTTGAGGAAGACGCGGAACACTTCGAGCGGCGAGCCCGCACGCCGGTCGTCACCGGCGGCCGCATTCATTGCCCCATCCGTGGTCGCGCTTGCTGGCCGATCTGCGGATTTCGCCATGGCGCACAGCTAAGACGTTGCGGCGGCGGAGTCCATGTCGTGCCCATGCCGTATAGCCTTGCGTCACGGCCGTTCGCGAAAAGGCGCTGCAGGGCGAGAATGCAAAGACAGTGGCGTGAAGTTTGGGCGGTCTCGGCTTACGAAATGAACGTGGCCGCCAAACTTGTGCGCGCTCGACGGTCTCAAGCCTTTTCGGAACCTTCCGCCTTCGTCGCCCACATCAGCGCTGCAATAACCCCCTTGCATCGCGGCAACAGAATTAAGGTCAATTCAACGATCAATGGTAGCCATATTGCGAGCGCAAGCTCCATCGGCGGGTGAAGCGTTTGCTCGAATATCAGGACAAACGGCACAGTGACATGCCCGACGATAAGAATCGTCAGCCAAGGAGCGGCGTCATCCGTGCGAAAATGACCGTACGCCTCGCCGCATCCGGGACAGCGATCAACCATTTTGAGGTAACGGTAGAACAGCGAGCCCTGGCCGCATCGCGGGCAACGCCCGAGGATTCCTCTAAGGAGCGCTGTTTGCGTCGATGGATAGTCGGAATCAGCAAATGTCATCGGTAATACTTTTCTCGGCCGAAGATCGGCAACATCCTCGCAAGTGTTTCGCGCCGGAAGCCGACAAGGTCAATGCCGAAATGATTTCCTAACCTCAATGTCGCGCCGGACACCGCTGCCATTTTGGTATGGTCGACCCTAGTCTTTGCGGCGGACGAGCGCGTCGAGCGACCACTTTCCCGCGCCCTCGATCAAGAGATAGAGCGCGCCGAGCAGCATGCAGAGATCGGCGCGCGCTTCGTGGGCCATGCTCCAGAAGCCGTAGCGTGGGAACTTGGCGACGTGAAAAATCCAGAAATCGTGGCCGAGCAAAAGCGGAATCTTGGTCGAGACAATGGCAACGATCATGATCACGATCAGCGGAATTGCCGCGAGCCGCGTGAACAGACCGATAATGATCAGCGCGCCGCAGACGATTTCGACGATGCCGACAAACGGACCCATGATTTCCGGATAGGGGATGCCGATACGGAGAAAGCGACCCGCGCCGAGAATATCCGGGAACAGGAGTTTCTGAATTCCCTCCGGGAAGAACACCACGAGGCCCACGAGCAAGCGGACGAGGATCGACCAGCCGGGCGCACGTGTGGCGAAAAGCGCGGTCCGCCAATCGATGTTTTCCCGGCTGTTCATTTCATCCTCACTAGTGCTTTATCTTGGCCATCGCCGCCCGTCGCTTGCCGGTTGCGATACCAATGTCGGTGAGTTGACTAAATCGAGGCTCCCGGCATCGAAAATGCGCTATTTCTTTTTCACATCGATAAACCGAGAAGCGTGTAAATGCCAGACGCCAAGTCGCTGAGCAGCATGAAGCTCGGAGCACGATGATGCTTTCTCGCCGTGGATTTGCGATCGGCTGTGGAGCAGTTGCGGCAAGCGCCGTCGTTCGCGGCCGGTTGGGAAACAGCGAAGCCGCCCCCTTCGCGCGACCTTTGCCACTCCCTCGGCTGATCGACGCCGCGGCGTCGCGACACACGGTCAATCTAATAGCCGCGCCGGGCCGGCACGCTTTTATCGAAGGAAAGCCGGTGCATACGTACGGCTACTCGGCACCGGTCCTTGGACCCGTAATTCGCGTCCGTAGCGGAGACGAGGTTGAAATGGTGGTGGAGAACCGTCTGGGTGCCGCCACGACGGTGCACTGGCACGGGCTTCTCGTACCCGGTCAAAATGACGGCGGGCCACAGCAGCTTATTCATCCGGGCGAGCGCCGGTCGCCGGTGTTGAAGATCGATCAACCCGCCGCGACGCTGTGGTTCCACCCCCACCCGCATGGCGATACCGCCCGGCAGATTTACATGGGCCTGACGGGGATGATTATCGTTGATGACGGCTCCGACGCACGATTGGAACTGCCGCGGACATTCGGCATGGACGACCTGCCGCTTATCCTGCAGGACCGCCAGTTCGACTCAGACGGATCGATTGAATACGACAACAAAACTCTCGGCGCTCTCGATATCGCCTACGGCGTCAGAGGCGACACCGTCATCGTGAACGGGGCCGTCGCTCCGGTCGCCCGAGTCCCGATGGGCCTTGTAAGACTACGGCTTCTCAATGCGGCCAACGCGCAAAATTTCGAGTTGCGATTCAGCGACCAGCGCGCCTTTCATGTCATCGCGTCCGACGGAGGTTTTCTCTCGGCTCCGGCCGCGGTGAAGCAGCTTAGAATCTCGCCAGCCGAGCGCTTCGAAGTTCTTGTCGACTTCGCGGATGGCAAGCCCGTCGTGCTGGAAACAGGCCCCGATGAGGAAATGGGTGTTTTCGGCCGGTTGGCGCCCGACGGCAGCTCTGACTACGTGGCCGTGATGCGGTTCGAACCGACGGCGACGACGCCTGTCATCAAGGAACTGCCGGCGCGCCTGATCGAGCCGGCGACTGCCGATCCAGCTTCCGCCGTTCGGAGGCGTCAGCTCGTTCTCAACAGCGGACTATGCGCCAGCCGCTCCAAAGCCAGCCCCCACGGCGACATGGCTTCTCTCATAGGAATAAACGGCAAACCCTTTGACATGGCACGCGTCGATATCGAAACGAAGCTCGGAACGACCGAGGTCTGGGAAATCACGTCGATCGGCATGGCGCACCCCTTCCATGTCCACGGAGCCTTATTCCGCGTCCTGTCGATTGAGGGAGAGGCGCCGCCGGCACACCTTGCCGGTTGGAAAGACACGTTGCTCGTAAGCGACAAGGCGGAGCTGCTCGTCGCCTTCAATCAACGGGCAACGCCCGCGCACCCTTTCATGTATCACTGCCACATCCTTGAGCACGAGGACGGCGGGCTGATGGGGCAATACGTCTGCGCGTGAGCTGGCAACAAAATTCCTTGACGATCTTAAATTCGCCGCGCACCAACATTGGCATAAGCACACCGATGGCGAAGCACCGCTTCCATGAAGCAGCGATAGTCGCCGCAGCCATCAGGCTTTGAGATATTTCTCCTTGTACCAGTCGACAATCGCGCCGCCGGTCGTGAGCCACACCTCCTGGCGCGAGGTGATGTGGTGCAGCGCCTTGGCGAAATATTTGCTCCGGTGCGGATAGCCGACCAGGAACGGATGCAGGCAGATCGACATCACGCGGCCGGTCTGAGCGCCGTCCTCGTAGAGCACGTCGAACTGATCGCAGATCATCTGCCCGAACGTTTCCGGACTCTGGTGCAGATCAAGCAAAGCCGGAATGTCGTTGATCTCGACCGAATAGGGCATGGCGATCATCGAGCCTTTTTTCACCCGCATCGGATAAGGCTGATCGTCATTGACCCAGTTGCCGACATATTCGATGCCGTTCTCGGCCAGGATATCGAGGGTGCGCATGGTCTCGCTGAGCGCCGGGCTGAGCCAGCCGCGCGGCGCCTTGCCGACGCTCTTGGTGATGGTGGTGACGACCTCCTTGATCAGTGCGCGCTCTTCGGCTTCCGACTGGCCGGCGAACAGGGTCGAGTTGTTGTTGCCGTGGCCCATCCATTCCCAGCCGAGCTTCTTGCCTTCTTCGATGATGCGCGGATAGCGCGCGCACACATCGGAGTTCAGCGCCACCGTGCCTTTGACGCCGTAGCGCTCCATCACTTCCATCATCCGCCAGATGCCGACGCGCACGCCGTAGTCGCGCCAGGAGTAGTTGAGCACGTCGGGATTGACCGGCAGATTGGTCAACCGGGTCGAGGGCCGGTCGAACAGAAAATGCTCGATATTGGGGATCACCCAAACCGCGACGCGAGCCTCGTTCGGCCATGACAGGCGCGGACGGTCGATGATCGGCGAATAATCGAAGCGGTCGTGCTCGGTCGGGACGCGGGGCGTCACCGGTGCGGCCTCTCGCGCGGTTGCGCGGGCGGCGGCTTTGGTGCGGGCTTTGGCGGCGGATTTCTTGACTGGCTTGCGCGGCACGTGATTCTCCCGATGATCGAGCGCTGTCATGGCTTCCCGTGTGAGCATGATCTTTGCGAAACTGGCTTCCGCCCCGGATCAAGTCCGGGTCAAGCTTTTTTGGGATCATGCTCTAGCACGCTATTGTAAGCGCAATTAATGTCGCACAGCCGCGAAGCGGAAGCGACGCCTGGAGAGGAATACGTCACATGGCCACCATCGTTGCCGGGTTCGGCGTGCCGCACACCCCGGTCTTTCCGTTCTTCGTCAAGCGCGACGGCCCTGATTGCGAAACCGCCAAGCTGTTCGCCGCGCAGAAGCAAGAGCTTGCCGCCGCCCGGCCGGACGTCATCGTCATGTTCGACACCGATCATCTCAACACCTTCTTCCTCGACAATCTGCCGATCTTCGCGGTGGGCGTGGACAAAACTTTTACGGGCCCGAACGACGAGCCGCGCGAAATGCCGGTCTACAAGATTCCGTCGGCCGTGGATCTCGCCGGCCATATCCGCAAGGCGAGCATCGAGGCGGGCTTCGACGCGGCGCTGACGCAGCATTTCTCGGTCGATCACTCGATCGCGGTGCCGCTGCATTTCCTCACGCCGGAGATGAATGTGCCGGTGATCCCCTTCTTCATCAGCGGCCACGTGCCGCCGCTCCCCTCGGCGCAGCGCTGCCATGCGCTCGGACAGGCAGTCGGCCGCGCCATCGCCGCCTGGCCGCAGCCGCTGCGCGTCGTCGTGATGGGCAGCGGCAGCTTCTCGCTCGAAGTCGCCGGCCCGCGCATGGCGCCCGGCCGCACCGATGGCGTGCCGGATCCGGACTGGGCGTGGCGGATCATCAGGTATCTGGAAGAGCAGCAGATCGATAAGCTGATTTCCGAAGCGACGGAGCATCAGCTCCTGAAAGCCGGCAATGTCGGCGGCGAACTGCTCAACTGGATCGCCATGCTCGGCGCCATCGGCCAGCACAAGCCGAATTACGTCGCGCCGCAGATGCAGAACGGCCACGCTTACGGCGTGTGGCGGTGGAATTAGCGCGCCTACTTGTAAACGATCACGTCCGCTCAGCCGCGGTACGCGGCGGAACAAAGATCACGCCTTTTCAGATGTCTCGGTACCGATGTAATGATCGGTACAATTGTAGGGATATGTTGGTCGGATTGAAGACAATTGTCCTGCAACACCGGAGCAAGTCTCAGATCGCCAGCACAGTATTCTTGTGATAGATTTGTTGTGCGAGGTGACAAAAAACATCATCGCTGCGAGGTGCCGCCATGTGCAAACAGGCCCTTGCCTTTCTTGTCGTCGTCAGCGCCGTTGTACAAACTTCTTTCGCGCGCGCCGACGGCACGATCACCGGCCTCACGCTCAACCTGCCCGCGATCAAGACCTGCGTCGCCGAGAAGATCACGGTCAACGGAACCGGCCGGTGCGCAAATTTGACCCTTAATTTCGGCGATGGTCACAAAATCATCGTCCTGTCGCACGTGCAGGGCCATCCCATAACGTTCCCCGCCACGTTCACTCACCGTTACGCGAAGCTTGGCACTTACACGGTGCAGGCCGAAAGCTTCCAAGACCAGTTCAACAAATGCCCCGGCGCGGCGAGCGCTACAGTGCAGGTGGCTGCGGGCCCCTGGATCACGTCAATGTTCACCTTGGGCTTCTTTTTCTCGTTTGACGCCTCGCCCGGTGCGCTGGTCATTCTCCAGGGGGAGAATTTCGGCGACATACCGGGACAGGCGTGGATTCACCTGAAAGATTGGCAGGGCAAGCCAGCCGACTATCAGCTGTCGGATACTCAGAAGTATTGGGGCGACACATTCGTGGCGGGGACGATCCCGAGCATCTCCGGCGTCCTTGATCAGCAGGCGACTTTCACTGTGGTCGCCCAATGCGGCGCCACCAGCAATGCACCGGCGGCCAGCTTCGCCGCGGCAAGGGATTTCGTGGATCTCGCTTATGCTGCCGTTCCTCCCGATCAATGGGCCCCTTGGTATGACTGCTCGATGTCGTCAGGCGTAAGCGACCACGACGAATGCCAGGATAGGGGGTAGCAATTTTCCGCCGGAATGCGCACAGAATTTTCCAGGCTGGGGACTGGGCGGGTCCCTTGGCAACCTGGCGGGTTATCACGACTTCGGCTGGGGCTTCACGGGCAACAGCGGCAGCGATCAGTATTGGGTGGACGGACCCTTGAACAACGGCTGGGCTCTCTGGTCGACCTCTGCCGAAGTGACCATTCAGGTCAGCGCCGCCGGTCAGAGCACCGGCGGGCAAGTCAGCGTGGACCAGTCGCAAACCAGCGATCCAGGCACGTCGAACCCAAGGCTCGGCATCGACTATCACGTCAATAATTGCGGGGCGATCTTCTATACCGGGCACATGATCATCACCGGCCCAGTAGGTGTGCCCTTCTGACGTCGACCCGCTCGCGCCGAGGAGGAATGCCCATGGCATGGCAACTGAGCGTTCCCGTGACAGTGGCGCTGTTCTGCGGATCGCTATTGGCAGCGGGTGCGGCGGAGGAAAAGTCGGCCAATCCCGCTGCCGCCATCGCGGCCAAAGATTTGACGCGCGAGCAATTCCAGGCGCTGCCGCCCGAGGCGGTGATCGAAATCAACGGCGAGCGTATTGCTAAAAGCACGTTTCAGGCGCGCAATAGGAAAGCCGTCGAGGAAGCCGCCAAGCGCTTGCCGGAACTTCGGGCGCGCGCGCGAGCTCAATCCGACGCGCGGCGCAAGGCCCTGCTCGACGAGCGAGCGGCTGAGCTGGCGCAAGCCAACAAGAAAGCCGAAGCCGAGGTCGCCAGGCTGGTTGCTGCCGACGCCGCGAGGCGCGGACTAAATTGGGAAGCGCGCAAGAAGCAGGCGGCCGATCTACTCGAACGGGCCGCCAACGCGTCGCCAATCGAGCGTTCCGAGCTTGAGAAACAGGCCGACGAACTACTTATGCGATCGGCGAAATAGTGTGGAAAGCGCGTTCCAAGTTCGCTCACCGATCGCTATGGCGGCCGGACGCAACATGGCCGGCGCGAGGCCGGTCAGGCGTTCTTTCAGTATGCGACCGCGACTTGCTTTATTGCGTCATTGCCTTCGCCGCTCATGGCGTAACCCCCGCGCGCTCCACGCCCCGCGGCGCATTGAGCTCGCGCCATGCGGCGTTGGCGACATGCACCGCCGGGAATGGATCGCGCGGCACGTACTTGCCGGCGCCGGCTTCGGCGCGCAGATCGCCGTCGAGCCAGGCGATCTTGCCGGCCGAAAGCGTCGCGCGCGGCAGCCCGGTGCACGCGAAGCCCTCGAACACGTTGTAGTCGATGCGGCTCACTTGCTTCTTGGCGGAGATGGTCTTGGTGGCCTTTGGATCCCAGATCACGAGATCGGCGTCGGAGCCGACCGCAACCGCGCCCTTGCGCGGATAGACGTTGAGGATGCGCGCGATATTCGCCGACGTCACCGCGACGAATTCTTCCTTGGTGATGCGTCCGGTATTGACGCCCGCGGTCCAAAGCACCGGCAGCCGGTCCTCGAGCCCGCCGGTGCCGTTCGGGATTTTGGTGAAGTCGGTGCGGCCGAGGCGCTTCTGCTCGGTGGTGAAGGCGCAATGATCGGTCGCCACGACCTGCAACGAGCCCGATTGCAGGCCGGCCCAGAGGCTTGCTTGATGGTCCTTGGCGCGGAACGGCGGCGACATCACGCGCCGCGACGCATAGTCCCAATCCTTGTTGCGATATTCATCCTCGTCCAACGTCAGGTGCTGGATCAGCGGCTCGCCGAACACGCGCTGGCCGGCGGCACGCGCCCGCGCAATCGCGTCGTGCGCTTCGCGACACGAAGTGTGCACGATGTAGATCGGGCAGCCGGCCATGTCGGCGATCATGATCGCGCGGTTAGCGGCTTCACCCTCGACCGCCGGCGGCCGCGAATAAGCATGGCCTTCCGGCCCGGTCACGCCGCCGCCGAGATAGTGCTGCTGCAAATGCCAGATCACGTCGCCGTTCTCGGCGTGAACGAGCGGCATGGCGCCGAGCCCCGCGCAGCGCAGGAACGAGTTGTAGAGTTCGTCGTCGTTGACCATCAACGCGCCCTTGTAAGCCATGAAATGCTTGAAGGTGTTGATGCCGTAGGTTTTGACCACGGTCTCCATCTCGTCGAAGACCTGCTTGTTCCACGAGGTGACGGCCATGTGGAAGCCGTAGTCGCAGGCCGCGCCTTGCTTTGCGCCGCCAGTCCTGGTAGGCGGCGAGCATCGACTGGCCGGGATTCGGAATGCAGAAATCGACCACCATCGTGGTGCCACCGGAAAGCGCAGCCTTCGAGCCCCACTCGAAATCGTCGGCTGTCACCGTGCCCATGAACATGAATTCGAGATGGGTGTGCGGATCGATGCCGCCCGGCATGACATAGCAGCCGCCGGCATCGATCACCTTGGCGCCGTTCGGCGCTTCGAGATTTTCGCCGACGGCGACGATCGCACCGTCGTTGATGAGAACATCGGCGCGGCGCGCATGATCGTGGTTCACGACGGTGCCGCCGCGGATGAGCTTGGTCATTTCAATCTGCCGCTCGATTGATCCGGCGCGTCAACGACGCCGCGCGTCCTGACCCAACGCCGGCCGCCTCGCGCGAGGTGCTCGGCAGACGTTAGTCCTAGCGAACCGTCGCGGGAACAGAAAGGCCCAGCGCTGCCGCTTGCCGGCCGGTCAGATACGCACCTTGGGGAGCCCTGCCCTCACTCCCGCCGCGGGGGCATTGACAATAGGCGCATATGCTCGTATATACACGCATATGCACCTTTGCCAATAGAGAACGCAACGAGACAAGGGCTCCGGAAATGTCTGCCGATAATTTGCCCAAAGCGGAGGATTGCAACTGCTTCGCCGTGCGGTCGGCGGCGCGGCATGTGAGCCAGTTCTACGACCAATTCCTGTTGCCGATCGGCTTGCGCACGACCCAATTCTCGATCCTGGCAAAGCTCAAGCGTCGGGGACCCTTGACCATCAACGCGCTGGCCGAGGAGATGGTCATGGATCGCACTACTCTGGGGCGCAATATCCTGCCGCTGGAGCGGGATGGGCTGATCCAAATCGAGCCGGTATTGACCGACCGCCGCGCCAAGGAGTTGCATTTGACCCACGCGGGCGACAAGCGTTTGCAGGCCGGCCTCAAAGCGTGGGCGCACGCGCAATCCCAGTTCGAAGCCGCTTTCGGCGCCAAGCGGGCCGCCGAGCTGCGTGCCATGCTGCGCTCGGTGGTCGCGAGCGAATTCGCCCCGAAAGCCCAATCCGCCGGTCACTAAAGGATCAAAATCCCTCGCGAACTCATAGCGGCAAATAGGTGCATATACTCTCTTTCCCTCACGCGCTCTTCTGGAGGCAACAATGCACGGTGTGGTCGGGATTATCGAGCAAGGCGGCGGCACGCGACGCCGCTCGCTGCGGCAGATCGCAAAACGCCTCGGGCTGATTGCCGCCGTCCTCGGCATTGTAACCGCGGGAGGCTGGTACGGCTGGTCCTGGTGGACGCTCGGCCGTTTCATGGAAACGACCGACGACGCTTATGTCGGCGGCGAAGTTACCACCATCGCGTCGAAGGTCGCGGGTTTCATCGACACCATCGCGGTTACGGACAATCAGGAGGTCAAGGCCGGCGACCTCTTGGTCAAGCTCGACGATCGTGACTATCGCGCTCAGTTGGCACGTGCCGAGGCGACCATTGCGGCGCAGGAAGCGGCGCTGAGCAACCGCGAAGCCGCACGCCGGCTGCAAACCGCCGTGGTCGAGCAAGCGTCCGCCGAAATCGCCGCGGCGACCGCAGAGGTCACGCGCAGTCAATATGACCTTGACCGTTATCGCACGCTGAGCGCGGTCAAGTTCGCCTCGCTTCAGCGCTTCGAACAAGCCGACGCCGACTATAAGAAAGCGGCTGCCGTCGAACGCAAGGCGCAAGCCGCGCTGCTGGCAGCACAGCGCCAGCTCGAAGTGATCGATACCGAAAAGCGGCAGATCGAAGCCGCGCTGGCGCAGGCCAAGGCCGAGCGCGATCTGGCGTCGCTCAATCTCGGCTACACCGAAATCCGCTCGCCGATCGACGGCGTGATCGGCAACCGCAGCGCCCGCGCCGGCGCCTATGCCACCGTCGGCGCGCAGCTTCTGTCGATCGTTCCTGCGCACGGCCTGTGGGTCGATGCCAATTTCAAGGAGAGCCAGCTCGCCCGGATGTCGGTCGGGCGGAAGGTGGAGATCACCGCCGACGTGCTGCCGGGCACCCGTTTCCGCGGCCGGATCGCGAGCCTGGCGCCGGCGACCGGCGCCCAATTCAGCGTGATCCCGCCTGAGAACGCGACCGGCAATTTCACCAAGATCGTGCAGCGCGTACCGGTGCGCATTGTCCTGGAGGGCGATGCTGCCGAACTCGGCACGCTGCGGCCCGGCTTGTCGGTCGTCGCGCGCGTCGATCTGCGGCGGGACGCGGATATCCGCGAGGCGCACCGATGAGCGCGATGGCCGCAACGGCGCCGGCCGTCATCGCGGCGATCCCTGAACCTGCCGCCGTACCGGCGCCGCAACCGGCGCAGCTCTCGACCGGCCGCAAGGTGCTGGCACTCGGCGTGATGTGCGTCGGGTTTTTCATCGCCTATCTCGACATCCAGATCGTGGCGGCTTCGCTCAAGGAGATCGGCGGCGGGCTCTCGGCCAGTCAGGACGAAATCGCCTGGGTGCAGACTTCCTATCTGATCGCAGAGATCGTCGTGATTCCGCTGTCGGGCTGGCTGAGCCGCGTGTTCTCGACCCATTGGCTGTTTGCCGCCTCGGCGGCGGGTTTCACGCTGGCGAGTCTTCTGTGCGCCACGGCGACCGACATCGAGTCGATGATCGCGTTCCGCGCGTTGCAAGGCTTTCTCGGCGGGTCGATGATCCCGATGGTATTCACCAGCGCGTTCTTCTTTTTCCAGGGTCAGCAACGCGTGATCGCGGCGGCGATCGTGGGCGGCCTTGCGTCACTGGCGCCGACTTTGGGTCCGGTTGTCGGCGGCTTCATCACCGACACATGGTCCTGGCACTGGCTGTTCTACATCAATGTCGTGCCGGGATTTCTGGTGGCGATCCTGGTGCCGCTGCTTGTGCGCATCGACAAGCCGGATTTGGCGCTGCTGCGCGGCGCCGACTATCTCGGCATCGTGCTGCTCGCCTTGTTCCTCGGCTGTCTGGAATATGTGCTGGAGGAAGGCCCGCGCTGGGATTGGTTCGGCGACCAGACCATCACCATCTGCGCCTGGATTTCCGGCATTGCCGGCGTGAGCTTTATCCTTCGCAGCCTGACTTTTGCGCGGCCGGTGGTCGATCTGCGCGCGCTAGCGATCCGTAATTTCTCGCTCGGCTGCTGGTTTTCCTTCGTCACCGGCGTCGGCATTTTCGGCACCGTTTATCTCACGCCGCTGTTCCTCGGCCGCGTGCGCGGCCTCGATGCGTGGCAGATCGGCACGGCGCTATTGTCGGCGGGCGTTTTCCAGTTGATGGCGGTCCCGGTCTACAGCTTCTTCGCCAACCGCATCGATCTTCGCTGGCTGATGATGTTCGGGCTCGCCTGCTTCGGCATCGGCATGTGGTCGTTCACACCGATCACCCACGATTGGGGCTGGGAAGAGCTTTTGCTGCCGCATGCCTTCCGCGGCTTCGCGCAGCAATTCTGCGTGGCGCCGATCGTGACGCTGACGCTCGGCATGCTGCCACCGGAGCGGCTCAAATCCGCGAGCGGCCTGTTCAATCTCATGCGCAACCTCGGCGGGGCGATCGGGATCGCGGCCTGCGGCACGATTCTCAATGACCGCACCAACCTGCATTTTCATCGCATCGCCGAGCATCTGACGGCAGCCAACGCGCAGGCGATGAACCTCCTGAACGGCGTCGCAGCACGCTACGCACAAGCTTGGGGCGATCAAGTTCACGCCCACGATGCGGCGCTCAAGAAGCTCTGGGAGCTGGCGTTCCGCGAGGCGCAAGTGCAGACGTTCGCCGACGCGTATCTCGTGATCGCCATTTGTTTCGCGGTCGCCTTCCTGATGGTGCCGTTCATGCAGAAAGTCGAGGCGCCGAAGGCGCCCTCGCCTGACGCACACTGAGACGCACGCGAGGAGCCGGGAATCTATATTGGCTGAAATCTCAGATTGGTTGCCGCGTGCAAACCGCGACCTGTGGCTATGGATTCCGGGCTCGCGCTGCGCGCGGCCCGGAATGAGCACACCCGAGACTCCCGGCGCATTCGTCGAGGAAGCGGTGGGCAGCGCACCATTCCGGCGTGGGACGCGTCCTCCTTGGGCGTTTCGAAACCGCGTTAACGTGACGCGGGATTAGACTTTTTGACGGTCCGCGCCCGCCCCTGAATCTGTGGCCAAATTCGCGCTTTTGTGCAAAGCGATAGTGCGGATGCGAGCCGCCGGCGGCAGGCCGCACGCTTGAGAGGGAGTAAGCTTTGATGCCTGAGGAATCCCGGTTGCCGAAACGAAATAGCATGAAGTGTGCCGCCGCTGCCGCGGCTTTGTTTTTGATGGCGGGCGCCGCCGCGGCCGAAGAGCCGATCAAGATCGGGCTTGGCATGTCGCTCACCGGTCCGCTCGCCGCCAACGGCAAGATGTCTCTGGTCGCCATGCAGGTCTGGGAATCCGACATCAATGCGCAGGGCGGCCTGCTCGGGCGGCCGGTGAAGCTCATCTACTACGACGACCAGAGCAAGCCGGCCGAAGTGCCGGCGATCTATTCGAAGCTGCTCGATGTCGACAAGGTCGATCTGATCGTCAGCGGCTACGCTTCGACGCAAATCGCCGCCGCGATGCCGGTCGCCGTGGCGCGCAGGAAACTGTTCGTCAGCTTGTTCGGCACCGGCATCAACAACGAGTTCAAGTACGACAAGTACTTCGCCATGATCCCCAACGGGCCGACCCCGAAGCCCGCCTTCACGCGCGGTTTCTTCAAGGTGGCCGAAGTGCAAAATCCGAAGCCCGAGACGATCGCGCTCGCCTATGCGGATGCGGAATTCGGGCAGAATGCCTGCGAAGGCGCGCGCGAAAACGCCAAGGATGCCGGCTTCAAGATCGTCTACGACAAGAGCTATCCGCCGGCGACCATCGATTTCACGCCGATCGTGCGCGCCATCCAGGCGCGCAATCCGGACCTTTTGGTGATCTGCTCCTATCCGCTCGACTCGGTCGGGATGATCAAGACGATCAACGAGATCGGTTTCAAGCCGAAAATGTGGGGCGGCGCCATGGTCGGCCTGCAAGCCACCGCGTTCAAGACCCAACTCGGCCCGCTGCTCAACGGCGTCGTCAATTTCGAAACCTGGCTGCCGGTCAAGTCGATGGAATTTCCCGGATCGATGGAGCTTCTGAAGAAATATCAGGAACGCGCCGCGGCCGCCGGCACTGATCCGCTCGGCTATTACATGCCGGTGTGGGCCTATGCCGACTTGCAGGTGCTCGGCCAAGCGATCGCCGCAACCAAGAGCCTTAACGACGACACGCTCGCGGCCTATATGCACCAGGCCACGTTCGAGACCGTGGTCGGCGACGTCAAATTCGGGCCGCTCGGGGAATGGACGCAGGAACGCACGCTCGCCGCCCAGTTCCAGAACATCAAGGGCAACAGCATTGACGACTTCCGCGATACCAAGACGGAAGTGATCGTCTATCCGCCGCAATTCAAAAGCGGCGATGTGATCTATCCGTACGAGAAGGCGATCGCGAAGTAGCGCGGCTTGAGCTTGATCCGAGCAAGCGGATGCAAATCTCCGCTTATTCCCGCGCAAGCGGGAATCCAGCGGCGGAGCGAGAGAGCTGGGTCCCCGCTTTCGCGGGGACGAGCGGGATGACGGCAGCCGATGGCTACGCGGCAACCTGGTGCATCGCCGCTCTTTCGCGTGCACCCTTGATGACTTGCACGGATTTTTCGATCGCCTGCCACAGGCGTCCGATCTCCGTGCAGGAGCTGGGATCAAGATCTTGCTCCTGGACGCCTTCGCCCCGCGAAACCGCCAGCGAGAAACTCACCCGGTGGGTGATCTGGCCGCCCCATACCGGGACATTCAGCTCCGCCAAACATTCGCGCGCCGCAGTGACGACCGGCGACTCGATTTCTCCACGCCGGGGCGGGGCGCCGTTGAGAACGACGGCGTAGGGCGTTCCCAGCCGGCGGGAAAAATCGATCGTCTCTTGTACGGCATCGATATCAAGGAGCCCGGGACGGCACGGAACAATGACAAGCCGCGCCGCGCGGATCGCGTCGACGACGCTGGCCGAAACGTTCGCGGGCGTGTCGATAAAGACCCAATCCACGTCGCGCCGCTTCGCCTTTTTCAGAACATCGGCGAGTTCGCGCTTCACCATCTTGATCGGAAGCGCGGCCTCCTGGCGCAATGCATTCCAAAGCGCCAACGACCCTTGCGGATCCTCATCGATCAGCAGACAGCGCCGCATCGCTCTGTGCGCATGGAGCGCAAGATGCGCGGCCAGAGTGCTCTTCCCCGACCCGCCCTTTCGGGACGCAAACGCAAGGACATGCATACGTCACCAACCGAGGGTGCTGCCGCGGATGGTCGCGATCAATCTCGTCGCTGCCGCGCCTATTCATCCGGGCGAGACAATGTGCGCGTCGAGAAGTGAAGATCGCGTCTATGACGAAGTCACTTATCTGTCACAAAAACGATAAGCTGGCTGGCATAGTCGGCTGGCCGACATGTGTCGGCAGTATTGTGACGGCCAGCCGCTACCGGCGCTGCGTTCGCAACGATGTAAAGGCTTAAGTCGTGCGCGTGAGCCCGCCGTTGACGTAGAGCGTCTGGCCGGTGATGAAGCCTGCGTCCTCGCTCGCCAGAAACGACACCGCGCCGACCAGATCCGTGGCCTGCTCGGAGCGCTTGATCGACTGCATATTCAAGATCATGTCGAACAGCGCCTCGTTGGACATGCCGCCGGCTTCCTTGCGCGCGAGCGTTCCGGGCGTGCGTGTCAGCCCCGGCGCGATGGCATTGACCGTGACGCCTAGCGGACCGAGCTCGGTCGCGAGCGAGCGCGTGAAGCCGATCACGCCGGCTTTGCTGGTGATGTAATGCACGAAGTCCGGGACGAGCAGGTTCACGGTGTCGGACGCCAAGTTGATGATGCGGCCCCAGCCTCGCTGCCGCATGCCGCCCGCGAACGCCTTCGCCATCAGAAACATCGAATCCAGATTGACCGAGAGAACGCGCCGCCAGTCCTCGAAGGTGATCTCGTCGAAGCTCTGCATCGGATAAATGCCGGCATTGTTGACGAGGATGTCGCAGCGCCCGCCGCCGTTCTCGACCTCCGCCTTCAATTTGGCGACGCTCGCCGGATCGCTGATGTCGCATTGAACGGCGGTGGCATTGCCGCCGGCAGCCTTGATTCGCTGCAAGGTTTCGTCGGCCTTGGCGCGGTCGGCGATGACGATCTGCGCCCCCTCCTCCGCCAAGCGCACGGCCGAAGCCTGCCCGATGCCCGACGCCGCGCCCGAAATCACGGCCGTCTTTCCTTGGTGTTTCTTGTTCATCCCTCGAAGTCTCCGTTTTCTCGCGGGCGATTGTTCGCATGAAGACGTGCGCCGGTGAAGTGCCCCATGCATGCACGGGCACAAGTGCGCCCACAGGGCGTGGTGCGATCATACATTGATCCAATTTTCCGCTCATTGCCGCGCAGACGGGAATCCCGACGCGGGCGCAAACGGCTGGGTCCCCGCCTTCGCGGGGACGAGCGGAAAGAGAGCATTTGCCTCCGGGGAGCTACCAACGACGACGCAGCGCCTTCGCTGACTGCCACTGAAAAGGATGAGCTCGGCGGCCCCGCCCGATCCCATGGCGGCTCCTGCCATGCCTTGATCGATCGCCCAAGAGCGCGCCCCGCTGTCGCTCGCCCCCATGCGGGAAAAGGGTTTGCCGGCCCGCGGATTTTCTGTTGAATCGGTGACGAGACAGCGGCTTCAGCACGAAGGGAACAGCGGGTGACCAGCGGCAAGGACGACGAGGAATTTTTCCGTCAGCGGGGCTTCGGCATCAAGATGGGCTTCGGGGAGCGGCCGGCGCTGATCGTGATCGACATGATCAACGGCTTTACCGATGCCAACATGCCGCTCGGCGCCAATCTCGATACGCAGATCGCGGCGCAGACGCCGCTTGTCGACGTGGCGCATGAGCGCGGCATTCCGGTGATCTTCTCCACCGTCGTCTACGAGGAGGAGGACGTCAAGGACGCCGGCGTCTGGGCGCTCAAGCAGAGCGGCTCGCGCACGCTGACTGCGGGCTCGGACGCCGTGAAGATCGATCCGCGGCTGCCGATGAAGCCGAAGGACATCCTGCTCGCCAAGAAATACGCCTCCTGCTTCTTCGGCACCGATCTGGTGCCGCGGCTCAACGCCCGGCGCATCGATACGCTGATCATTGCCGGCTGCACCACCTCGGGCTGCGTACGCGCCACCGCAGTCGACGCCGTGCAGAACGGCTTCCGCCCAATGGTGGTGCGTGAAGCAGTGGGCGACCGCTCGGTCGCAGCCCACGACCAGAGCCTGTTCGACCTCAATGCCAAGTACGCCGACGTCGTCTCGCTCGACGAAACGCTGCAGTATCTAAGAACCGTCGGCCATAACCAGCCGGCAGGCTAGAGCGGGAATGACTTTTCTTCGAATCGTGATCCCCCTCTAGCATTTTGTTTTGAGCATGATCTTTTCGGAAAACCGGTTTCCACTTTTCCGCATCATGCTCTAGCATCCGCAACGGGTGCCTTTCATGCCACGACCTGTTCTCCTGATCGCCGGCGGCAGCCGCGGCATCGGCGCCGCCACCGCCGAGCTTGCCGCCGCCCGCGGCTACGACGTTGCGGTCAACTATAAAATCAACGCCGAAGCCGCCTCGCGCGTGGTCGGCGCGGTGAAGTCCGCAGGCGGCAACGCGATTGCCCTCGCCGGCGACATGGCGATCGAGGACGACATCGAGCGCGTTTTCGATGCGACCGTGGCCCAGCTCGGCCCGCTCACGCATTTCGTGCACAGCGCCGGCATCACCGGCACAACGTCACGGCTGGAGGATGCCAGCGCCATGACACTGCGCGAAGTGGTCGACGTCAATGTTTATGGCGCGCTCCTGTGTGCGCGCGCGGCGGTGCGCAGACTATCCACCGCGCGCGGCGGCCGCGGCGGATCGATCGTGCTGTTGTCATCGATCGCGAGCGTCATCGGCGGCGCGGGCGAATTCATACCCTACGCGGCCAGCAAGGGCGCGATCGATACGCTGACGCTTGGTCTAGCGCGCGAGGTCGCCAAGGACGGCATCCGCGTGAACGCCGTCCGGCCCGGGATCATCGACACCGAGATTCATCCGCCGGGCCGCGTGCAGCGGATCACGCCCATGCTGCCGATCGGCCGGCCCGGGCGGGCAGACGAAGTCGCCGAAACCATCCTATTCCTGCTGTCCGATGCGGCGTCTTACGTCACCGGCGCTCTGCTCAACGTAACCGGCGGACGATAACGGAGCGTGCGACGCCCTCCCCGCGCCGCGAAAGAGAATCATGAAATCGCTGTTCATCGACTGCAACGATCAACTGACGCCGGTGTGGCAGCAGGTGGTGCGGGCCGACGATCCGCCGATCGATGTCAATCGCGCGGCGTTCGCGCCCGATGAGCTGCCGCGATTGCTCGACGGTTACGCGATTTGCATCGACGATCACAGCTACTTGCCGACCGCTTTGGCCGAGCGTTGCGCCTCGCTCAAGCATGTCGTTTTTCTCGGCACCGGCGCCGCGAGCTACATGAATGTCGACGAGCTCGCCGCGCGCGGCATTCGCGTCCACACCATCAAGGGCTACGGCGACACCGCCGTCGCCGAGCACTCAATCGCGCTGATGATGGCCGCTTGCCGCGATGTGGCGCGCATGGATCGCGAAATCCGTTCCGGCAGCTGGGTGACGCGCGAAGGCATGCAACTTGCCGGCAAGACGCTCGGCATCATCGGGCTCGGCGGCATCGGCCGCGCGGTCGCGCGCATCGGCCGCGGGCTTGGCATGCAGGTCATTGCCTGGAACCGCACGCCGCACCCCGGCGACGCTGTGATGGCACTCGACGAATTGCTCGCCCGCTCCGACGTGATCTCGCTGCATCTCGTGCTCAACGACGATACTCGCGGCTTCCTCGGGCCAGCGCAGATCGCGCGCATTAAGCCGGGCGCGGTTTTGATCAATACCGCGCGCGGTGCGCTGGTCGACGAGACGGCCCTGCTTGAAGCGCTGCGCAGCGGCCGCATCCGCCACGCCGGCCTCGACGTTTTTCAGAGCGAACCGCTGCGGCCCGATCATCCGCTCGCGGCGATGGACAATGTCACGCTGACGTCCCACGCCGGTTTTCGCACGCTCGAAGCGTCGATGACACTGCTGCGCCGCGGGATCGATATCGTGAAAAGCATCCGCGATGGCGCCTCGGCTCCTGACGCGCAGGCTTAGTCTTGGGGCGAGATTGGCTTTATTTCATGCGCGCTTTCACCGGATCCTTCACGTTGTCGAACTTGACGATTTCGACATTGCGCACCAGCCCGTTCACTTTCTCGACGCGGCGAATGTAGACCGTGTTGATAATGTCGCGGGTCGCCGGATCGATCGACACCGGGCCGCGCGGGCTCTCCCACTGCATGCCTTTGATCGCGGCGATGAGGCTGTCGCCGTCGGCCTTGCCGCCAGTCTTTTTGAGCGCCTCGTAGATCAGGTGCATTCCGTCATAGCCGCCGACCGAGAAAAAGTCGGGGTTGCGTTTGAATTCAGCACTGTAGGCGGCAACGAACTCTTTGTTCGCCGCCGAGTCATGCGTGTAGTCGTAGTGGAAGGCGGTGATAATGCCGATGGCTGCATCGCCGATCGCTTTGAGCGCATTCTCCTCGGACAGCTCCCCTTGTCCCATGATCCTGATCTTGCCGGCATCCATGCCGCGCTCGACCAAAGCCTTCGCGAGCGCCGCCGGCTGCGAGCCACCCGGAACAAACACGAACACACCTTCGGCGCCGGAATCCTTTGCCCGCTGCACGAACGCGGAGAAATCGGGGTTGGCCAACGGAACACGAACCGAGCCGATGATCTCGCCGCCGGCGGCCGTGTAAGCGCGCTGAAACGCGGCCTCGGCATCGAGGCCGGGAGCGTAGTCGGACACCAGCGTGAAGACTTTTTTGACTCCGTTCTGAAAGGCCCAGGTGCCGAGAACTTCGCAGTTCTGCGGCAAGGTCAGCGACGAGCGCACGATGTAGGGCGATTTCAGGGTGATGATCGATGTCGCCGCATTCATTACGACAGTCAGCTTCTTGGCTTCGCTGGCAAGCTCGGCAACAGCCAAAGCTTCCGGCGTGATCACAAAACCGGCGAGAATGTCGACATGGTCGTTGACGAGCAGCTCTTGCGCCAGGCGCTTGGCCTGATCGGGCGCGCCGGCCGTATCCTTGCGGATCAATTCGATCTTCTTGCCGGCGACCACGTCGCCGTGCTGCTTCATGTACAGCTTGATGCCGTCGTCCATCTGCGCGGCCGCATTGGTGAACTGGCCGGTATAGGTCATGAGCAAACCGATTTTGACGGCGTCCTGCGCGCTTGCGGTAACGACAGCGCCGGGCAGGACCAGTAGACAGACCAAGCCGAGAATTGCTTTACGCATTTGCTTGTCCTCCCCGTAACGCGCTTGCCGCACGAACAGCGCGCTCTCTGACGCTGCGGCGCCCGTTTTTAGTTGCCAGCGGGGTTATCCGCCGAGCCTTGCTATGTCCACAGCGCTTTGGTTGCGAGCTCTGCCCCCTCCGACAGGGCGCGAAGCTTTGCCCAAGCGATCTGCTGATGGACTCGGCCGCCGAGACCGCAATCGGTCCCGGCAATGACATTCTCGCGCCCGACGACGTGCGCGAGGCGGATGATCCGATCGGCGACAAGCTCCGGATGTTCGATAAGATTGGTGGAATGGCTGACGACACCCGGGATCAGAACCTTGCCGTCGGGCAGCTTGGTGTCCTTCCACACCTTCCACTCGTGCTCGTGCCGGACGTTCCCTGCCTCGACAGAATAGGCCTGGGCTTTGACCTTGAGCAACAAATCCACGACGTCCTTGAGCGGCAGATCGCCGCTGTGCGGACCATGCCAGCTGCCCCAGCAAATGTGGAAACGCACGCGCTCTTCCGGGATGCCGCGCAACGCATGATTCACCGCCTCGACCTGAAAGGCGGCCCATTTGCGATAGCCGGCCATGTCGCTGTTGAGCGAGTACCACCAGTCCCAGAGGTCGACCAAGGCGGGATCGTCGATCTGCAGGATAAAGCCGGCGTCGACGATGGCCTTGTATTCCTCGCGGATGGCCTCGGCCAGGGCCCACGTGTAATCCTCCCGGCTCTTGTAATACTCGTTTGGAAGAATTTGCAGCGTCGCAGGTGACACCGCGGTCATGAACGCCTCTTCGACGCTGACGCCGGCGAGCGCGGCCTTCAGGTTTTCGATGTCGTGTTCGACGATGGCCTTCCCCGTATATTTCACCGGCGCGGTGCAGGTCAGCCCGTACATCCGCGCGCTGCTAGTGGCGCCTTGGGCGGCGACGGCTCCGCCCTGACCGGCGCTTGCCTCCTCGGCGTAGAATTCAGCGAACTCTTTGCGCTCCTTGCTGCCGAACGTCCAAGCGGCACGGCCCTTTTGCGCCGCCTCCTCGCGGAGCTCAAAGCCCGCGAGCCGGTCGTAGACGTAAGACCACCAGGCACCGAAATCGACAGAACGGCGCATCGCTTTGCCGAACTCGCCGTCATTGACGACGTCGATGCCGAAGTCCGACTGCCTGTGCACCACCTCGCCAATCGCTAATCGCAAGCGCGGCTGGAGTTGGCTTTCTGGAGCGTCGTTCCGATAGAGCTCCACCAGATCATCGGGCCGCGGCAAGCTGCCGACGTGGGTGGTGAGAATGCGATCGAGGCTCCGCTTCACGTTTTCTCCTCCCGGCGATTATCTACTCTGCAGGCCGGCCTAAAATGCCAGCCTTGCAGGTCATGTCAGTATACTGAGTATTTATCAGTATACTGACATGGCAAGAACGGAAGTCAACCTCGTTGGTCAATGCTTGCGGCGGGTCTTGCCTGGGCGTTCGTCAACTGCTGCGGCGCCTAAAGGCGCGCGGCTGCGCGCATTGTTGAGTTTCACGAGCCGTTCCAGCATGCCGACGAACGCCGGCTGCTCGGCCAGCGCAAGCGGCGCAAGAATAAGCTTTTGGGAGCGATCGACCGTCGCATCGATCTCACGCAACACCTTGCGACCCGCGGGCGTAATCGTCAAACGTTTGCTGCGGCGTTCGCCGGACACACGCTTGATCCACTTTTTGCTTTCCAGCCGACTGACGACGCTGCCGATGGTCGAGCGGTCGAAGGCAATCGTATGGACCAGCGTGGTTTGGTCTATGCCTGGGTGCAGATCGACGGCCAAAAGAGCGGAATACTGGACGGGCGTAATGTTGAAGTTTTTCGTTTCCGACATGAAAATCGCAACGGCAATTTGGTGCAATCGGCGAATGAGGTGACCCGGTCTGCCATAGATCGGGTGATTGGCTTTGCCCATGGATTCCTCGGCCCGCAAGGGCGCATACAGGCCCCGGCAAACAGGGATAGCACCGGTAGCTGCTGAAACAGCGCGCTAGAACATCGGATAGGACGGATTGAGCGCGAGCCCGAATTCGGCGCGGCCGAAATTCTCCGCCGGTACGTCCCAGTTCATCACCACGTGCGAGGAGATGGCATGCACGTCGCGCCAGCAGCGCTGCGCCGTGTTGTTGTCCATCAGCCCGCTTGAGCCGCTGATTTTGATCAGCGAGTCCATGGCGTCGCGCAGCATCCGCATGGCGTGCTCGCCTCCGAGGCGCTGTGGTGGCTTGGGCATTTCGAGGATGCACGCAGGGCCGCCCAGCGGCGGCGGCCGACGCCGATCCGACGTCGGCCCAGGCGCTTTGGCGTCTCGCGGTCGCGCTGTACCGCCAGGGTCGCTTCGACCAGGCGGGCGAACGCCTCGATGACCTCCTGAAATTGGCCAGCCGGTTCGCTCCTGGATGGGCGCTGCGCGGCCAGGTCCAGGTCTGGGTCGACGCGGACAACCCTGAGGCGGGGCGGGCCGACTTCGCGGCCGCGGCGGCGCTGACCTCCGATTCGGGCACCTGGGTGGTGCCGTACCGGATGGCGCGTGCTGACTTCGAGGCGAAGGCTGATGCAGAGATCAGGCTTCATAGAGCAGCGGGGACAAACGGCGCCGCCTCTACAGAATGCCAACAAGACAAAGGCGATCAAAAAACGTGGGCAGGAGCCGAAGCGGCAGGCGTTATACCGAATGAGCGGCGTCGATATCACACACATCGATGCTATCGGAGTGGAAACGGTCGAAGTGGTGCTCAGCGAATACGGCCCAGATCTGAGCCGCTTTCCCACGGAGAAGCAGTTTGTCTCCCACGTAACCTTGGCGCCGCATGTGCCCACCAGCGGGGGCAAGCCGCTGCGGAAAAGAAAGCGAAACAGCGCGAGCACCCGGGTCGCAGCTGCTTTGCGCATGGCGGCGCTATCCCTGCGCCACAGCCAGACCGCCCTGGGAGCGTACTATCGCAAGATGGCCCAACGGCTGGGCGGAGACATTGCGGTGTTCGCCACCGCGCGGAAGTTGGCCACTCTGATTTACCGGCTGCTGCGATGGGGCCAGCCGTATGTAGACGAAGGGGCAAAGGCCTACGAAACCCGCTATCGCCAACAGCGCATCGGACGCTTGGCCGCCACAGCCAAAGCACTCGGCTATCAGCTGGCTCCCATGCTTGAGAGCGCGTAACAAAAGGAGGAAAAGTCACAGATCAGGCGATTTGTGTGCTCCGCCACCAAGTCTCCAAGCCGACCCTATGCCCCTTCGCATGACCCAACAAAGCGGTAGGCCACGAGTCTCAGATAGGACCATGGTTGGCAACTCTGCAACCAGGTTAGCTTGTGAGTTTCAGAGAACCGAACGGCGCCGTCATGACGAACATGAAACCCCCACAGGAAGGAAGAAACACGGGGGCCCCGTCGCTCCGCGGCTTACAGGGCCGCTCCGCGACCGGGCTGAACGGTCAAGCAGCTAAAGAAGAAGTGTCGGCACTATGGCGAGGGGGCTGGATGCCGGAAAATATTTCTGGCGTTCCGGCAGGGAGAAGTGTTTTTCACTTGACATCCCCTTTAATAGGACTTCTGGCCCGCGAGGGTCCTGTGGGCGTAATTTCCGGTTTGTCCGTGACTCGGGCTGCACGTCGGCAAGGGCTTCGAGAAAAGGTTACGACGGCCTGATTTTCCACTGCTGGCGAGATTTGTTTTGCAGCGGGAATGCTGGGGACATTTCTGTGTTTTGCACTCAGCATGACTTTCGCAGTCTTCCTGTGTGTTTCCGTTTAGTGGCCGACCCAAGCGAGGCCGTCGGGTCCCCGCCCGGCTTCGATGCGGCCCACAACTTCGAGCGAATGCAAATCGATTACGGCGACGTATCCCTCCGGCGAGCAGGCCACGTAGACGCGCGACCCGTCGGGTTGCATAAGAATTCCCTCACCGCCATCTCCCACTTTTATACGCTTCACCTCTTTTCGGGTAACTCTGTCGAAGACGGCGACATCAGGCTTGCTAGTGCTCGAAATAAACGCCAGCTTGCCATCTGGGGTAAACTTCAGCCGGTTGGCTCCCTTGACGTTGGCGGCCAGAGTGTCAATGACCTTCTTGCTCGCCACATCAATGACAGAGATTGTTCCGTCGTCGGCGTTGGCGACCCAGATTTCCTTGCCATCGAGGGATACGTCAAATCCCTCGGAGCCGCGACCGACGGGGACGACGGTTTCGTTCCAGTCTCCACTCGATGGCCCCGTCGCACCACTGCCGATCTTTTCAAAGATGCTGATGCTGGCGGAACTGACGTTCGTGGTGACAATCTGGTTTGGGTCGGGGGAAACGTAGATCATGTGGGTGCCATTTTGCCCGGTACCCATGATCCAATCGACCCTCTTGGTTGCGGGATCGTAGCTGGCGATCGCCTTGGCAACCTCAGCCGTAAACCATACTCTGCCGCCTACGAACGCCAGGCCGTGGGGGCCGCGCAGAGGGCCGAGATCGATGGCCGGCAAGACTTTTTTCGCAGCGAGATCAACCACGGTGAGCGTGTTGTATAGGCCGCCGCCGTAGTTAGAGATGAATGCAGTCGATCCATCGGCCGAGGCTATCACTTCGTGCGGATCGGGGCCGACGGGCAATTTGGCGGCTACTTTCAGGCTGGCAGGGTTGACGATAAGAAGTGTGTTGTCCTCTTTGGCAAGGATTAGCAGAGCACTGTCTGGAGGTGTTTGTGCATCGAGATCACGTGCTCTCAGCAATAAGACGGCGAGAACGAATAGCAAGGTTTTGATCTTCATAATTGTTCGTCTAGGAGTACCTTTCTGGCCTCGGATCGTGCCAAGAACTGCTCGCCCCCTTGCCCACGGCGACCTCGTTTTTATTCGTCGTCAGGCACTTCATTGATCGTCTTTATCGTAACAGCGCGCATGCCGCCTCGTTCCAGGATGTCCCCCATGACCTCGACGTACTTCCCGAAATGTGGCATTACTAACGGACGCACGTCTTTCTCCGGCGTGGGATCTAGAGCAATGAACAACTCGCCTTTCTTCGTGATCAGAGCGATGGGGGAGCCATTTTTCACGCAGTCCATCGCGCACGAACCTTGTGGCTTCATAGAACGCTTGTAGCGCAAAGGGCATTCGGCATCCCGCAGGTAACCCTTTACGGCTACAGCGTGGGCGGTGGCGGTCTCGTCCGCCGCGTTTGCTTTTGCTCGCGAATACACGGCGAGACCAATTGAGGCGAAAATAAGCAGAGTTGTCATCCCAAGTTTCAGCGACGGGCTTACGAGTTTCATGGGAGTTCTCCTTTCCTTCCTGATCTTGGTGGAGCTAGAGAGAACCTAGGCCACGATTCTCCCGCCTGCCAGTGCAGGAAGTCATGAATTCAGAAAAATATTTGAGTGTGGCAACTTGGATCCGAGCCAGTGGAGAAAGTCACTGCTGAAAACCATGACTTCTGGCACATCTGCCTCAGAAAGCGGTCTGCCATAATGAGGTTTATGCGGCAAACGTTACCGGCGGCTCCTGGTTATCACCGCGTCCTGCGGGCGGCGGGAATACTCACCTGGGTATTCCTCGGTCTGCCGATCCTTGACAGTTCGACACGCAGCGGGGAATCGCTGACTGGCGGCCGGTGGGTGGCATGGCTGGTGCTATTCCTGGTTTTTGGCCCCGCCTTCTGGTTCAGCTCCAGCCCAGAGAAACGCTCGACGGCGATGCGGCTTGTTGCGCTGCTCGTCGAGACCATCGCTGCCCTCGGCATGACAGCCCTGCACCAAGACTATTTTGTCGGTTTTCTGCTGGTTATTGTTTCCTGGCAACTCGCCTTAGTACTGTCTCTAAAAGCAGCGGCGGTGTGGACTGGCTTGGACTCGCTTCTTTTAGTTTATTTCCTGCAGCCGCATTACCACATGGGATGGAGGTGGGGCGGTACAGCAACCTTTTTGGGATTCCAGGTCTTTGCCCTGGTCATAGCTGCGATGGCGAAAAGCGAGTCCCTTGCTCGCGAGGATCTGGCTCGCATCAATGCGGAGCTGGCATCCACGCGCGAATTGCTCCGCGAGAGCAGCAAGACCGGGGAACGCCTGCGAATTGCCCGCGAGCTGCACGACGTTCTCGGACACCATCTCACTGCGCTTTGCTTGCATCTAGAGGCGGCTCTCCACACCTCCGTCGAGCAAGGGCACGCAGCCGTCGCGAAGGCGCTTGCAACCTCGAAGCAGCTATTGGCTGATCTCCGCTCCGTTGTCTCGTCGCTTCACGAGACGGACACAATCGATCTCCGCCAGGCGCTTTCGTCTCTCAGTGAGAATCTTCCTCGAATCAAACTCCACCTTTCCATGCCTGGCCAACTTCATATAACAGATGCGGCGAGAGCGCATGCAGTCTTGCGGTGCGTCCAGGAGGTCACGACAAATACGCTCAAGCATTCCGATGCCCGCAATCTCTGGATCGCGCTCCGGGTGGAAGCGGGCGCAATCGAAATCGATGTGCATGATGATGGCCAGAGTGCGGCGAATGCTCAATCCGGAACGGGTATCTCATCGATGCGCCGCCGATTGGAAGAGTTGGGCGGCGGACTGACGGTGAGTTCTGATCCGCAAGCTGGTTTTGGATTGAGAGCCTGGCTTCCTGCCAAGAGCCCGGTGGAGGCGCGATGATCCGGGTTGTGGTGGTGGAAGACCAGACGCTTGTACGAGAAGGCCTGGAGACACTCCTGAATGTTGCTGAGGACGTTCGCGTGGTTGCTCACGCTACAGATGGCGAAGAAGCCCTCGCCCAGATGCGCCAGCACCACCCCGACGTCGTTTTGCTTGACGTGCGAATGCCGAAAATGACTGGCATCGACGTCCTGCGCGTTCTGCGCGACCGCAAGGACTCGACTCCAGTAATCCTGCTCACGACTTTCGATGACGACTCCGCCTTGCTCGAAGGCATTCGTCTCGGAGCCAAAGGGTACCTGCTGAAAGATGTCTCCCTCGACACACTCACCAACGCCATCCGGTTGGTCGCGACTGGCGGCACGATGATTTCTCCCGTGGTCACAGAGCGGCTGCTTCGCGGCATTCACGAGGCTCCTCTGCCGCCGGATAATGGCTGCAACCCAGAAGCTCTCAGTCCGCGAGAAGCCGAAATTCTTCGCCTCATGACGGGAGGTTACAGCAATCGCGAAATTGCAACGGCCCTGGACCTCTCAGAGGGCACAGTCAAGAATCATGTGTCGAACATTTTGTCGAAGCTCGGCGTTCGCGATCGGACTCGGGCGGTGCTCAAGGCTATCGAAAAAGGCATCATTTAGCTACTTATTCTGTTAACCGCCGGATCCCATTGCAACTTCTGCATTTGTCCGATCCCAGGCTGGTTCGGGTCTCAGAAATGCTCATTCGGGATCCTGGCGACCGTCGAACGCTCGCTGAGTTTGCGGGGTGACTCGAAGGGGGTGCGTGACTAGTTGTCGTAATTGGGCGCTTCCACACCTTGACCTTCCGCCGACCCGCGCATTTTTCCCAAATCGCCAAAACTTTAATTTCGCGTGTGGTTCGGTTGCCGCGTTCGTCCGACGTGGGGAGAGAACGGACAGGGTGAGAACTTTCGATCAAGAAATGGGGCCATTTAACTTGGAAGATGACACCCGAAGATTGCGACTCCCCTGGTTGATTGCCGATGCCGAGCTGCAGGTACAAAGTGATTCGAAATGGCTCCGTCATTTCGTCATTTTGACGGACGAGTCATAATTCGGGAACAAGAAGATGAGCGTACTTACATCAATTACCTCCGTGTCAAAGCAGTTGCGTCCGACGGGAGCTATTGGTTTCTTCCATTGCAGCACGGGCCGAATAAACGACCAAGCGGGTATATGGAGATCGGAAAGGGGGAAGAGGCCGAATTTCTCTTTAGACTTCCGAAGCAGCCTGATCTTCATTATTATCTCGTTGCTGATGGTTTCTATACGTTGTCGGAAGCCGACCTCATACACTGACACCCGCCGAACGAAGGATCACCCTAAACTCCAGAGTCGATGGACTTGCGACGCCTCTTAGCACCTCGACTGAAACCCCCTGAAACCCGGCCCCTTGGATTACGGTGAACTTGCGTTGCTTTGAGTCGCTACCTGTGCGCTGCAAGTCCTTTAGTTTACGTTTTCAGGCGGGTTCGAATCCCACTCTCTCCGCCAAGTTATTGAAAATAAATAAGTTACTGTGATCTTGGAGATTCGTCATGCCCCACTCGCGGCGCTTGTTTGGTCTTTGGAATGAGTGACATGCAGTTTTGCCCGGCGCGAATGCGTCCCATTAAGGCTGAAACCGACTGATTCGGAATCGGTTTTCCGATCGGCGAAGGCAAAGTCAGCAGACCCAGTCAACCAGCCAATGATAATGCCAATAATAATGAGGATGCGTTCGCGGAGAAGACTGTGGATTAGTGTGTCTGTGCTCTGCTCAGAGAACAAACTTAGAACTCCCGGCTGGCGTGAACCTGTTCTTTTGCCAGGACCACAACACCCCATAGTAATAGCTATGGCAGGCGCTTCAGAAGCAGAACCAAACGGTATGTCGCTGAATAATTCCCCACCCTTGCCGGTTGTACCTCGAATATCCTGGAAGAAGTGCTACCTATGCCCCTAGACCCCCGGAAAACATGACGGTACTTCGCTCAAACCGTCATTCAGGAAGCAGACCCCGAAAAGCTCATCTAACTGATGCAACAGCTTTTACCGCGTCCTTGAAGATGCTGAGGAACGATGAATTCGACGCCACCCCGCGCGTGCGAGTTCCGTTACGCGCAACCTAGAAACAACGAATAACGCGCAGAGGAAACCCGCTTGGAATTACAGCCCTATGTGTACGTCGTCATTGATTTCTTGATGCCGCCGGGCCTAGACTTTCTATGTTGGATGGACCGCCACCTCTCGCATATTGGGCGGAGAATTCCAAGGCGAGGTGAGTCAGCATGGGTCGGTTCTTTCGATTGTTTCTTGCGCTGCTTCTGCCACTTTCTGCCGTATCGGGGCAAAACACTCCCCCGCCCCAACTTCAACCCCGGACTGCGGCACCGGCGAAAGTCTCGTCACCTACAGCGTTAAGCGGCACGGACCGGCAAATCACACTCGACGTGCAGGTGACGGAAAAATCCGGCACACCTATTCGTGGATTGCAGAAGCAAGACTTCACTCTTCTCGACGATAAACAGTCGCAGAACATACTCTCCTTTCATGCCGTGGATGACGCAGCGGTCTCGACTGCCGATCCGACTGTTGAAATCGTTCTGGTCGTCGATGCTGTCAACGCTCCCTTCCAGGCCGTCAATTACGAACGAAGTGAGATCAAGAAGTTTCTGCTGCAGAAGGGCGGCAAGCTGCCCCAGCCAGTGTCGCTCGTCATCTTTTCCGACACCGGCACCAAGATCCAGGACGGTTCCTCTCGCGATGGAAATGCTCTGGCGGTGCTCTATGAGCAATACGAAACAGGACTCCGGTCAATCAAGCGGTCTCAGGGCATTTACGGCGCGGCAGAGCGCTTTGACCTCTCGATCAAAACTCTGACCTCGATTGTGACGTACGAGGAAACGCGACCCGGCCGGAAACTAATGATTTGGTTCAGTCCTGGATGGCCATTGCTCTCGGGACCGAACATTGAACTTTCCCGTAAAGACGAGCAGCAGTTGTTCAACTCAATCGTGGCGGCCTCCACCGGACTTAGGCAGGCCCGTATCACTCTCTATAGCATTGACCCACTCGGTCTGGCGGATGTAGGTGGAGTTCGGATTTCGTACTACGAGGAATTCTTGAAGGGTGTAGCCTCTGCTGACCGAGTGCTGCCCGGCGACCTAGGCTTGCAGGTACTGGCAGTTCAGAGTGGCGGGCGCGTTTTCAATGGCAGTAATGACCTCACAGCCGCAATCGCGAATTGCGCCGCGGATGCCGATGCTTTTTACGTCCTCTCGTTCGACGCCGCTCGGGCGGATCAGGCGAATGAGTATCACTCGCTCGGAGTCACGGTCGATAAGCCGGGTATTACGGCTCGTACGCGCACCGGGTACTATGCCCAGCCCTAATTCCGTCCGATGTCTAGGGTTGCCGTTTGTGCATGCGTTCCGCCACCTCTAGAAACTGTGTCTTCTTATTAAAAGACGAAGCAACCAAGAAGAACGGAAGAAGATTAGGGTGTTTTCGACTGTCTTGATGCCAGTAGCTATTTTCTGGACTTGCCCCCAGAAATGAGACAACCGGTTAAGAGACAAAATCCATGGAATGGAGAAAATCAGTCATGGGATTGTCTCGAAGGCGGTTCACACGGGAGTTCAAGTTGGCCGCGATCCAGCGGCTGGAACAGGGTATTTCCATCGCAGAAGTAGCGCGGGCGTTGGAAGTCAACCCCAACCTGCTGCATCGCTGGCGCAGTGAGTTCCGGCAAGGGCCGCGGAGCGCGTTTCCCGGCCACGGGCAGCGCCGCTGGTCGGAAGGACGCATAGCCGAGTTGGAACGTAAGATCGGGCAGCAAACCCTGGAGATCGAGTTTTTGAAGGGGTGCTTGCAGCGCATCGAAGAACAGCGGATGCTGCAGGCATCGAATGGAAATCCGCAGTCTACCGTAAGGTCGGGGAAGAAATGAACCCCGACGGTGGACTGGCAATGCGACGCAGGTTGGAGCTGGGCCGGGTGAGTCGGTCCAGTTTCTACCGCTTCGATCCGGACCGCAAGGCCGGTGCTCGCGACATGGAGTTGCGGGATGCGATCCAACGCATCGCGCTGGAGTGGCCGTGCTACGGTCGGCCACGCATCACCGCCGAGTTGCGGCGTCAGGGATGGACGGTGAATCCCAAGCGTGTGTATCGGCTGATGCGCGAAGACAATTTGCTGTGTGTGCGCAAACGCAAGTTCGTGGTCACCACCGCTTCCAACCACGGCCGCATGATTTATCCGAACCGGGCGCGGGACCTGGTGCTGACGGGCATAAACCAGCTGTGGATCGCGGATTTGACCTACATCCGACTGGCGGAAGAGTTCGTGTTTCTGGCGGCGATCCTCGACGCTTTTTCCAAGCGGTCAGTGCGCGCGACATCGTTCTCGCTAACAGCGTGAAGCCCACACCGGGAGGTCAGTCCCTGGTTTCGTTGCTCGACAGCAAGGTCCCAAAGCACAAAGACTGAGAATCCGGGCAGCCTGAACGTTCGAGTTTTTTTCAACAACCACAGGCCATTAGACTCACGACCCAAGGTCAACGAGTGTAACCGCGATGTTAGTGCGCCGGGCTAAACCGGCATGAAGTAGAGGATGAAAGAGCCTTACGAGTAAGGACTAGCGATCTGCTCGGCCCCGAGTCTTGCGCTGATACCGCGAGGGACTCAGCGAGGCGTAGACAGGGGCTAGGCGAGGTGGGTATCCAGCTCCGAAAAGATACAATCCGGACGCCGCCGTCTTTAACATGCGCGGTAGGCAACATGAGCAAGAGCGCTAGCGCGAGTTCTTGTTCAGTCCGGCGTAGTCGAAGACCCCAGGCACGCCTAGAAACTTCATGCACGAGAACCGGGAGACCTCGGAGACACCTGCGGCAAAACCAGGCAGCAGGGCGGTGGGCGAAGGCAATAGCCGCACGGCCCACATGTACGTCCCCGAGGAGTCACACGACGGTGTAGTACCGATGAATCATTCGAACAAAGACAGAAGATCGTTGGCGGAGAGTGAGGAGGGAAGGCCGTCGATCAAGGAGAACGCAGGTCAACCTCACACGTACCCGACTCAGAGCGGGAAGGGCGTGCCCCAGGGGTTGGCAGGCGTGCGGAAAGCAGCACGGGAAAATAAGGAGATGAAGTTCACCGCTCTGCTCCACCATCTGACCGTCGATCTGCTGCGGGAAAGCTTTTACTCACTAAAGAGGAAAGCCGCACCCGGAGTGGACGGGGTCACCTGGCAGGAGTATGAGACCGGACTGGAAGATCGGTTGGTTGATCTCCATGGCCGGGTTCATCGCGGAGCGTATCGAGCACTGCCTTCGAGAAGAGTGTACATAAAGAAAGAAGATGGACGGCAACGCCCACTCGGAGTCGCGGCCCTGGAAGATAAGCTTGTCCAGTACGCCGTGACCACGATCCTCAACCAGATCTATGAAGAGGACTTTCTCGGATTCTCGTATGGCTTTCGCCCGGGGCGCAGCCAGCATGACGCGCTGGATGCGTTGTCGTACGCGCTCCTGAAGAAGAAGGTGAACTACATTTTGGACGCGGATGTCCGAAGCTTTTTCGACAATCTCGATAAAGGCTGGATGATCAGGTTCATAGAGCATCGCGTCGCTGATCCTCGCATACTGCGGCTGATCCAGAAATGGCTGAAGGCCGGAGTAATGGAGGAAGGCAAATGGTCGGAACCCAAAACGGGTAGTCCGCAGGGATCGGTGATTTCACCGCTCCTCGCAAACATCTACCTGCACTACGTTCTCGATCTCTGGGTGAACGTCTGGCGCAATAAGTGGGCGCAAGGCGAGGTGGTGGTCATCAGGTACGCGGATGACACCATTGTGGGATTCCAGTATCAGGCGGACGCAGATCGTTTCCTGGAGAACTTCCGGGAGCGATTGGCCATGTTCGGACTGGAGCTACACCCGGATAAGACGCGCCGGATCGAGTTCGGCAGATTTGCCGAAGAGAACCGGAGACGTAGAGGGGAAGGGAAACCCGAGACGTTCGACTTTCTAGGCTTCACGCACATTAGCGGGAAGAATAGTTTGGGGCGCTTCATGGTACGGCGCACGACGATTCGCAAACGCATGCGGGCCAAGCTGCGGCAAATCAAACCGGAGCTCCGCAAGCGCATGCACGATCCCGTGCCCCAAACCGGCCAATGGCTCCGGTCGGTCGTGCAGGGGTACTTCAACTACTACGCGGTACCGGGAAACAACGCTAGCCTATCCCTGTTCCGGCATCGGGTGCTGGTCTGCTGGTGGCATAGTATTCGCCGCCGGAGCCAGAAACACCGAATCAACTGGACGCGGATGCTCACCCTGGCGAAGCGCTGGCTTCCCCCACCGGCTGTGCTCCATCCTTTCCCCGATGCTCGCTTTGCCGCTATTCATCCGAGATAAGAACCGGATGCGCTAACGAGCGCCCGTCCGGATCTGTGCGGGGGGTACCAGGCCGACTGGTATCCCTACCGCGATCGCCAACTATCCTTGTTTACTCCGATCCTCCCTGTTACGATTGCGCCCTCACAAGAGTTTCTGTGCCCGAGGCTTCACACTCGAGCGATTGGTCGGGGAATCTGTTTTGCCGATTTCACTGGATTCAAAGAAGGGGCGAGCCATGAGGAATCAAGGCAAGAGAGCGTTACTGGTCCTAGCAGCAGTTTTGGCAATGATCGGCGTTAACTGTGCGCAGGAAGTTCTACCGCGACCTGAGCCGCCTTTCAAAGGCCACATCTGTCTCACGCCAAAGGATTCTACCCTGGACTTTCTGCCGGAAACCAAGGCGCCCAAAGGCGCGCCGAATATTCTGCTGATCCTGACCGACGACGTAGGCTTCGGCGCGATCAGCACCTTTGGCGGGCCGGTACCGACGTCCACTCTGATCGCCTGGCGGCCGCCGGTCTCCGCTACACACAATTCCATACCACGGCACTCTGCTCGCCCACGCGGGCGGCTTTGCTGTCCGGTCGGAACCACCATTCCAATGCCACGGGCGTGATTATGGAACTGGCTACAGGTTTCCCCGGATACAACTCGCTCATGCCCAAGAGCAACGGCACGTTCGCGGAAGTGCTGCGGCAAAACGGCTACAACACTGCATGGTATGGAAAGAACCACAACGTGCCCGACTGGCATAGTAGCCAGGCCGGGCCGTTTGATTTGTGGCCAACCGGTCTGGGCTTCGAATATTTCTATGGTTTCCTGGGTGGCGACACCAGCAGTGGGCACCCGCGCTCTACGAGAACATCAAGCCTGTCGAGCCGCCGCACGATCAGCCAGACTATTTCTTTGACAAGGATATGGCCGATCACGCCATCGCCCGCATTCAAATGTTGCACGCAGTCGCGCCCGATAAGCCCTGGGTGACCTATTACGCTCCAGGAACGGCGCATGCGCCGCACCACGCGCCCAAAGAGTGGATTGCCA
>CAVREN010000015.1:0-12867 GCA_963720115.1 uncultured Alphaproteobacteria bacterium
CGCAGCAGTCCAGGCAGCAGCAGCTCGCCTTTACGAGCTGCTCCGCGAGCGAGTGCGCTGCTCATGCCGGTCGCATTGTTGGCGATTACCTGGAGGTTGCGCTCGAACTCGTCCCAGGTGATGTAGGCCGCGTGGTGATCCTTGATCAAGACATCCCATTCGGCCATGGGCTTTTGCACACCACGCCGGATACGCTTGCGTCCACCTTCGATACTCACACAGCTCTTCGTGCGCCCGAATGCGTAGGCACCTGCACAAATCGGATTGGTCAGGATGTTGTGCACGATGTTGTAGGCCGGCAGTCGCCACACGACGTCGTGCGCCTCGCCTTGGCGCGACTTGACGGGCAGCTCGATGCCCTCCTCTCTCAGCCAGATGTGCACCTGTCGTGCACTTTGCAGCTCGGCGAACTTGGTGAAGACCAGGTGCAGGGCGTCCTGCACGCGTTTGTCCGGATTCTTCTCTATGCGATCGCGACCGATCTTCACATAGCCGGCGGCGACACCGAGGACCAACGCGCCGCGGCGCGCCTTCTGCTTCAGCGCTTCCTGCGAGCGCTGGCGGAACATCGAAAGTTCAAGCTCGCTCATCGTGCCCTTCATGCCAAGCAGCATAGGTGACGCGTGCTCGAGGCCACTTTAGGCGTTTGAACCGCAGAACGATCGTCACTTGGAAACGCAAGGGGTCGAGAACGTCGACATGCGTCGCCTGCCGCCAAAGTACGATCCAAAGACGACTGCGAAGAGGAAACCAGCGATCCGCTGATCGCGGACCATCGCAATTTCTACAAGGTCGAGAAATGGATGAAAGACGGATCTAGGGTCGATCACATGCTCTATGCCGGCAGCAGCCTGGACAAGGCGCGGGAGATGTTCGCCGCGGCAATCTACCATCGGCCACGTATCCGGCTAACCATTCGGCAGCGGACGCTGGTGCTGGAGCAGTGACCTAAAGGCGACGCTGTGGCGCGGATGTGAGCGAGTCCTAAGCGTCAGACGATCGGCGCGTTATGCGCTCTCCGCTCTGACTGTCCTCCTGCGAGCGCACACCCGGCCCCGCTTTTGGAGGTCTCACAAGCGTTAACGCCTTCGAAGCGAAACTGCGGCGCCCTCGGTGGTCCTGGTCGCCGGCATCGCCTTCAGATAATGCATGACCGAAGAAAATACGCGGCGAGGTGGCTGGCTCGCACAAGCACGCTAATCATGTTGGCGTTCTTCAGCATCTTGGCTATTGCTGGCTGGTCCGCCGCGGGCGATATCCAACAGCAACGGGATGATGCGCCGCAACGGCAGCTTCATCCTGACGATATCGCGTTGCACTTCCTCGACCGAACGGTATTCCACGGTCTTGTGCGCATCAACCTTGACTTGGAACGGCAGCAACCGCCCCAAGAACGACATCATGGCGGTGGGGTGCTCTCTGGCTACCCAGCGGAAATAACCCAGCAAGCCACCGCGTTCGGCGGCTTCTTCAGTTAGTTTCTTGTACCGCTGGCGCAGCAATTTGCGCTGACGCTTGTCCTTGAGGTCGATGCCCAACAGGTCGATATCGCCCTCAAGCTGGCAAGCCAGCAGCGCGGCATCCTTGAGCAGCAGCGAATTGGTTACGGGGCTGCCTTTGACCCGCCCGCCTGTCTTGGCCCTGCCCTTCTCAAACCGTGCCATTTGGCTTCCCGATTTCCTCTAACCGGCCTCAGGTTCACTACCGCATGTCAAACTGCCGCTTTTATTGGAATAGCCCGTCGCTTCGACCGCATGACGGGGAAACCTGCAATGTTGGGTCCAGCCCGGCCAGTGTTCAGAAATTTGTGTATTGTTATGTATTGCGATGGATACTCATTCATGGGTTCGTCGTTACGCCACTTGATTGACGCCGATGGCTAGCGCTCGCTCGTCGACAGGTGGACATGCCCTTTCATCCAGTGCAGCAGGGCGCCCTCGGGATACCGAACAGAGCGGCCGATTTTCACATAAGGCGGTCCGTCGCCCCGCATTCGGGCTTTGGCAAGCCAAGAGTTGCTGACGCGCAGAAACGCAGCCGCTTCGCGCGGTGTGAGTAGTCTTTCGTGAGAATTCGGCTGCAAGGTCGCACCTCTGGCTGCAGCCGTTCCGCCGTGGGGTAAGACCTTCTTCGGCCGTCGGGATTTAGCCGGCAAGCTTCGGGCCGCGGATTCTGCAGTGTTCAGCTGCATAGACCCGAGCGTGTGGTGACGTCTCGGCGCGCGGAATTTATCTGCGCAATTTTCGATGCGCAGCTTTCCGGCGCAGCGTGCCTGGCGGCGCACGCCGATTCACAATCTCCAGCACCTTTTTGAGATCTGGCGCTTCAACGCCAACCTGCTTCACGGTCCCTCGCCCAAGAATTTCGGCCGTCGCGGCACGGCTAAAGCCTTGGATGGCAAGGGCCCTCTCAGCAGCTCGAGCGTAGCGTCGCTGGATGGCATCGCGACGCAATTCCATTACATGAGCAACAGCCAGTTGAGAAAGCTTGCGCTTGATTTTCGGCGGCACTGTAAACCGGCGTTCGTTCTCTAGCTTGCTCCAGCATTCATCGATCAGGGCCTGATACTCGGGGCTACCTGCGAGCGACGACAATATGACGCGAATTTCGAGCGCCGGAGCCCCTGCAAGCCAGAGTTCCAGCAGCACCTGAGCGTGATGGGCGGCAATGTTGTTTAGATCGCGCCACCAGCTTGTGACACCAGGTGGACGCCCGCGTTTAGCCATTATTGCAGTCTTCCCGGATCAACCTCGCGTCAATGATGTGCCGGCAAATGCAGGGGCGATGAGCCACGGGATCGCGTCCATTTGACGGCAGCGATGATTTGGTAACCGACCTCGCTCATGGTGCTCGTGCGTGTCGATCGCATTCTCGTCGTTCCCTCATCAGGACCGAAGCGGCGTGGCATTCAAAGACGCCGACATCTTCTGGAACACCAACATCGGACGGGCTGACCTGGCTTTTGGAGATCACGCTCATGCCAAGTGCCTTGATCACGTCGTCGACCGAATCGGGTGGAGATGCCCTGCACGTAGGCCTCCTGAACCACGGCAGTGAGGGCCTTCTCGGTGATGCGCCATGGTTCGAGGAAACTCGGGAAGTGCGGAGCCCTTGCGCAGCTTTGGGATCAACTCGCGGCGCGCTCTCCCAAATCCGGCCGCGGTAACCGTTGCGTTGAACGAGCCGCTCCGGGCTTGAGTCCTTCGACTGCGTGCTCCATCAGCCGCTGGGCGGCAAGCCGATCATCTCGCGCAGCAGATCGGCGTCAGGGATCCTCTCCACAAGCGCGCGCAGGTCGATCATCTCGTCGATCGTTGGAGGTTCCTCGAATCAGGTTGGTGTCAGCAACCCAACGCTACCGACGAATCGTCAATGACCACCCGAAGCCGCTCGCCTGCTAGTGTGCTGTTTGAGCGCGCGCAAGCGAGCGGCTTCGCAACGCTGAGCTGTACCACCTACGCGACCATTGTGCGTTCTGGCGTATGCGCCGCGGCCACCACTATCGCGGCGATGATTTCTCTGATTCAAATCGACGAAATGCGACGACTTCCTTGCTGCAACGATCCGGACGCTGGCGAGCCGCGCGGCTCACACCGTTACTGCGCAGCGCTAGGGCGGTCCCCCAATGCCCACTTTTCGCTCGATCCGGCGATTTGGCCTTAGTTCTGCCTCGCATACGTCGCGTGGAAGCTCGGGGCCCAGCGCGCGCTCTGACCGGTAATACTGCGACGACCTGCGATTTCTCGCTACGGCCGCCCGAATGAGCCGCGCGGCTCCCTTACGTTCGCCCGGCGTCCTCGAGCACCGCAATCGTCCGCAATGCGATATCGCGCATCAACCCGATCTCGGTCATATCTCGTCCGTCGGCGAGCGCCTTTGCAACGATCGCGAGCTCGCGCCAACACGGATCGGCCTCCGGTGGCGCCTCGCGCATCCAGAGGGCTGTGCGCAAAACAACTTCGGCCCATCTGTCGCGATGTCGTGCTATGACGCTCTGCAAGAGATAGGTGGCAAGCTTCGCGCGACCGCGGCCGCCCGCGCGCTCCACCGCTCGTGCGACCTGTGGGTCGTCCTCGAACCAAGATTGTGCGACGGACTCGAGGTCGGCCAAGTCGCCGCTTCTTCGTAGCGCCGATGCGAGCGCCGCCGGCTCGCGCATCGCGCTTGGGACCTCGGCAATCAGCCCGGCGAGCGTTTCACTGAAAGCCATGTGCGCGGGTTGCCAGTCGGCACCGCCGATCGTTTCGGCAACCTGCAGCAGGCCGAGTGGCGGCGCTTCACCTTTCTCCGTGGTGAGCGCCAGGTGATGCGCCACCGCGCGGTCGAGATACGGCCGCGACACGGAAAGCGTAGGGGCTTCCATCCTGGCGCCAGTGAGGCTCGTCTCGATCCGGCGGCGCGACTCCGGCTCGCCGCTCCAGGCATCTGCAATCCCGCCTTTGGTCAGAACCGATGAAATCCGCCATCTCCGTCCAGCCGGCGATAGCAGCAGGAAACCTTGCGTTGTGGCGCCGTCGATGCAGGTCGCAACAATCGTCTCGATGCTGCCCGCCGCCCATTGCGCGCAATCAATGCTGGCCGCCCGCGCCTTGCGGATGATCGCATCGACTTCGGCGCGCTCGTTCTCGGGCCGCCAATTGCGCATCGCGATCAGCCGCCGTACGTCGGTAGGCGTCAGCGAGGCGGCGACTTGGCCAAGCGCTCCCGCAACCGCGCGGCGCGCAGCCGACTTTGGATCAATCAGGAACAGAACCGCGACGCTGCGCGCTTCGGGGCTACCGGCGAGCGCCAAAGCACCGGCCAGAGCGCCGCGGACCTCCGGCGGCAAGGCATGACCGCTTTCCATCACTGAGCCGGCGGCTATGAACGGATCGCCGCCGCAGGCTTCGAGCATGCCGGCGAGAGCGGTTCGGGTGTCGGTCGGAAGCGGTCCGTCTTCGTTCTGATCGACGGGCTGCTTGGCCGACGCCGCGGCGAGCTCCGGCGACGCGGGGATATTCGACTGATGCAGCGCCCCTCCCACGAAGGCGAGCATGCGCCCGTCGACGTGTCCCGCCTCGAGTTGGGCGACGACATTGGCCTGAAAATCCGCGATCAGCTTGGCTGCGTCCGCATAGCCCCGATCGGTGCGATAACGCAGATGTTCGAGCAAGCGCTGCAGCAAAAACAGATAACCGATGGCAAGCGCCTCGTCCTTGCCGGCCGGAGGCATGTGCCGAGCTGCGCCCGTGAAAGCGGCAAAGATTTCGTGCGGGCAGCTTTCGCAGTACCGATCGATGTCGGCGCTGAACGGAGGCGGGCGGCCCTTGGCGATTGCACGCGCGATCCGTCTCGCATGCTCATCCGTCGGCAAGGACTTCGGCTGGGCTCGGCTCATTGCGCTCCCTCCGCGAATCACTCAATCGTATCCGGGAGCCGCATATCAGTCGTATCAAAGCCGGCGAAATCCACTGATAACGCGGTGGCGCCCTGCTGCGGGCGAACCTGCTGTTTCTCCACTACGTCCCGGGAGGCAGCCTGATCATCGAACGGCAGCGCAGAAACCGCACCTCACGCATCCTGACCCAGATTCGTAGTCTGGTGTTCCAATTGGCCAAGCTCACGCCTGTGATCGCTGCTACCTATAATATTCCTCGCTAGGAAAAACCTGCACCGTCAATGACCAACGTCTTGCAGTATATAGCTAATTATTCCAAACGCCGATTCTGCCTTGGTGCCGGGCGGCTTCGGGCCACCGGCTCGACCGGCACTAGGACCGGTCTCCGCGGAGCGCGGTAGACTCGAGACAGATCGAAGCGGGTAACGCCCGCAAGGTCGGGTCTCAGGAAACGCGGGAACTGGAGCTGAGCCAACGGCGGATGCGTTCGCCCTGGCGAGAGCCGCAGCAGAGCGCCGGAAGGCGAGCGCGCCCGGAAGTGCGCGCACCGCGCCCGAAGCATCGATCCGCGGCGACGCAGATCGGTGTGCGCGGCCATGGTTGGATGCGCCTCTCGGCGCTCCGCTCCCTCTTTGATTGCCGGGAGCGAATCTATTTTCGTGCGTGGTCGTAGGCCGAACTCGGACGCTTAAGCGCCGCGAGAAGGGTCTCCTACATCCGCCCCCCCGAAGCGGGGGAGGGGGACCACCCGAACGGTGGTGGAGGGGGCTGCTGAGCAAACGACGGTGAGAGCGCTTAGGAAAACGATTCTTGATCGGGGGGCGAAGCGAGTGGGGGCCGGGCAGCGGATGCCGCGCACCAGGGAATCTTGCTGGCGGATAGAAGAGCTTCCCTTAATTCCTCCCCGCCGGAATTTGCCGTAGATTGCAACTGGAGGGCGCTTCGGCCCCAAGGAAAAAAGAACAATGACGCTGCAGACGCAAAGCGCCACGCCGGCCGCCCGTGAGGTCGAGCACTTCTGGTACGCCTCTTACCCGCCCGGCATCCCAAAGACCATCGATCCGGATACCTATTCGTCGCTCCCTGCGATGCTGCTCGATGCCTGTGCCCGGCACGCGCGCCTCCCGGCGTTCGAGTGTCTGGGCACAACCATGACCTATGCCGACTGGGAGCGCGTCAGCCGTGCGTTCGCGGCTTTTCTCGTCCAGGAGGCAAAATTCCACCCCGGCGATCGCATTGCGATCATGCTGCCGAACCTGCTCGCCTATCCGGTGGCGTTTCTCGGCGCGGCGCGCGCCGGGCTGACCGTGGTGAACGTCAATCCGCTCTACACGCCGCGCGAGCTGAAGGAGCAATTGATCGATTCCGGCGCCACCGCGATCGTAATCATGGAGAATTTCGCCCACAAGCTCGAGCAGGTTTTGGGCGACACCCAGATTCGTCACGTGTTGGTGGCGCGGCTCGGCGACTTCATGCCGCCGATCAAGCGCGCGGTGTTCAATTTCGCCAACACCTATGTGCGCAAGTCGGTGCCGGCTTGGCGCTTCGAGAACTTCACACTGCTGCACAAAGCCTGCAGCCGCGCACCAGGCCCGCATTATGCGGATGCCGCGCCGGGGCCGACATCGCCCGCGCTCCTGCAATATACCGGCGGCACCACCGGCGTGGCGAAAGCCGCGATCCTCACGCATCGCAATCTCGTCGCCAACACATTGCAATGCCGGGCGGTGATCAAGCCATATCTGCCGGAAGAGCAGGGGAGCGTGCTCACCCCGCTGCCGCTCTATCACATCTTCTCTTTGACCGCGAACCTGCTCGCCTTCGCGCAGATGGGCGGGCGAAGCGTGCTCGTTCCCGATCCGCGCGACATCAAGGGACTGATCCGCACCATCGCGCGCGCACGCGTCGCCACCATGACCGGCGTCAACACGCTGTTCAACGCGCTGATCAACAATCCCGACTTCGCCGCGCTCGATTTCAGCAATCTCAAATTCGCGGTCGGCGGCGGCGCCGCGGTGCAAAGCGCGGTGGCGGAGCGCTGGCGCGAGATCACCCGCACCGAATTGGTCGAAGGCTACGGGCTCACCGAGGCGTCGCCGGTCGTGTGCATCAATCCGGTGCGCCATCCGCGGCTCGGCACCGTCGGCCTGCCGGTGCCGTCCACCGAAGTCGCCATCCGCGACGACAATGGCAACGATCTGCCGGTCGGCGAGGCCGGCGAGATTTGCGTACGCGGCCCGCAGGTCATGCAGGGCTATTGGCACCGCCACGATGAAACCAATCTCGTCCTTACCGAAGACGGTTGGCTGCATACCGGAGATATCGGCGCCTTCGACGCCGACGGCTATCTGAAAATCCTCGACCGCAAGAAGGACATGGTGAACGTCTCCGGCTTCAAGGTCTTCCCCAACGAAGTGGAAGACGTGATGGCGCAGCATCCCGGCGTCCTGGAATCCGCCGTGATCGGCGTCGCCGATCCTCACACCGGGCAGGGCGTCAAGCTGTTCGTGGTCAAGCGCGACCTGGCGCTGAGCGAGGCGGATCTGAACAAGTTCGCGCGCGAGCGGCTCGCCGCCTACAAGGTGCCGAAGGTGATCGTGTTCGTCGACTCGCTGCCCAAGAGCAATGTCGGCAAGATCATCCGCAAAGATCTGCGCTGACGGCACAATCAGCGCGGCTCGACGATGGTATACCATCGCGGCGCCCGGGCAAATTTGCAAACAATGCGAGCGAAAGAATGAACAGAGACGCTAGGGAGCGTGTGTTAGCGCAGTGTTCGTTGTTCAAAACGAGGCACTCGGACGATGAAGAAACACACTGCTATTCTCTTGCCGATCGCAATCGCATTTTCTCTAGCCGCGGTTTTGATCGTTCCGGCGCAGGCCCAGACGTTTAAGGTCTGCAAAGCCGAATACGCTTTATGTACGATCGCGCCGTGCGATCCGATTCCGGGAAACGACAAGCAGGTCGCGTGTCACTGTACCGTCAACCAAGGTTATTCCGCCGGCCAGGAGCCGTGCCAAGGCGTCAAGGAAACGCCGGACGGCCAGCAGATCAGATCACGCTACTATCCTATCAAAAGCTACGCGGTCTGCTCGAACGACCGGCCTTGGGCCTGGTGCCTGGACAAGCCCTGCATCGTCGACAAGAACAATCCCGAGGCAGCTTTGTGCACATGCGACGCGGTCAAAAATCTCGGCGACTATATCATTGTGACCAGCAAATACACTCCGGCCACATGCACCACGGGCGTCATATCGTCGGCGACCGTTCAGCAAAACGAGCAAATCACCGATTATCTGAAGAACAAGACCAAGGCCCTGCCGCCTTTTCCCATACAGGTCTTGAATAAGTAGAAAGTCTTACAAGTCGTGCCGCGCCGCCGCGATGCGGCCCGCTCGCCGACGCACGCTAGTGCGCCATGAGCACCGGGAGGTTCGCATTCGTGAGGATATGCCGCGTGGTGCCGCCGAAGATCATTTGCCGCAGGCGGCTCTGCGTATAGGCGCCCTTGACGATGAGATCGCAGCCGAGCTCGGCGGCTTTCCGCAAGATCGTTTCGCCGGCATTGGCTTTGCCGGCAGGGAGCGTCATGGTGGCGGCGGCGATGCCGTGAGCCGCCAGCGAGCGCGCAAGCTCCTCGCCGCTCGGTCCGGCGACGGTCGCGCCTTCGACCGTCAGGATGGTCACACGCGCGGCGCGCTTGAGGAGCGGCATGGCGAAAGCGGTGGTGCGTGCCTGCTCGGTCGAACGGTTCCAGGCGATCATGATATTGGTCGCGAGCGAGCGCGGCGAAGTCGGTGGCGCGATCAGCACCGGCCGTCCGCTTTCGAACAAGGCCGATTCGAGCGTCACCATCGAGGGGCTCTGCCATTCCTCGCCCGGCCGCGCCAGTACGATGATGTCGAACACCCGGCCGTGGCTGCCGACAAAATCGTGGCCGCTCGGGGCATCGGCATTCCAGGCCCAAGTAACAGTGGATGCTGCGGTTGCGGGCGAGGGCGCCGCCTCGCCGGATTGCTGCGGCAGGTTGCGCCGCTGCATGAAGGCGCGGAACAGTTCCTCGGCCTGCCGGACCATGTCGGCGTCGTTTTCCTTCACCGCCACCATGGTCATGCCGGCGTCGGGGTCCATGGCGACCATTTCGGCGACCGCCGGCCGCAGCGCAAACCCTTCAATCCGGCCGCCGAATTTCTCCGCAAGCAACAGCGCGCAATTCAAGGCCGATTCCATCGCGCTTGTCTGCTCGGTGGGAACGAGGATGGTCTTCATGCGTCGGCGCCCCGCTTATCTGCCGTCTTGCCCGGGCAGTTGCGGCGATCATACCGCGCGACCCTTCAGCCCGATAGAGCGGCTTGGCATCGGTCGGCTTTTCGCTTGGCGTGTTCGCTCGCCATCTTGACGGCGGCCCGCGCGCCGGGTTAGCCGCCACGATGCTGGAGACTTTATCAATGGCCGTCTACACCGATGTCGCGGCGGAAGATCTCGCCCTCTTCCTCGCCGGCTACGACATCGGCGAGCTCCTCTCGTACAAGGGAATCGCCGAGGGCGTCGAGAACTCGAACTTCTTGGTTCACACCAGCCGCGGCTATTTCATCCTGACGCTGTATGAGCGGCGCGTGGCCGAGCGCGACTTGCCCTTCTTCCTCGCGCTGATGGAGCATCTGGCAAGCCGCGGCATCACCTGTCCGCAGCCGGTCAAGAACCGCTCGGGCGAGACCTTGGGCCGGCTTGCCGGACGGCCGGCGGCGATGGTCACCTTCCTGGAGGGCATGTGGATCCGCCGCCCGAGCGCGCAGCATTGCGCCGCCTTGGGCGAGGCGCTGGCGCGGCTTCATCTTGCCGGGGCGGATTTTCCGATGCGGCGCGAGAATGCGCTTTCGGTCGCCGGCTGGCAGCAGCTTTATGCCGCCTGCCACCATCGCGCCAACGAGGTACAACGCGACCTGGACGGTTTGCTCGCCCGCGAGCTTAAAGCGCTCGAAGGCGAATGGCCGCACGGGCTGCCGCAGGGCGTCATCCACGCCGACCTGTTCCCCGACAATGTCTTCTTTCTCGGCGATCAATTGTCGGGGCTGATCGACTTCTATTTCGCCTGCACCGACACGCTGGTCTACGACGTCGCCATCTGCCTCAACGCCTGGTGTTTCGAGGCGGACCATTCCTACAACGTGACCAAGGGGCGTGCGCTGCTCGCGAGCTACGCCAAGACCCGGCATTTGTCGAAGGCCGAATGGGAGAAATTGCCGCTCCTTTCGCGCGGCGCGGCCTTGCGCTTTCTACTGACGCGGCTGGTCGATTGGCTCAATGTGCCGCCGGGCGCGTTGGTGCGGCCGAAGGATCCGATCGAATATCTGCGCAAGCTCCGCTTCCACCAGAAGGTCGCGAGCGTGCGCGATTATGGAGTGGCCGCGCCGTGAGCTCGGCCTTGCCGCATGTGGTCGTGCATACCGACGGCGCCTGCTCGGGCAATCCGGGTCCCGGCGGCTGGGGCGCGATCCTCACATTCGGCGACCGCGAAAGGGAACTTAAAGGCGGCGAGCTCAAGACCACGAACAACCGCATGGAGCTGATGGCGGCGATCTCGGCGCTCGAGGCGCTCAAGCGGCCTTGCCGGGTCGATATCCACACCGACAGTCAGTATTTGCGCAACGGTATCATGTCGTGGATCGCCAACTGGAAACGCAACGGCTGGCGCACGGCGGACAAGAAGCCGGTCAAGAATGTCGATCTCTGGCAGCGCCTCGACGCCGCACTCGGCGAGCACGAGGTGCGCTGGCATTGGGTGCGCGGCCATTCCGGGCACGACATGAACGAGCGCGCCGACGAATTGGCGCGGCAGGCGATTGCCGAGATCCGTAATGCGGGCGGTGCCGCCCATTAACGTCCGAAAATCGCGCCGTATTGGTGAATGCGTTTACGCATTCACGGTTAATTTAAGTGCTTGTTCACTTACCGTCGCTTTTCGGGAATGAAGGCGGATGATTGAATTGCTGATGTTGTGCGGCATTGGCCTCCTCGCCGGCTGCCTCCTGATGCTGCTTTTCTTCCCGGCCGTTCATCAGCGAGCGGTGCGGTTGACCCGTCGCGACCTGGTCGATGCGACGCCGCTGACGGCCAAGGAGATTCAAGCCGAAAAGGATCAGTTGCGGGCGCAGTTCGCCGTTTCAGTGCGTCGGCTCGAGCTCAATATGGAGCAGATGCGCCTCAAGGCGACCGAGCGCGCCGCCGACCGGCAGAATGCGGAACTGGCGCGCCTGCAAGTCGAGCTCAACCGGAAGAGTGCGCTGATCCTGGCGTTGCGCGCGCGCGAGGAGGTGCGCAAACGCACCTTCAAACGCATCGTCAAGCTTCTTCTCTATCTTTTTGCGCGATCGAACCGGCGGCGCAGAGCGCCGCAATCATATGTGCCGCCGCCGCAGCGCGTCTGGGAATTCGAGCGCGAGCCCGACGCCGGCGAACTCGCCTCGACCGCGGCGGCAATCGCCGCGGTGGGCCTAAAGCGGCGGCAGGCAGGCACACGCAGGTAGTTTCAGTGTATTGCGGGCGCTGCACTGTTTCGCCGCCAAGGTCGTCCTATATTTGCTTGAGCAGAGCATCCGCGCCGGAGGTTTCTGCTTTGCCGGCAACGTCCTCGATATTCAGCTTCTTCACCACGCCGTCTTCGACCAGCATGGCGTAGCGTTTGGAGCGGGTGCCGAGACCGAAACCCGAGCCGTCCAGCGTCAAGTCGAGCGCCTTGGCGAAGTCGCCATTGCCGTCCGACAGGAATTCGATTTTGCCGCCGGCGCCGGTCGCCTTTTTCCAGGCGTCGAACACGAACACGTCGTTGATGCCGGTAACGGCGATCGTGTCGATGCCCTTGCTCTTGAAGGCGTCGGCATTCGCGAGAAAGCCGGGCAGGTGGTTGTTGTTGCAGGTCGGCGTGAAGGCGCCGGGAACGGCGAACAGCACGACCTTCTTGCCTTTGAAGACCTCCTCGACGGTCTTCACCGCTGGGCCTTCGGGTCCCATGACGCGGAATTTGATGTCGGGCGGCAAACGATCGCCAACCTTGATCGGCATGGTGTCGAATCCTTTCGTTATCCCAATGGGGGTTAGTTGGGAGGGGTAAATTAACGCAACCGGCAAATTAGTCGAGACGCGCTTCGACCTCGATCGCGTCGGTCGGCGAGACGGCGGTGATCTTGAGCGTCGCGCCTTCGGCCTTGGCGCCGGGTGGCAGCCCGTCGACTTCGAAAATATAGCGCCGCATTCCGTCTTGGCTTGCGAGAGCGTTGCTCTCGGGCTGAGGAAGCGGCAGAGCCCATTCCGGCGTTGGCCCTTCAGCAAAAAGATCGACGGCAACGCCGTCGGGCGCTCCGACAAGTACAACGACGCGCGCGCGCTTACCGGAAGTTTCGCGATGGACCGAAGCGATGGTCAAACTGCCTTGCGCGCCGAGCGCAACGCGGCGCGGCACGCGCGCTTCCGCCGCAGCCAATGCCGGC
>CAVREN010000016.1:0-22234 GCA_963720115.1 uncultured Alphaproteobacteria bacterium
TTCGAAGTCTGATGCTCTATCCAGCTGAGCTACGAGCGCCGCGGCCGGCACAATAGCGGCTTGGCTATTCCCGTTCAACATGTGGCGCGCAGCGCGGCGCTATTCGCGTTCTGGTAGCCTCCCGGTCATGCCGTCAGGACAAGGCCGCTATTCGCCCTGGCCATGTCGGATCGGAAACCCGCCAAGGGTGCGGCAGGTTGTCAGAGGACACCGCAAGGAGGTCCCACATGTCTGATTACCGCGATCCGAACGACCCGATGTTTGGGAACAGAGGATATGAGCCGGCCGACCGCACCGGCACGAGCTGGGGGTGGATTGCCGGCGCCGTGTTCCTGGTCATCGTCCTGGCGTTGGCCTTTGGTGTGGGACACGAGCCAAGCCGTGTCGCATCGAACAACGCCACGCCTCCGCAGACCATGGCACCGGCGGCGCCCTCTCCGATGCCCGGCTTGACGCCGCCGCCGTCGCAAGCGACCCAACCGGCCATAGCCCGCACGCGACGCACTGGAGCGGCCTCCTGTGGGGGGCCGCTTTTTGTTGGGACAAGCCGGAAAACGCGGAAACCGATTTGGCAAACGCGAATTGTTGGACAAGGACACCAGTAAGGGGATGGTTGACATGACTTCCTCGGATCCAAGCGGGCTCCGCGGAGCAGGCGCGATTACGCTCTTCACGCTCGCCTCGGCGGTCGTGCTCGGCATCGTCTTCTACGGCCTCAATAGCGGCGAAGCCTCGGGGCCACCCGCTCAAAGCGCGCATGCGCCTGCTGGCGGGAGTTCCGGCGCGGCCGCGCCTTTAGCACCACGCACCAACGAAGACGGGGTAAAAGGATGACGACGTTCTCAGACGACACGGCACGAGCCGTGCGGCCGGCGCTCGCCAATCCGAGGAATGCGCGCCCGATCACGCTCGTCCCGCTCAAGGGCGGCGGGCCGCGGCGCGAAATCCAGCCACCGAAATACCGGCCAGCCACGCGGCGCTGGCACGCGCCTTCCTATTTGTCGAAGGCGGGGTCGACCGGTACGCGATAGCCATTGGCGAGCCGGTTGGTCTCGTTCGCCATGCCGACAACCGCCATCAGCTCGCCGAACATGGCCTCGCTCATCCCCGCCTTGCGCGCGGCCGCGCCATGGCTGGCGATGCAATAGCCGCAGCCATTGGTCACGCTGACCGCGAGATAAATCATCTCTTTGGTCACCGCATCGAGCGCGCCCGGCGCCATGATCTCCTTGAGGCTCTGCCACGTGCGTTTCAGCGTGGCGGGATCGTGCGCGAGATATTTCCAGAAATTGTTGACGTCCTTGATCTGCCGGCTGTGCTTGATGTCGTCATAAACGGCGCGGACCTCCGGCGAGGCGTCGGCATAGTCGATCGGTTGCATGGCCATGCGTGGCGTTTCCTCATTCAGCTAAGCATGCGCATCATCCATCCACGAAAGCACGGACGGCGGCGAGCGCACCCTCGCGCAGCGCACGACGATGCGCAATGTCGGCTATGGTCTCGACAGATTATGCTTGAAAGGCAACCGAAAATCAGTCCGCGGTTTTCGGACAGACGCGGTCGGCGATGCGCGAGTCGCAGACGCTTACCTTTCTGAGATAGCCCATCCAGCGCGTGATCTGCTCTTTGCTCGGCTCGAATTTGAACGCCTTTTGCACGAGGTAGAAGCTGTCATTGCCCTGAACGGCCTTGAACCAGGTGATCTCGGGCTTGCCGGTACCCGGATTCTTCGGGCAGCTCAGCAGCCACACCAGCGTCGGGTAGCCGTTCTCGGGAGCGTCGGCGACGGTGTGCGCCTCCTCGGCGTCAGGGCAAGCAGCGCGCCAACGCTTCACCATGTCATCCATGAATTGCTGCGGCGTCGCTTTGAGCCCGAAGAAGACCTGAACCGTCACCATCTCCGTCCAGTTCTCGACGGTTTCCTTGGCCGGCACGAATTCGGTCATCAGCATGTCGGGTTTTTTGTCGCTGAAGCCCACCTTGTAACGGGGCGGCGCCGTCACCAGCAGGTTTTCATTCTCCAGATCGGCCCTGGCAGCCGACGCAACAAAAACAGCGAGGATGACCACCCCTTGCAATAACGCCGCTCGCATTCTCGTCATGGTTCAGATTTCCGCGCTGGCTTTGCGCATTGTGGATGGTGTCAAGGCGCCGGCACATTCGCACGGCAACTCTGTGGAATCCGTAAAACTCTTGTGAAAATTCCGACTATTTGCCTGCGCCGCGCAGTTGTGCGAACCGGCCGGCCGCCGAGCCGCACGATCGCGCCTCGCGAACCAGCTCAGAGCAACGACCACGTCTTGGAGAGCGCGCGGACCTTCACAATTCCGTCGGCGTATTTCGGGTGTTGCTGCCGGACGGTCGCCAGATACGATCCATACATGGAAAAAATCTGGTCGGCGGGATTCTGCAACAAAGCGAAGGCGGCATTGTTGTCGCACAACGACTTGTCGACACACGAATAGGCTTCGTCGAAGAAGAGGACGAGCCGCGAAAGTGCGATCTGCGTTTCGTCGGTTTGCAAGAGTGAGGCCGCCAATTGGCTCAATCCCGCAAAGTCGTCGTTCTTTAGAAGCCCGTCGGCTTGCGTCGATTTTTCATTCCACCGCGTGACCAACAGGCTAAAATCTTTTTGCAGGCCGTCGCCGCGAAAATCCCTGTAGAAATCGAAAGTCCGGTTCACGCGGTTTGCCTGCTGCGACGCGTAGTAGCCGTATAGCCCAATCGGGATTCCGAGAATGGTCGTGATCGCGACCAGATAGGACAAGAGCCTAGCCAGGACATCGCCGCGAGAGCGCCAAGGCGCATCATCAGTCCGAGACGCATCATCAGTCCGCGGCGTATCGTCAGTTTCTGACATTGCAATACGACGGCGGATGCGCCGCCTTGCAGGGGTTGACCACGAGGATGTCCTTCGGAACGCGGCCAGGTGCCGATTTTAACTCCGCCGCGGCGCCGCCGGGCGCCCGCGTGTCCTCCGGCTTGGACGTCTCTTGTGCGTTGGCGGCGGCCGACCAAATCGCCGGCGCCGCGAGCGACACCGCCCACAACAACGTCAGCAAAGCGTATCGCGAAACGCGCATCGTCGCCTCCCGATATAAGCCGAACCTAGCGAGCCGGCGGGAGGGCTGCAACAAACGGTATTTGTATTACTTTGATCGCAAAACGCTGCTTTGACGGTGGCGCGCGTTCCGCCTCTTGACGGCTAGCGCATTACGGCTTCGCGCAGGTTTCGTCACCGCCGGCGGCCGCGCCATAATTCTTGCCGGCGGCCGGCCGGATACAGACGTACCAGTCCTTCGCGCCGGCCGGGATCGTCTGCGTGCAGGTGATGCTCGCCGTGCCTTCCGGCACGGCGAAGCGGCATGTCACGGTACATGACGCCGGCTGCAGATTGGGATTGCTGGTCTTCACAATGACCGACGTTTTGTCGGGCGACAGCGTGCAGGTGAAAGCCGCCGCCGGGGACGCGGCCGCCAGCGTCATGACCATAAGTGGAAAAACGTACCCGCGCATCGTGCCCCTCGCCTCGCGTAACCTATGCTACGCGCTTGCCGGCCGCCAATTCACCAAAAATACGCCGACGACGCAGACCGCCATGCCAACGAGCGCCAGCGGCGCGAGCTTCTCACCAAACAGCGCGAACGCCATCAGCGCGGTCACCGGCGGCGTCAGATAAAAGAGGCTGACCACGCGCGTCGCCGCCGCGTGGCGGATCATGAAATAGTAGAGCCACACCGCACCGAGCGACAGCACGACAATGAGATAAAGCAGTGCGAGCACAAAGTCCGGCGTCCAATGCACGACGCGCGTCTCGAAGGCGAAGGCGCCGGCGCCAAACAGAGCGGCCGCCGCTGTGTATTGGATCAGGAGCGCCGGCCGCCAATCGATGCCGCCACCGAAGCGCTTCTGATAAAGCGTGCCGACCGTGATGCCGATAAGCCCGATGGTGATGGCCGCCCAGGCGAGCGGCGTCGCTTCGCCCGCCGTGGCTTTGTCGCGCAGCACCAGATAGACGCCGACAAGTCCGAGCGCGAGGCCGAGCCACTGCCGCACGCCGACGCGCTCGCCGAGCCAGCGATGGGCGATAGTGGAGGTCAGAAGCGGCTGCAAGCTGACGAACAGCGCCGCAAGCCCTGCGGGCAGGCCATGGCCGATCGCGACGAACACGCCGCCGAGATAAAGCCCGTGCACCATGAGCCCGGTCGCCATGCTGTGGCGGAAGCCTGCGGCATTCGGCCATTTCGGCCGCGTCAGCGCGACGATGATGCCGAGGACAACGAGCACCCCAAGCATGCGGAGCGCGAGATAGGTCAGCGGCTCGGCATAAGCGAGGCCGAATTTGGCGCCGATAAAGCCGGACGACCAAAGAAGCACAAACACGGCCGGCGCCGCGAAGACGGCGGCCTCCTCCAAGGTTCGCGGCATTGTTCTTGGCCCGGCGGCAAGGTGATACGTGCCGGTCTAACTACTTCCCGGCGCAAAATTGAGCGGACTGGGCCTTTGCGCAGATTCTAGCTAACGGTTGGAAAACTGCAAGGACGAACGGAATTGAAGTTGACGCCGGCCTCTGGTGTTGATTCATTCTTGTGAATGATTCGTGAGCGAACCCTGCGAATGCGCCAGAAGCTGGTCAGCAAATTGCCGGTAACCGGCGAGTTGCTGCGCGGCTCGCTGTTGGAGCGCACGATCCACCACACCAAAGACTGCCCCAAGTGCGCACGCGGCGAAGGGCATCAAGTGTTTGTTTTGACTGTGACCTATCCAGGGGGACACACGCGTCAGTTCAGCGTGCGGCGTGAACGGATTGCCGAGGTGCGCCGCTGGCTGAACAATTATCAGGAACTGAAGCAGGCGATCGAGAGCATTTGCGAGCTCAATCATGAACTGCTGCGTCCGGAACGCCCTGCATCAAAGGCGCGAGGGAAGCGGCATGATTGAGATGCGGCGAGCGCAACTCGGCTTCGGCGATGGGTTGATTGCGGAGGAAGTGAGTGATCTGCGCGAAGACTGGATGAAGCACGCCGATGCGGTGCTGGCGGATGAAGCGATTGTTGCTGCCGTGTACGAGGCGCTGGCGAAACGGCATCCTAAGAGCCGTTGCCGTGGCCGCCGGGGTGCACCGGCCGACATGGTACTGCGATTGCTGATCCTAAAGCACATCCGGAACTGGAGCTATGAGGTGCTGGAGCGCGAGGTGCGGGCCAATCTGGTGTACCGGGACTTCACCCATGTGGGCGGCGCCAAGACACCGGACGCCAAGACGATGGGCCGTTGGGGCCTGGCGCTCGGGCCGGAGGTGCTCAAACAAGTTCATGAAGGCGTGGTGAGGATAGCCCGCGACAAGGGCGTCACTGCGGGACGACGGATGCGCGTGGACACGACTGTGGTGGAGACTGATATCCACCATCCGACTGACAGCACCCTGCTGGGCGACGGCGTTCGCGTGCTGACGCGTCTCATGCGCAAGATCACAAACATCGCGGGCGCGGTTGGAACGAAGCTGCGCGACCGGAGCCGGAGTGTGAAGCTGCGGCTGCTGGAGATCGGGCGGGTAGCGCGTGCCAAAGGTCCGCTCAATCAGGACAAATTGAAGCAGCGCTATGGTCGGCTGTTGGAAGCAACGAGCCGGGTGGTGGGCCAGGCGAAGCGCTTCTCCGAGGACATCGCTCGAGGATTGAAGCGTTCAACGGATGCTTTGAAGCAGTTGGCGCTGGACGGCCTGCGCCAAGAACTCGATGAGATGATCTCGCGCGTCCGGCAAGTGATGAAACAAACCAGGGCGCGCATCTTCCGCGGCAATACGCGCAGCGAAGAAAAGCTCGTCAGCTTGTTCGAGCCATCGACTGAAGTCATTCGCAAGGGCAAGGCCGGCAAGCCCAACGAGTTCGGCAAGATGGTGAAGGTGCAGGAAGCGGAAAACCAGATCATCACCGATTACGAGGTCTACGCTCGTCGGCCAAACGACTCAGATCTGTTGGTTGGGGCTATCGAGGTGCATCAAGCATTGTTGGGACGCACGCCGCGCTTGGTGGCGGCGGATGCCGCATTCTATTCCGCCAGGAACGAGACCGCCGCGAAGGCAAAGGGCGTCAAGCGCGTTTGCATTCCCAACCGTTCGACCAAAAGCCTCGAACGTAAACGTGAGCAGAAAAAGCGCTGGTTCCGCAACGGCCAGAAATGGCGCACTGGAAGCGAGGGCCGCATCAGCGTGGTCAAGCGGCGACACGGTCTCGATCGATGCCGCTATCGAGGTTATATCGGCATGAACCGCTGGGTCGGGCTCGGCGTCATCGCCGACAATGTCGTCAACATCGGCCGCGCTATCGAAAGGCGCGCCGCCCCCTAATCACTCCAGCATCGTCAAGCTCGGTAAGCCCCGCCGGTCATCCCGGCGGGTTTTGCGTCGCCGAGCACAGTTGACCGCTGCGCTGAAAGATCAATTTTGCGCCGGGAAGTAACTAGCGGGCGCGGGCGGCTCGGTCGAGGGCGGGCGCCGGGCGGCGGCCATGCGGAGGGCGCAGGGGTTCCGAGATTCGCAGGACCGGTGGATGGGAATGCGCAACCGAATGCGCGGCTTTCACGGTCGTTGCGAGCAAAAGCGAAGGAATCAAAGTCCGGTGGACCAAGTGGATTGCTTTGTCGCTTCGCTCCTCGCAACGACGAGCCCCGTCTCACTTCTTTCTCGCCGACTTTTTCTTGGCGGATTTCTTCTTCGCAGCTTTTTTAGCGGTCTTTATGGCGCTCTTCTTCGCGGCCTTCTTGGTTGGCTTTTTGGCAGCTTTCTTGGCGGTCTTTTTCTTCGCGGCGGCGGCTTTCGCCGGCTTCTTCTGCGAAGGCGCTTCCTTGGCGGGCGCTTGCTTCGCGGGTGGTTTGGCGGGTGGTTTGGCGGGTGGTTTCTTGGCGGGTAGCGCAGTGAAGGTCAGCGGATGCTCGACCTTCACGCGCTGGACGACTTCGGCGGCATACAGGATGTCGACCTCATCGTAAGCGTGGCCCGACGATTTCATCTTGAAGGTCAGCTTTTCGAACCAGGCGATGTGGCCTTGTATTCCGCCCTGCCTGTGGATCACGAGATCGAGCAGCAGGATCTTTGGATTGAACCCGGAGGGCACGTGCTCCTTCAGCTCCGCCGTGGTGCCGGTCTCGGTCAGCTCGACCTCGCCGGTTACCGTGATCTGGCCGTGCTGGCCGATCATGTCGGTCATTTCCAGCGCTTCCCAGTCACGGGTCAAAACGCTCCCAGCCATTGTCTTGCTCCAGTGCTTCAGGTGCCTATTGGAAGTATAGACCGCTTCGCCGCAACCGCCAGTAGGCGGGGCTGCGAATGACTGGCGGCCAAGCCCGCCAAAGTCTTGCGAAGGCCGAGGGCGTACCCAGCCCAATCCCGGCGGTCAAAAAAATACAAGGCCGGCGGGCCTAGCACAGCCGATGCTGTCAGGCACTAAGATACAAGCGCGGCGCAAACTGGCAGCGGCCCCGGCACTTGCAGAGTCTTTTCAGCCGGAGCGCCGGCATCTGCCGGGGCCGTATTTATCGCCGGCCGCTCATTCGGAACGATCGTCACAGCCACGTCCACGGTCATTTGGCTTTTGGAAAATTGAGCGGTGAAACGAGTCTCGTCTTTTCCCGTGTAGCCATCATGCGGACGATAAAAGACACGGACCCCTAGCGCTTTGCGGCCGAGGCAGCGTGCCGGTGTGCCCTTCACCAAAACTCTTAACACTACCTCCGCGGGTCGCGAACAAACGATGCCGTGGGCGGGCGGCCGATCGAGATTGATCCGCGGCGGCCCTATGCCCGCGCAATTGTCGTCAACGCGGACAAAGCCATTGAGCGGCAGCTCCTGATCGGCTTTGCCGCTTTTCGACACTTTCCGCGGCACGGCATCACTTTGCGCTGAAGCCGGTGCTGTCACGCAAAAGCAAACGAGGCAAACTGCTCCCAGCGCCGCGGCAAACCGTTTGCGCACAGCATGTTGCATGCTCACACCGGCAGATTGTCGTGCTTGCGTCCCGGCATCTCCACGGTCTTGCCGCGCAGCATGGCAAGCGCTCGCGCGATGCGCGGGCGGGTCGCGTGCGGCATGATCACGTCGTCGATATAGCCGCGTTCGGCAGCGATGAAGGGCGACAGAAAGCGCTCCTCGTATTCGCGCGTGCGCGCGGCGATCTTGTCGGCATCGCCGATGTCGGCGCGGAAGATGATTTCGACCGCACCCTTGGCGCCCATCACCGCGATCTGCGCCGTCGGCCAGGCGTAGTTCACGTCGCCGCCGATATGCTTTGACGCCATCACGTCGTAAGCGCCGCCGAACGCCTTGCGGGTGATGACAGTGACGAGCGGCACGGTGGCCTGCGAATAGGCGAACAAAAGCTTGGCGCCGTGCTTGATCAGCCCGCCATATTCCTGCGCGGTGCCGGGCAGAAAGCCCGGCACGTCGACAAAGGTGACGATCGGAATGTTGAAGGCGTCGCAGAAGCGCACGAAGCGCGCAGCCTTGCGGCTCGCGTCGCTGTCGAGCACGCCGGCGAGCACCATCGGCTGGTTGGCGACGAAGCCCACCGTACGGCCGGCGACGCGGCCGAAGCCGATGACGATGTTGCGGGCGAAGGTCTCCGAGAGCTCGAAGAAATCGCCCTCGTCCACGACTTTCAGGATCAGCTCCTTGATGTCGTAGGGTTTGTTTGGGTTGTCGGGCACGAGCGAGTCGAGCGACGGTTCGATACGGTCGATCTCGTCGAAGGAGGGCCATTCCGGCACGCCGGCGCCATAATTGGCCGGGAGAAAATCGAGCAGCCGACGCATCTGCAGCAGGCATTCCACGTCGTTGTCGTAGGCGCCGTCGGCGATCGAGGAGCGGGTGGCGTGGATGGACGCCCCGCCCAGTTCTTCGGCTGTGACGATCTCGTTAGTTACGGTCTTCACCACGTCCGGGCCGGTGACGAACATGTAACTCGTGTCGCGCACCATGAAGATGAAATCGGTCATGGCGGGCGAGTACACGTCGCCGCCAGCGCACGGCCCCATGATGACGGAGATCTGCGGAATGACGCCGGAGGCGATGACGTTCCGCTTGAACACCTCGCCGTAGCCGCCGAGCGCCGCCACGCCCTCCTGGATGCGGGCGCCGCCGGCATCGAACAGCCCCACGATCGGCGCGCGCGCGCGCATCGCCATATCCTGGATCTTGATGATCTTCTGCGCGTGGGTCTCCGACAGCGAGCCGCCGAACACCGTAAAGTCCTTGGCGAAGACGAAGACGCTGCGCCCGTTCACCGTGCCCCAGCCGGTGACCACGCCGTCGCCGGCGATCTTGCTCTTGTCCATGCCGAAGTCGTTGGAGCGGTGCTCGACGAACATGTCGAACTCCTCGAAGGAGTTCTTGTCCATGAGGAGCTCGATGCGCTCGCGCGCAGTCAGCTTGCCGCGGGCGTGCTGCGCATCGATGCGGCGTGCGCCACCACCGCCCCGCGCGCTGTCGCGCCGCTCGTCGAGCCTGTCGAGGATATCCTTCATGCCTTGCCCCGTTTTTGACCTTTCGATGTCTCAATAGCGCGACTGGACGGCGAGGTCAGCATGTTCCCCTCCCGCTTGGCCAGGAGCTAAGGGGGTGAGGTCTGGCCGGGCCCACTGCCCGAGCATGAGCCGAACGCCCCCTCCTACCCTCCCCACCGACAGTTTCCGACTTCGGCCCTGGAAAGTGGCCGATCCAGGGACATCCAGGGTTCGGCCAGGAAGGGATCAGTCTTGAGTTGCCGGCCCGGTCGTGCATCAACGTCACGCGCATGACGGCGGACCCAATGAGTGCAATGCGTGTGGGCGGACTGATCGCGGCGGTCGAAAGGCGGCCGCGCATCACGTTGGCCGCGTTCCTCGCGGTCCATGCGCTGGTGTGGACCGTCCTGCCTGCCCTTCTCTACTACAACCTGCCGCTCGACGTGATCGAGGCGATGACCTATGGCCGCGAGTGGCAGATCGGCTACGACAAGCTGCCGCCACTGCCCTGGTTTCTGGGCGAGATCGCCTATCGGCTGACCGGCCTCGATGCTTCGCTCTACGCGCTTTCGCAAGCCGCAGTGATCGTCGCCTTCATCGCCGTGTGGATGACGGCACGGCCGCTTGTTGGCGCCGCCGGCGCGCTTGCCGCGCTTCTGATCATCGACGGCATGCATTATTTCAATCTCAGCGCGGTGAAGTTCAATCACAACGTGATCGAGATGCCGCTCTGGGCGCTGGCCGGCTTCGCCTTTCACGCCGGGTTGCGGCAGGGCAAGCTGCGCCACTGGATTTTGCTCGGCGTCGCACTCGGGCTCGCCTGGTGGGCGAAATATTTCGTAGTGATCCTGGCGGCGCCGCTTGCGCTGTTCTTGCTGCTCGATCCGGGCGCGCGACGCCGACTGGCTGGGCCCGGCCCCTGGATCGCAGCCATCATCACGCTCGTTGTCGTCGCGCCAAATCTTTATTGGCTGTGGCAGCACGGCTCGCAGCCGTTTGGGTATGCGGAAGCGCGCGCCGCAGCGCCGAGCGGCGTGCTTGACCATCTCATCCGTCCGCTCGAGTTTGTCGGGGGGCAAACCTTCTTTCTTCTTCCGGCTTTGCTGATTGCGGCGCCGTTATTCTGGCCGCGGGCGAAGCCTGCAGCGAGCCCGCGCGCTGACGCCTTCGATCGCCGCATCGTCTCGCTGTTGGCCTTCGGGCCCGCGCTCACGCTGTTCGTTTTCTCGCTGGTCACCGGGCGCGCCACCAGTGCGATGTGGGGCTTTCCGCTCTGGCTGTTCGTCGGACTTTGGATCGTTCTGTTCGCGCCGGCTGCGCTCGATGGCGCGCGGCTTGGGCGCATCGGCGCAATATGGGCGGTGGTGTTCGCAGTCTTTGTCGCCGCGTTTTGCACCGACTATCTGGTGCTGCCGCGCTATGATCATCGCTATCGGGCCGCGTTCTTTCCCGGCGATCGCCTTTCGGAAGCGATCACGCAGCGCTTCGAACAGGCGACCGGCAAGGAGCCCGCGTATATCATCGGCTCGATGTGGGACGGCGGCAACGTCGCGCATTATGCGAGCGAGCGCCCGCAGCCGCGCGTGCTGGTCGACGGCATGCCGGATCACGCACCCTGGATCGATCTTGCCGATCTGCGCAAACGCGGCGCCGTTATCGTGTGGACCGAGGGCAATCCGCACGTGCTCCCGCCCAGCCTCGCGGCAACGGCTCCCGGCGCGCAGGTCGGCGCGCCGTTCGATCTACCCTACCATCGCGGCGAAGGAGTCGTGCATGTCGGCTGGGCAATCCTGCCGCCGCAAACACATGATTAGTGGAGCATATTTCTTTTTCGGAAAACCGGTTTCCACTTTTCCGGATCATGCTCGGGGATTAGTGGAGCATGATCTTTTTCGGAAAACCGGTTTCCACTTTTCCGGATCATGCTCGGGGGCGAAGGCTGATTTACCTTACCGGTCGGCGGTGCTAATTTGCCCGCACATCCAAGAACAGAGCGAAAAAATGTCGGGATATCTGAGGCTTGACGCATTCCGCTCGACTCGGCTCGTGACAGAGCCGTTCGAGCACCTGATCGTCTCGGGGTTTGTCGATCCGGCCGGGCTCGCGGCCATCAACGCCGATTATCCGACGATTTCCACGTCAGGCAGCTTTCCTGTCGATCAGGTGAGCTTCGGACCGGCATTCCAGACCTTGCTCGACGAACTCGAAGGCGACGCGTTCCGCGAAGCTTTCGAGGAGAAGTTCGGCATCGATCTCACCGACCGGCCGACCGTCACCACCGTGCGAGGCCGCTGCGATGCGCGCGACGGCAAAATCCACACCAACTCGACCAGCAAGATCATCACCGTGCTGATCTACATGAACGAGTCGTGGGAGCAGTCCGGCGGGCGGCTGCGGCTTCTCCGCTCCGCCACCGATCTCAACGATATCATCACCGAAGTGCCGCCGGTCGCCGGCACGCTGCTCGCTTTCAAGCGCAGCGACAATTCCTGGCACGGCCATGAGCCGTTTGCCGGCGAGCGCCGGGTGATCCAGTTCAACTGGCTCACCAGCGAAGGCAACCGGCAGATCGCGATGCTGCGGCATCACACCTCGGCAGCGTTCAAGCGCGTACTGCAAACGCTGCGGCCCGGGCGCGCCTAGAGCGCCAATCGCTTCAGATTGGATCGATTGGCGCTCTGGCTTTTTTGGTTGAGCATGATCTTGTCGGAAAACCGGCTTCCACTTTTCCGGATCATGCTCTAGACGCGACCGGTGCGCGCGACAGGAGTGTGGTTTGATCTTGCCTACCGCCGACCTGAAGAGCCGCGACTTTCGCAAAATTCTGCTGATCAAATTGTCGGCCGTCGGCGACGTTGTGCACACGATCCCGGTGCTCAACGCTTTGCGGCGGCGCTACCCTTCGGCGCAGATCGATTGGCTAGTGACGCCTGCCATCGCCGAATTGTTGCGGCACAATCCGGCCATCTCCAACGTCATCGAATTCGCCCGCGACGACTGGTCGAAGCCTTGGACGCTGACCCCCTTTGTTAATTACGCGCGGCTCGCCGGCAAGCTGCGCGCCAATGCCTACGACCTCGTTGTCGACATGCACGGCCAGTTCCGCACTGCCATGTCGGTATTGGCCACTGGCGCACCGGTGCGCGTCGGTTTCGACCGCCCGCGCGCGAGCGTCTGGGATGCTTCGCCGCGAAGCTTTCCGGCCGAGGCGCGCAAGCATGCCTGGCAAGGCGCGCGCGAGGGCAGTTGGCTCGCCTATACGCACCACATTCCGCTGCCGACGCTCGATGTCCATGCGGTCGACCGCTATCTCAGCGTCGGCCCGATGCTCGGCCTGGAAGCCCGGCCGCCGGACTTTTCCTTTCCCATTCCGGAAGGAGCGAGCACGAGCGTCGAAGCGCTGCTGCGCGAGCGCGGCATTGCCGGGGCGCCTCTCCTCGCCATGGCGCCGGGCACGATCTGGGAAACCAAGCATTGGGGCACCGCCAAATTTGCCGAAGTGGCGCGACACTTCTCGCGCAAAGGATTTGCAGTGGCGCTGATGGGAAGCCGCCGCGAGCGCGTTGTCTGCGAGGACGTGGCACGGCTTGCCCCCGGCGCGGTCGATATAGCGGGCGAAACCACACTGGCGGAGCTCGCGGCACTTATCCGCCGCTCGACCATCAGCATCACCAACGATTCCGGCCCGATGCATTTGGCAGTGGCGCTCGACCGGCCGGTGGTGAGCATTTTCGGCCCGACCGATCCGGTCTGGATCGGGCCCTATGGGCGTGCGGGCGCGGTTTTGCAGGCCGGCGTCCCCTGCTCGCCCTGCCTGCTGCGTCAGCTCAGCCGCTGCCGCCACGGACACGTCTGCATGGAGGACGTTTCGGCGCGCGCGGTGATCGAGCGGATGGAGCACGTGCTGAGCGCAAGCGGCAGGGCCGCCCTAACCGCCGCGCAGAACACGTCCTTTACGGACGCCTGACCGGCCCGCTCCGCGGCGGGCCCCACCTCTGCGTCGCCTCATAGCGCTTGGCGTAGCGGTAAAATGTCACCTCAAAATAGGCGAACGCGATGACGAAGCCGGCCCAGCCGTCGATGAAGCCGGCCTTGGCAAAATAGTGTTTCAGAAAGGCCCAGACCGCGTGGCCGAACGCGCTCCCCATCGAGACGCGCTTGTGCGCGAGCTTCGATGCCCCGAGCGACGAATAGCGGTCCATCTTGCGGATGACTTCTTCCAGATTGCGGAACGGGAATTGCCAGATGGCGTTGCGCAGCGTGCCGAGCGGCTTGTCGCTCAGCGCCTCATAACCTTCATGCACCGGCTCGAGCGTGTAGCGCATGGCGCCTTTGCGGAAGAGCTGCGGCTGCCGGAAATTTGGATACCAGCCGGAGCCGCGGATGCGGCGGCCCATCATGTAGTTGCGGCGCGGCACGCGATAGATGTCGTGCGGCGGTGAGCCGGCCAGCAGTGCCAGGATTTCGTCGCGCACCGCTTCCGTGCAGCGCTCATCGGAATCGAGGCTGAAAATCCATTCGTAACGGCAAGCTTCGATCGCCCGATTGCGCAGATCGCCGAAGCCCTTGAACGGCACTTGCACCACGCGCGCACCGAGATTTTCGGCGATCTGCGGCGTGCCATCGGTGCTGTTGGAATCGACGACGACGATCTCGTCGGCCCACAGTACAGTTTCGACTGCGGCCTTAATCTTCTCGGCTTCGTTGTAGGCAAGGATAAAGGCGGAGATTTTCTGCATGCTGCCTGCGCGTCGCTTCACTTCGCTTGGCCGCGCGCGGCAAAAATCGCAAGCCAGAGATAAATCGCCAGAAGAGTCGATTCCACAAGCACGACAAAGACGCTGCCGCCGTAGACTTGCGGGAAGAACACCTCGACCACCGCCATCGACACGACGGCCGTGAGCCAGACGACGGCGCCCCAGGCGGCGGCGAGCCACAGGCCGACCGCGGCGACGAGATCGATCACGGCAAAAAACACGGTTGCCGTCTGCCAGGCGACCGTATGCGACTCAAAGCCCCCGTCCGCAGGCGCCCCGATGCCGCAGACTTGCGCCCAGTGGTAGAGGCCCTTGACCAAGGACACCGCTGCCATAATGCGCAGAAAAAGAACGAGATATTCGGCCCATGAGCCTGAAGGGCTTACGGTTTTACCCGCGTGCACCGGCTCGAGCAAATCGCTCGGGCGGGTCGGCGTTTTCTGGGCTTGATCGCTCATGACTGTTCGGCGTTTGGCATTCGGCGTGGGCACGAGTCAATGCCGCCCAAATCCCTTGCAGATCAGCCAAGAGGCGCTGAGAGTGGCAAGACGATGGTGTAACGGCTAAGAACGAAAAGCCACACGGCGTGCGGCCTGATGGAGTTGAAACGATGGCGATCAAATTCGGCCGCCCGCTGGAGCGCACCCGGCCTTGGCCCGCCGAGCGTGAGGCACCGAGCGAGCACCGCCTCGATCTCGCGATCCGCCCGCGCCGCAACCGCCGCTCCGAATGGGTTCGGCGCATGGTGCGCGAGCACGTGCTGACCACGGACGATCTGATCTGGCCGATCTTTGTCGTTGAGGGGACCAACGTACGGGCGCCGGTCGCCTCAATGCCCGACGTGGAACGGCTCTCGATCGATCAAGCCGTGCGCGCGGCCGAGCGCGCAGCCAAACTGACCATCCCCTGCATAGCGCTCTTTCCCTACACCGAGCCGGACAAACGCGACGATTTCGGTTCCGAGGCGCTCAACGCCGAGAATCTGGTTTGCCAGGCGGTTCGCGCCATCAAAAAAGAAGTGCCCGAGATCGGCATCCTGTGCGATGTCGCGCTCGATCCCTACACCAGCCACGGCCATGACGGCCTCATTCGCGACGGCGTCATCCTCAACGACGAAACCGTGGCGGTGCTGGTGCGGCAAGCCCTGGTGCAGGCCGAGGCCGGTTGCGACATCATCGCGCCGTCCGACATGATGGACGGCCGGGTCGGTGCCATCCGGGCGGCACTTGACGCCGCGGGCTTCGGCGACGTTCAGATCATGGCTTATGCGGCCAAGTACGCGTCGGCCTTCTATGGACCCTTCCGGGACGCCGTCGGCTCCAGCGCGACCTTGGTCGGCGACAAGCGCACCTATCAGATGGACCCGTCAAACAGCGACGAGGCGCTTCGCGAGGTCGATCTCGACATCGCCGAGGGCGCAGACATGGTCATGGTCAAGCCGGGCATGCCGTACCTGGATATATTGCATCGCGTCAAAGAAACGTTCGGAATGCCCACCTACGCCTACCAAGTCTCTGGCGAATATGCCATGATCATGGCCGCAGCGGGGAACGGATGGCTGGACGGCGATAAAGCAATGACCGAAAGCCTGATCGCGTTCAAGCGTGCGGGTGCCGACGGTGTGCTGACGTATTTTGCGATTAGGATTGCGGAGAAACTGAAAAAGGGTGGCATCTGAATTCCGTCCCCCGCCTAGGATCAACGACGAGGCGGCTGTGTCATGCGTGAGGACGACGACTTCCGGCACTATGTGCCATTATTGCGCCGGATCATCATTTTGGTGGCGGTGATCATCGCGGTGCCGGTGATCTTGTGGACGATTACTGTTTTCGTCCGGACCTATGTTGGTCCGCCGCACATGCCGACCTTCCATCAGCTCGCCTCGACCGCCAGCATCAACGCGCCTTCGGCCCGCGCCGGCTCGGAAGCCGCGGCCCAGTCTTCGCAAGGCGCGACTGACGGTTCGGGGCCGGTCGTTGAGGCACGCGCAACCGCGACTGATGCCCGCGACGGCGCCGCCGCTAAAGGATCGATGCTGGGTGATCGGTCCGCAGACGCGGACGCAACCATCCCCGGCGCGCCGCGGGCAGGCGACCCGGCGGGTGTTTTCCCACCGTCTCCGCTCGCCGCGCCCGACGGCAACGGGACGCTCACTTCCGCGCAATCGCCTACCGGCGCGGACGACGGAAGCGAATCCCTGTCCGCGTCGCAGCCGCTGTCGGGCCCGATTCCGCTACCGAGGCGCCGGCCCCGTGAAGCCGAGATGCACACCGCAGACAATGCGCCCTCGAATGTGCCGATGCCACGGCGGCGCCCCGACGGCGCGGGCGCGAGCGCGCCGGGGGAAACAACCGGCAGCAACCCGATCGGGTTCATCCAAAATCTCTTTCACTGAAAGTGGCGATTGACGTGGAGCGAATAGAGCGAACGAGGCGGCTCGTTCGCTGATTGCGGTTGGGCCTCGGCCCGCTATTTGCTGTTGGCTAGGGCGCCTTGAGCGCTCGCGAGAGAGTTTGCCCGCCGCTCTGACTTACCATGTGTAGCGCAGTGTCCCACTGCCGGCGTAGGTCTGCGCGCCGCGGGCAAATTCACCGTCGAATTTGGCAAGCAGCGTCCAACTCGGCGCAAGGAAAAGCTCGGCCCCGGCGGAGGTAAGCGCCGAATCGCGCGGAATCGGCGCGCCGTTGACGATGAAATTCGAGCCCGGCAGGACCTGAAACGCCGCGGCGAGCGCGGGGTTGTTGACGAAATCATGCGCCCAGGCCAGGCGTGCGCGCAAGATCAGCGGCATGCGACCGATCACAGTTGGACTATCCAAGCGCGCACCGAGTTCGCTGCGCACATCTGTCGCGTTCATGGAGGCAAACGTGAGCCCGAGCCCGCCGCCACTCAGATCGTTTTCGCTGTAGCGCGGCGTGGAAAAATCCTGCGCCTGGATTGCCGCGTAAGGCGTCACGCCCAGCGTTGGCAGCGGCGCGTAGCGGTAACCACCCTCCACGCGCGCGCCGTAGCTTTGCCCGACGAAGCTGGCGGTGAGCTGGTCGCCGAGTGCAACGCGATTGGTCGTGAACCAGTGATTGGCAAAGGCAACCGCACCGCCGAGATAGGCCGGACCTGCGCGGGTGATGCCGTAAATACCGGCCTGAACGGCATCACTGCGACCGCCGCCGAGGCTATTGGCGAGCGCCCAGTTGGTCCCACCGCCGGCGAGCGCAAAGCCAGCCACCGTGTCCGGCGTGAAGTGATAGTCCATTCCCCCGGCATACCCAAAGGTGCTGGCGGTGAGATTGTTGGTACCGGCGGTCGGATCGCCGCGTGTGTTGCTGCTACCGCCATAGCCCGCACCCCATGCCGTCCAGCGCTGATCGAAGCTCGGCTTCGGCGGCGCCTTGAGGATCGAGGCATAGGCGAGCGCGATATCGGGCGGCAACGCCTCCAGATCGGGCGCAAAGCCGATTGCCCCAGCGCCACTAGGCGCGACCCCGAACCGCCCATCGACGAACGGATCGAGCATGAGCGTGAGAAACTCGTTCATGAGCTGAAACGCGCTGTGCTCGGCGCCAGTCGCTGCTTCGCCGTTCAACTGGCTCAGCGCATTGCCGAGCGCAGCCCCCGTCAACGCGAAGGCGTTGGCGAGGCCCGCCGGAACTGTGCCGCCGCCATTGGCGGCAGCGTTGAGCACGCCGGCGGTGGCCTGCTGATTTGGGTTGAGGCCGGAATTGGTGCCGAGTTGCGCCGTAAGGGTGAGAAAAACGTCGGTCGCTGAGTAGCCGAGGTTGACCGCGAAGTTCGGACCGAGGCCGGTTATCCCGCTGAACGTCGTCCCGTTGAGGCCACCGGAGTGCAGGATATCGTAGGTTCCGGCCTTGGCATTGGCGGTCGCCACCTGGACATTGCCTGCTAACGCCGCGGTGCCCGAAACATCGGTCTTGCTTGCGCTCGTGCCCGCCACCGTCACCAGATAGAGCGCGCCGGTTTGCAGGGTGAGATTGCCGGCGACCGTCAACGTGCCGGTCGGTTGCCGCGTTGCCCGGCGCGAGCATGCCGCCGGCATTGACCTGCGTGGCGCCGACAATACCGGTGCCGCCGAGAGTGCCGCCGTTGTCGACCGTCGTCAGGCTCGAATTGGCGATCGAGCCGTTGACGATCAGCGTGCCGGACGAGATCGTCCACGGTGTAGTCACTGTCTGGGTCCCGGTCAGCGTCCAGGTGCTGCCGTCGACTTTGTTGAAGGTCGAGAAGCCGGTGTACTGCACGCCGAGTGTGCCGGCGTCGAACGTACCGGCGCCCGTGCCGCCGAGTTGGAACGTGTCCGTTCCGCTGGCGACGACATTGCCGTTGATCACCGATCCGGGGCCGAGTGTCAGGGTGTTGCCGCCGGACGAGAAAACAATGGCCGGGCCGTTGTTCGTTGAGATCGTACCGGCATTGAAGATCGAGGTATTGCCCACGGCTACAATCGCGTTGAAGTCGCCAATAATCGAGCCGCCGGCATTGTTGATGATGGTGCCGCTGTTGGTCGATATCGCGGGCGCGCCGCTGCCGGCGACGACCGACACCGTGCCGAAATTCGTCAGGTTGACGACATTGCCCTGGATGGCGCCGCTGGAACCGGAGTCGATGCCGCCGAGAATCTTGCCAAAATTGGTGATCGTCAGATTGGGCGTCTGCGCGCCGGATACCGCGCCGCCGTCGCCGCTGATGACGCCGGACGCGTAGTTGGTTAGAATTCAAATTGTCCACGACAATGCCGGTGCCGCCGAACGACGGCGCCGAGATTGTGCCGGAGTTGAAGATTGTCGCGACATTCGCCCTGATGCCCGAAGCGTCGCCGGTGATCGTGCCGCCGAGATTGTTAGTTACGGTCAGGGTGCTGGGGTTAACGACGTAGTTGATACCGTCGCCGCCGCCGCCGATCGCGGTGATCAACCCCGAATTGATGACGATGCCGGTGCCGCCCCCTTGGATGCCGAGCCCGCCCTGAATGACTCCACCCGCTTGGTTGGTCAGCGTCAGACCTGCCAAAGCGTTGATGCCTGCAGCGTCGAAGATATTGTTGACAGCATCGGCCCGCCCGATGCTGCCGGAGTTATTCACGGTTAGTGGCCCATTGCCGTTGATGCCGTAGACGTCGCCGATGCCGCCGCTGCCTTGCGTGGTGATGGTCCCGAGATTGTTGATCGTGTTGTTGTTGTTGACGTCGATGCCGGTGGACGTGCCGGTCACCGAAGCGCCGGACTGTACATTGACCGTCAGGCCGTTCTGCGTACTGTCGCCATAGCCGGTGTTAATGCCGGGACCTTGATTGAAGGTCGTGCCGCTGCAGGTCACCGTCACATTCGAGCCGATGGCCGGTGAGCATGCCGCCAGTGCGTCATCGGGCGCCAGAATGACGGCGCCGATCACCGTCAGCGTTGCTGCGGCCAGCACAGCGCCGGCGCGACGCAATAGTGCCCTCCCTCCGACGCCACAATCATGCGGCGCCGATACTCGTACTCTCGCACTCATACTCTACGCCCTGCGGTATTCGGCGATCAGACAGCCGAACGAAAGGCGAAGCTCTCGTCCGGCTGACCGGCCGTTCTCCGCCCCCGGTTCTTGCCAGCCCGCGGGGATCGTAGGGAACGCCGAAAGGTTGCAAAACGCATTTCTGCGCTGGGTTCCGCATTTCCAGCGACGTGTGCCAAATACGCAACAAAATAAGGCACTTTCGCTATTTTTGATGAGATGAATTGTCACAAATCTGTAACGCAACGTAACATTTGAAGGCTTCCCGTCGGAAACTCTGCCGCCTGGATTTTCCTCCTTTGGCAAGCGCCGCGCTTTCGATTAGCGGCCGGCCCGTGGCGGTCATGATCATTCGCGCGCGGTGCCGCTCGGCATGCGCACCGGCTGATAGCGGAAGCATGCTTACTAATAAGCCGCATTATATCAATAGTTTAGCTGAAAAACGTCAACCAAAGGATTGTAATTTGGCAACGTTTTTGGCAACATTCTGCAAATTTCACGGGATGACCGACGACTCGCGCAGCCCTCAAGGCCGCCGATGAAGCCGCTATGTGAGCCTTGCGTTGTTCGCACTGGCGTCATGTTTAGGTCCTTCTAAGAAATTTTTAGGTCCTTCTAGAAATTCGGGGATCGATAGATCGGCCGTCAAAGGCTGCGGTAAGGCTTGTGTTCGTCGTACCAGCGCGACAAAGCTGGTGACGAAGCACTTCAGGCCATCTGGCGACACGACCGCGTGCCAGTCGGGATCGGTGAAGTAGCCATTATCGGCTGCCTTGAGGGCTGCGCGGTTCTTGGCCACGCGCTCGAACTCGCCGCCTTTCCACTGGCAGTCGGGGCCATCGGACACCGTGGCGCAGTGGAAGGCGTTGGGGCTGATTTCGCCGGCGACTACTTTCCAGGCTCGGCCGTATTTATCGGCTTCGGGAAGGCCTGATTTTATTGGGTTTCCGACACCTATCTCGACACAGCGGGTATCCTTGGACCTTTTCAGGCTCCGGATGGCGTTTTTGCACTTTACGACGCCCGCAAGTATGGGCATCTAAGCCGGCGGGCTTTTTCTCCTCGCAGACATAGCAGCGAAGCCGATAGAAGCGCTCGCGACACCCTCGGGTGCAAAACGCCTCCCAAGTGTTGGCATTGGCGCCTTAAGCTTCGATCGGCATTTCGGGTTACGGCAGTAGTGGCGTACTTCGGTAGCGAACTCGGTCACATTTCCTCATCTCTCAACCCCCGCGGTTGGGCTGAAATGGTGTGAGGTTGGCAAGCTGTCTTGCCCGACTTTCGACTTCCATTCACTGTTCCTCTCTGAAATTCGTTGAACGAGTGGCAGCTGGCCAGGAATGAGCAGTGAAAACCCGGAGACCACTCGTGGATCGCCTAGGCGCTCCCGCACAGCGAAGGCATCGCGTATAAGCCGCCATGCGGTGAAATCGCGGTGTGTCTGCGAGTGGGACGGATGGGGCCGCTGCCGACTGTGGTCTAGGCAGCCAGACGACGCGTGGCCGTGCGGCGCATTAGCTAACGATCAACGTTCAATTTCGTGCGCCTCGCAGCCCGCTACGGGAACGCTCGAGTTCGGATTGCGAGAGATGGCCAGACAGATCGCCACATATTACCCCATCGCGGTAGAGGCGCTGCCTTAAACGGACAATGGCGTTCTCAACGGCGCGAGCGTTATCGCGTTTGGCCTGCTTCAAATGTCCAAGTTCCACTAGCTTTGCGATTACGAGTGAGACCCGCGATGCGCCTCCGGAGCCAAATGATGTTGCTCTGATCGGTACCTCGCGACCGCCGGTCGTCGGCTCGTCGAGGATGAGCAGATCGACGATCGTTGATCAGCGCGCAGCTTGTCTTCAAAAGGCGCGTGACGTGATCTGTCCTGGCAACGACAGTAAAGTGTCACCAGCAGTGACATTTTTGCTGGGGCGTTCGAATTCGCAAGCGCGGCGACAAACATGTTCACGTCGTGAACGAGTTTCCTAACCTGCTGATCGATCTTCACCGCGTCGAACTCGCGCAGCCGCGCGAATTCCACACAACGATGTGCACTGTTTCGGGATATCGCGTACCCGATTCTGAGAATCATTGCCCGCTTCGGTTAATCCCGCTCGCCTGCTAACCTGCTAACGCGTTCGGCCTCCTCGACGGTACGGCGCTCCCTCAAGTCGGACCTATCCTGGTCGCGCACGAGCCGCCAGTAGACCGCCCCAAGCGCGATGATCGCCGCTGCGAGCGCGAATAACTCCTCCGCGCCGCGCCCGACATCAAGGATCAAAAGTTTGCGCACGATGGCGAGCAGCGCGATCAGGAGCACGGTGCGGACCTGCACCACGCTGTGTTGCCGGCAATCAGGCCGTTCGGAATAAGAACGTCAAAGACGCGCTTGCCATATTTCTCCAACACCAATTGTGGGAAAAGGCGCATCCAGGTGAATTGTGGGACAGGCCAAAGAAGTGAGCGTTACTCGAACT
>CAVREN010000017.1:0-15337 GCA_963720115.1 uncultured Alphaproteobacteria bacterium
TGCTCGACGCCTACGTGGCACGCCACTATCCGGCCTATTGGCTCAAGGTCGATCTCCCCCACAAGCTAGCGCATGCGCGCTTCGTGCGCGCGAGTGAAGAAGCAGGCAAGCGGCTCGCCACCCGTGTCGGCTTCGATGCCACGCGCGGCGTCACCGAGCTCACGGTCTATGCGCCCGACCATCCTTGGCTGTTGTCGATCATCGCCGGCGCCTGCGCGGTCGCCGGCGGCAATATCGTCGACGCGCAGATCTACACCACCACCAACGGCATCGCGCTCGATACCATCGCTATCTCGCGCGAGTTCGAGCTTGACGAAGACGAGGAGCGCCGCGCCGCCCGCATCGCCGAGACCGTCGAGAAGGCGGTGCAGGGGCTGATCAAGCTGCCCGAGGTGCTGCCGAAACGCGCGCCCCAGAAGGGACGCCTGAGAGCCTTCGTCATCGAGCCGGAGGTGACCGTCAATAACCAATGGTCGCAGCGTCATACCGTGGTCGAAGTGACCGGCCTCGACCGGCCGGGTCTCCTCTACGAACTGACGACGACGCTGTCGAAACTCAACCTCAACATTGCTTCGGCACATGTCGCCACCTTCGGCGAACGGGTGGTCGACGTGTTCTATGTCACCGACCTGCTCGGCGCGAAAATCACCACGCCGACCCGTCAGGCCGCGATCAAGCGTCCGTTGCTCGCTTTGTTCACCACGCCGAGCGGCGAAGCCAAGTTGGCATAGACCAAATTTGCTGAGAACAAGCCGCCACGCGCATTTTGGTAAATCGTTCGCAAATTCAATAACGGCCGGCCAGTAACTGCCCCTTAAAGCGCACCGTCTACCGTCCTCGCGACGCGCCAAGGACGCGCGCGGGGACGGGACATGGCCTGGCGAAACGGCCGCAAGCGCACCGGCGCCGCCGAGGGCTTCGATTTTCGCGTAAGCGCGGAAGACCGCGTCGGCGGTCCGCCGAAGAAGGCGCGCGACACAAGCCGCCGCCCACGCAGCGAAGCGTCGCCTCGGCCGAGAAAGAAAAAGGCCCGCGCCGGCGGCCGCGGCAAAGGCCGGTCCCGCATCGGACGTCTGTTCTATTGGGGCGCCGTGCTCGCGCTCTGGGGCGTCATTTGCGCCATCGGCGTCGTGATCTGGATCGGCGCCCATTTGCCGCCAATTCAGTCGCTTGAAATTCCCAAACGGCCGCCTTCGGTGCTGATCGTCGGCGCCAATGGCGCGACGCTTGCGACCCGCGGCGACATGGGCGGCGCCGCAATACCCTTGCGCGAATTGCCCGACTATGTGCCGAAAGCCTTTATCGCGATCGAGGACCGCCGCTTCTATTCGCACCGCGGCGTCGACCCTTTCGGGATCATGCGCGCGCTGGTCGCCGACGTGCTGCGCCGGGGCGCCTCGCAAGGCGGTTCGACCATCACCCAGCAACTCGCGAAGAACCTTTTCCTCACGCAGGAGCGTACGGTCACCCGCAAGGCGCAGGAGGTGGTGCTGGCGTTGTGGCTCGAACATAAATTCAGCAAGGCGCAAATCCTCGAACTCTATCTGAACCGGGTCTATTTCGGCGCCGGCGCCTATGGGGTCGAAGGCGCGGCGCAACGTTATTTCGGCAAATCGGCGCGCCATCTTACGCTCGCGGAAGCCGCCATGCTGGCGGGGCTTGTGCAATCGCCCTCGCGTCTTGCTCCAAGCCACAACCCGGACGGCGCCGAGCGCCGCGCCCGCGTCGTACTCGGCGACATGGCGGAGCAAAAGCTCGCGAGCGAGGATGCCGTGCGGATCGCGCTGGCGCGTCCGGCGCACGCGGTGAAATCGGCGACCTCCGGCTCGGTCAATTATGTCGCCGACTGGGTCATGGATGCGGTCAACGACGTCATCGGCCGTTTCGATGAGGATATCGTCGTCGAGACCTCGATCGAACCGCCATTGCAAGCGGCGGCCGAGCGCGCGCTTGCGGAGGTGCTGGCGCAGAAGGGAGAAAAATTCGGCGTCGGCGAAGGCGCCCTGGTGGCGATGACGCCCGACGGCGTGGTGCGGGCGCTGGTCGGCGGCCGGAGCTACGCCGAAAGCCAATTCAATCGCGCCATCGCCGCCAAGCGCCAACCGGGTTCCGCGTTCAAGCCTTTCGTCTATCTCACCGCGCTTGAGCACGGACTGACGCCCGACACGGTCAGAGAAGACAGCCCAATTGCCGTACGCGGCTGGAAGCCGGAAAACTACGAACACGAATATATGGGACCGGTGACGCTAACGCAGGCGCTTGCCAACTCGCTCAATACCGTCTCGGTGCGCCTGACGCTTGAATTCGGCCCGGCCGCCGTCATTCGCACCGCCTATCGGCTCGGCATCAACTCGCTGCTCGAGCCCAACGCTTCAATCGCACTCGGCACCTCGGAAGTCTCGCCGATCGAGCTTGTCTCCGCCTATGCGCCGTTCGCCAATGGCGGCTTTGCGATCTCGCCGCATGTGATCGCGCGTGTGCGCTCGACCAACGGCAAGCTGCTCTATACGCGGCCGACCCAGGCGCTGGGGCGGATCGTGGATGCGCGCTATGTGGCGATGATGAACGGGATGCTGCACGAAACTTTAGTCAGCGGCACGGCGCGCCACGCCGATCTGCCGGGCTGGCCGGCGGCCGGCAAGACCGGCACCAGCCAGGACTACCGCGACGCGTGGTTTATCGGCTACACCGGCACGCTCGTCGCCGGCATCTGGCTCGGCAACGACGACAGCTCGCCAACTCGCAAGCTGACCGGCGGCAGTCTGCCGGTCGACATCTGGAGCCGGTTCATGAAGAGCGCGCTGCAGGGCACCGCGCCCTCCGCCCTGCTCGGCGTGAGCGGCAGCGGCGGCTGGGCGCCTTCGTTCGGTGGCGCCTCCAACGGCTACGGCATGGGCGCGCAATCGGGCGCAGCGCCCGCGCGGCAGCAACAAGAGCGCGGCGGCCTCGACACTTGGCTGCTCGACAAATTGTTCGGCCGGCACTGAGCGGGCGCGTCAGTCACTTGCTACCATCGACCGCGTTCCAGGGATGGCTCTGGGTCTCGAGATGCACATCGAGATCGCGTTCCGAAAAAGTGACGAGTTCGCTGTGGCCGAAGGCGTGCTCGTAGTCCAACACCGAGATGATGTCCGGCGCGATGCGCAGAAGCGCGACCCGCGAGGGCTTTGGCGCCGGTGCGATGCGCAGATGCCCGTCTTGCCGCGCCAGCGGCGCAAGCAAAGCGGCGTATTCCGGAAACTTTTGCAGCCGCAGCGCGGCAATCTCGTCGAACTCGGATCGGTCGTTGACTTCGCCAGCATGCCCGGCGAGCGACAGGCCGCGCACCTGCATGGGATTGGCGGCATCGCTGCCGATCGCGATCGAAACGCGCGGGTCGCGCTGAATGTTGGCGAATTTCTGCGTGCTGCGCGCCACAAAGCAGTACAGAAGGAAGCCGTCATTGACATAGCCGACCATCGTCGCTTGCGGCCAGCCGTCGGGCCGCAGCGTCGCCAGGGTCATGACGCGATGCTCATGCAGCAGGCGGAGGATCAGCGCCTTCAATCTCGGCATCATGACCGGTGTGGCCATTCCAACATCCATTTTTCGGCCGGGCGCTGTATCTCAAGACAGATGAAATTCGACATTCACCTGCCCAGTGCCGCTGGACGGAAAATAGTGCAAAGCTGCTCGGCGGTGCCGCGATAATTTTCCCAGCCGAGTAGGCCGAACAGCATCGCGGTATCGGCCATCAAAGCCTCGCCGCTGCACTTGGTGGCGTATTCCGGCAGCAGACCGACGAACTCGCGATAGCGGCCGGCGCCCCACAATTCCAGCACACGCAGGTCCATCTGCCGGTTGAACTCGCTCGAGACGACGTCCCACTGGCCTTCGCCGACCTGGCGATTGCTGATCACCTTGTGCGACAGCGAGCCGCTCGCCAGAACCGCGACATTGGCGTCCGACTGCACGATCGCGCGCCGGCACGCCTCGCCGAATTTGCGGTTCTCCTCGACGCTGGCGAAAAGCGGTGAAGCAACGGGCAACACCTTCGCGGCGCCATCCGTGTTCATGTAGCGCATCGGAACGATGCTGCCGTATTCAAGCGCGAGGCTCTTCACCCGGTGCGCATGGACCTCAAGACCGCCGGCTGCCGCTTGCGCGGCAATCATATCGGCGAGCGCAGGATTTCCGGGATAGTCGTAACCCAAATCCTGGATCATGTGCGGCGCTTCGTGACTGGTGTAGTTGCCCGCATGGTTCGCATTGGCGTTGATGTGAAAGCCGAAATTCGACAGCCAGTGGGTATCGAAAATCAGGAACGTATCGGCATGCCGGTCGCGGGCACGTTGGCCGATCTCCTTGAGCGACTCGATCGCCGCCGCGCGACGGCCTTTCAGCGCGCCCTCCCGCTCCGATAGAAGAAGAGACGGCACGTGCGTGACTTTGGCGGCAAGCACCACCTCGCCCATCGCCCTCCCCCTTGCACGTTTGTTAGATCACCACTCCTGCCGCGCGGTCCATGGCAGCGTGTTCAATGCGGTCAGCGTCTGCGCATTCGGGCAGTAATCCTTCCAGGCCGGATCGGCGGGATTGTGGGTGAGATCGCGGGCACAGCGCTTCTTGCAGTCGCACATGCTGCAAACCCGCTGCAGATCCTGGAAGGTGGCACGTTCGACGCGCGCGACCTCGTTCTGGTCGAGGTCGAGCACTTCCATGCGGCGGCACAAAAGATCGGCCGATTCCGGTGCCTGGCTCGCAAGCCTGTAGAGTTCGGCGCTCGAAACGCCGATATCGTGCGCCATGCGTTCAAGCCCGTCAGCGCCGCACGCGGCGAGCGTCGATCGCGAACGGGTCAAACCGCGATACCAATGCCGAATAGCTTCAATCGGGGAATGAGTCTTCTGCTCGTTCAACATTCCACCCTCCTCTCGACGGGGCGATCGCAACTGATGAAGCTTTGCAATGGCGGCGCGTTACCCCCGTAACCGCGCCGCCAGCCGAAACAACAGTGACCGAAACCGGCGGACACAATCGTTGCGAGCGAAACCATTCTGATCCGGGGCGGATGGGTCACCTTGATCTAGATCAATTCGTCGCGCCCGCTTCTACCGATCATGCACGCTTTTCGGGGACCGGCTCGGCGCGCCCATGCAAGCGAAATGGCTCAAATATCTGGACCGGCGGCTGCCGCGTTACACCAGCTATCCGACGGCCGTGCAGTTCGGCCCGGCAATCGAGGCCGGGGCCTATGAGCGCTGGCTCACAGCCGTTCCGGCCGATGCGCCGGTTTCGCTCTACCTGCACGTACCGTTCTGCGCCGAGTTGTGCCTCTATTGCGGCTGCCACACCACGGTCGCCCGCCGCCACGCCCCGGTCGCCCTCTATGCCGAGCTGCTGGAACGTGAGATCGGCCTGATCGGAGCGCGGCTCGCCCGCCAGACCGCCACTCATATCCATTTTGGCGGCGGCACCCCGACCATGCTGTAGCCGAACGAGTTGATGCGAATCATGGCCGCGCTGCAGGCGCGATTTCGCATCACGCGCGCGACCGAGATCGCGATCGAAATCGATCCACGTACACTGACGCGCGAGCACGTCGCCGCGTTGGCCGATATGGGCGTCAGCCGCGCCAGCCTCGGCGTGCAAGATTTCGAGCCGCGCGTGCAGGAAGCGATCGGCCGCCGGCAAAGTTTCGAGCAGACCGCACGCGCCGCCGATGGACTGCGTGAGGCCGGCATCGTCCATATCAATGTCGATCTGATGTACGGGCTGCCGCATCAGACCGTGGCCACCGTCATCGACACGTCCGAGCGCGCGCTCGCACTAAGCCCTGACCGGATCGCGCTGTTCGGCTACGCCCACGTGCCTTGGATGAAGCGTCACCAAAAACTCATCCCAGAAGCCACGCTGCCCGGCAGCAATGAGCGATTCGCGCAAAGCCGCGCCGCCGCGGATGTGTTCGTTGGTTCAGGCTACCAGCACATCGGGCTCGATCACTTCGCGCGCACCGACGATCCGCTTGCCGAGCGCCAGCGCGAAGGAAGACTGCGCCGCAATTTCCAAGGCTACACGACCGACGAAACCGCAAACCTGATCGGCTTCGGTCCGTCTGCCATCGGCTCGCTGCCCGGCGGATACGTGCAAACTACGCCGCAGATGGTCGCCTATCGCGATGCGATCATAGCCGGCCGGCCGGCGACCGTGCGCGGACGCGCGGTGACGGCTGAGGACCGGCTGCGCGGCCGCATCATCGAACGGCTGATGTGCGATCTGCAGGTCGATCTTGCCGACGTCTGCCGGGCGCACGGTGCGAACGCGGAGCAATTCGCAGAGGAGCTTTCCGTGCTCGACGAACTCGCGCGGGACGGTCTTGTTGCGCGGAACGGCAGCAAGATCATTGTGCCGGGCGAGGCGCGCGCCTTTGTGCGGTCGGTGTGCGCGGTGTTCGACCAATACGCGGCGCAAGAGCAAGCCCGCTACTCGCGGGCGTCCTAGATCGCCTTGGTGAGGTCTTGGTTCTTGATCGGCAGCGATCGTATGCGTTTGCCGGTGGCGGCAAAGATCGCGTTGCATAGCGCCGGCGCAAGCGGCGGCACGGGCGGCTCGCCGGCGCCGCCCCAGAAATTGCCGCTCGGCGCCAGCACGGTCTCGACTTTTGGTGCGTCGGCAATGCGCAGCATTTCATAGGTGTCGAAGTTCGACTGCTCGACGCCGCCATTCTTGATGGTGATCTCGCCGGTCAGCGCCGCGGTCAGCGCGTAGATGACGGCGCCTTCGGTCTGCATCTGTATCGACAGTGGATTGACCACATTGCCGCAATCGAGCGCCGAGACGACGCGATGCACGCGCACTTCGCTGCGCTCGACGGACGCTTCCACCACCTGTGCGCAGACGCTGCCGCATGCCTGCGTCACGGCGATGCCGCGACGCATGCCATCCGGCAGCGGGCTGAACCAATCGGCCTTCTTTGCTGCGGCATCGAGCACCGCCAAGTGCGTTTGGTTGTTGCGCAGCAGACGGCGACGGTAGAGGTAAGGATCCATGCCCGCCGCGTGCGCCATCTCGTCGACGAACGATTCCTTGTAGAAGGTATTCTGCGTGTAGTTGATCGCGCGCCAAACGCCGAGCGGCACCGGCGATTGCTCCACCACATAGTCGACCAGATAATTCGGCACGTCGTAGGCCATCTCGTCGGCAAGGCCGGAGATGAACGTGCGATCGACGAAGCTCATGCCGAAGCCCGGCACCAGGCCGTGCACAAAAGACGGCCCGGCGATCCTCACCTTCCATGCGATCGGCATGCCGTCCACGCCGAGGCCGGCGACCAGCCGCGCCATGCCGAAGGGCCGATAATAGTCGTGCTTGATGTCCTCCTCGCGCGACCAGAGGAGCTTGACCGGCACATCGACCTCTTTCGCGATCAGGACAGCCTGGCGGACGAACTCCTGGATGGCGGCGCGGCGGCCGAAGCCGCCGCCCAAAAACGTGCCGTGGACCACGACCTTCTCGTTCGGCACACCGGCGGCGCTCGCGGCCGTCGCCAAAGCCGTCATTGGCTCCTGGGTCGGCACCCAGATCTCGACCCCGCCATTGGCGACATGAGCGGTGCAGGTCTGCGGCTCCATGGTGGCATGCGCCAGGAAGGGGACCTCATAGTCCGCCTCGACAAGCTTGACCGCGCTTTGCATCGCTGGCGCGACATCGCCGTTGGAGCGGCCGACCTGCGATTTTTCTGCTGAGAGTTCGGCGCGAACGATTTCGGCGATGCTGGCGGTGGATACGCGGCCATTGCCGCGCGGATCCCATTCGATCGGCAACGCCTCGACCGCGCGTTTGGCGTGCCACCACGAATTGGCGATGACCGCGACGGCGTTCGGCAAGCGCACGACCCGCCGCACACCTTTCATGTTGGCAATCGCGCCGTCGTTGACCGCCCTCGGCGCGCCGCCGAAGACCGGACAATGGGCGATCGCCGCGTAGAGCATGCCCGGAAGCCGCACGTCGATCGCATAAATCGCCTGCGCGGTGACTTTGGCGGGCACATCGAGGCGCCGCCGAGGCTTGCCGACGAGCTTCCAGTCGCGCGGATCCTTGAGCTTAATATCGGCGGGCGGTGGCACTTTCGCCGCCGCCTCGGCAACGGCGCCGAACGTGAGTTGGCGCCCGCTGGACTGATGGGTGATCATGCTCATGGCGGCGACGCATTCCGACGCCGGCAGGTTCCAGCGCGCCGCCGCCGCCGCAATCAGCATTTCCCGCGCGGTGGCGCCGGCTTGCCGCAGATAAAGCTGCGAGCTTGCGATCGAGCGGCTGGCGCCGGTCGACATGTCGCCCCAGACGCGGTCGCGGCGCATATTTTCCTGCGGCGAGATGAACTCGGTAGAGACCTTGGCCCAATCGCACTCGAGCTCTTCGGCGACCAGCATGGCGAGTCCGGTATGGGCGCCCTGCCCCATTTCGGCGCGCGCGACCCGGATGACAACCGCGTTGTCTGCGCCGATCAGAAGCCAGGCGGTGACCTCGGGCGCTTCTTCAGCGGTGCGCACGGCATTGAACGGCACGGCCAGCGACAGCGCGAGACCGCCGCCAACCGCGCTCACCCCGACAAGAAACGATCGGCGGCTCAAGAGCTCGCCTGACGTCATCGCGATTCCCTCGGCCCCAGCGCCATTTGACGGTGAAGGCGCCCCAGACGATCCCCAGTCTTTGTCGCGTCGCCCGCGCGCCGACGCGCCCAATATCCTAACAAAGGGGGTGCCGCAGGCCAACGCCCCAATTTACGTGATTCCCTTGTTCCGTTGAGAACTTCTCTAGACGTGATCCATTCCGAGCGAATCGGATCGCGGTCCAGATTCTTCGTTTTGAGCATGATCTTGACCGAAATCCGGTTTCCACTTTTCGGGATCATGCTCTAACGCGCGCGTGCCCGCATTCCGCGCGTCAGCGCCCACAGCAAAAAGGTCAGGCAACCCATGGCCACCACGACGCCGGTCACCGGCCAGGCGGATCGGACGAGAAACCCGCCTATGACGGCAGCGATGATCGCCGCGACCGCCTGCTGTATCAGGCCCATCAGCGAGGCCGCCGTGCCGGCGCGATCGGGAAACGGCGTTAGCGCCCCAGCCATCGCCTGCGGCATGGCAAGTCCGACGCCCGCGAGATAGAGCGCCATCGCCGCGACAAGCCACAGACCCGGAACGCCGGTCGCTACCGCCAGCGCCAGCGAAAGCCCGCCGGCGGCGATGACCACCACACCGACACCGATCGTGCGGTCCAATCCAAGGCGAACCACGAGCCGCGTGGCGATCATGGCTCCGAGCATGTATCCAGCCGCGCCCAGCGCGAAAGTGAAACCGAAAGTGACGGCGGACAGGCCATAGACGCCCTGCAACACCACCGAGGCGCCGGAGACCCACGCGAACAGCCCGGCATATGTGGTGGTGATGATGCCGAGATAGACAAGAAAACCGCCGTGGCGCGCCACGGCGCCATAGCCGCGCATCATCGAGAAGAACGACAAAGAGCTCGCACGGTTGTCGGGACGCAGCGTCTCCGGCAGCAGCCTTCCCGCCACCAGGAGTGCGATCAGCCCGCCGACGCTCATGCAGATGAAGTTCGCTCGCCAGCCGAAACCGGCCTGCAAGACGCCGCCGATCATCGGCGCGACGATCGGCGCGGTCGCGCTGATCGATCCCATGAGTGAGAGCTCGCGCGCGGCCTGCACTCCGGAATAAACATCGCGCACGATGGCGCGCGCCAAGACGATCGCGCCCGAGCCGGAGATCCCCTGCAGCAGACGCGCGGCGATCAAGAGATCGGCCGATTGCGCGGCCGCACAGGCGAGCGTGCTCGCGAGATAGAGCGCCACTGCCGTGAGCAGCACCGGACGGCGTCCATAGCGATCCGAAAGCGGGCCGTAGATCATCTGGCCCACGGCGAATCCGATCAGATAGCTCGAAATCGTCAGCTGCGCGCGGGCAACCGGCGCGCCAAGAACGTGGGCGATATCGGGCAGCGACGGCAGATACATGTCCATCGACAGCGGACCGAGCGCCGTCAGCATGGCCAGTAAAAGTGTGAGCCCGAACGTGCCGGGTTGAAGCATCAGCAGGGTTCCAGCAGGCGACCAGGGCCGCTATCCGGGCACTCCGGAGGCGTACCTGCCACGCCGCAGCGCGAAGCGGTCAAGAAATGCGTTTCCGACAAAAAACCCGAGAAAGGCCGCCTTCGCCGGCGGTTGTTTCGGGTTTATAAGGGGGTGAGCCTTATCCAGACAGATATCCCGGAACAAGGCATGGATGCAAAAACGGATGGCCGTGCGGCCCACACGCCGCGCGTGGAAGACGACATTTTGGTGCGCGGAAAGGGCCGCTACGCGGCCGATGTCACCGAACCGGGCCAAGCGTATGCCTATTTCGTCCGTTCGCCGCATGCCTTTGCGCGGATTGTCGGCGTCGACATAGCCGCCGCGAGCGGTGCGGCCGGCGTGCTCGGCGTGCTGACGGCGAAAGACATGGAAGGGATCGCGAGCCTCGGGCGCCATCCACCGCTCGCCGGGCGCGGCGGCAAGCCCCTGATCCTGCCGCACCGGCCCCCGCTCGCCGGCGAGCGGGCGGTGCATATCGGCGAACCCGTCGCCATGGTGGTCGCCGAGACCGCTTCCGCCGCCCAAGACGCCGCCGAACTGGTCGCGATCGAGTATGAGCCGCTGACGCCCGTGATCGACGCCCGCGCCGCGCTCGCTCCCGGCGCGCCGCAAGTCTGGCCGGAAATCCCCGGCAATCTCGCCATCGATTGGCCCGGCCTGGCGCAGGATCCGGAGGCCAACGCGCGGCGCATCGACGATATCTTCGCGAGCGCGAGATTTGTCGCCCGCATCGCCGTGACCAATCAGCGGATGGCGGTCGCCTCCATGGAGCCGCGCGGCGCCACCGCGCGCTACGATGCGGCAACCGACGGCTACACGCTGCGCGTCTGCTCGCAAGGCACGACGGCGATGCGCGATCCGATCGCGGTCATCATGCAAATCCCCAAGGAGCGGCTGCGCGTCCTTACTGACGATGTCGGTGGCGCTTTCGGCCTGAAGACCGGCCCCTATCCCGAATACATTGCGCAGCTGGTCGCCGCCAAAAAGCTCGGCCGGCCGGTGCACTGGATGTCGAGCCGCTCGGAAGCATTTCTCAGCGACAACCAGGCGCGCGATCTCTACTCGGAAGCCGAGCTCGCACTCGACGAGAACGGCCGCTTTCTCGCACTGCGCATCCGCAACACCGCCAATCTCGGCGCGTATGTCGGCGCGGTCGGCGCTAACATCCCGACCTTGAATTTCGCCCGCTGTTTGCCGGCGCTCTACGACATCAAGCACATCGACATCAGCGCGCGGTGCGCTTTCACCAACACGATCGCGACCGCGCCCTATCGCGGCGCCGGCCGGCCGGAAGCAAACTACGTGCTCGAGCGCGTCGTCGAGGAGGCCGCGCGCGTCAGCGGGCTGGATCCAGCCACGCTGCGGCGGCGCAATCTCATTCCCGCTTCCGCCATGCCGTTCAGGACCGCGGTCGGCACCACCTATGACAGCGGCGATTTCCGGCCGATCTTCGACAAGGCGCTGGCGCTTGCCGACTATGACGGCTTCAAAGCGGGCCGGCGCGAGGCCAGAAGGCGCGGCAAATACCGCGGCATCGGGCTCTCCTGCATGCTGGAACATTCCGGCGGCTCGCCGCTCGAAGGGGCATGGCTCACATTTCCCGGCGACGGCACACTGATTGTGAACCTGAATGTGCAATCGACCGGCCAGGGGCACGCCTCGGTCTTTCCGCGCCTGATTGCCGAACGCCTCGGCATCGCGGCGGACAAGGTTCGCCATCATCACGGCGATTTCGGCCTTGGAGATCGCGGGCTACGCATCGGTAGGCTCGCGCTCGGCGATGACGGCTGGCGCCTCGATCGTCAAATGCATCGATCTGATGATCGAGAAAGGAAAGCGCATCGCGGCCGCCTTGCTCGAAACCGCCGAAAGCGACATCGCCTACGAGCGCGGCGCCTTCGGCATCGTCGGCACCGACCGGCGCATGCCGCTGTTCGAAGTTGCCGCCCGCGCCGCCGCGCTGAAGAAAGGCGGCGCCATCGCCGAAGACCTCGACACCAAGACGACCACCGAGACGCCGCTCACCTTTCCGAACGGCGTGCATGTGGCGGAGGTCGAAATCGATCCCGACACCGGCCGCATGCAAATCGTCGCCTACACCACGGTCGACGATTGCGTCGACACGCTCGATGCGATGATCGTCGAGGGTCAGTTGCACGGCGCACTGGCGCAGGGGCTCGGCCAGGCGCTGATGGAGCAGATTTTCTCGACGTACCGGCCAGTTCATGACCGGCTCGTTCCAGGGTCATGCCAGTCCGCGCGCGGCCGACATGCCGGCCGACATTCGCGACACCGTGCGTAAGGTGCGCGCGACCACCAATCCGCTCGGCGTGAAGGTGTCGGCGAAGCCGGCACCACCGCGTCGATCGCGGCGGTGATGAATGCGGTCGCCGACGCTCTGCCGGGCGGCGCCGGCTCGCACCTCGACATGCCGGTGACGGCGATGAAGCTCTGGGAGGCGTGCCGGCGCGCCGAGCAGAGTCTCGCGCGGCCGGCGACGTCTAACATCCTGCGTGTAGCGTCGATTCTTGCGGGCGGTAACGCTCCTTCATTCGCGCGCGGGCGCCGCCTCGGCCACATGCCGCTCGGAAATGTCGACGAATGTGATGACGACGCCGTCGATCTTGTCGTCGCGGTGCGGTAGGGCCGCAGCCGCATGTCGTACCAGCGGCCGTCGCGACTGCGAACTTCGCGCCGCAGCGGCGTGAGATCGGCCAGGACGCGCGGGCATCCTTGATCAGATCGTCGTATTCGAGCCGATGAGCGAAATCGGTGATCGGCCGGCCTTCGTCGTTTGCGTGATGCTGAACAGGTCGGTGACCCGGTCGGTGAAGCGCTTGATCCGCAAGCTGGAATCGAGAAACAGCGTGCCGATGTCGGTCGCCGCGACCAGGTTCTGCAAGTCGCTGTGCGCGCGCGAAATTGCGTCGAGCTTGAGTTTCAGCTCGGTGTTGACGGTCTGCAGCTCCTCGTTGATCGACTGCAGTTCCTCCTTGCAGGTTTCCAGCTCCTCGGAGGTGGAGCGATACTCCTCGTTGATCGATTGCAGTTCTTCGTTGGCGGCGCGCAGTTCCTGATTGGCGGCGTCGGATTCCTCGCGCACGGTTCGCAGCCGCGCTTGCGTCAGCTCAAGCTCCTGGGTCAGTCGGCGCACCGTCTCATCGCTGGTCTGGCGTCGAGCGAGGCCAGCTTTCGTCGACCGCTTCGCCCTCGATGAAAATCGACGATCGCAGTGCGGCTCGGCTGCTGTCGTCGATTACCGGCTTGACCAGAAGGTGAACGCGGTGCGGCGCACCGTTGAAAGCGCACCAGGATCGGCAGGCTCAGCGTGCTTTCGGGCAGCTCGAACACGCGATTGAGCGCCGAGCGCAACTCGAACCGCAGTTCCGGCCGCACCAGGTCGACGGCATCGCCGCTTAGCGGACCGCCGGACGGCATCAAAAAGCGGCCGGCATGTTCGGAAAGATGAATGACGCGATGCGATTCATCGACCAGCATGCTGGGCGGGGCGATCTGCTCGATGGCGCGCCGGTGCATCGCCGCTTCGCCGAGCGCCACCGTCGGGCTCACCGTCGCGACCAAGCGGAATGACTGGCTCGCGGATGCGCACCGGTCCGAGCAGCCGCGGCAACAGCCGCGGCTTGTCGCCGGCGACCGCAGTGGATTGATAGATGCGGGCGGTGCGGTCGACGCAGCGGAACAGCCCGGGCGGATTGTCCGCGGTTTCCGAGGCCCCGAGGAAGACATAGCCGCCCGGATTGAGCGCGTAGTGAAACGTGCTGCACACCTGCTCCTGCAATTCGCGATCGAGATAGATCAAGAGATTACGGCAGGAGATCAGGTCGACGTGGGAAAATGGCGGGTCTTTGAGCAGATCGTGGACGGCGAACAGGACTATATCGCGGAGCTCTTGGCGGACGCGGTAATGATCGCCCTCGCGCGTGAAGAAACGGCGCAGCCGCTCCTCGTTGACGTCGGCTTCGATGGCAAGCGGATATCGTCCCTCGCGCGCCGAAGCGAGCGCCCGCGAATCGAGATCGGAGCCGAATACCTGGATCGACGGCGATACGCGTGCGCGCCGCCTCTTCCATCAGCAGCATGGCGAAGGTGTAGGCCTCCTCACCGGTGGCGCAGCCGGAGACCCAAACGCGGATTGTTTCGTCGGCGACTCCTTGCTCGCTTGAACAGCGCCGGCAATAATGTCTTGGCGAGTTTTTCGAATGCTTCGGCGATCGCGGAAGAATGTCGTCACCGAGATGAGACAGGTCGCCGAGCAGCGCCTGCGCCTCTTCCGCGTTGTCGCGCAGCACCGGGTAATAGTCTTTGAGATCATTGGCGTGCGTGACCTGCATGCGGCGCGCGATTCGCCGCAGCACGGTCGAGCGTTTGTATTTCGAGAAGTCATGGCCGGTGCGCACGCGCAGATGCGCAGAATGCGCCGCAGCAGTTCCTCGTCGAACTCGCGGATATCGGAACGGATGCGCTGCTCGTTTATCCGGATGAGATCGACCAATTGTTTCGCCAGATCGCGCATCGGCAGGACAAAATCGGCAACGCCGGTGGCGATGGCGCTGCGCGGCATCGAGGCATATTCGGCTTCGCTGGATCTTGGACCAGGATGATGCCGCCCGATTCCTTGACCGCGCGCACGCCCAGCGCGCCGTCCGATCCGGCGCCGCTGAGGATGACGGCAAAGCCGTCGCCGAGTTGTTCGGCAAGCGACCGAAAGAACAGATCGATCGGCGAGCGCTGCCCGCGCGGTTCGTCGAATGCAAGCGCGGAAATCTCGTGATCGACCATCTGCAGCCGCCGATCCGGCGGAATGACATAGACGTGATTGGGTTCGAGGTGTTGTCGCGTGGCGATTTCGACGACTGGCATGCGGGTGCGCGCAGCGATGATGTGAACGAGTTCGCTGCGGTGTTCGGGGTCGAGATGCACGACGACGACATAGGCTGCGCCGGTATCGTTCGGCAGCGCGCTAAATAACGTCACCAAAGCATGAACGCCGCCTGCTGACGCGCCGATGAGCACGATCACCGGTTCGGTGTTGCTGTCGCCGCTTGTTGCAACGTCATCGCGATGGTCGGCCACGCCAGAATTCTCCGCCTCGCCGAACCGGTAAAGTAAGCCAAAAGGCCGGCGACCTGCCAACGTGTTTGATGGAGAGTCCACGCCTTAGTCCCAGGCTGCAGCAGAGTTTTG
>CAVREN010000018.1:0-68933 GCA_963720115.1 uncultured Alphaproteobacteria bacterium
TGCGGCCTCTCACCAGGCTCGCCAATGAGCATCCTACCGGCAATAGCGGTCTATGCTGCGATATCCAGAGAACTCGGTTTGCCGCTGCGCTTTCCGGGCAAACCACGTGCCTACGACACGATCTACCAGGTGACCGAGTCGACGCATTTTGCGAATGCGGCATTGTGGGCTGCGACGAATCAGCGATGCGGAAATGAAGCCTTCAACATCACGAATGGTGATTATTTCCGATGGCGGAATCTTGGCCGAAGATCGCGACAGTCTTCGAAATGGCAGTTGCAGATCCACAAACAATTTGCCTCACGCAGTATATGGCCGACAAGGCTGCACTCTGGGAGGAAATGACTGCAAAGTACAAGCTCAAGGGCGCCCCCTACATGGATTTCGTCGCTTGGCCATTTGCTGATTACGTATTTGGCGCTGAGTGGGATGTGATGTCGGACGTGACCAAGTCTCGGCTTTATGGCTTCCACGACGTGGTCGACAGCGAGGCGATGTTTGTGCGCCTGCTCGGTCGCTTTCGCGAAGAGCGGATCGTGCCCTGAGCACCGGCAGGACAGGTCGCCAATGCGAGCATGGCGTCAATAGTCGGCTTGGCGCCTAGAATCGCGGATCAATGCTGGAAGCGCACCCGTCCGAGGCGGCGTGCTAGGGCGCGGTTGTTACCCAACATTTTGCCGATAAAGCCGCTGATCGGCGCAGTTGGAGAAGTAAACGATCCCATCTTCCACAACAAATGACCCGCCACCGTATTCGTGCATGCGAGTTCGAACATTGAGGTGGTTCTCATCATCGGGCGTAATGAGCTCGCGGACCATCCGCATGTCGTATTCGCAAAACTTAGCCCCAGCGAAGGCTTACAGTCGGCAACTTTTAGATCGCACCGGCTATTAGACAGTGCCAGCACTAGGCTTTTAACCGCCCAAATATGCGCGGCGCACCTCAGGCGCTCGGGCAAGATCTGGTCCAGTGCCAGAGAGCTTCACACGGCCCGTTTCGAGCACGTAGGCAAAATCGGCGAGCCGCAAAGCCACCGCAGCCATCTGCTCGACCAGTACGATTGTTGCTCCCTCGTCGCGGAGCGCGCGGATTGTGCTTACGATCTCCTTCACGATAAGAGGTGCCAACCCCATAGATGGCTCGTCCATAAGGATAAGGCGCGGCTCGCTCATTAGACCTCGGGCGATGGCGAGCATCTGCTGCTCGCCGCCCGACAACGTGCCAGCAAGTTGGGCGCGTCGTTCGCGTAGGATTGGAAACCGCGCCATCTCACGCTCCATCAGCGCAGCGACACGTGAGCGATGACGCGGTAAGCGAGTATAGCCGCCAAGCAGCAAGTTGTCCTCGACTGTCTGGTCTGCGAACAATTGGCGGCCTTCCAGGATTTGGGCGATGCCTAATCGCGTGATGTCATGCGGTCGGCAGCGCGTAATGCTTCGCCCTTCAAAGCGAACATCACCCGCGGTGATCGGTGCGAGCCCGGAAATCGCCATCAGCGTCGAAGTCTTTCCTGCGCCGTTCGAACCAATGATCGCGGTGATATTGCCCTGCCGGACTTCGAGATCGATGCCCTTCAGTGCCTCAACATGACCATAAGAGACCTTGAGACCCTCTATGCTAAGCATCGACTGCGGCCTCGTTAGACTCAGCGACGCCCAAATAAGCCTCGATTACTTTATCGTTCTGGCGGACCGCAACTGAGCTACCTTCGGCAATCTTTTGCCCGAAATCGAATACCGAGATTACGTCAGAAATGCCCATGATCAGCTCCATGTGGTGCTCGATGACAAGAAGGGTCACACCCGCCGTTTTAATATCGCTGATGATGCGCGCAATGTGATGGAGCTCGGTCGGATTGAGGCCAGCAGCTGGCTCATCAAGCATTAGGAGCTGCGGGCGCGCTGCGAGCGCGCGGGCTATCTCCAGGCGGCGCTGCTGGCCATAGGACAGGTTCTGCGCTTGATCGTTCGCGCGCTCCGCGATGCTTAGGAACTCCAACAGCGCCAACGCCTTACGGCGAAACGCTACCTCCTCGACGACCGCCGCAGGCGTCTGCAGCAGCTGTGCGAAAAATCCACATTTCAACTGCAAATGGAACCCGACCATGACGTTGTCGATCACCGAAAGCTCGCCGAACAAACGAAGATTTTGAAACGTGCGAATGATTCCGTAAGCGGCAATATGGTGCGGTCCTAGCGAGGGCAAATCCTTATTACCGAACAACGTTATTTTGCCCGCGCTCGGTCGAAACACGCCAGTTACGACATTGATGAAGGTGCTCTTGCCCGAGCCATTCGGGCCGATTAGGCCGTGCACACTTCCACGCCTGATCGTCATGTCAACCCCGCTCAACGCGCGAACGCCACCAAAATTCTTCGCCAGTCCATGCACCGCCAGCACCGGCTCCTCATTGATCGAGCTGCGCGAGAGGTCGAGCACACTTGGGTCAGAGGCGATTGCGGCGTGTGGGCGCCGCCATGCCTGAAAGAGAGGCATTTGTCGCAGGCTGCCAACAATGCCCTTAGGTAGGAACACAATCGTCACTAGAATTATACCGCCGTAGATATAGAGCTGATATTCCTGTAGCCCGGCGAACACGGTTGGAATCAGATTAAGAATGACGCTGCCGACCAGCGGCCCGAGCAGCGTGCCGCTTCCGCCCATCAGCGCGGACGTCAGGAACGATACTGAAAGAGAGAACACGAAGGTATCGCTGTTGATGAAGCCGTTTTGGTGGGCGAAGAAAACACCGCCAATACCCGCGTAGACCGAGCTAACCACGAAGGCTAAAACTTTGTAGCGGTAAACATTGATACCGAGCGATTGAGCGGCGATCTCACTTCCCTGCAGTGCCAACAAAGTACGCCCCAGACGGGCTCGGAACATATTTGCTGCCAACAGCTGGCACAGGAGCGCGACGCCGGCGATGAGCCAGAAATACTGGGTTGGCGTCATTTCGTTACCACCCGGCAGGGTCGGGGCCGGGATCGACATGATTCCCATCGGACCGCCCGTAAAGCTCCATCGGTTGCTCGTCACCTCGACCATGAAACCAAACGCAATGGTCACCATGGCGAGGTAAGGGCCACGCGCACGTAGTGAGGGGACCGCCAGGGCGCTGCCGAATAGGCCGGCGATTGCCACACCGAGCGGAGCGCTCAGCCAGAACGGTAAGCCCAGTCGTGTCGAAGCCAGCGCGCTGGTGTAGGCGCCGATTGCGAAAAGCCCCGCGTGACCAAGTGAAATCTGCCCCGTCCAACCGACCAAGATGTCGAGACCTAACGTTGCGATAAAGAGATAGCCGAGCGATTGCATAACAAGAATGAAGAATGGATCATTGAAGAATATCGGCAGCAACGCCAGCACAAGCGCCGCTAGTACAAAGAGCACCCAATGCTTAGGCCCAGAGTAGGCGAAGATCGGTAGCTGCATCTCAGACTTTGGTGATCTCCCGTCGGCCCATGAGACCGGTGGGCCTGATTGCCAGTACGGCGAGGATGAAGAAAAAGGTGATGCCTTCCTTGAGGTTTGAGTTGAGAACCCCGAACAACTGCTCCAGCACGCCAATTACTAAGCCGCCGATCAAAATGCCGATCGGATTGTCAAGGCCGCCAAAGATTGCCGCGGCAAATGCTTTGATGCCGGGCGTTGTGCCCATGTAAGCCCACGCAAAGGTAATCGGCGCGATCAGAATGCCCCCGAACCCGGCGAGTGCCGAGGACAGAACAAAGGCGAACACTACCATACGTCTGACGTTGATCCCCACTACGGCAGCCGCGTTGCGGTTGAAGGCCACTGCAATGAGGGCCTTACCCAAGAGCGAACGGCGCAGGAAAAGATGCAGACCGAAGACTGTGCTGAGCGCGGCGACGATGATCAGAAGTTCTTGCGGGAAAATGCCGGCCGAACCGATCTGAACCACGGTCTCACCGAACGGGGAGGGAAACTTGACCTGTTCGGGCCCCCAAAGCTGCACCGCCGCGTTCTTGAGAACGATGCTGACTGCGACAGTGCTGAGCACCCACGACAGGGAGAGCGCATGGCGCATCACGGGGCGGATGGCAGCGCGCTCGAGCCCGACCCCCATTGCGCCCGTCAGCAGCACCACTGCGAACGCAGCGACTGCATATGGAAGGCCTAGCGTGATGTAGCAGGTGAGCCCAAAAAGGGCGCCGACCATGAGAAACTCGCCCTGGCCAAAATTCAAGGTGCCGGTCGTGATAAAGGTGATGTAATAACCTTCCGCAATAAGTGCATAGATGCTGCCGATTGACAGGCCGCTGACCAAGGCCTGCCACAGCTTCACGAGAAGCGAAGTCATCCGATTCTGCCTCCGCTAGCCGACAATCGGCGATGAAAAAAGGACGGACCGATGTTTCTACTGTCCCGATTTTCCGTAAGAGCCGCTACTCAGCCTGCTGAAGCTTGCCGTCATGCCAGATTGCCAAAAAGCCCGTGTCACGACCAAGTGACTCATGGTTCGTGCGGCTAAAAGGGTGGGGCTTCATTTTGGTAACTGGCTCGTTGAAGTCGTCGACCTCCTCCATGGCATCTCGGATCTTTTGTGGATCGGGGCCGACCTTATCGAGCGCATTCAGCAAAAGCCGCACGCCGTCGTAGGTCTGTGCGGTAGCAACCGGGTGAAAGTCCCCGCCCTGATCCTGAAACATGCGCTCTACCTTTTCGTGCAGCGCCCTGGCATTCGCGCTATGCTCAGGCGTATAGGAAGTCACCGCCATCACACCTTCGATCAGCTCCTTGCCTCCAAGCTTGAGGAAGTTAGGCGCAACCAATGCCCACGTTCCGGTCCACGGAGTCTTCAGGCCAATCTTCTGCATACTTTTGGCGATCTGCACGGCAGCGGGCGCCAGCGAATAAGCAATGATGAAATCTACTTTTGCATCTCGCATCTTGGTGAGCTGCGTTGTCATGTCTGAATCGTTCTGATCGAATACTTCAGGACCCGCGACGAGGTTTAGGTTGGCGTCTTTCAGCAGGCGGAGCGCGGTATCGCGACCACTTTGTCCCCAGCCGGTCGAGTCGTGCATTAGGCCGATCCGCTGATAGTTTCGGCTTTTGATGTAGTCGATCATGAAGGAGGTTTGTATGCCGTCGTTGAGCGAGACGCGGAAAATGTAGCTTTTAGGTGCGGTTTGATAGCGTTCAATTATCTGCTCTGCTGTGGCGATCGTATCAATCAGCGGCATTTGATTCTTCTGCGCAATGTCTATGATCGCGAGCGCAACGCCGGAATTGACGGGTCCAACGATGGCGAAGACCTTGTCCCGAGTGATGAGGCGGGTAACGTTTTCGACGCCCTTTGCAGGCTTGGTCTCGTCGTCATAAATGACCGCCTCGACTTTCTGACCCTTGTAGCCGCCTTTGTCATTGTATTCCTTGAGCGCAAGTTGGGCGCCCATTCGGGCCGCCTTGCCGTAGTCATCGGTGCCACCTGTTAGTGACAAGGTAAATCCGATTTTCAAGTCGGCTGCTGCTACGCTCTCAGCGAATGCAAGGGCCAACGACAGGATGATTGCGCCTAGCCATGTTCCGATCGTCCATGCTTTGCTGCTCATCGCGGTCCTCCCATTGGCGGTTATTGTCGCCCTTCAAGATTTGGGGCTCAAAACTATACTGCAATTTGCAGGCGAACTGAATGGCTCTAGTGCGCTCGCTCGATGGGCGGCGGCAAATTCGGCCAGGTCGTCAAGCTTTCGGCTTCGTGCACTGCACCAGCTAAGTTTCGGCAGCAAGCTGCTTGTCTAGTATCGCCGTGCCTCATCGCGACCGGCCGGTCAGACGTATTTCAGCGTGATACCGCCGTCGACCACCAGTTCGATCCCGGTGACATAGCGGCTTTCATCACTTGCAAGATAGACCGCCGCCCAGGCGACATCCCAGGCGTCGCCGCCGAATCCCATTGGGACCTGCTGGTCGCGCCTGCGCCACATTTCGGCGACGTTGCCTCCAGCATAGCTCTCGGAGAGGCCGGCGCTCTTCTCCACCATCGGTGTCTTCATCAGGCCGGGCAAAATCGCATTCACTCTAACCCGCCTGCTCGCATATTCGGCGGCAGTGGTTCTTGTGAGTTGGTTGAGCCCGGCCTTCGATGCGTAATAGGTCGCATAGGGAACACCAGTGTAGCGGATAGAGGCGATCGAGGAGATATTGATGATCGAGCCGCCACCCTGGTGGACCATCAACGGGATGGCTTGCTTCATCGTGAGATAGGCGCTCTTGAGATTAACTGCGAACACCCGGTCCCAATCCGCCTCCGAGACCTCGACGAGGCCGCCGACCTCGGCGATACCGACATTGTTGTCGAGTACGTCGATGCGGTCGTAAGCGCAGACACAGGCTTCGATCATCGCAGCGACGTCAGCGGCCTTGCTGGCGTCAGCCCGATGCGCCAGGGCTTCTCCACCTTCGCCCTTAATGATCCCAACGGTTTCCTCGGCGGCCGCCAGGTTAATGTCAGCACAAAATACCCGCGCGCCTTCGCGTGCAAACGCGACCGCCGCTGCCTTGCCGTTGCCCCAGCCGGGGCCAATCGACCCGGCGCCGACAACAAGTGCTACCTTGCCTTTGAGCCGATCAGCAATGTCAGTTCTCCTGTTGGGCCGCGTCAATTCCGCACCGTACCACATCGATGGGAACAGGATTGTCGTGCACCACGACAGCGCAGTTAGCAGATTTTTGATCCTAGTCCCAGACGCCGGTTCAGTGCCATCCTGGATCGACCCGTGATGATGCGCTAGATTGCCGACAAACGCTTACCCGGCCTCGCCAGAGGCCGCGGATCAACGATACGCCCGGGGAAACGCTATGCAGCTCTCAGCCGACCAACTCCGCGATTTCGACGAGCAGGGCTATCTCTTCTTTCCAAACTGCTTCAGCGAGGAGGAAATCGCGCTTTTGCGCGATGACGCCGAGGCGATCCTCAAACTTGATCGCCGGGAGGTATGGCGGGAGAAGACCGGCGCGCCGCGCACGGCCTTCGCCGCCCACACATTCAACGAGACGTTCCGTCTGCTGGCCTCGCATCCGCGGCTCGTCGAGCCGTTGCGCCAGCTGTTCGGCGAGGACGTCTACGTGCATCAGTTCAAGCTCAACGCCAAGGCCGCATTCGAGGGCGATGTCTGGCAGTGGCATCAGGACTACGGCACCTGGGCGCGCGACGATGGTATGCCGCAAGCCCGCGCCATGAATATCGCCGTGTTCCTTGATGAGGTCATGCCGATCAACGGCGCACTAATGCTGATTCCGAAAAGCCACAAGCAAGGGGTACTCAAGGCCGGCCATGATGTGGATACAACGTCTTATCCGTTATGGACGCTCGACAAGGAGACGGTGACCCAACTCGCTTCCGAAGGCGGTATCGTCGCGCCGACCGGCAAGCCCGGCTCGGTACTGATGTTCCACGGCAATCTGGTGCACGCATCGCCACCGAACATTACGCCGTATCCGCGCAAGATCGTCTATCTCACCCTCTGCGCCGTCTCCAACCACATCACCAAATTCACGCGTCCGGAGTGGATCGCGCACCGCGATTTCACGCCGATCGTGCCGGTAACCGATGACGCGCTGCTGGCGCACGCGCGTTCACGCCGCGTCGCGGCAGAGTAACAAAAGCGCGATGCGTCGTCCTGAGGTTGGCCACATCAGCCGCGCAGTCGCCGACGCCATGGCGACGGTGAAGTCGACCATAGTGCCGTGGCCGGACTTGGTTCAGTAGGCGGAAGAGAGGCCATGAATCTGCAATCCATGCTCGCCGCGCGCATCGCCGCCGACAAGCCCGTTCGTGTCGGGCTCATCGGTGCTGGCAAATTCGGCTCGATGTTCTTGGCTCAAGTGCCGTCGATCGCTGGCCTCGACGTGGCAGCGATCTCCGATCTTGATCCCGAGCGCGCCAAGGCTGCATGCCGCAACGTCGGCTGGGATGCAGGACGCATCGCGCGCACGCGCTTTACCGAACACGGGCGCGACGCATGCGTCGACGAGCGTGTCGAGGTGGTCGTCGAGGCGACCGGTGATGCGCCCGCCGGCGTCGCCCATGCCATCCAGGCGATCGAAGCAGGCAAGCACATCATTATGGTCAATGTCGAAGCCGACGCTCTCGCGGGGGCGTGGCTCGCCCGCAAAGCGCGAGCCGCGAGCGTGATCTATTCCATGGCGTACGGCGATCAGCCCGCGCTCGTCGCCGAAATGGTCGACTGGGCGCGTTCAGCCGGCTTTTCGGTGGCGGCGGCGGGTAAGGGAACCAAATATCTGCCGGCCTATCACACCGTCACGCCGGACCGCGTTTGGGAACACTACGGCCTCACCCCGCCGGAGGCGAAGCACGCCGGCATGAACTCCCAGATGTTCAACTCGTTCCTCGACGGCACCAAGTCGGCGATCGAGATGGCGGCGGTCGCCAATGCCTGCGGCCTCAGCGTGCCGCATGACGGCCTGGGCTTTCCGTCGTGCGGCGCCGATGATCTCGCTAGCGTCTTGCGCCCGCGGCATCTCGGCGGCGCGCTGGCCGGCGACGGGATGGTCGAGGTCGTCTCGTCGCTTCGGCGCGATGGGCATCCAGTGGAGCGTGACCTGCGCTGGGGCGTCTATGTCGTGTTCAAGGCGGAGAATGACTACGCGGCGTCGTGCTTCAAACAATACGGACTGCCGACCAATTCCACAGGACGCTATGCGGCGATGTACAAGCCATACCATCTGATCGGACTTGAATTGTCGATCTCGGTGCTCAATGTGGCGCTGCGCGGCGAGCCGACCGGGACATGCCGCGAATGGCGCGGCGATGCAGTCGCGGTCGCCAAGCGCGTCTTGAAGGCTGGCGAAATGCTCGACGGAGAGGGTGGTTACACCGTCTATGCCAAGCTCATTCCAGCAGCGCGCAGTCGCAAGCTCGGTGCGTTGCCGATCGGACTTGCCAATCACGTTAAGCTGGTGCGCGACGTTGCCGCGGGCGACTTCGTAACCGCCGCTGACGTTGCGCTTGTAAAACAACTTCAGGCAATTCGCGTGCGGCGCGAGATGGAGGCACAGGCGCAAGATTCGGCCGAGGTCGCGGACACGGCCTTAGCGCGGCTATAAATTAAAAGCCGTAATTGGCGTTGCTCGGAGCGGCGGTCGATGTGGCTGTTCCCCGAAAGATGATGAAACGGGATCACGACTTTAAGTCGGCCATTCAAATTTTTGCGTTTTCACACAAGCTAGGTCAAAATCGCAATTCACGGCGCGTCATGATGAGGTCCGATTTACCCCTGATTGTGTTGCAAAAGTCGTTTTGCACCCAAGGTCAAAAATTCTAAAGGCCGCAGGCGCGGCTTTCGTGTAAAGATGTGAGGGACCTCATCGCCTAACGTTAAACTCACAGGAGACTTCGACAACGCGATTGCGTTTATACAAATCGGCGATTGCTTCCCGTTTCGTGTTTTCACGAAAAATTCGTGACCCTGCAACTTTCGACTTTTGCAACACAATCCTCCGGAAAACGGACATCGGCTCGTGCTGACAGGAGTTATTCTAGCGCTTGGAGGGGTAGCAGTCGTCATCGCCGTTGGATGCATGGAGCTGAGTGGCGGCAGCCGCCGCTTGATCTTTCCTACGGTGTCCACCTTTACGCATTCCCCGTTCAGCAGGTTAGCGCCATGCTGTTCACCAATTTTTGGCTTGACGTGGCGATTACCCTCATGTGATACCGCTTGTCTTTTGCTTAGGTGATCAGCACTCTGAGGGCCATTGGCAGGCCAAGGAGTCAAATCCGCTCGCGGAATGTGGCCCTTATCAAGACCATAGCGCGAACGCTAATTGAATTCCTCAGAACGACATCTGGTCGGTTGGCGTTAATCCGCTGCGCTGATCACCCCACCTCACAAATATAATTCATTCGAACCATTACGTACTTGCAGCCATATCGAGGCATCGCCGGCGAAAGAAAAATAGTAGAGCGGCACGGTCGAGGCAGGGTAGCAGGTCGATCAGTCTGCCGTTTTCGCGGGTTATGGGTCGATGTATTTGATGACTTCCAGGACGGTTGCCGTGACGCCATGGTCCAAGACGGACAGAGTCACTCCAAAGGACGCCGCGACTATGGCAATGCCGATCACGAGCAAAAGCGCTGTCTGCATTTATGTACCAAAATCGAAGGGCTCTGAATTACCCCATACTACGACAAAAGCTGTCCGAATTAGGACGTTCGGAAGTTTGCCTTTGGTCCCCTTGCTGTCATCGAGAAATCATTGGTAGCGGCGTAGCGCCACAGGTGACGGAGCGGGTTGTGGCTTGAGCTAAGCTTAGCCACTGCGCCATCGCGTTGTGCCGCCTTATGCACGCGCGACCACGCCCGTGGTCCGCGGCAATGAAAGCCCACGGCTAATAGCTAACGGACATTGAGTACGAAATCGAACCGGCCATCGAGGCCGTCGGCAGCGTCCGCTACCCGCATCAGCAATTCGGGCTGGAATAAGACGTCACGGAGGTTTGCCGGCTCGTTGGGAAAGTACAGCTGCGTAGTCAGTAAGCGGCTGCCCGGCGCCTGAACCTTGACGTGATAGTGCCTCGTGCGGCCAGGGTAGAGTGCCGGGACGATGGTGCCAAAGCGGAACGCGCCGTCGGGCCCAGTGATAACGTGGCCTCGATATCGGAAGCCGATGTTATCGTATTCGCCCTTCTCATCAGCATGCCAGAGATCGACAACTGCTCCACGAAGCGGGCGGCACCTTCTCGTCAGCACAAAGCCAGAAAGTTCGAACCGACGGCCTCCAGCGCCAGGCTCGCGCAGGTCACAGCGTTCCGGCGATCTTGGCTTGAAAAACGGTCCCTCGGTCTGGCGGACGGTCGGTTCATCGCCATCACGACAGGAAGGCGTGGGCGCAAGCTCTTGCGTCAGGACAGCGTCCACACAGGATAGTTCCCACCCCGCAGCAAGGATGCCGCCGTAAGGCAGAAATCGACGGCGAGTAGGTTTTGATAGTCTAGTCATGAGCGTGGCAGCGGTTTATCGATATGAACCAAAGCGAGTGGCTCACCTGATCTGAAGATGTTACTGCCGGTCGTTTGGCCCGGCTAGGAGTGCGATGGGTTTATCCGGAAAGTCTCTCGCCATGGATACGTCGCTGCCCATGAAGTCCGCTGACATGGATCCTGCCTTTGAGAAGGCTTTCAACGCGGGCGACCTGGGCACCCTGCTGAAGCTCTACGATGACCAAAGCCTACTTGTCGCCGAGCCAGGCAAGCCTGTTCAGGGACCCGAGCTACGGCCAGCGGCCGCCAACTGAGCCGGCCCTTAGCCAACGAAGGGGGGCCGGGACCGGCGAAATCGGCACACCTTTGAGCTGGAGCACGATCCGCACTGGGGGCTATTTCTTTTCAGCGGATGCCAGCACTTCATCGATGCGTGCGATTATCTGCCGAGAGTGCTCGATCGTTCGCTGGCTTTGCTCGATTTGTGCCAGGAGGCGCTGACGTTCTTCCTTAGCTTCTTCGATTAGCGCCACCGAAGAATTAACTGGTTCGACTTTCTCGTCGCTCATTGCGCCTAACCCCGGATCAGGCGCGCTCCGCGCTCTGGGCTCATCTCGGCACGTATAAGCTAAGTCAGATTTGCGACAATCTGTTCCGACGATTGCTGTTTGCGAAGTACCGAAACCTGCTCCTTGGTTAACGGGCAAGCAGTCGGCGCGCCGCCGCATGCAATGCGACGCTGCCCACGCCCGAGCGCTAGATATTCACTCAGGTTTCTGACTGAATTCTTCGAGAACCAGTGAGTACAGATCGACCCGGCTTCTTACACCGCGCTGAGCATGATCGATGATCCGTCGAGCAAGTAGCTGGGTCGCCGGATCGTCGCGCTCGACTAGACTAAGACCCGAGCAAACTGAGGCGAACGCATCGGACATCGCTTGGATGGTTTCCGGATCGAAAGCTTGTCCCGAGAGGAATGGACGTCCCTCCTGGAATTTGAGCCAGGAAAGCGTTTGGCGCTCCGCAAGGGGACTGCTAACGCGCGATGATGGCGCAGGTCTTCGACGGAAAAACCGAAGGCCTCACGCGCAAATGATATCCTCGACAACATTACCTTTTACTGGTTGACGAACACGGGGTCTCTTCGGCTCGTCTCTACTGGGAAAACAAACTGGCGTTTTTCGCCCCCAAAACATCAAAATTTTGGTAGCCGTGAGCGTCTACCCGGAGGAAATCTACGCGGCTCCGCGCGGCTGGGTAGAGAAGGCTTTTCCCAAGCTCATCTCCTTCAACAAGCTCCCCAAAGGTCGCCAATTGCGGCTTGGGAGCAGCCGGCGTTCTTTGTATCCGACGTTCGTGCAGCGTTCAAATCACTGCGCACTTATACTCCCTGCACACTTGGGTGTGGGGAACAGGGGTTCCCGGAACAGGGCCGCCGCAAAACAGGAGAGGTAAACAGGGGACCCCAATTTGCTATATGGAGAGGGAGGTAGAGACGTTTGAGGGTCTCTGACGCACCGCTTCCTTGCCCCACCTTCTATAGGGTCTACCCCCCCCTTTTCCAAAAAGGGGACCCATCGACTTTGTACCTCGATTTGAATTTCTACCAGTTCCAGCTCGGGCTCCTGCCCCAACCAGGTCCTGCTCTTCCGCTGGCCGAGGCCCTCACTTAGGACGCCCTCGTTGATCCAGGATCGAGCGGGTTGCTCAAGTCCCAGGCGAAAGCCAGCTCCTGATGCTTCGCGGGAAGTTTGCAAATTGAGAAGTACGCGACCGATACGGCTATTATCGCCAGAAGTCCTTGAACCGCGTCGGGGCTAGCTCTGTGTACCTGACCGTATGCTGGATCGATCGATGACCGAGCCAGTCCTGTATAGCCCTTGTATCGTGTCCGGCGTTCGCAAGCGCGTAGCCGCACGCATGGCGCAGCATGTGAGTATGGAGCTGAAAATCAAAGCCAGCACGCTTCCCAAGCCGCTTGATGTGCCTGTTAATCGCGTCGGGCGTGAATGGTCCGTCTTTTTGGGTCTCAAACACGAAGGTTAAATCGGGGAATTCCCGCCGCAGCTCGCGCAGGGCCCTGATCTCGTCGCCACGTAGCGGATGAACGCTTGGTTTGCCGTTCTTGGCCCTCCTCACATGCAGCGATGCAGATCGTCCGAACTCTACCTGAGACCATTCGAGATCGCAGATTTCCGAGGCCCGCAGCCCGTGCCGGAAGGCGATCAGGATCAGCGTGGCATCGCGGTGGCCATAACGACCATCCTTGGCGGCCTTGATCAGTTTCTCGACTTCTGCCGACGTCAGGTATTCTCGGGTCCGCAGCTCGGCATTCGAAGGCCTTACCGGCGTGGCGGCAACACCGACTGACCGGTTTTCGTTACGCAACTCAACCAGGCAGAGCTGCGCAGACATTGATGATTCTCCACAAAACGGATCGTTCTGACCGGAAAATGGGCTTTTTCCGGTCAATTGTCAATCGGCGGCAAACCCTGCCTTGCACGCTTTCGATTGATCTTGCCGATCTGGCTTCTCAGCTTCATTCGCTCAGGATCGGCCTTCCATAACATCGGCCGGCCAGAGCCCTTCGGCGATCGGCCGACGGGCGTACAAACTTTCAACGCAGCCCGCTTGACCATCTCACGATGCCAGGCAGGAGAGCCACTCAGCTTACGAATAGTCCGTCCGCCATAGCAAAATTCAAGCAAAACGGTTGTTGGTAAGACCTCCGCTTTCTTAAGCTTAAAAGCCCACTCGATCTCACTCAGAAGCCGGCCCTGTCTGGGGTCAGAGAACGGACCACGTCGGCGTTGCATGTCCGCCATATCATTGCGTGAGCGGCCTCTAGACAAAGTGAATCCTATTCATTTTTGACTGTTACTAACTTTATGGCAGCCTGTTGTCAGGATGCATGGGTGGGGCGTGGCGAATGTCGGCATAGGGTATTGAACTGGCACCTGCTCTCCGCCTGAGGTGTGCGCTGCGACCCGATTATTCCGATCATCGTACTTTGCGCCGGTTCGCACCAATGGTGATCTTGCGCATACGTGAGGTCTTCTCTTTTTGCTCACGCAGTTTCTCGCTTGCCGGTCTTGTTTCCCGGCTTACGGTCGTGAAATCCTCGCCCAGGCACAAGTCTGGTGGAGCAGGCATGGTGCTCAAGCTGAGGCTTGACTCTGAATTGAAGACTTCTGGCCTCCGCGGTCCTGCTGGACGCAGTCCCGCTCGGCCACCCACCTTCTCCGCCCATCCCTGTGCTCCGTGGCACAGGTCTGGTCGTCGCTTTAAGTATCTTTATTGTGTCCCCACTTGTGTCACTGGTCGGAGGGGTGGGCTTACCGCGTCGGTACCAGGTGGTCCGGCTGATGTTGTAGGCGAGCCAGGGCTTAGTCTGACTGAGGCTCTTGGCTAGGTATTCGGCTCTCGGTTTTTTGCCTTGAGCTCGACGCCTGGCCTGTCTGCGCTGTCGGGCGAGGGCTTGGGAGAAAGCCACCCTTTCCTGTCGGGTCATGTCGACGGGTGCTATCGTGCGTAGGCGCAAAGTTCGCCACTCAGCTCCGGTGAGGTTGTGCTTCCGGCCGAGCGTATCGGAGCGCAATTTTTGCGGGAAGGCTTCGATCTGCTCCAATAACCTAACCGCCGCCGCTTCGTTCATCCACGGCGCGCGCAGCTTGATTATCCTTGGCATTGCGAGCGGATAGTTCAGCGCATAGTGATGCAGCAGGATCTTCAAGTCTTCCAGGCCGGCGTCATCGTCTGGGAAAACGTAGCTTTCACGATTGCCGCCGTAGCGGCGGGCGAAAAGGTTATTCAGGTCGCCGATCCGCTGAGTACCGATTGCTCGGTTCTTCCTTTCAATTGTGCGCCAGAATAATTCGGCGATGCCGTCCTCATCGGGCTTGATCACGCGTCAGCCCCCACAATGGCGCAGTGATAGGCGTTCGCGCTGATGCCTTGAGGTGGTCCGGCGACGACCAGCCAAGAAATCGACCGAGGGTCGCGTTTAGGTGCCCCCTTTGCCCCTTTATTTACGGGCTTTTTTGAGGGCAACTTTGCATCGGATGAGGGGATGTACCGGCCGAAGCCCGTTCGAGCCCTCCAAGCGCTGCGGCACTTAGCTTTCCGACAAATCTTCTGATCGTCGCGACTGCGCTCAATCGGCCCTTCGCAAACGAGGCACCGCTTGCGGTAAAAAGCCGTATGGCAGCCCCGGGCGCAGAACGCCTCTCGCGGGTTAGACACTGGCGCAGGCAATTTCGAACGACAGCGAGGGTTGCGGCACATGCTACGCATGGCCGTTTCGGCAAACTCAGTCATGGCGTTCAAACCCCGGAGGACCTGGGCTAACGCCGAGACCGGTCATCGCGCTCAGCGTCGAGCGTTTCGCGAGCCGTCGGCAGGCTGGGGTTCGCGACTTCCAGGCGCGCAGCGTCGTGCGCCTCCAACTGCTCGGACGACCAATACCTGCGACCGCCGATGTAAACGGGCGGCGGCAAGAAACCGCGTTCGACCCAACGATCGAGCGTTCGGAAACTGATCTTGTTTTGCTTAAGGCCGCGATAGCGCTCGCGGACAGCGGTAGATGGTAACCAAGCCATTGGCTTCCTCAGCTTTCTAAGGGTTGCGCAATAGCCCGCAATTCCCAAAGGCTGGGATAGCCCGGACGGCTTTGGAGGGCCGTCACGACTTACTCACGCGCCCTCATTTAGGTGTGGGCACACCACCCATAAACGCCATGGGCTGACGTGGCAGGCATTGGATTGCCGCCATAAAACCCGACACCATTGCGGTTTAACCCTCTGGCGTCGGCGGTCACCCTATACCCCAACCACCACGGCCGAATTATGGCTGTCAACCAACAATGCGGTCTATCTGGTCTGCCCATTGCTGGAGCGCTTCGCGTTTCTCTTTCTCAAACTGGTGCCTGATGTAGACACCCGCGACGCCGGCCAGTGAGCCGCCACGGTGGTTCAAAATCTGCTCGATCACCGCGATGCTGTCTCCAAGCTTGGCGAGGTTGCTCGCGCACGTTCTTCGCAAATCATGAAGCGTCCAGCCGCTGACACGCGAGGCTTCATCCAAGGCTCGCTTAGGATCATGACCGCGTATTGGCTTTGAGCCGTAACTGAAAACGTATTCCGCACTTAGCTGCGGTGCGGCGTTAATAATCGCCATGACTTGGCGCGACAGCGGAACGGAATGTGTGTTTTTGTTCTTCACCCGCTCCGACGGCAGGATCCACGTGTCGCCATGCAGCTCCCCTCGCCGCATGCCTGAGACTTCGCCGGGTCGTTGCCCGGTCAGGACGGCCACTTTTACAAAATCACCGTAGGCATAGCCGGCCGCCTCGGCCGCCTTCCAAACGCGGCGCAGCTCTTCATCGGTCAGGATCCGATCGCGGGACTTTAGCGCGTGCGGTCTTTCAAGCCCGCTCAAGGGCGACGTTTTTAGATAATCCTCCGCGACAGCCCAGCTGAACAGTCGCTTGAGATGCTTCAGCGCTTGGTTGCCGGCCGCGGGCCCGTCGATGCCCTCCAAAAAGTCCCGTACGTCAGCCTTGGCAATGCTGTCCAACCTACGGCCGCGCCATGCGGCGATTGCGCGGTCATAAGTGCGCGTCACCTCTCGCAGCGTACTCGGGCGGTACTTCCGTTGCGCATAGCGTTCTAAGAACTGCGCAACCGTCTCCTCCACCGAGCCGGCATTAGAACGCACTGGATCGCGTCCCTCGGACACGGTGCGCAGTATTCTCGCAGCCGCCTCGCGCGCTTCAGCAAGCCCGTAAGCGGGATAGCGGCCGATTGTAAATTTGCGCGGCCGACCATTCTGCCGGCATCGCACCGCCCACGTCTTGTTGCCAGTCTTGGGCTGCACGAGAAGGTACAGCCCCATCATCAAATCGTCCGGAATCTCACGACGCTTCTCGCCGGCTTCGAGTGCTTCAATCCCTCTCACCGTCAGCCGCATGTTCGGGTATCTCGCGGGGAACGGGTAACGCTCTTAGCGTGGCTTGGAATGTCTGGCAAGGTTATGGCTAGACCGCCTATTTCTGTCGTATTGGTAGGCATTACTGCGATTATGCGGCGGTGATTGTCCGGGATTGGCAGGGACGAAACCCTAACTCCGGGTTAGCAGAGAGGAGGTGCTTACGCTTCCGCCTCATTCAGTTTCTCCGCGGCGCGAAAACGCCGGCAGCACGTTCAACACGGTAGCGCGGAATGACGAACCGCCATCCAGCTCTACTCTTTCGTTCGAGCGTGATCTTTTCCGAAAGCCGTTCTCCATTTTCGGGATCATGCCCTAGCGGTCCGGCACGAAGACCTGACCGAGCGACGCAGGCGCAGCGGACCCGGCGGTGCCGCGCGTCCGTGAAATCAACACGAGAACGATGACCGTGGCAAGATAGGGCAGCGCCGACATTAACTGCGACGGGATGCCCAGGCCGAAAGCCTGGGTATGGAGCTGCAGGATGCTGACCGCCCCGAACAGATAGGCGCCGATAACCAACCGGCCCGGCCGCCACGAGGAAAAGACCACCAGCGCCAGCGCAATCCAGCCGCGGCCGGCGGTCATGCCCGGAATGAAGAACGGCGTATAGGCGAGCGGCAGAAAGGCGCCGCCGAGGCCAGCGCAGGCGCCGCCGAACAGCACCGCCAGCATCCGGATGCGCAGCACCGGATAGCCGAGGGCATGCGCCGAAGCATGGTTATCGCCGACCGCCCGCAGCACCAGGCCGGGGCGGCTGCGGTAAAGAAACAGCCAGAGGGCGATGATCAGCGCCACCGAGAAGTAAACGAACGCATCCTCGCCGAACAGGATGCGGCCGATGAACGGAATGTCGGTCAGGTAAGGTAAATAAAGCGGCGGCGCCGGCACGATCTTGGTGCCGACGAAGCCCGCGCCGATCAGACCGGATAGTCCCACGCCGAGAATGGTGAGCGCCAGCCCGGTCGCGACCTGATTGACCGCAAGGCCGAGCGTGAGGATGCCGAAGATCGCCGCCATGCCCGCGCCGGCAAGGATGCCGCAGAGAGCGCCGACGAGCGTCGAGCCGCTCATGTAGGCGCCGGCAAAACCGCAGGCGGCGCCCATGATCATCATGCCCTCGACGCCGAGATTGAGAACACCCGAGCGCTCGACGACCAATTCGCCGGACGCCGCCAGCAACAGCGGCGTCGAAGCAGCGATCACCGACAGGATGATGGCTTCAAGCAGCAGCATGCGCGGGCTTTCGGACGGAGCGCAACACGCGGATGCGGTAGACGATCAGCGAATCGCAGGCCAGCACGTAGAACAGCAGGATGCCCTGGAACACCTTGGTGAGATCGAGCGGCACCTTCATCGAGATCTGCGCGCTCTCGCCGCCGATGAAGGTGAGCGCAAGGAAGAGACCGGCGACCAGAATGCCGACCGGATTTAGCCGGCCGAGAAAGGCGACGATGATGGCGGTGAAGCCGTAGCCTGACGACACGCCGGGATCGAGATGGCCGATCGGCCCCGCCACTTCGATAATGCCGGCGAGGCCGGCAAGCGCGCCGGAAATCGCGAAGGTGAAGAGCACAAGCCGATCGGCGTTGAAGCCGGAGAAGCGCGCCGCGCGCGGGGCGGCGCCGACGACGCGGATTTCAAAGCCTCTGATTGTTTGACCGAGCAACACGGTCGCCAGCATGACGACGATGAGCACGAGGACCGAGCCGGCATGCAGACGGCCGACGCCCTCGACCAAGGTCGGGATGGACGCCACCGGATCGAACGCGGCGGTGGTCGGGAAGTTCAGCCCCTGCGGATCGCGCCACGGCCCGCGCACCATGTAATCCATGCCGAGGTTGGCGACATAAACCAGCATCAGGCTGGTGAGGATTTCGCTGGCGCCGAAATACACGCGGCAGATCGCCGGAATGAGCGCATAGAGCGCGCCGCCGAGCGCGCCGAGCACGAGCATGGCCGGCAGCACCCAATGGCCGACATCGGCGCCGTTGGTGCGCACGGCAAGCCAGCTTCCGCACACCGCGCCGACGATGAACTGGCCTTCGGCGCCGATATTCCAGATGTTGGCGATATAGCAGAGCGCGAGCCCAACCGCGATCATCACCAGCGGCGTCGCCTTGACGGCGATTTCCTGCAAGGCGAACGGGTCGGTCAGCGGCTCGATGAAATAGACCCAGATCGCGTACAGCGGGTTCTTGCCCATGATCGCGAACAGGATCGCGAAGGTAATGATCGTCAGCACCACGGCGATCAAGGGCGAGGCGACCGCGATCACCGCCGACCGTTCCGGGCGGCGTTCAAGCACCAACTGCATACTTTGCCTCTTGTTCGCCGTCGTGCGCGCCCGGATCGGCGCCGCCCATCAGCAATCCGAGCCGTTCGCGGGTGGCTTGCGCCGCTTCGAGCGGCACCGACAGCTTGCCATGGAACATCACCGCGATGCGGTCGGCGATTTCCGCCAGTTCGTCGAGATCCTGACTGATGACCAACACGGCGGAGCCGCGGCCGGCGAGATCGACCAGTGCTTGGCGAATGACGGCGGCGGCGCCGGCATCGACGCCCCAGGTCGGCTGGCTGACCACGAGGATGCCCGGATCGCGCAGGATTTCGCGGCCGACCACGAATTTCTGCAGATTGCCCCCGGACAGGCTGACCGCTTCCGGATCGCGCTTGGCCTTGCGGACGTCGAAGCTTTTTGTCGTGCGATCGACATGTGCAAGCGTGGCAAGCTTGTTGATGAAGCCCCGTTTCACCATGCCGCTCGCCGCGTGCCCGGTGAGCAGCGCGTTCTCCGACAATTTCATGCGCGGCGCGCAGCCATGGCCGAGCCGCTCTTCCGGGACGAAAGCCGCGCCCATGCGCCGGCGGTCGTTGACGTTGAGCTGGCCCGCGGCCCTGCCGTCGATCACGATCGTGCCGTCGCTCGCCGACAGCCGCTCGCCCGAGAGCGCGGCGAACAACTCGTCCTGGCCATTGCCGGCAACGCCGGCGATGCCGACGATTTCGCCGCCACGCACTTCCAGCGAAAGGTCCTTGAGCCGCGTGCCGTGCGGATCGTCCGGCTCGAGCGAGAGCTTCTGGATGAGCAGACGCGGCACCGTCGCGGCTTGCTTGGCGGCCGCTTTGACCTCGCCGATTTCGGCGCCGACCATCATGCGCGCCAGCGACGCCGCCGTTTCCTGCCGCGGATTGCAGGTCGCAACCTTCTTGCCGAGCCGCAGAATCGTCGCCGTATCGCAGAGCCGCTTCACCTCTTCGAGCTTATGACTGATATAAAGGATGGCGCGGCCTTCGCTCTTGAGCCGCTCAAGCACGATGAAGAGCTGATCCGCCTCCTGCGGCGTCAGCACCGCGGTCGGCTCGTCGAGAATGAGAAGCTTCGGATTTTGCATCAGCGCGCGCACGATTTCGATGCGCTGGCGCTCGCCGACCGACAGCCGCCATACCTCGCGCTTGGGATCGAGCGGCAGGCCGTAGACCCGCGCGGTTTCCGCAAGCCGCGCCGAGATAGCGGCGAACGACTCGGTCGGCGGCAGCCCGAGCGCCACATTCTCGGCGACCGTCAGGTTGTCGAACAGCGAGAAATGCTGGAACACCATGCCGACGCCGAGCGCACGCGCCTCGGAAGGGCCGGACAGCACGACTTTTTCGCGCATCCAGCGCAGTTCCCCGCCGCTCGGCTGGATCAGGCCATACATCACCTTCACCAGGGTCGATTTGCCCGCCCCATTCTCTCCGAGCAGCGCGTGGATCTCGGCCGGAAACAGATCGAGGTCGATGCAGTCATTGGCGAGAAAATCGCCATAGCGCTTGCTTATGGAAACGGCACTGAGCAGCGGCGCAGACAAGGGAGAACCGGCTTGTGATGACGCATCAAGCATTGAGATCGCCGCGCATACCCTGGATTTACAAGGCTTCTTGCAGGCTTCGTTGCAAGGATCGTTCCATTATCGGTTCACGCGCCCGCTCCTGTGCCCCTCGCATCATCCGACAAAATCGGCGCCAGCAAAAGCGGGCATGCACAGAAAGTTGCCCAAAACGACGCCACGGCGATAAGCTTGCGCTGCTTGCGTTGGGTCTGTCATGGTGAATTTGCCGGGGTCAAACGAGGGGAGCCCCAGGTTTGAGCCGAACAGGTCTTGAAGCCGAACAGGTCTTGAAGCCGAACAGGTCTTGGAGCTGAATAGGTCTTGGAGCTAATACTCGCTGAATCGGCGAGCGCCATCCTTCGCTGGCTGCATGTCATCGCTGGAATCGCGTGGATTGGCAGCTCGTTCTATTTCATCCACCTGGATCTGAGCCTGCGGCCGCGGCCCGGGCTGCCGCCCGGCGTCAAGGGCGACGAATGGCAGGTCCATGGCGGCGGCTTTTACCACATGATGAAATACCTGGTGGCGCCGGCGCAGATGCCGGACAGCCTGACCTGGTTCAAATGGGAAGCCTACACGACCTGGCTGTCGGGCTTCGCCCTGTTGGTGCTTATTTACTATCTCGGCGCCGACCTCTTCCTGATCGACAAAGCGGTGCTCGATCTCACCGCCGTGCAGGCGGCGGTCATTGCGTTCGTCAGCCTCGCGGTGGCATGGCTCGCTTACGAGGGACTATGCCGCTCGCCGCTCGGCAATCACGAGGTGGCGCTGGCGCTGGTCGGCTACGTTTTTCTCGTGGCGCTGACCTATGGCTTCACGCACGTGTTCAGCGGGCGCGGCGCTTTCACCCAGATCGGCGCGCTGATCGGCACGATCATGGTGGCAAATGTGTTCGTCATCATCATTCCGTATCAGAAGAAGTCGGTCGCCGCGATGCTCGCCGGCAAGACTCCCGATCCGCGCTGGGGCGCACTCGGCAAGCAGCGCTCGGTGCACAACAATTATCTGACGCTGCCGGTCGTCTTTCTGATGCTGAGCAATCACTATCCGCTGTTCTACGCCACGCGTTTCAACTGGCTGATCGTCGCGATCGTGCTGGCGATCGGGCCGGTGATCCGCCACTTCTTCAACTCGCGCCACGAGGGAAAGGGCAGCCCGTGGTGGACCTGGGGCGTGGCAGCGGCCGGCATGGCCGCCGTCGCCTGGCTCTCGGCGGCGGGACCGCGCACAGTGACCATCGGCGCGTTGCCGCCCACGCCTAAATTCGCCGATGTCAGCAACATCGTGATGTCGCGTTGCGCCATGTGCCACGCGGCCGAGCCGGTCTGGGCGGGGCTTGCGGCGCCGCCGAAAGGCGTCTTGCTCGACACCGACCAGCATATCCGCCTGCACGCGCCGCTGATCGCGGCCGCTGCCGTGCGCTCGGATGCGATGCCGCCCGGCAATATCACCGAAATGACGCCCGATGAGCGCCTTACGCTCGCGTCGTGGCTCGCTGCCGGCGCGCCCGCGCAGTGATGGTCAGAGCATGATCCGGAAAAGTGGAAACCGGTTTTCCGAAAAGATCATGCTCCACCAAAAAATTAGAGCAATCAATCAAGCAGGCGGAGCTGAAATTTGCGCGCGATCCGTGGCCGGCTGTTGACCTTCCTGCGCGCGCCGAATGGCGTCGGCGATGTGCAGAGCTATCGCTATATCGAGGATGGCGTTGTCCTGGTGAAAGACGGCAAGATCGAAGCGGCGGGACCGGCGGCGCAATTGATGGCGCAGCTTCCTGCCGGGCTTCCCGGCGAGCATTTTCCCGATCTGTTGATCATGCCGGGTTTCATCGATCCGCACATCCACTATCCGCAGACCCAGGTGATCGCCTCCTATGGCGCGCAACTGCTCGAATGGCTGGAAAAATACACCTTCGTCGAGGAGCAGAAATTCGCCGATCCGGCGCATGCCGCGCGCAACGCCGACTTCTTTCTCGACGAACTGGCGCGCAACGGCACCACCACCGCGGTTGCCTATTGCAGCGCGCATCCGGGCTCGGCGGAGGCTTTATTTGCGGCTGCGCACAAAAGAAACGCCGGCATGATCGCCGGCAATGCGGTGATGAACCGCAACGGCCCGCCGGGGCTTTTGGCGGCCGCGGGCACCGCCATTGCCGACAGCCGCGACTTGATCAAGCGCTGGCACGGCAAGGGCCGGCAACGCTATGCGGTGACGCCGCGCTTTGCCATCACCTCGACCGAGGAGCAACTCGCGGAACTCGGCGCGCTGCTCGCCGAGTTTCCGACCGTGCTGATGCAGACGCATCTCGCCGAAAATCTCAACGAGATCGCAACCGTCAAAAAGCTTTTTCCGAGCGATGCGAGCTACACTGCCGTCTATGACCGCTTCGGGCTGCTCGGCCCGCGCTCGCTGCTCGGCCACTGCATCCATCTCGGCAAAGACGAAGTCGCCATGCTGCGCGACAGCCGATCGGTCGCAGTTTTCTGCCCCACGTCGAATTTGTTCATCGGCAGCGGGCTGTTCGACTATGACGGGCTCGCCGCCGCGGGCGTGCGCATCGCGCTTGCCACCGATGTCGGCGGCGGTACGTCCTATTCGATGCTGCGCACCGCCGCGGAAGCCTACAAGGTGATGCAGCTCAGAGGACAGAACCTGCCGGCGCTTGCCGCCTTCGATCTGATGACGCGCGGCAATGCAGCGGCGCTCGGCGTGGAAAGCGAAATCGGCAGCATCACGCCCGCCGCGTTCGCCGATCTGGTGGTGCTGGACGCGCGCGCCACGCCCGCCATGGCGCACCGCATGGAAACCGCGCGCAACCTCGAAGAAGAACTGTTCGTGCTGATGACGCTCGGCGACGACCGCGCGGTGCGGCAGTGTTATATCGCGGGCCAGCCGGCGCTGTAGTTTACGCACCCGCCTGCTGCAAAAGCGCCGTAAGCTCGTCCGGCATTTCCATCTGAACAATGTGCGTGCACGGCAGCGTGTGCATGCGCCAATCAGGGTCGTCTTTCAGCTTGTCGTAAAACTGTGTGAAGGTCGTCGGCGCCGGAACGTTGCAGTAGATGTAGGTCTTCCTCTTGACCCGATCGATGCCGCCATTAAGCGCGAGCGCCTGGGTGAAGCAGGCGATCGGCATCGGCGTCGTGCGCGCATCGACCACAGCCGCGACCTCCGGAGCGGCGCCAAAGTAGCTGGCGGGTAAAGGCGCCAGGGTATATTCGCTCGCGAATGCAGGAGCCGGGCCACCGGGCGGCAAGAAATTCACCAAGGCATCGCGGTTGTTCGGAACAAAGGCGTCAAGATAAACCAGGGATGTAATTTTGCCGGGCAGCGCATCGGCGACGCCGGTCACCACCATGCCGCCATAGGAGTGGCCGACCAGAACAACGTCCGACAGGCCTTCTTCCTTGATGACATTCACGACATCGGTGATGTGGGTGTCGAGATTGATGTTCGGGTTCATCAGATGGATGCGCTCGCCTAACCCGGTCAGTGTCGGCGCGTAGGCTTCATGGCCGGCCGCGCGCAGCTTTTGTGCAATCGGACGCCAGTACCAGCCGCCGATCCAGGCGCCATGAACCAGAACGAAGTTCACCATCTCGACCTCCCTCAAAAGCGACGTCAAAACCTAACTTTGCGCGCCAATCATTGTTGTAAGGCTAGTGCGCAACCCGAAGCTTTTGCAGAATTCGACATACGGCGTCAGTGCGGCGGATCTCAGGTATCAAGACAAAGCTGTCGAATGCGCCGGACCGACTGCAAAATTCAAAAGCTTCGCCACAAACGCCGATTTGGGTTAGTGATTTGTGACCGTGCTGGAACAGCGAAGGACTGGCGTCTACGGCACTTGGAAACGCAGCCATATCTGCGCGGCGTAAGTTTTATACGTAAGCCTTACCGAGCACCCCGTCCGGGGTGGGAGCACAATCATTGTGTTGCGTGTTGGGCTACGTTGATCGAGCCAAGCATGATTGCTGGCTGGTCAATCGAGGAGGCGGTAGATGTCGTCCACGAGGGTTATGCAACGACTACCGATTTCGTGCGCGGCGCTGAGTATGACTGGGTTTGCGTGCCGTGCTTCGAACTGTTCTGCGAAGTCATGGGATGGAAAGACGTTTCAAACTGAGGCACTGCCCGATTTGCCAACTGTTCCCTTGTTCACAGAGTTCGCCTAAGAACGTGCCGCAAAGTGTTGCGCGCTTCGGTAACGCGACACGCGTGCATCGGCGTCCCAGGTGAGGAACGGACCCTTGACGACCTTCGTCTTTCGCCGGCAGATGACCGTTGAATTCGGCCATTGCGATCCCGCCCGCATGGTGACGCCCAAGCACCTGTTTGAATATTTCGACAACGGGACCTGGTCGCTGTTCGAGGCGGCGCTCGGGGTCAACCGGCAGAATTTCCTCAACGTCTTCGGCATTCTGCCGCTGGTCGACGTGCGGCTCGATTACCGCAAGACCCTGAGCTTCGGCGATTGCATCGAGGTCACCTCGCGCATTGCCGAATTCCGCCGCTCGAGCTTCGATGTCGAGCACCAGGTCTTGAACGGCGGCGAGGTTGCGGTGATCGGCGGCGAGACGCGGGTCTGGGCGGTGCGCGACAAAGACGATCCGGAAAAAATCAGTGCGCGTCCGATACCGGACGACGTGATCGCGCGCTTCGGCTAGGCGCGGGCACGAGCAACGAACGACTGCGGGGGCGGCGTCATGCAACTCATCCGAAGGGCGACGGACGAAGCGAAGGAATTTTCCATCATCGCCGTCTATCTGTTCGTCTGCTTCACGGCTTTGTCCTATCTGAAAGCTTCTATTCTGGAAGCGCACGGCATCGAATTCGCGCCGTTCGGTTTTGCCGCCGCCAAAGCGCTGATTTGCGCGAAATTCATCCTGCTCGGGCGAGCGCTCCGCGCCGGCGAACGGTTCAAGTCGCTGCCGCTGATCTGGCCGACGCTCTACAATTCGATCGTGTTTCTTGTGTTGTTGCTCGCTCTCAATGCCGGCGAAGAGGTGGCGGTGGGGCTCTTGCATCATCGCAACGTGTCCGACACGGTCACGCAGTTGGGCGGCGGGACGCTGCATCAGCTGATCGCGACGAGCGTCATCATATTCCTCATCCTCATTCCGTTTTTCGCGTTTCGCGCCATCGGCGAGGCGGTCGGCGCGGAGAAGCTGGCGCGCATGTTCTTCATGCGCAGCGAGATGCTGGAGAGCAAAGGATGATACGGTCTGGCGCGGCGGATAGCGGCGCTTTGCACGCTGACGGAATAACGGCAGCGCCAACGGCCGGCGATCCGAAACAGCTCGAGCGGCCGCCCTGGTCGGCCCTGACCACAGCGCATGCCGGTTTCGCGCTCCGCAATGATCTTGCCTGCCGCTACCGGCCGGAGATCGCGCCGATGGCCGGCGTCCGCGAAGTGTCTGATGCCTGCTTGCAAGCGCTGGCGGCCCTCATGGCACCAAGTGACGTGGTTGGGCTGTTCGACGCAATGCCCATATCGCCGGGCCGGGACTTGGCTGTCCTTATGCACAAGGCGATCGAGCAGATGATCTATGCGGGAAGCGAGATCGCGCCGGTCGCGGACGAATTCGTGTCCCTTACACCCGCCGATGTGCCCGCGATGATGCAGTTGGCGGATTTGACCAAGCCTGGCCCATTCGCGCAACGAACGATCGTGCTTGGATCGTATATCGGCATCCGCAGCGGCGATCAGTTGGTGGCGATGGCGGGCGAGCGCATGCGGTTCGACGGCTTCACGGAAATTTCAGCCGTGTGCACGCATCCCGATCACCGTGGTCGCGGCCACGCCGTCCTACTCGTGAGCGCGCTGATGCGCAGCATCCTGGCGCGCGGCGAAACGCCGTTCCTGCATATCTTCAGCGACAATACCAGCGCCGCCGCACTCTACCGGAAGCTCGGTTTCGCCTACCGGCGTTCGCTGACCGTGACGGTGCTCAAGCGGCTCGACGCGTGAGGGCGACCGCTGTTGGACCGACGGCGGCAGTGCGCACGCATTGGCGATCGGCCGAGGTAGGAGCGCGACGCTCGCGCATCCTCCGAGCAAACATGCCGGCACCACATGCCCGAATTCATTTGCCTAACCGCGCAAGCACAGCGTCGGCTGCCCGTTCGCCGTCTTGCCAAGCCCCGCCGACGGTACCCCAATAAGACGGACTGAGGGCCTCCCCGGCGAACCAAACCCGCTCACTCAGCGGCTCGGAGAGCAGCTTGCGCGCGCCCTGCGCTCCCGGAACGGCCGACGAGAAGACACCGAGGGCCCAAGGCTGTTTGTTCCAGGACGTCGCGTGCGTGCGCACGACAGCCTTCTTGGCATTCGAGCCAAAGACACCCGCCAGCCACTCGAACGCGAAATCCAACATTGCGCTCTCACCCCTCTGGGAAAGCTCGGCGCCGCTTTTTCCCGGTACCTTCAGAATGGCAAGGCGTGTGCCATGCAGGTTCGCGAGCAGCGCGGCCGTGTTGCTGTCGCGGACCTTGTCGAAGATGACCTCGTTGGCTTCCACGCCCAACAGATTGCCGGTGAACTCGATGGCCACGTGATCGTAGTTGCCCAGCTTCAAAGTTTCGAACGCCCGCGCGTAGGGCGCCGGCAAGTTCGGCCTGAACTTGATCTTTGCCGCGGCAATGACAGCCGTTGACGCCGTTACGATCACCGCCCGCGCGCTCACCGCGCCTCCGCCGGTCTCCAGAACGACCGACCGATCACCCCAGTCGACAAGCGTGACCGGGCTGAAAAACTTTGTCGGTATGCCAAGCGCGAGCTTGCCGATGAGAATGCCGGCGCCTTGCCGACACAGCAGAGCGGGCCCTCGGTCGAGCGACACCGCGTATTCCTTGGCCGAAAGCTCCTTCAACTCGGCGCCGCAGCGATACGGCCCCAGGAAGAACTCCATCATCTTGCGCCAATCACCGAGGTCGGCCGGCAATGCACCCGCGCACGAGATGTCCTCCTTGCCGCCCGCCGCGTTGGCAATTGCCGCGTGGCAGCGCACCCGATTTGTGTAGAACTGCTCCAGCTCGTTCTTGGAGTGAACTTCTTCCAGGCCCCTGTCGAAGGCTTTGCGACCGCGAAGCCGAATTTGCAGGATCTCGGGATCCGGATACAACTCGATGCCGTTGCGCGCCGCCAGTCCGGCCAGCGACGAACGCGGCGGGACATGGATCGAACAGGCGCCCTGGTCGTAGGGCAAGCCGAATGTCGTCGCCTCCGTGAAGCATCGCCCGCCGCGGCGATCGCTCGCCTCGAGAACGCCGAACTTCCACTTGGTTCCGGCTATACGACGAGCGGCAACAATACCGGCGGGTCCGGCGCCGACAATCAAAACGTCGAAATCGGGGTCAGATCGCAGGCCGGCGAGAGCCGGACTGGAGAGCGCCGACGCCAGACCGGCGACAGCGCCGCGCCGCGTCAGCTTGCATGTCGGGGATGCCGGAGTCACTTTCCCTCCACCTCAGCGTCACCCGGAAGGAACCTTCGCCCGTTGATCGCCGCAGCGACCGAGGCCGGTATCGAACTTAAGTGCGGCGTGTTCTAACCGCTCTGCGCCGATTTTTCCTTGATGCACATTGTTCGATGAATCTTGTCGAGGGTTTTCATCGCCTTCTTTGAAATCTCCATCTTTACGGAGAGCTCGCCGATTTGGTTTTGCACCTCCGACACCCGGTTGAGGTCGCTGTCGATCGAGTCGGTCATGGATTTGAGAATCTCGGGGGGTTGCGCCATGTCGGTCAGCACGACATCGCGAAACGCCTGCTTGACGGTGCCGGCGCATTTTGAAGCCGACTCGTATTGCGTTTTGAGCACGGCAAAGCGCTTGGTGAAGTCCTCGGAGCCGGCGATGTCGTTCGTCAAGGCCTCCCGATTGAGCTTACAGATGCCGTCCACGCTGTTGATGTCAGGATATTTGGCATCGACGACTTTGGTATAGGATTCGGTGAGCGATTTCGCCTCGGCGATGAGCGCGTTGAAGACGCAAACCAAATGTGCGCGCCCCTTGTAGCAGCGATCCAATGTCACCTCGGTCTTAAGGCCAGGAAGCGCGAAGGTGTCCTGGACCGCGGCATCCTTCTCGCACGCGGCCAGCGCCTGCCCTAGCGCGGACGTCGATTCGATCGTAGGCGATGCCGGCGCAGGCGCAGGCTTTAGCCTTTGCTGTACGCCGAACCTCTGGACAAACCTGCCCTGCGCATCCTGGCTGCGCGCTTTGTCGGACACGAGGGCCACGACGGCAACAGATAAACCACAGATTGCGAACAGCCGCGCAAGGCTGAAGGCCTTCGAACCGAAGCAGTGCGGGTCGCGTACACAATTCGCCATCTTTCGCCTCCCTCACCAAGACACCCTTAAACAAATTATCGAGGATTTCCGCGCTCCTGGCAATGAATCGAAAAGGCAACTGCGGGTGATTTATTTGTGTGACCGGATTTTGTATCTTTTGTTGTTTGTTTGTATCAGACGGGTGTAGCTGCGGTCTGCCGACCGCCGCTAAGTGCTTTTTTTCCGGCAAGAACTCTTCAACCAGGACCGTTCAACACGCAGGATTGCAATCGTATTTTTCGCTTTCTGTAAGATTTTCGCTGTGCTGGCCGCGACACGTCCCATGATAGCGGCAAAGCCTTTGTTCTCGATCAACCTGGAAAATAGCTGCGGCGTCGTAAAAAGCGGCGAAGCGTTCGTTGCGCTCAAGTCGAAGTCCGCGCGCGGTAGGCTTCGATCGCCTCGCGCAAGGGCGGCGGCAGCGGCTCGGGCTTGCGGGTCGTAATCGACATCATGGCGGTGACCATGCGGGCGCGCAGCGCTCGACACCATCGCGGTGGCAGACGATGGCGATACCGAGCGACGAGCGGCCGAGACGCTCGACCAGCAAAGTCAGATCGATCACGTCGCCCATCCGGCTCGGGACCTTGAAGTCGCATTCGATATGCACGAACGGAAATCCGAACTGGCTGCCCATGATAATGTCGGCGTAGTTGTAGCCGAGCTCCTCGGTGTACCAGTCCTCGATCAGCCCGTTGAACATGTTGAAATAGTGCGGGAAGTAGACGATGCCTGCCGGATCGCAATGGGAGAAACGGATCGGAACGCTGCGCGTGAACGCGGCTTCGGGCGGGGTGAACGGCTCCTGCTGCATGCGATGAAGGTCCTCACAAACTGAAACGTAGCCAACTTTCTGAATCGATGCTTCTCATCCGTGCGCGAAGGCCGCTGCAATAACAGCATTCATGTCTGGGCTCTACTGCCGGCGGTCGATGAAGCGCGGCATCTTCACGCTCGCCTCGAATTCCTTGGCGAGCGTGCCGGTCTCGACCACGACGATCCGCGGCGTCAATTCGAACCGCTCATGCACCTCGGACTTCAGGCGTTCGGCAGCGGCGGCCGGATGGACGCCGCGGCGCACTTCGACCGACACGAGCAGGAACTCAAGATCGCGCTCGGTGATCAGCTCGGCCTTGAAATCGCTGATGTCGGCATTGCGGAAAATGAAATCCTCGAAATCGGCATGATTGACGTTGATACCGCGGATCTTGAAGAAGCCGCTGGTGCGGTGCGCATGCTTGACCAGCGGAAAGACCGAGAACGGACCCGACGCATCGTCGCCACGCTGCCAGGTGACGAGATCGCCCGAACTCCAGCGCAGAAACGGCGTGATGGTGTTGGTCCAGAGCGGCGTCACCACCAGCGCGCCGACCGCACCCTCCTTGACCGGATCGTGGCTGTCCGGGTCGAGCACTTCGATCAGGAACATGTCCGTCCAAATGCGGAAGCCGCGCCCGGCCTCGTCTTCCGCGCCCATCATGCCGGCTTCGGTCATGCCGAACGTGTCACGGACCTGGGCGCCCCATTGGCGCGCAAGCTTCTCCCGTTTGGCATCCGACAGCGGCTCGGCCGAGCAGAGCAGCGTCTCGACCGAGCGAGCCGCGAGATCGAGCCCGCGCGCTTCCGCGAGATTGGCGAGATGCAGGCCGTAGCTGCTCATGCCCATCCAGATGGTGGGCTTCAGCCGCTCGATCAGTTCGAGCTGCAAAACCGAAGGGGTTGTGGCGCCGGAGCCTGCCCAGTTGACGGCGATGCCGCGCGTGCCTGCGGCCCGCGCCAGCATTTGACCGACCGGGTGAATGCCGAGCGGAAACGACACATGCGCGCGGCCGCCGCGCCGGCAACGCGTGCAATCGTAAATGCGCGCAAAGCCGATCATGGCGGCTTCGATGTCATGATAGCTGCGCGGGTAGAATAGCGGGGTGCCGGTGGCGCCCCCCGAGCGCCAGTATTCGGCAATGCCGTCGTCGGACGGCAGGCAGAAATCTTCGTAGAACTTCTGATCCTCCAGCTTGCGCAGCGTGTCCTTGTCGAGCAGCGGGATTTTGCGCCACTCGTCCGGATCGTCGAGCCGCTCGGCATTCACGTGGTCGAACTTGCCCTTGTAGAACGGCGCGCGGCGGGCTTGCGCGACCGCATGCTTCTTACGCTCGGATTGAATACGCTCGATATCCGGACGCGACTTGGGAAGATCGAGCAATGGCGCCATGTGTTCAGGAGCCGCGCAAGATCAGGAGCCGCGAGGCGGCAGATGGCCGATCCAGCGGCTCTGCTCGGCGTATGTTTCCGGCGCGTGTCCGGCTTTTTCCTCCGCCGCCATGGCGGCGAGCCGCGTTTCCTTGGCCGGCGTATCCTCCGGGATCGCTTCGAGCGCGTCGCGCAACATCGTTTCGTAGTCGGCGCCGACCGGACAGACATCGGCGCACCGGCGGCAACCGGTGATCACGCCGGCCCCGCGCAGAATGCTCTGCCAGAGATTGAAGCTGTCCTCGGAACGCACCAGCTCTTTCTGCTTGGCGGCGTCCGGTTCGGCGATGATGCGGGTGACGTGCTCGCTCAAGTGCGCAAACCCGTGCGGTGACCTGAAACGATCGCAGGCCGGCCAGTCGCGCGCCCAGTGCCCGACCGCATCGGCCGGACAAGTCTTGAGGCAGCGCCCGCAGCTCGGGCCGAGGCACAGCGCGGTTTCCATCTTTTTGTCGCAAGCGACATCGACCGAGCACAGTACGGCGGTGAGCAGCACGCGCGGTCCGAATTCGGGCGTAAGCAATTGCAGATTGAGCCCGAGCGTGCCGAGGCCCGCTTCGACCGCGGCATGCGGCAGCGACAACAGCGTCGTGTGGTGCCGGTTCGGATCGCCGTCATAGCGCCAGGGATCGACATGTGTCGGCGGCACGATGATCGCCGGGTAGCCGTTGTCTTCGAGCCAGTAGACCAGCTCAAGCGATGCCTCTTCGAGCCGCGAAAGCGCAAGCTCGTCGTTGTAGTATTTGTGGCGATCGTTCCAAGCGGCGATGCGCGCGCTGCCGCGGCTCACGCGCTTGGCGAGCACGATGACCCGGCCGCCGTCGAGATCTGTAATGTCGGAAGGGCGCCTCGGATCGCGCGGGTCGGGTGGATGGCGTTCCAGCGTGGCGCCGTCGGCAATACCGACGAGATCGGCGCCGAGCGCACGCGCTTTCGCCTTGATATCGGCCGCCGTGAGCGGCTGCTTGAACGCCGAAACCATTAGGTGCGTCCGTCCTCGTCAGCGGCGGCCAAGGCCCGTTCGCTGCGCTGCTGCTGCATTTTCTTGAACTCCTGCAACTGCCGCGCCACCATGCCCTTGTAGCCTTCCGGGCCGACCCAGCGCCTGTTCCAATCACTCAATCCCGCGATCGCGGCGCCTTGCGCGCGGTTCTCGCGATAGCTTTTGCCGAGCGCGACCTTCTCCGGCGTCTTTTCCGGAATGGCCTTCTGGGCGTCGGCGAGATGCGCGTGATAGTCGTTGCCGACCGGGCAAACGGCGAGACAGCGCGGACAGTCGCCGAACGAGCCGACGACGCGCAGCAGCCCCTGCCAGAAGCCGAACACGTCGCGCGAGCGCGCCTTCTGCTCCTTTTCGGCGCGCGGCATGTCGATGAAGCGCTCGAAGAATTGCAGGATGGTCGAGAAACCGAATTCCTGCGCCTCGGTGGCGCAATTGCGCTTGTCGATGCCGAAGTGCAGTACCGCATCGGCCGGACACGCGTGCAGGCAGCGGCTGCAGGATTCGCCGATGCACACCTGCTCGGTGATAGGCCGGTCCGGCTCAAGCTCAAGCTCGGTGAGGATGCCGGTGAGATAGACGCGCGGACCGAATTCCGGCGTCAGGATATTGACCTCGAGCCCAAGCGTGCCGAGCCCGGCTTCGACGCCGAGGTGGCGGGTGGAGAGGCGTCCGTAGCTTGCGCGCTTGTAATTCCAGTCGGTTTCCTGCGCGGCGGTGACGAAGGTCGGGTAGCCTGCGTCCTCCAATTCCTCAGCGAGGCGGTAGGCGACCTTGTCCATTTTCCGCAACACCAGCATGTCGATGTATTGCACCGGCACGTTGGTCTTGCAGCGGAAGGCGCCGGCCGGGATACGCTGCACCAGCACGATCACGCTTTTGCAATAAGGCGAGATGCGCTCCGGCGTCTGCGGCCAGCGCGGATCGGGCGGGAACGCGTTCAAGGTTGCGGCACTGGCGATGCCAACCAGATCAGCGCCCAGCGCTTTGGCGCGGCTCTTGACGAAGGCCGCGTTCACTTCAGCCATATGCACGAGTCCGCATGCGCCAGTCCGCGCTGGACGCTTCTTCGCCGCTCAGGGATTCATTTTAAGCCTAAAGTAGTTTGCTGTGAAGCCCGCGGCCGACGCCGTCGGCGGGCGAGCGCCTAAATTCGCCGGTGCGCAGCCGACCGCTCGGCCTTACCGCGGCTCCGCGACCGGTTCGCCATTCGCCTGCATGCGCGCCTCGAGAACGGACACTTCGCATCATCGAGACGCTCCCTGGATGTTGGAAGACCATGCGAACCTCTGGGCGGGAAGAAGCCGGTCGAGCAGCAGCGTGACCGGCGAGATGACGATCAGGGCCGCATAGAGCGCAGGCCGCATCTGCATGAAGAAGGCGAGGTAGTGCGCCAGCGCCGCCACGGCCAAGGCGAACAGCAGGCGGCCGAGGCGCGAATCCGGCGTGGTGCGCGGATCGGAAATCACGAAGAGAAGATCAGCAACGAGCCGCTTTGCATCTGATGCAGCGGAATGGCCAGCGGATCGCCCAGCCAGAGCGCGCGAGCGACGAGCAGCACGGCATGACTGGCGAGAAAGAACAGCGCGACGTCGGCGCGTTGCGCAGCTTGCAACACCAGAATGGCGAGAAAAGCCGCCAGCGTGCCGAACCAGATGCTGGCGCCCCATTGGCCGGGCGAAATCCACACGCCGCCCGATGTCGAAAGCAGCACCACGATGGCGAAGCCCGCGGGATTCCAGATGTGCTTGCCGTCGACGCGCAGCAGGAATTTGGAAGCAATCGCGACGACCCCGGCGACCGCGGACAGCCACGGCTCGTTTACGCGCAACAGCAGGCTCAAGGACAAGCCGGTGATCAGCGCCGAGCGCGGATCGATGCGCTGCCCGAACAGGCGCGCGCAAACCGCTTGCGTCGCCAGCGCGCCGGCAATCGCAAATGTGCTTTGCAGCGGCCTGGCGCCGAAATCGATCCAAACGAAATTGACGGCCAGCAAGGTTGCGAGCGCCACGATCTGAAAGTGGCGCGCATCGGACCACCAGGCGCGCATCGACGTTCCCCTCGTGCACGAACGGATGCACGCGAACCGCGAGGCGGCCATGACCGGGCGATGGCCAGATTCGGGCGACGACGGACTTTTTGTTTGGTTCGATTCGCGCGCGGCAATCGCGAGCGCTGGCGCGATGCCGAAAAGTGAAGGCCGAATTCTCGGAGACGCCTTACACCGAAAAACCTGCACACCGCCGATTCAGGTGTGACGCGGAGCACTTAGCAGCCATTGCTGCCAGCAGTATAGTTTCAGTCAATCACCAGCCGAATTTTAGTTCGACCGCGGCCAGTCTGTCCTGACATCGGACCCGGCAAGGGTGAGACAAATACAGACGAAACTCGTCATTCGCCTCGGAATGTTCGCATGGAACGCTCGGCATCCCTCGGGGTGTCGGGGCTTTGCACTAACCCGACGCGTGAAGCGAGACCCGCCTGCGCGCCGAGTCTGCCGAAAGCTAGCGAGCAAGACGGGTCTGCTGTCGAGCCAGTCTCAGCGCGGCATAGATGTACTTGAACAGGAAGCGAGATTCGGGAGGAGTGCCATGAAAAAATATCTAGCAGCTGCGATCACGAGTGCCCTCGCCTTTCAGCTTACATTTTCGGCTGCATGGGCTGATTACCGCTATGCGAAGGCCTGCATAAAAAATGAGACGACAGCCAATATGAAATTTAGCTGGAAGTTTGGTGACGACCCCTGGAAACATGTAGACCTTGTGCCCGGAAACCAAGAAATCTTCTGGTACGAGTATGCAAAGGTAAACGCGGATAGATCACCCTACCTTTACGTAAGGTATGATGCCAGGATCGACGGCAAGAAAGAAGAAGAAAAAAAGCTTGAGCTCTATCGTGCGGCGGGCAACGACAATTGCAATGAGGCCAAGATGCACGTTTTTCGCACTGAGCCCAGCGATCCGAACTTCATAACCCTGTTCCACACCAACTAGTCACGTGAATCTTCTGAAGTTCGCTGCATCTGCAGCGCGCCATGGCAGAAGCGCTCGATTGAACCCAGGATTTCCTGCGTCCGCGATGAGCCATTCCCAACAAGCTCCGAGCGCTCTTCGATGAAGCGGCGGAATTCAATTCTCAGATAACTAGGTCGAGACCTTTAAATCGACCGAGCCAAGTCCGTGCACGTCAAAGCGATAGGAAGCGGGCCGGTCGGGAAATTTGGTGGTGACGATGCTGCCGGTCATCACAATGTCACCGGCCCGCAACCCGCCGCCCTGTGCGGCAAGATGCCTGGCGAGCCACGCCACCGGGTGAAAGGGATGGCCGAGCACGTCGCCGCCCAAACCGCGATCGAGCGGGATGCCATCGACGGAGACGAGCCCTTCGACGGTCGCGAGATCCGGCCAAGCCTTCACGAACTCGCCGAGCACGATGCCGGAATTCCAGGAATTGTCGGCGATGAGCGACAGCGCCTCCAAGGCGCGATAGTCGGCACGGCGATCGTCGATAATTTCGATCGCCGGGCATACTGCATCGACAGCGGCGGCGACCTCGGCCAGTGACGGCACGCCGTTCGGCGCCAAATCGCGCTTGAGCCGCACGGCGATCTCGAATTCCACGCCCATCCGGCCGTAGGACGGCGCGTTCAGCACCGCGCCGGAGGCATGGACGCGATCTGACAGCACGACACCGGCGATCGGGCTGTCGACCCCGCACATCTCCTGCATGCGCTTGGACGTGAGGCCTATTTTGTATCCGGCGGCGCCGACACGACGCGCTTGCATTTGCAGGCGCACATAATCGCGCTGGACCAAATAAGCCTCGGCGACGTTCGCGATCCCGAATTCGGTTGCGAAGGGCTGAAATGGCGCGCCGCTCGCGTGCGCGCTCATCAACATTACGGCTGCCTTGTGTGCGTCCTGCGTCATGGTTTGTTCATTCCGTCTTTGCCATTGGGCCGCACTTTGCGCCGGCGCCCAAAACCAAGCCCAAGACCAAGACCAAGCCCTTTCCGGCAACCGGCTGGTTTGCTACGCCTCGCTACCCTGCCTCAGAGAAGGCGCCACGAAAATGCATGAGAACGATGCGCTGATCAAACGGCTGCCGAAATGCGAGCTGCACATCCACATTGAGGGAAGCCTCGAGCCCGAGCTGATGTTGGCGCTGGCGCGCAGAAACGGCGTCAAGCTGCGCTTCGACTCGGTCGAGGCGGTGCGGCAGGCCTATCAGTTTCGCAACCTTCAGGACTTTCTCGACATCTATTATCAAGGCATGTCGGTGCTGCTCACCGATCGGGATTTCTACGATCTGGCTTTCGCCTACCTGCAGCGCGCCCATGCCGACAATGTCCGGCACGTCGAGATGTTCTTCGATCCGCAGGGCCACACGTCGCGCGGGGTGGCGTTTGATACGGTGATCGGCGGGCTTTCCCGCGCCATCACCGATGCCGAGAAGCAATTCGGCATAAAAGCCAGCCTGATCATGTGCTTTCTGCGCCATCTCGAGGAAGCCGACGCCGAGAAGACCTTGGATTCGGCGCTGGCATTCAAGGACAAGATCGTCGGCGTCGGGCTCGATTCATCGGAAGCCGGCAACCCGCCGAGCAAGTTCAAGACCGTTTTCCGCCGCGCGCATGACGCGGGCTTTTTCCTCACCGCGCATGCCGGCGAAGAAGGCCCGGCCGGCTATGTGTGGGAGGCGCTCGATATCCTCGGCGTCGGGCGCATCGATCACGGCAACCATTCGCTCGACGATGAAACTTTAGTCGCGCGGCTGGCGCGCGAGCGCATGGCGCTGACGGTGTGCCCGCTGTCCAATCTCCGGCTGCGGGTCGTGCAGGATCTTAAAACGCATCCCCTGCGGCGGATGATGGACAAGGACCTCATCGTCACGCTCAACTCCGACGATCCGGCCTATTTTGGCGGCTATGTGAACGACAATTACCGCGCCGTCTCCGACGCGTTGTCGCTCAAGCGCGACGAGATCGCGGCGATCGTCCGCAATGGCTTCCACGCGTCGCTGATGGATGCCTCCGCCAAAGACGAGGCACTTGCCGAGGTCGATCGTGTCCTCGCCAACCACGCCTAACGCGGTTGGTGCGCACTAGACCAAAAACTCTGATTTTACGTCCGCTTTCGGCGCATCACGGGCACGGACCGATTTTCGGCGAGCGACGAAGCTGTAGCGATTGACCATTAACGGACATCAATGATGCCGGCCGGTTGATGTAGGGTTCCAAGTACATACCGGACAGCCATGGCGCGGAGCAGCGGCAATACCGGCCTTCACCAACCCCGATAAATAGTGGCGTTGTAGATGGAGGAGGAGTGGGATTCAGCCTCAGACGGCGGGTGCCCGTACACCTCAGGCCCAGTTGCTGAATTCGTACGCGACGCCGGCTAGAGCGCGTCCGTTGCCAGCTTTTCTTCGGCCGGGGCACCGTCCGCATTGAACGCCAATAGATCACCCGGCTGGCAGCCGAGCTGCCGGCAGATCGCGTCGAGGGTGGAGAACCGGATCGCCTTCGCCTTGCCGGTCTTGAGAATCGACAGGTTGGCGAGGGTGATGCCGACGCGATCGGCGAGTTCCGTCAATGTCATGCGGCGTGCGTAGAGCAGCTCATCGAGGTTCACGACAATCGCCATGCTAGATCGTCCCTGCGAGTTCGGCGCGCATGTCACTGCCGCGCCTGTAGATCTGCGCAAGCACGAAGATCAGGAGCACGGCGAACAGCCCGGTCACCGAGACATGGACCGTATCGTGGATCTTCGCGCGCACGGCGTCGGGCGCGAGCAGGTAAATCACAGGCTTGATCAGCGCATCGATCACCTCGACGCCGAGGAGGAACCAGGCGACGCGGACGAGCTCCGTGGCATTCGCCTCGATGAATGGATCGCCCACACTGGCGCTGGCGACCACGCGCCGCAAAGCGCGGAGGATGAAGTGGACGAGCGCCAGCGCCGCGATGGCGCCCGCGAACGCCGCCAGCGCCAGGCGGCCGATCTCATCCGCTGTCATCGTGACGCCTGTCCAGTGCGCGATTTTATCGAGCGGCAGGCGTGAGGTAGCGAGCCCAAAGATCATGGCGGCCACGCCCAGGACGTACATGCCGATCAGCAGCATGGTCACGATAATGCCGGCGCGCAGCACCCACTTCGTGACCGCAAAGAGCTTTCTGTCATCGGGCATTTCTTCCTCCCTCGAATATATCGATAATCGATATATATATTATCGAGGGTCGTCAATAAACTTATCGATGATCGATAATTCTGAGCCCTGACGGCCGTTGAGGACGCCGCCGGAGGCCGGGCGCGACTACCGGCTGTCCTGACGTGGCTTTTTGACCGCTAACCGCAGCCCATGCGGGGGCCGGGTTTCAGTGCGACAAATGGACGGGAAACCTTGGGAAGATACGGGAAAAAAATTTGTCGCACGCGCCGCTAAGCCACTGATGCGGCTGATTTGTGGTGCGCCTCTCCTGGGCACGACCATTCTGCCGGCCGGCGCAGGGATCTTTGGACTGCACGTATTGTCCCCTGCTGGCTTACGCCGGCTGCATGGCCGGGCTTGGCTGGCGCGTCGAGACTTGCTCGCTGACAATGAGAAGCTGCGCGGCGAGCGCCGCCGCGATCACGGCGGGCTCCTTGCCCTTGATCTCCGTGATGCCGATCGGACAAATGAGCCGCTCCAGATCGCTTTCGGGGAGGCCCATCTGCCGCGCGAAGCTCATAAAGCGGGCGCGCTTGGTTTCCGATCCGATCAGGCCGACGAAATCGAAGCTGCGCCGCCGCAACGCCGCGAGCGTGATATCGAAGTCCAGCGGATGCGAATGCGTCATCACCACGATCATGGCGTCGCGCGGCGCCTCGGCCAATTCGCGCTCGACCGCGTCGGTGCAGACCGTGACGACATTCTGCGGCACATATTGCGGAAACTGATCCGCGCGGCCGTCGATCCAGCGCACACTGAAGGACAGCGGCGCCAGCGCCAGCACCACCGCGCGGCCCACATGCCCGGCGCCGAACAAAAGAACCGGCGTCGTCGACTCGCCGAAATGTTCCTGGAAGTGCTTGGTGTCGAAGGGGCGCGACGCCTCCTCCAGATGCTTGCCGGCTGCATGCTGCGCGATCCGGCGCGCGACGCGGCCATCGCCATCGATGCGGCTGTCGGCCACGAAGGCGCCGGCCTGTTCCGCCTCCTCCAGCCGGCGCACGGCCAGCATGTCGGTGGCATCGAAGGTTTCGGTGAGCGTCTTCACGGCGCCGCCGCAACATTGGCCGAGATTGGGGCCGAGCGGCCAATCGCGGAAGATTGCGGCGCCGCGCCCGGCCGACAGCGCCCCGCGGGCTGCGGCGATCGCTTCGTATTCCAGGCGGCCGCCGCCGATCGTGCCGTAGAAGCCGCCGTCGGGCTGCAACACGATGCGGGCGCCAGTCTCGCGCGGGACGGAACCGGCGGCACCAACGACGCTCAGGAGCCCGGCTTTGCCGTGCCGCTCGATCGTTTCGCGAATGCGGGCCCAGACCTTGGCCATCGGCCGCCTTCTAGAGCGGGATGAACTTTAGTGGGGTCGCCATCCCGCTCTACCTTTTTGTTTGAGCATGATCTTTTCCGAACACCGGTTCCCACTTTTCGGGATCATGTTCTAGCAACCGCCTGCACTTTACCGCCGTGCCCGTACCGGCCTTGTTAACAGATCGTATTCGCCTACGAAGTTACAAGCGGCGCCAATGCCCCCACCGCATCGACCGGACCGAGCGCTTTGAGGATCGCCTCCGGGGTCGCCGGCGCGTCGAGCGCCACCGGCTGGTCCGGACGCGCCGCATGGATTGCGTCCGCAATCGCCGCGAATACCGAAATGCCCAGCATCAGCGGCGGCTCGCCGACCGCCTTCGAGCGGTAAATCGTTGCTTCGCGGTTTGAGCCGTCGAACAGCGCGACCCGGAAATCCAGCGGCACGTCGGACGCGACCGGAATCTTGTAGGTCGACGGCGCGTGCGTGAGCAGCCGGCCCTTGTCGTCGTAGACGAGCTCTTCTGTGGTCAGCCAGCCCATGCCCTGCACGAACGCGCCCTCGATCTGGCCGATATCGAGCGCCGGATTGATCGAGCGCCCGACGTCGTGGAGGATATCGACCCGGCGAACGGTCATCTCGCCAGTGAGGATATCGACCGCGACTTCGCTGCAGGCCGCGCCATAAGCGAAATAGAAGAACGGCCGCCCTTTGCCCTTGTCGCGATCCCAGAACAGCTTCGGCGTCTTGTAGAAGCCGGCCGCCGAAAGATGCACGCGCGCGCCGTATGCCTTCTTGGCCAGTTCGCCGAACGGAACGCTCTCGTTGCCGATGAAGACGCGATCGTCGCGGAACGAGATCAGATCCTCGGCCACGTTCCAGGTCTCGCTGGCGAAACGGCTGAGCCGGGCTTTGATCTCGCGCGCGGCCTGCCGCACCGCCATGCCGTTGAGATCGGTGCCGGAGGACGCCGCCGTCGCCGAGGTGTTCGGCACCTTGTCGGTCGAGGTGGCGGTGATGTGCACGCGCTCGAGCCCGATGCCGAATTCCTCTGCCGCCACCTGGGCGACTTTCTGGAACAGGCCCTGGCCCATTTCCGTGCCGCCATGGTTCAGGTGCACGGAGCCGTCCTGATAAACGTGCACCAGCGCACCGGCCTGGTTCATGTGAGTGAGCGTAAACGAAATGCCGAACTTCACCGGCGTGAGCGCGATGCCGCGCTTGAGGATCGGCGAGCGCGCGTTGAAGGCCGCAATCTCTTTGCGCCGCCGTCGATAGTCGGACGAGCGTTCCAGCTGCTCGATCAGAACCGGCGCGACATCGCAGTCTTCCACGGTCTGGCCGTAAGGTGTGAGATCGCGGCCGGAGCCATACAAATTGGCTTTACGGATGTCGAGCGGATCGCGGCCGAGACTCCAGGCGATGGCGTCGATCACGCGCTCGATCGCCATCATGCCTTGCGGGCCGCCAAAGCCGCGGAAGGCGGTGTTCGACACCGTATTGGTCTTGACGCGGCGCGTGTAGATGCGCGATTCCGGCAGGAAATACGCATTGTCGGAATGGAACATGGCGCGATCGACCACGCCGATGCTGCAATCGGCGGAGCAGCCGCAGCGCGCATCGAGATCGAGGTCGAGCGCGCGGATGCGGCCGTCGGAGTCGTAGCCGACGGAATATTCGACCGCGAAATCGTGCCGCTTGCCGGTCATCACCATGTCGGCGTCGCGATCGAGCCGGAACTTGCAGGGCCGGCCGGTCATGCGGGCGGCGAGCGCAGCAAGCACCGCCCATTGTGTCGCCTGCGTTTCCTTGCCGCCGAAACCGCCGCCCATGCGGCGCACGCGGCAGGTCACAAACGAGTCCGGCACGCCGAGCACGCGCGCCGTGACATGCTGCACCTCGCTCGGATGCTGGGTCGACGAATAGACCAGAACCGCGCCGTCCTCGCCGGGGACAGCGAGCGCGACCTGGCCTTCCAGATAAAAATGCTCCTGACCGCCGACCTGAATTTTTCCCGTGCTGCGCAGCGGCGCCGCTGCAATTGCCTTGGCGGCATCGCCATTGATGAAGGCGTAATCGGGCATCACGACCTCGCCCGAGGCCCTGCCCTGCTCGACCGTCACATTCGGCGCTTCGGTATCCACTTCGATCTTGGCGCGCAGCACGGCGCGGCGCGCGGCATCGCGCGAGGTCGCGGCGACCGCGAAGACCGGCTGATGATGAAACAGGATGGTCTCCTGTACCAGGACCGGCTCGTCGGCGCTGCCCGGCGAAATGTCGTTTTTCCCGGGGATATCGGCTGCCGTCACCACCGCAACCACCCCCGGCGCGCCCCGCACCTCGCTCAGATCGAGGCGGCGCAGCGTGCCGCGTGCGACCGGCGTGCCGCCCACAGCGATATGCAGCGTGCCGATCGGCTCGGGGATATCGTCGATATATTCGGCGTTGCCCTGCACATGCTTGGCGCCGCTGTCATGCGGCAGCGGCTTGTGGACATGGCGCAGCGGCGCCTCGATCACGTCGCTATTCGGCGGCATGGGCGACCGTCCGGTGATCCACGACGCGCGTGACCTGCGGGCTCACACCTGCGATTTCGGCCAGCGCCTTGACGATGAGATTGCCGGCGACGCGGCTGCGATAGCCGGCGCTGGCGCGCAGATCGGTGAGCGGCGTGAAATCCTTGCTGACCGCATCGGCCGCGGCTTGCCAGCCGCTCGCGTCCGCAAGCGACAGGCCGCGCAATTTTTCCTCGACCGCCTTTGCGCGCTTGGGGATCCCGGCCATACCGCCGAAGGCGACGCGAGCATCGCTCATGCGGCCACCATCGACTTTCAGACACAAAGCCGCGAGCACCGCGGAAATATCTTCGTCAATACGCTTCGTGATTTTGTAGGCGCGGAAATGCCAACCCGACTCAAGCTTCGGCACCAGGAGACGGCGCACGAATTCACCCGGCTGGCGATCCTGCTTGCCGTAGTCGAGAAAGAAGTTTTCCAGCGGCATTCTGCGCACCTGATCGCCGCGGCGCAGTTCCAGCGTGGCATTGAGCGCAATCAGCATCGGCGCGAGATCGCCGATCGGCGAGCCGTTGGCGATATTGCCGCCGACGGTGCCGGCCGCCCGCACCTGCATCGAGCCGAAACGGCGCATCACTTCGGCCACGTCCGGATCGATCGAGCCAAGCACCGGCGCGGCGCGGGTGAGCGAGACGATGGCGCCGAATTCAAATCCTGCCGCACTTTGTTCGATCGCGCCAAGCTCGGTAACGCGGCCGACGTGAATGATCTTCTGGAGCGGCGTGAGCTTCTTGGTGATCCACAGCCCGACGTCGGTGGCGCCGGCGACGATGGTGGCGTCAGGATGCTTCATATAGAGCTGCGCTAAAGACTGCTCGCTCGCCGGCGCGGCAAAGAACGACGTTTCATCGCCGACGAAGACATCCGTTTTGTCGTCAAGCGCGCAGAGCGCTTGCAGCCGCGCCGCCGCCTTGCGCGTGAACTGATCATCGGTGCCGGTCTTGCAGACTTCGAGCGCCGAATCCACGATCGGCCGATAGCCGGTGCACCGACAAAGATTGCCGGCCAGCACGTCGTTGATGGTATCGCGGCTGGTATGGCCGTCGCATGAATGATAGTGCGCGAACAGGCTCATCACGATGCCGGGCGTGCAAAAGCCGCATTGCGAGCCGTGCAGGCGCGCCATCGCTTCCTGGACTGGATGCAGCGCGCCATTCTCGGCGAGATCTTCCACCGTGATCAGCTCCGCGCCGTCGATCTGGCCGAGCAGCGTGATACAGGAATTAACCGACTCGTACAGGAGACGGCCGTCGCGCTCGCGCGCCACGACCACCGCGCAGGCGCCGCAATCGCCCTCGGCACAGCCCTCTTTGGTGCCGGTCGAGCGCTCCTCAAGTCGCAGCCAATCAAGCAGCGTGGCGCGCGGCGCAAATTGGTCGATGCGCACGCTGCGGCCGCTTCTGATAAATTGCAGGGCGTTTCGGGTCATTTCGCCTTAAATCGAATCGCGTAACTCCGGCGTGACTTCGCGCTCAGAGAGCACAACATTTGCGCACAACAAATAAATCTAGGCAAGTAATGTGCCAGCGCCAGAGGGCTGGCCGGGCGCGCTTATAGTCCGGCGCCGGCCGTCAACAATCCGCATCGATCGTTGGGGAAATGGACACCGCCATGCCGCCGCTTGATCACGAGACATTCCTGCGCCGTGCCTTCGCGGTGGCGCAACGCGCCCGTACTCACGGCAATCACCCCTTCGGGGCGATCCTGGTCAGTGGCGCAGGCGACATCCTGCTCGAGGCCGAGAATGGCTACATGCCGGACCGCGACATGACCGGCCATGCCGAGCGACTTCTTGCCACGGCGGCCTCGAAACAATTCGATCCGAAGTTCCTGGCGGCCTGCACGCTCTATACCTCGGCCGAACCGTGCTGCATGTGCGCCGGCGCCGCCTATTGGACCGGCATTGGGCGCGTGGTCTATGGCCTGTCCGAGCGGCGGCTCAAGACCATCACCGGCAATCACGCCGAGAACCCGACGCTCGATCTGCCCTGCCGCACCGTGTTCGCCGCCGGACAGCGGCCGGTCGAAGTCATCGGGCCGTTGCTGGAGGACGAGGCCGCCGCCATTCATGCTGGCGTGTGGGACTGAGTTCTCGTTCTTTGGCTAAGCAGATCTTTTCGGAAAACCGGTTCCACTTTTCCGGATCATGCTCTTGCCGCAATCACCTGCTCGGCCGCGCTCACGCCCGTATGCCAGCCGCCGTGCGCGGTCGAGAAATCGTGGACCGAGCAGGCTTCGCCGGCGAAGAACAAGCGGCGGTCGACGGGCTCGGCGAGCTTCGGCCGGCAATCGGCAAAACCCGGCGACGCATACGAATAGGAGCCGAGCGCAAACGGATCGACGCCCCAGCGGTGAATACCGATCGGCTTGATGCGTGGAGCAAACGCACTGCCAAAAAGGCCGACAAGATCCGACACGGCGCACTCAAAAAAAGCGCCGTCGCCGCCGGCTTCCAGTTCGGCGGCAAAGCGTCCGCCGAAATAAACCTCGATCTTCGGTCGCCCGAACGGCCGGAACTGATAAGTGGCGGTCGCAGCACGATCGGTGTGTCCAAACACGCGCGTGTCCTGCTCGAATTCCTCGGCGCGTTCGAGCGACAAGAATAATTTGTCGGCGAGCCCGAGCGGCAAGCCGTGCGCAGCTTCGGTCTTCTCCGGCAGCGCAGGCGTAAACAAAAGCCGCTCCGCTGCGATGAGCGTGCTCGGGATGGTGACGATCACCTGATCGGCCGCGATCACACCCTTCGCGGTCTCGATGCGCAAGCGCTTGCCGCGATGATCGATGGCGCCTACCGCGCAATCGAGCTCGGCCGGAAGACTTTCGCCGCAGGCGCTGATCAGCGCGCCATAACCTTTGACCACGCGCCAATTCACGCCGGTGTCGTGATAGCGGTCGAAATCCTTCGCCGACACGCGGTCCCATTCGGCGCCGCTGATATAGGTGCTGAGCCCGTTGATCAGGCCGTTCCAGCGACAACCCGGTTCGAGAAAATTCCCGGCCGGAACGTCGCCGTCGCTCTCGGCGGCACCTTCCAGTCGCGTGAAGAACGCATTCATCGCCGCCTGAAAGTCCTGCTGCTCCGCGGGCGGAAAGCCGACGCCCAAGGACCGGCGTGCCCAGGGCGGCCGCGACTTGTCGATCTCGGCGCCTTGCTCCTGCGCGATCTTCACCCATGGATTGCGGTCGGCCGAATGCAGCCAGCCGCAGCCGAGATCGAGTGCAAATCCCGACTCGTCGATGACCGTCCAGGCGCGACCACCAAGCCGCGGACGCGCTTCGACGATAAGGCAATCGACAGCGGCCTCGCGCAGCCGGCGCGCGGCCGCAATGCCTGCCGCGCCACCGCCCACGACCACGACGTCGACATCGCTACGCGGCATGAAGGCCTTGCCCCATGGCGAGCCAAGCCGCGCGCGCAGTCATCAAGCACGCTTGCGCAAATTTAAAATCGCTACAAACAAAGCATTCTTGCATAGGCGCCCGGCAGGATAACGGGTTGGCGGTTTACGCTATTGGTGCCAAGTTGTCTCGCACACTTATAGTTTCGCACACCTAAAGACCTCGCCGGGTTTCGCAACCATCAGGCTGCCGCCGCCAACCCCGAAAAAGTCCCTTCTTGAACATCCAGCCCCAGAACGCTGCGGCGCCGACTGCGCCGGCGAAACGCTCGTTCGCCGCCATGCGGCATCCGGGATTCCGCGTCCAGTTCGTCACCTTCGTGTTTGCGATGATGGCCGACAATATCGAGCACGTCATCAGCTACTGGGTGATGTTTCAGAAATTCCATTCGCCGGCGCTCGCCGGATTCGCGATCGTCTCGCACTGGCTGCCGTTTCTCTTGTTCTCGGTCGCCGCCGGCGCGCTCACCGACCGGTTCGACCCGCGCCGCATCATCCAGTGCGGCATGCTGCTGTTTATCCTGGTGTCGCTCGGCTGGGGCTATTTCTTCATCACCGACACCTTGCAGATGTGGCAGGCGATGGTGCTGCTGGTGGTGCACGGCTGTGCCGGCGTGCTGTGGTTCACGCCGGTGCAGGTGCTGCTTTACGACATTGTCGGGCCGGCCGATCTGATGAGCGCAGTCCGGCTCAATGCCACCGCGCGCTATCTCGGCGTGCTGGCTGGGCCGGCGGCGGGCGGCGTGATCCTGCTCGGGCTCGGACCGTCCTACGGCATCTTTCTCAATACGATTTTCTATCTGCCGCTGCTGCTCTGGCTGGTGAACGCGCCCTACGGGCCGCGCTTTCGCACCGGCGCGCTCCCACCGCGCCGCGCGGTGCGGGGCCTCGCCGACATCACCCACACCGCGCGCGAAATTCGCGACCATTCCGTCATTGTGTCAATGACGATCTTGGCCGGGGCGGCGTCGTTCTTTGTCGGCAATGCCTACAGCTCGCAAATGCCGGGCTTTGCCGAAGATCTCGGACACGGCGATCCGGGCCTGTCCTACAGCATGCTGCTGGCGGCCGATGCCTGCGGCGCTTTCCTGGCCGGCGTCCTGCTCGAAAGCGGCGGACTATTGCCGCCGCGGCAGCGGACCGCCATCGTGCTCGCCATATTCTGGTGCGTATCGCTCGCTGGCTTTTCCTTGTCGTGGAACTACCCGCTCGCGCTCGGCCTGTTGTTCGCGGCCGGCTTCTTCGAGCTGTCGTTCAACACCATGGCGACAAGCCTGGTACAGATCAACGCGCCGCTGGAAAACCGGGGGCGCGTCATCGGCTTGTTCGGCATGGCAAGCTACGGCCTGCGCGCCTTCAGCGGCGTGTCGGTCGGGCTTCTTGGCAGCCTGATCGGCGTACATTGGTCACTCGCGGCCTCGGCGCTCGCCATGCTGGCGACGGCCGCGGCGCTGCTCACGCTGCCGTAGAGCTACTCATAAAAGCGCAGCATCAATGTCGGCTATAGGTCCAGGAACAGTCATCGCCCGGATAATTCTGTGTGTCGCTGAATGACCCCAAGGCGGACATCGCGCCGCTCGGCGTGCACTGGGGCTTGTGGTAACTTAATCTCATGTCAAAGAGCGAAATTGATCGGTACCTAGCTTCCTTGGAGCAACCAAAACGCGCCACGTTGGAAGCGCTGCGACGAACAATCCTCGATCTCCTCCCAGAGGCAGAGGAGTGCATTTCCTACGGAATGCCGGCCTTCAGGGTACAGGGCAAGGTGATCGCAGGATTTGCGGCCTTCAAGAACCACCTCAGCTATCTGCCGCACAGTGGTTCCGTCTTTCCCGAGTTCGAGAGGGAACTCTCGCAATACAAGACCTCGAAAGGAGCCCTTCAGTTTCCGATCGATAAGCCTCTACCCAAGGCACTTGTGAAGAGGCTCATTGCGGTACGAAAGAGACAAGCACTCGGCCCCAATAGGTAAGGACCGCATTAGAAAACATTTTGGCAGTTTGCACAGACGCAGACGCTAAACTCGCTTTGTCAGTTCTTGGCCCGAAGCGTCGGTTCGCTGCCTCACAGCGATACGTCCGGAGTCGGGGGTGAAGCCGACATGCCAAGACAGCCCAACCGACCCGGTTGACCCAACTGAGACATTGGCCGTCGCTTTAACGGCCTATCGGCGACAGCCACATCAACTGCTTGCTCGGACCAGGGCCCATTGCGGCATCTGGGACTGTGCGACCGATTTGGGTAAGCTGGGGCTGGCTGCGGGGTAACATGGGAGTGCCCAATGTGTGATTACAGCCTGCACAACATCAGATCGCGTCCCGCCAAAGTTGGCGACAAGCTAACCAACCGCACCTTTCCGACAGGCACGCGAGGCTTCTCAGCCCCGGAAGATGCGAGCGTGGCCGTCTGTCTGTTGCCCGGAACTGAGTTGTCGTTTGTAGAAGCGGTTGCCGTTTCGCTTATGGCCGTGGAGCAAAGTAGTCAAACATAAGACCGCGATCTTCCGGCAAGTGAACCAAAACAATCTCAGAACCCATCACGACGCACTGGAATTCCCGGATGGATAAATCGTGCTCCTGACATTCCTGCATGAGGGTCTGCAAGCTACGGTTCTTCAGCTGCCGGCGACTGCAGTTGGATCTAAGGCTCCGCAACGGGCCGCCTACGTTTAATTTATGAACAACAGGCGACAGCCCCCAAGATGGCGTTCGCGACCCAACAAGGACATAGCCCGACCAATTTTGCGCTGAGCCATCCGTTTCACTGTGGTTGTTGCGCCGGGCCGATCTGTGGAGCGCGCACCGGCTTTGCCATTCCATAAAAAACAACCACACCCTGTCCGCCGCAGCGGGTCGAAAGCGCCTCTTTTGGTGTACCGATACAACTGTCGATGTCCTGCCAGTTGTTCATCACCCAGACATTGCCAGCCGGGTCGATGGCAAGATCGGTCTGCATCTGCAGTCCTCCTCCGACGTAACCGCCGGGTGGCGAAATCTGGTCGCCGGTCTCCTTGCTGGGCGGGCAGTTTTCAGTGCGGACGCCACACAACTGCACGATTGGGCTGCTCGGAGTATTGAAGTTAGAAATCCAGACGTTGTCATTGCCATCTACGACCGCTGCCCAAGGACCAGGGAGACCGTCACCTTTGAACGGCGAGCCGGGAAACTGGCTGCCGTCTGGCCGCAACAGTGTGACGCTGCCACCGAAATGACCACCCTTTTGCTCGGACATCGTCTTCGTTAGGTAATCCGAAGCTGAGGCTACGCCTTTGAGCTTCAGGTGTATGCCCATGTCTATCAAATGGGCCATGCCCAGAAGCCCAGTGCCAAAGCGGTTGGTGACCCAAACATTGCCGCCGCTGTCAATGGCAAGGCCGCTATTATTGATTCCAGTCTTGAAATTCTCGGCTTTGCTCGGATCAGACGCGGGGAAGCGTGTCACGTGGTCCACTCCGCTGTTGGACACCCAAATCCTGTCCTGCTGGTCGATGCCGAGATGAAATGGCGCTCTGAATGATTTGCATGGTTCAGCACTGTTACCCTCGCAAACAATGCGGCCCTTGCTGAGATCACCCTTGGGGAAATGGACAAGCTGACTTTTCTCGATGCCAAGTACCCAGACGTCTCCGCTGGGCGTAACGATGACCCCTTGCATCAGCCCGAGCTTGCCGTCGAAGTTTATGCCTTTTGGCGGCGACAATGGCTTGCCGTTCTTTTCGAATACCGAGATGGACTTGCTGCCATAACTGGTGAGCCAGGCATTATCATTGGCGTCGACAGCCGCACCGAAGGTGCCTCCTTCCATCCCGCCGCCGGTGAAGCCGATGGTGATCGGCGAAAGTGGGCGACCGTTCGGGGCGAACTTGGTCGCATGACCTTGCCATAGGCTATCTTGCCCCTGCCAACCCACTGTGAAGTTATCGCCGACCCAAAGGTTGCCCTCACTGTCGAACATGGCCTTGCCGCCCGCACGATACCCGCCACCGTCAAACTTGAGCGGAAGCACCCAGGCGCTCGGCGACCAATTGAGGTACGGCATAAATGGAACCGGACGCAGGTTCTCGCCCTTCAGGATTGGATAGAATTGCTTCAGCAAGGCGTAGAGCCGTTGTGGCTGATACCAAGGATAGCGGGCGATGGCTTGGGCCGCCGTCAGAGTGTCGGTTGGGGCGGCGCCTTTCGGCGGTGTGGCCGCTATGAAAAGTTGGTCGCACGCATTGACAGTCACCAGCGTGGCACAGCCAGCAATCACGTCGGCCAGCGTGGCAAAATTGGCCATTGTCGGCGTCTGGCTGCCGTTGAGCGGATCCTGAATAGTGTCCCCCCAGCCACCCGTTTGAAGGTCCACGAAATTGGGCACGTTGCCTGCGGCAATACGTAGGCTGAGCGCGGGACCCTTGATTGCCGCGCCATCAAGAAACTGCGCGTGGGTCCACACCGACGCCACGGTGGTCATCTCGTTGATGACAACCTTGGCCCGGGGCGTGTTACCAAGCACCGTCAACAGAGAAATGGCCGGATTGTTGTCGCTATTCTTGTTGACCGTAGCTTGGCCGCCTTTAGCGACCAGATACAGGTTGACATCCGCGCTAGGGGTCTCTTGGCTGAGAAGTTCAAACTGTCCGTTGCTGCCGGTTGTTGTTTGAGCCAATTGCCTTGGTTCCCCTGAACTTGCGACCCACAGCGTGACGGTGGAGTTTGCGACTGCGTTACCACCCGCTTGGACTTGTCCCGCGATGCTAACGGCGGCCGATGCTGCGCCGCATACGCAACCGAGCCATCCCGCTGTCAAGAGCGTCGCGGCTACGTGGGCTTTGGCAATCTTGATCATTGATGCTCACCGTCTTCCGAAACCAAGGCAATTCACAGCACTGCTTGGCAGCGCACGCGCGTAGGCCGTTGAGCTAAATCAAGCGAGATTAGGCTGAGGACGATGTGTGCGCTATGCAAAATTCAGCAGGCTAATTCGATTTCCACTTATGGCCCATTTCGACGTTTGGAAGTTGCACCATGATGTCTGAAGTTGAGGGATGAACGGACCTAACGCGGACATCGCAATTCGGTAGCGATTTGACCTTGGCTGTGTAAAAACGCAAAAAACCGGAAAGCAGGGAGAAAAATCTTTCTCGATCCGGGCAAAATCGAATCAACTTTGCAAGCCTCGCGGACCAAGGGGCATTTCTGAGAGAGATTTATTCCATCGCGATCGCGCGCCAGCGCGTTTTCACACATACGGTAATTCCGGGCTAGTCGAGCCACATTCAGGCTCTGGGAATCAGCTCTCCAGGTATCGACGAGGTCCACCTCATGGGACCTTGCAATCATGGAGAGCCGCAATGGAGCACTATGTCGGACTGGACGTGTCGCTGAAACTGACAGCGATCTGCATCGTCGATCGAAGCGGAAAGATCGAGCGCGAAGGAGTGGTAACTTCGGACCCCGAGACAATCGCTGCATTTGTCAAGTCGCATGCGCCGCATGTCGCCCGAATGGGACTTGAGGCAGGAGCAACGTCGACCTGGCTATGGACCGAGTTGAATAAGATGGGTCTGCCGGTCATCTGCATCGATGCTAGGCATGCGAAAGCGGCTCTGAAGATGCAGATCAACAAGAGTGACCGTAACGACGCCGTGGGCATCGCACGCATCATGCAGTGCGGATGGTACAAGGAAGTCCGCGTCAAAGATCTCGACAGTCATGCGATCAAAGCCCTGCTTGTCAGCCGAGCTCTGCTCGTCAAGATCAAGCGGGATATTGAGAACCAGATCCGCGGGCTCCTCAGAAAATCTTGGGCTCGTCATCGGCCGGGCAAAGATGAACGTATTTGCCGTGCGCGCCGCGGTGCTGGCCGATGCTCGGCCGGCAGTTGCAGCCGCCGTAGAACCGCTGCTCAAGGCTCGCGAGGCTGTCGGGCGACAGATTGCGGACCTCGACCGCAAGGTGCTGCGGTTGGCCCGCAATAATGCTCAGGTGCGACGGTTCATAACAGTACCAGGTGTTGGTCCAATCACAGCTCTTTGCTTCCTTGCGACGATCGACGACCCCACGCGCTTCAAGAGGTCGCGAAGTGTCGGAGCCTATGCCGGACTGACAACCCGACGATACGCATCCGGCGAGATCGACTGGACGGGTCGAATCTCAAAATGCGGCGACAAGATGCTGCGAACTTACCTCTACGAGGCCGCCAATGTGCTGCTCACCCGCATAGAAAAGTGGTCGGCGCTCAAAGCCTGGGGCATCAGGCTTGCGAAGCGAAGCGGACTGCGCAAAGCCAAGGTCGCCGTGGCTCGAAAGCTTGCCGTCATTCTGCACCGGATGTGGATCGAGGGCACCGAATTCAAATGGTCGTCAAAGGAGGCTGCCAATCAACCTGCATAGCAGGACAACCGACTTCCCGCTGATCAGATCAGCGGGAACGAACGTCCCTGCCGGGACGCTGGCGTTGGTGAGATCGCTCTTGGTCTTGCGATGCTCAAGAGAGCAAAACGCGCTTCACACATTGATCCACCAGCGTCATCTAACGCCATCATGCGGAGGGCACGCCCCTACCGCGGAGAGAACCCTGAACCCGGCAAGGATGTCACGGAGAGCTTGACCCCACGCCCGGAATTAGAGAACCAAGACCCGGAGACGACATGAGCTTGGAATGTCGCGCTGCAATGCACAGCGGCTCTCAACCTCCAAAGACGTTCTGATTGCGGGTCTCGACCGCGGGGCGACCTAACGCGAAGGCGCGGCTTATCTCATGGAGAATCCGGGGCCGGTCTCCTCAAACTGAGGTTCCAACTGGAACGCTTTGCTGATGGCGAAATAGGTTGTTAGCGTCGTAAGCTGCCTTAACCGACGATAACCTGGACAGGTTAGCACCCCAGTAGGCGTCCGCCCAGTTCTGAAGATCGAGATCGCAGTAGTTTACGTAGGCAGCGCCCGGCAGATACGGGCGCATCGCGGCGTAGACATTGGCGACATTGGTGAGATGCGAACCACTCTGCGACGCATTCTGCCAGCTTGAGAAATATTGAATGCAGTATTGTGTCCCGCCTCGCCGGGGAAAAGCTGTGTCGGCAACTGACACATTTCCTATTTGGCCACCATACGCATCACATAGAACGGCAATACCACCGACTGGAACGGCGGCGATAGCGCTGAGCAGGTCCGCTATTGCGGACGAAGCGAGCGGGCTGAAGACGTAATCTGACTTAGCTTTCATATATACCGACTCATACGTCAGAGGCCCCGCAAAATGTTTCACCCCGTCCAAAAAGCTGAGGCTCTGGATTTTAAGCGGAGAAGATGGTGTCTCCAAACTGACAAGCGAATGCAGTTCGTTGCGCAACTCGGCCTCGGAGCCGATTGATTGTCCAATGCAACGCAATGAAATCAAACCATTTCCTGCAGGACCAAGCTTCATAATAGACGTGATCGAATTGGGAGCGTTCGGCGCCCAGGTTTGCCAAGCGTTGAAGATGCCTGCGGCGTGTGATTGCGGTAACTTCCAGGAAACACCAAACACAAGAACATTCGTGAGGGCAAAAATGCTCAACATGAACTGCGTTGCAATTCCGAAACTGCCGCCACCACCGCCTCTGCATGCCCAGAACAAGTCGGGTTCAGAGCTTGCTGTCGCCTGCAGCGTACTCCCTTGGCAATCAATCATGGTCACCTGCTGAAGAACGTCGCACGTCAATCCATGCGACCTGGCCAGCAAACCGTAACCGCCACCCATCACATGTCCGACGATGCCGACCGTTGGGCAACTTCCAGCAGGAAACGCATACCCTTCATTTGCAAGTTCCTGGTAGACATCATAGAGCGAAACGCCTGCGCCCACGGTGACAATCCCTGCGGCGGCATCGACACTGATATCTTCTAGACCTCGAAGGTCGATCACGACGTCCTGTGACTGCGAAAATCCTTCATATGAATGTCCCCCGCACCTGATGCCGAACGACAGGTTATTGGAGCGCACCCAATCGATCATGACAGCAACGGCATGCTCTGTCTTGCACACCGCGCGGAGCGCCGGACTGAGCTGGGTGCGAAGGTTGGCGGAAGCCAAGTAGCTGGCATATTGAGGATCGGATGGCGTCAGGAAGAGTACCTCGCTCGCGGAAAGGCCTGGTAACGGTGGTAATGCTGCAGAGGGCTGCGGCTCTGCGGTCACAGAACGATTTGCGGACGCAAAACCTATATGCGTCGCATGCTCAGGAGTGAATTCCTCGACAAGAAATGGATGCTCCATGACTGTCCTCCCGGCTCAATCGCGAACACGAGGATAGACCAAAAATACTTAAGCGTCGGCTCGAATGTTTCTTTACGGTGCAGCAAAAGCTCGGCATATGAAAGTCTGGATTAGAGCAAAAATCTATCAAGAATTCTGTTTCTCTTTGTGATGCATTTCACCTAGTCACAAGCTTAGCTGTTCATAGACAGAGCGGTAATTTCACCGCCAGCGATGCTGCGCACCAAATCGCAATGCACAAAGCCCGTGCATTGCTGGGGTGCGGGCAGCAGCGGTAGGCCGTGCCTGGCGATTTAACGTAATTGCGTATTGCGTCTTGGCTGTGACCCGGAAGAGCAGCCCACACTCAGTGCGAGTAGGGGCGTTTTGAGTCGTGGAGGAGGAAGTCGTGAATAGTGGACCGATCTTGTCGATAGGTTCCGCCGGCCCTGATGTCCGGCGACTGCAGATTATTTTCGTAATGACAAAGGTGTTGGATGTTTCCGACATTGATAGCCAGTTCGGCCCAAAGACACGAGACGCAGTCAAATCATTCCAACAAGGAAACAATCTGACGCCGGATGGGGTGGTAGGACCGCTGACGTGGCAAGTGCTTCCTGCAGACCCAAACACACCCCGCCTAGCACGTGGGTCGACGGGACCCGCCGTGTCCGCATTGCAAAAGGGGCTAAAGGCGTTCGACGGTCCAAACACACCGACTGACCCTGGACAGATCGATGGAAACTTTGGTCAGAGAACGGAATCAGCCGTGCGTGCCTATCAAACTCGGCAAAGCATAACAGTCGACGGAGTTGTTGGCGACCAGACCTGGTGGGTTCCTGCAGGTGCAGCTGGAGCCACGCTGGCAAAATTGGCTGGCCTCGTCACTGCGTAATCAGGTGGCGCCAACTAGAAAGGCATAGCTCTACAGGAAAATTTAAGTAGGTCGCAGTCTCAGCAAAAGGGCGGCAGCAGTCCATGTCCAATGCACTAAGCCCGTGGCCAGTCGTACAGAACGGCAGCCAAGGACATCCAATACGGACTCTTCAATTTTTGCTCCGGGCGCACGGCCATAATCTTGCGGTCGACGGAATATTTGGTGCGGCCACGGAAGCTGCTGTCAAAGCATTTCAAACAAGCAAGGGCATGACAGCTGATGGGATTGTGGCTCCGGAGACGTGGTCGGCTCTGATAATTCAGGTGAAAAAGGGCAATTCTGGCGACGCGGTTCGCGGCGTCCAAGAGGAATTCCAGTTCCGTTCTGGCGAACCCGGTAAAGGGCTCAAGGTGGATGGAATCTTCGGACCGCAAACGGACAGCACGGTCCGAGGCTTCCAACACGCTCTGTCGCTCGACATTCCATCTGTCATCGTGGATGGGATTGTCGGTCCGGTCACTTGGCAGGCATTGGTCAGCGGCATGTTGTCGGGATAGGCAGTAGTAAGTACGTCACCACTGAGTTTGGTTTTACGGAGGCGTGCGATGGCAGAACCTAACTTACAGAAGGGCTCAGCTGATCCAGCAGTGCGGGACTTGCAGGAGGCTCTCAAAGCCCTCGGCTACAATCCGGGGCCGATCGATGGCGTGTTCGGAGCGACGACCGAGGCTGCTGTTAAGGCATTTCAGCAAGCGAAGGGCATTTCTGCCGACGGCGTCGTTGGCAAGGTAACATGGATTAATATTGATGAAGCCGACCAGAGCGAGCCCGTCTTGAAGGTGGGCTCGACCGGCCTGCCTGTTCGTCGTGCGCAGAAACGAATGAGTCTGGTTGGATATGATGTAGGCGGTGTCGATGGACGCTACGGCATTGCTACGAAAGGCGCTGTCAAGAAGCTCCAGCAGCAGCGCGGGCTCGCGATTGACGGAGTCGTCGGTCCACAAACATGGTCAATCATCAACTCACTGGAGAACGAAGGACCGGTGAGCTGAAAAGCAACCCTTCAGCACGTTATGGTCTTTGCATTGGCAACGAACACCGGGAGGCTCCCATGGCCGGAAATGAGCTGACGGCTTCATTCAATTGGACCGATAATCAATTGGCACATTTGGGTTTTTCAAGAAATGATAAACCGATTGCCTTTACGGAGCATGAGATTGACCTGACCTTCAAGGACCCACGGGGGAACGGAGAAATTGAAAAGATTCTCTTGGATCCTCAATACCGTCCTGGTGACGCGTCCAATGCTGACTTTTGGGTCGAAACAACTATCACCTCACCAGTATCCAATAAAAAGGTAAGCGAAACCGCCCTGTGTTATTGGAACAATGACAAAAGTATAGCAGTGGGCAGCATTGAGGACGACGGCGGCCGGCTTGCCATTGTGGCGGAAAGCGTCACCGACGCATTAAAGACTTCAAAGTTTTCATTTCTCGTTGTGCCCATGTCGGGGTATTCTGCTTTCCGAATTGCCGAAGACGTTCCTGTCGGGAACGAGTCACCGGGACTGATAGGCATAGAAGTAAAATTAAAGAGCCCTACGCCGCTTTTATCAGAGATCTCGTTCCCACCGACGTTGGCGCGAGGGTCAACAGGCAGTGTTGTATCTGCGCTGCAAAAGGCTCTGAAGGCATTTGGCGCCACAACCGATCCTGGGCCCATTGATGGCGACTTCATTTGTAGGAGAACAGATGCCTTCTGAAAGTCGCCCTTTTGCATCGTACGTTTGATGGGGGTGGGACGGGCGAAGAGGCAGGCACAAAAAGGTGCTTACTTGTCCGTCCGGATAGGCATCCCCATAATGCTACGCAGTCGATAACAACCGGAGGTTCAGATGAGTGCGGAGGCCCCCAAGGCGGCAGTTGAGGACTTGATTGCAAAGGTTGTCGGTGGAAAAGCGCTGGAAGCTTTCGATCGCTACTACGCCGACGACGTGACCATGCAGGAAAATGAGCAACCGCCCCGAGCTGGTAAGGCAGCTTGTCGCGCTTTCGAAGAGGACTTTCTTTCTAAGATCAAGGCGGTGCGAACCTACGTTTGCGATGGCTACGTGATTTCGGGCAACAAGGCGTTCATTGTTTACCGCATCGATGCCGATCATGCCGAGTGGGGTACACTCAACATGAGCGAGGTAGCCATTCAGGAATGGTCGAACGGAAAAGTGGTGCGCGAGAAATTTGTCTACTGATCCATTAGGCGATTGTGTGCTGGTGTAGCTCTGCTGGGGCGTTTTTGTTCCTGAGCTCGTGCCGATGTGTCTTTAGCTGCTTAGGAAGTGGACCGAAATTTCAGCGATACGCCGCGGTTCGTCGTCGGTAAGCCACATCTCACGTGACCGACGCGGTCTGCTTGCAGAATGGCGGGTGTCGGAACGGTGAACTTTTCTCAGTAGCTGACGCAGCTCAGGCGTTAGTTGATCCGGTGGCTGGTATCGCGCGCGAAGTTCCTCGCCGATCGCGCTCGTCATGTTGCGGCGAGTTACGGCTTTTGACCGCGCCACGTTATCCAATTCATAGCTGGATCGACCGCGGCGATCTGACATGGGCGCAACCAACGACGCGCGTCCCTCATCAGTCAAAGGAAGGTGCCGACAATTCGTTCCTCAAACAAAAATAAAAATGCCCCTGGCTGTGAGACCCGGGGCTAATTCATGGAGGTTAAGCCCATCGGGGGGCTGGGGGGGCCGGGCCAAGACCCTCCATCAATGCTTATGTTTTTGCATTACGCAGTGTCAAATAACGCAGCGCCATTGTGCGCCGTTCCTATCCACTCAACCATTTTTTTGGTCTGCAGTTCCAGCCTGGGCCAGATTCCGAGAAGTGACCCAACTCACGAGATGGCGATACTGGGGCGCTCCGCCTGCGGTGTTTACGTCGGCCGCCCTGTTATCGCCGGGAATTACTGGATGCGCATGCACGGAAAAATGGTATGCTTGGAACCGGCTGGCGGGCTTCCCACATGGGAGTGCCGAGATGTGTGACTACAGCCTGCAACACGTAAGGTCGCGACCTGCGAAGGTTGGCGACAAGCTTACCACACGCGACTTTGGAAGGGGGACGCGAGGGTTCGCGGCATCGGAAGACGCTGGCGTCGCCGTCTGCGTTCTACCGGGAACCGAGCTGTCCTTTGCTGCCGAAGTTGCGTCCATGCCGATCGGTCCATTGGGCTGGCGGAAGAATGTGTTCAACCACAGAACAGCGATCTTTCGGCAAATCAACAAAGAAAAGGCAATGGCCCATCACGATGCGCTCGAATTTCCGGACGGCCAGATCCTGATGCTGACGCTCCTTGGTGAGGGTCAGCAGGCCACGGTTCTTCAGCTGCCCGCTGAGCCAAAGACTGCCGCCGAGTTTGCAGCCCAACAGCGGGCGGTCTACGTCGGCTGATCCTTGACACGGCGAGCAGCAAGCGACGGCTCGCCGTATCCCCAATCTGCCGCAGCCGACACACCATACCCTCTGACCGCTGCTGACAACGAAGTTATGTCGCCTTTCGGGTTTCCGCGCTTGGATCGACAATCGGAACATCGAGCGCGGGACCGGGGAAATTTCAATGAATGCCGATCCGAAGCACAAACGAGGTTACGACGACGTCGATCGCGCCAAGCGCGCGCGGAGGCACCAGGAAGAGGTGCTCGACGACGCTTTCAAGAATACCTTCCCGGCATCTGATCCGGTTTCGATTGTAATATCGGAAGAGATGAGGCCCGAGTTTGCGTCTGGCACGCACCGTCCAGGCTCCTATACGGCGCGAGGAGCCGGCGTCACGTTGACTCCCACTGAGCATTCGGCCTGAATAACCGAGTGGGCGCTACTCCGGTTGCCCACGGACAAAGCCTAAACTTAGCCCCAGCTTGCCTGCCCGGCATTGGTTGGAGCTTTTATTTGGAAGCAATGAAGGCGGGCAGCGCGCTCGCTCTGCCGCTATGCCTAATTTCACTAGGCAGTCAGGGGAATTAGAGTATCCTTGGCAGCGCGCAGGAGTGCTCCAAAATGCGACCGCGAACACTGCCAGACGGCAGTGAGCTCATTGAGCCGATCTGGTGTGATCAGTGTGGCGCGCTGGCTTATTTTGTTCTCGGCACTCCCGACCCGAGTAAGCCGAACGTTGAAATCAGAATATTCCCATGCCCCGCGTGCGCGCATCGCATGGAAGGCCGTATTGACACCCGCTGAGCGTTCCGCTTGATGCTCGCCCAAAGCCCCGCGTCATTTGTTTTAGCTACTCTCCGCTATACCCTAGCGGCGGCAGTGTTGCAGTCTTGTGTAGCGGTCCTAAAACCGCAGGTCGCGCGTCCCCCTTTCGGACGATAACGAAAATAAGTCTGCAAATTTGCAGACTTCTCAAGAGCAAGCCGCCAAGCTCCTCCGCGTCGAGACGGCATTGCGCCGCATCAGCGCAACATTGTTGCGGCGCACGCCATTAGGGTTTCTTGCGGCTTTTGCCGATTAATAGCGTCCGTGTGCAGGCTAGGCGCTCTGGATATAGTCGCGCAATGCCGCGGACTCCTGCTCCATTTCCCACAGGCGGTGTTTGACGATGTCGCCGATCGACACGATGCCGACCAGCCGATCCTGGTCAACTACCGGAATGTGTCGGATTCTCTTTGCGGTCATCCGCTCCATGATGGAGACCGCCGTATCGGCCTCGCCACAGGTTGCGACCTCGCGGGTCATGATTTGCGCTAGCCGTTTGGTTGGCGCATCCGAGCCGAATTCCGCGAACGTGCGCACGATATCGCGCTCGGACAAAATGCCAATGACCCGCCCGTCCGCGCCTAGCACCACCAGAGCACCTATCCGGTGCTCTGCCAATGTTGCGATCGCGACTTCCAAAGCTGCACTCGGTTCGATCGTGACGACACTCCTGCCTTTCCTGGACAGAATAGTTTTGACAGTCATAGGTCGCCTCCGTCCGCCGGCCACAATCCCTACCGCGCGCAATCCCGGCATCTTACCGACCAAAGTAGCTGGTTCAGGTTCCACGGGCTGGCACCAATACAGTTCCCACACGGCACCGATGTCGGCGCCCAGCTCGGATGCTGGCGGAGAGCGCGGTGAAGTGTAATCTTGTCGCGGAGATGGCCGGCATCCTTCCCAAGTAGCCGACTGCAGGGGTGGCGACATGACCGCGGGCGACCCACGGATTGTAGACCTTCGAGCCAGAGTACGTGACGAACGGGCGCTGCTGGCCGAATTGCATGCTCGCGTTAGATTAGTCCGGACATACAAAAGCTATTGAAACCGGCATCCAATTTACTTGACGACGTGGAGGGCTTCTTCCTTGCGCCCGAAGTGCTGCGGCATCCACCGCGAAATGAGCAACAAATGGCCGAATGGCTCGGCCATGCTGGCAACGTTTGATCGGATAGAACTAGCGCAGGTTCGGGCTTGCCTGTTTTGATTTGATCATGATGAAGCGCGAGATTATCCCAATCGCTGATATCTACGTTCCGATTAAGCGTCGTGCGACCCTCGATCAGAAACGAGTAGACGAGATCACGGCGAGCATTCTCGACAAGGGTCTGCAGGCCCCAATTCTAGTAAGGGCGGACGGCGCCCGCTTCGTACTCGTTGAGGGTCTGCACCGGCTGGAGGCCGCCAAAGCGCTCGGCGAAGAAACTATCGCAGCCTTCCTTGTCGATGCGCGAAAGCACTGAACTTCTTCTTACACGCTGTCGTGCATTCGTTGATTGGTTCTACGACGAAGCGGTGCGCGTCTTATTGGGCGAGCCGCGACGGTTGCGCTACGCGATCGCATTCGCACTGAGGCGTGCTCGCGGGGTTGTGCGCGGCTTGAAGGAAGGACCGTCAGAGAGCGAGCGATACGCCGTGGTCGATCACGCCGTAGCGCAACTCAAAGAGAGCCGCGATCCATGGCTTGCGTAAGCGCAATGTGGCCGCAGCTAAACGCGCGTCGGTGTAGGTGTAAACTGGGTTACACCTGCTCTTCTGGCTTTCTGATGTCTGGGCGCTAACGCCATGCCCAAAGAAGCGAAGCCTGACGATGTCCCGCTCCACGAGGAGACGGACAGCCCGACGTATGCCGACGACCACAACTTCTACAAGGTCGAGACGTGGACGCGGGATGGAACGAAGGTTGATAGCCTGCTCTATGCCGGCAACAGTCTGGGTAGAGCCCGCGCGGTATTCGAGCGCTCAATAAAGCATCGGCCGCGCATCAGATTGACCATCCGGCAGCGGACGCGGCTGCTCGATCAATGGCCGCCGGCTCACGCGCGATGAATGGATCGCCAAATTGCCGGTGTTGTTGCGAGCGCGTGACCGGAAGGCCGTCCCTGAAACGCAACCTCTTAATAGTTTTATTCCATTTCGTCCGTGATTATTCTAGGTTGCCCCGTTACCATCCTAGGCCTCATAGATCGCTTTACATCAATCGACTTACCCATCTCTACGTCATACCTGTATGCTAGACGATCACAGTAAGCTAGGAATGTCTGATAGCTCTCCGAATTAACATTATCGAAGTAGACGCGAACCGTTGCTGGAAACTTCTTCTCAACCATTCACTGTCCCTCCCCTAGGCGCAACTGATGGATTACCATCGGAGGTACATTGACCGCCGCAGCAATCTCTCTCACTCCGCGCGGCTAATAAATCAAGCCGCCGCCGGCGGCCGTTTTAGGAGGCGGGGACAGGAAAACCTATAGTCCGAATGCCCTAGACAGCCTATCCGGGCCAGCAGATGATGTGCGCCACCCCCGATTGTAGGCGGGCCGTCATGGACATTGTGGTCTGGCTGCGGAGCCTGGGCCTCGGGAAGTATGAGGCGGCATTCCGCGAGAATGACATAGACGAGACGGTTCTTCCGGGCCTGACGCACGAGATCCTGAAGGAGCTTGGCGTCGCCTCGATTGGGCACCGTGTGAAGTTGCTGGATGCCGTCGCTGCTCTGCGCAGCGATGCGAGCGGCAAGGCGCCTTCCGCTGACGTGGCGACCACGTCCACTACCCCGAGCGCCTCTCCCGAAGACCGCGCCGAGCGCCGCCAAGTAACCGTGATGTTCTCAGATTTGGTTGGGTCAACGGCGCTCTCGGCGCGCATGGACCCCGAAGACCTCCGCGAGGTCATTTCCACCTACCAGAAGTGCGTCACAGAGACAGTGCAGCGCTTCGGGGGGTTCGTCGCGAAGTTCATGGGCGATGGGGTTCTGATCTACTTCGGCTACCCCCAAGCCCACGAGGACGACGCAGAGCGTGCCGTGCGTGCGGGGCTGGAGTTGGTCGCCGCTATAGGCGCATTGAAGACCCACGCGCCTCTTCAGACGCGCGTAGGCATCGCAACGGGGCTCGTCGTAGTCGGCGACCTAATCGGTTCGGGCGCTTCTCAGGAGCAAGCTATCGTTGGTGAAACCCCGAACCTTGCTGCGCGCTTGCAGGGCGTCGCAGAGCCGGACAGCGTGGTGATTGCGGAGAGCACCCGAAGGCTCGTGGGCAACCTGTTCGAGCTTGAAGACCTTGGCGCAAAGGACCTGAAAGGTGTCGAAGGACCCGTGCGAGCTTGGGTTGCGCTGCGATCCTCTTCAGTCGAGAGCCGCTTTGAGGCGCTGCACACAGGCGGCTTTACCGAGCTTGTCGGACGTGAAGAAGAACTCGAAATACTGCTTCGCCGCTGGTCAAAAGCAAAGAGCGGCGAGGGTCAAGTTGTGTTGTTGTCCGGTGAACCGGGCATCGGAAAGTCGCGACTGACGGCAGCACTGTTAGAGCGCCTCGCCAGGGAACCGCATACACGATTGCGGTATTTCTGTTCGCCTCAACATACAGACAGCGCCTTCTTTCCTATCATCCGCCAGATGGAGCGTGCCGCCGGCTTTGCCCAAGACGACACAGTGCAAGCAAAGCTCGACAAACTCGATGCCCTGATGGCGCAAAGCCACACGCCGCGCCAAGACATCGCACTGTTCGCCGACATGCTATCGCTGCCGAACGACGGACGTTATCCCAACACTCGACCTAACGCCACAGCAACGTCGGCAAAAAACGCTTGCAGCCCTGCGCGGGCCAGTCGAGACATTTGCAGACAAAAAGCCTGTGTTGATGATCTTGGAGGATGCGCATTGGGCCGATCCCACAAGCCTAGAGGTATTCAGCGGCGCTGTGGATCGGACTGCATCCCGACGCGCCCTGCTGATCATAACATTCCGGCCAGAGTTCGATCCGCCGTGGATTGGACAGCCACACGTCACTTCCCTGACGCTCAATCGGCTCACGCGGCACGAAATCGAAGCGATGATCGACCGCGTCGCTGGCAACAACCCAATGCCGGCGAACATTCGGCAGGAAATCATCGAGCGCACAGACGGTATTCCGCTCTTCGTAGAGGAAATGACCAAAGCAGTGCTGGAAGCGGATAGTCAACACGCAGCAGAGCGAATGGCGGAGGGCATTCCGTCGTCAGCGGTAGCCGTCCCGGCTACTTTGCACGCCTCTCTCATGGCGCGGCTTGACCGGCTCGGCGGTCCAGCAAAGGAAGTTGCACAGATCGGGGCAGCGATCGGCCGCGAGTTCTCTCATGCGCTGCTGGCGGCAGTAGTGGGCAAGCCTGATGCGGAGCTTGAAGCGGCCCTCAATCGTATCGTTGGGGCTGGTTTGCTTTTCCGGCAGGGCGCGGTTCCACACGCGACGTATTTGTTCAAGCACGCACTCGTAAAGGACGCGGCCTACGGAACGCTGCTGCGCGAGCCGCGACGCGCATTACATGCCCGCATCGCCGAAACTCTCGAAGGCAACTTCGCTGACATCGCCGAGAACCAGCCTGAGGTCTTGGCTCGTCATTGCACGGAAGCCGCGCAGATCGAAAAGGCGGCGGGCCTCTGGGGCAAGGCCGGACGGCGGTCCATGGCGCGCTCGGCGCTGGTTGAAGCCATTGAGCAGCTAACCCGCGCGCTTGCGCAAATCGCCACATTACCAGCTACGCCTACGTTGCGCCGCGAAGAGATTAAGCTCCAAGTCGCGCTTATTACCCCACTCATGCACGTCAAGGGATATACTGTTCCAGAGACCAACGCAGCCATTGAACGGGCGCGTCTTTTGATCGAAAAAGCCGAAGCGCGCGGCGAGCCTCCTGAAGACGCGCTGCTGTTGTTTTCGGTCCTTTATGGCTTCTGGGGTGCAAACCTTGTTGCATTCAATGGCGGCACGGTGCGCGAACTCGCGGTGCAATTCCTCGCGCTTGCCCAGCGGCAAGGTGCGGCGATCCCGCTTCTGCTGGGACATCGCATTATGGGCTACAGCTTATTAGTGCTGGGTGACTTTGTGCAAGCGCGGAAGCATTTAGATGAAGCAATTGCGCGTTACGACCAAGCCAAACATGGCCCGCTGGCGACGCGGTTTGGCCAGGACGCCGGCGTATCAATCTTGAGCGGCCGGTCGTGGGCACTTTGGGACCTTGGCTATCCCGAGGCGGCACTTACTGACGCCGACCAGGCGCTGAAGAGTGCTCGCGCGATCGGTGACGCGGCCACTTCGATATTTGCGCTTGCCCACGCACAAGGCACCCACTCGCTCTGTGGAAGTTACTCGACAGCAATGGTGCTGGTTGACGAGCTTGTAGCGTTGGCAGGCGAAAAACACGCCTCGTTTTGGAAACAGCTGGGAATGCTGATGAGAGGCTCTCTTTTTGCCTTGACCGGAAAGTTTTCTGATGCCGCCGAATTAATGACATCCGGAATCAAGGCATATAGAGAAACGGGAGCGACGTTGAATCTGACGTTATACTTATCAAGATTAGCGATGGCCAACGCAGAGCTTGGTCAAGTCAGTGAAGCATGGCGCTGCATTGGCGAAGCGATAAGCACGATGGAGACGAGCCAAGAAAGGATCATCGCAGCCGAGCTCAATCGCGTGGCCGGCGAAATCGCTTTGAAATCACCTGAGCGGGATACCGCAAAAGCGGAAATGTATTTCGAGCGCGCAATCGAAATCGCCCGCCAACAACAAGCCAAATCCTGGGAACTCCGCGCCGCCATGAGCCTCGCACGCCTCTGGCGCGACCAGGGCAAGGTGAACGAAGCGCGCGAACTGTTGGCTCCGGTTTACAGGTGGTTCACTGAGGGGTTTGAGACGCACGATCTGAAGGAAGCGAAGGCGTTGCTGGAAGAGTTGGCGTCCTAGTGGTTTGTTACGTGTGGCGATGCCTTAGTCCGATGTGACGCTACTAGAACAACGAGGAGACGCAGGATGCCCCAAGAAGCACGAGAACTGGTTTGCATGGTTACAAGGGGGACTGATCATGAGCTTTCTTCGGTTGGTTTCACTATTGCAAATGGCGGGATTACAGCCGGACTGAAGGTTTTTATCATTCTGAGCAGCACCGGCGTCGATCTTGTGCGGAAGCGCGCTGCAGATACAACTCAAGTCAATCCGCTCGACCCTCTCGCTAAACTCATCAACGATTTTATGGCACGAGGAGGAACAATCTGGGCCTGCACTCCGTGCGTCAAGAGCCGTGGTTACAGTGAGAGCGACCTCGTGGACGGAGTTGTCATCACAGGAGCAAGCGTGATGCACGAGCGGATCAAAGCGGGGGCTGCGACACTTAGTTTTTAGACTGGTGGTCCGCCTGACGCATACAGCACGCTGGCCATGAACCTATTCCGTAGGCCCAATGCAACTGGCCTAACGCCCTGGCTCTGCGCGACAACGCTGCCCCTATTTGCATTTTCTTGTGTTTCACTCGAAGCCCAGCAGCCTCCTTGGGAGGGGTGCCGCGTGGCGTCCAAGATCGAGTACGAGAGCGCCAAGAGGGATTTTTTGCTGCAAACCAGTGTCGGCGCGTATGCAACGACTGGCCATTGGTGGCGGCGTCATTATTGGTATTGCCGCCTATAGTAACTCGGCGCCCCAACGCGGCAACTGCGCTCTGACTGAAGCGAAGGCGCTGCTTGGATGGGTTGGCGTCATAACGGTTTGTTAGACGAACAGGAATAGGCCACTTCCGGTGACGCCCTTCGACAGGCTACGATGCCGCTCAGCCTACGGGGAACGCGATGAAAAGGCGCTCCAGAACAGGCGGCGAATTGATCAAGGGGCGACGTCGAAAGACGCCAGAGCCGAAGCGCCGCAATACGCCGAAGGCCGTACCACGTTCCAAATCATCCGCTACCACCGAGGAGACGGAGGTTGCTCGGCTCACTCGTGAACTGAGCGACGAGCGAAAGCAGCGCACAGCTACATCGGAAGTTCTACACCTGCTGAGTGGATCACACGGAGACCTTCCCCGCCTGTTCAATACCATTTTGACCAGCGCCACGAAACTCTGTCAGGCCAACTTCGGAACGCTGTCGCTTTATGAAGAGGATGCCTTTCGCATAGTGGCGATGCACGACGTGCCTCCTGCCTTGGCCGAGCTTCGCCGACGCGAGCCATTGGTCCGCGCGGGTCCATTGTTGCGTATAGCTGAGACTAAACGATTGCTCCACATCGCTGACTACACGGAGTACGTGGCTTCGCACCCAGCCGATAGTGATGCAGCAGCTTTTGCAAAGCTCACCGGCGTGCGAACCATGCTTGGAGTGCCGATGCTCAAGGACGGCGGGATAGTCGGAGCAATAGTCGTTTACCGGCAAGAGGTGCGCGCCTTCAGCGACCGGGAAATCGCCCTTCTCAAGAGCTTCGCCGCTCAAGCTGTCATCGCTATCGAGAATGCTCGGTTGCTCAACGAATTGCGGCGGCGTACTGACGACCTCAGCCAGCGGACGACTGAGCTTACGGAAGCGTTGGAGCAGCAGACGGCTACGTCTGATGTGCTCCAAGTCATCAGCAGGTCCCCTGGTGATCTTGAGCCGGTTTTTGCTTCCATGCTGGAGAAGGCGGTTCGGATTTGTGACGCCACGTTCGGTAACATCTACCGTTGGGACGGTGAATTCTTGACCCTCGTCGCAGTCCACAATACGCCGCCTGCCTTCGCGGACGCACGACGTTTGCCGCGTCGTCCCAATCCGAATAACATTTTTGGACGCATGCTCGCGACGAACGCAGTAGTTCACATCCCCGATGCTGCGCAGCTATCCAAGGGCGGTAATCGAGAATACGATACCGCAGTTGAACTTGGCGGTGTGCGCACGTGTCTGGCCGTCCCAATGCTGAAGGGACACGAGCTGATTGGTTCAATTAGCCTGTTCCGTCAGAAAGTCCGGCGGTTCAACGATAAACAAATCGCGTCTCTCACGAACTTCGCCGCCCAAGCCGTCATCGCCATCGAGAACGCGCGGTTGCTCAACGAACTGCGGCAGCGCACCACTGACCTCACGGACGCGCTGGACAGACAAACGGCGAGTTCCGAAGTGCTGCATGTAATCAGCAGTTCTCCCGGTGAACTTGAGCCGGTGTTTGCCGCAATGCTTGAGAATGCCGTGCGCATCTGCGGCGCGAATTTTGGCAATCTCTTCCTCTACGAAGATGATGCTTATCGAGCGGTTGCCATGCACAATGCGCCGGAAGCCTACGCGAACTCACGCATGAGACGGCCTAATTCGCCCGTCGCCTGAGAATGCTCTGGGTCGCCTCGCAGTCACAAAAGAAGCGGTGCAAATCACTGATCTGATGTTGGACGACGCATACAAAAAGGGAACCCCCCTGGCTGTCAGTGGCGTTGAGCAGGCGGGCATACGCACACTACTTGCCGTTCCAATGCTCAAGGACGACGAGTTGCAAGGTGCTATCGTTATTTACCGACAAGAAGTCCGGGCCTTCAATGACAAGCAAATCGAGTTGTTGAAAAACTTCGCCGCTCAAGCAGTCATCGCCATTGAAAACGCACGGCTACTAACAGAACTGCGCCAATCCTTGGAGCAGCAAACGGCCACAGCCGACGTTCTCAAGGTTATTAGCCGCTCTACGTTTGACCTGCAGAAGGTGCTCGATACGTTGGTTACATCGGCGGCGCAGTTGTGCCGAGCCGAGAGAGCGTCGATTACCGTTCCCAAAGGCGAGAGGTATCATCGCATCGCGAGCCACGGCTTCTCAGCGGAGTTCAGGGAATACTTCGACCACCATCCCCTCGCCATCGAGCGAGGGAACATCGTCGGTCGGGCCGTGTGGAGGGTCGCACCGTACAAATCGAGGACGTTCAGGTCGATCCGGAGTTCACATTCGTTGAAGGGTCGCGGCTCGGAGGTGTGCGCACACTTCTGGGCGTACCGCTGATGCGGGAGGGAACGTCCAATAGGAGTTTTGGTGCTCGCCCGCACTACCGTCGAGCCCTTCACCGACAGGCACATTGAACTTGTCCAAACTTTCACGGATCAAGCTGTCATCGCTATTGAGAATGCGCGGCTACTGAAAGAGCTACGCGAGAGAACTGAAACGGTTGAAGCACAGTCCCACGAACTTACCAAGCTCAACCAACAACTCGAACAGCGCGTCGCCGACCAAGTGGGCGAAATCGAGCGCATGGGCAGACTGCGGCGTTTCCTGCCGCCACAGGTGGCTGATCTGATTGTCGCGTCTGGTTCAGAGAAGCAACTCGAAAGCCATCGCCGAGAGATAACCGCGCTCTTCTGCGATCTACGCGGCTTCACCGGGTTCACCGAAAGCGCCGACGCGGAAGATGTGATGGCCCTCCTGCGCGACTACCATGCGGCTATCGGCGAAATCATCATCAAGTATAACGGCACGCTCGAACGCTACGCCGGTGATGGCGTGATGGTGGTGTTCAACGATCCAGTGCCGGTAGAGAACCCGGCCCTCCAGGCGGTGCTCATGGCGCTTGAAGTGCGTGATGCCATCGGAGCCCTAACGGAAACGTGGCGTCGCTTGGGACACGACATTGGGTTCGGCATCGGCATTGCACACGGCTTTGCCACGCTCGGGACGATTGGCTTCGAGGGCAGGTTTGACTATGCCGCTATCGGGACCGTGTCTAAC
>CAVREN010000019.1:0-48149 GCA_963720115.1 uncultured Alphaproteobacteria bacterium
GGTATCCCCAAGCACACGAGGACGATGCAGAGCGAGCCGTGCGCGCGGGGCTGGAGTTGGTCGCTGCTATAAGTGTTTTGAAGACCCACGCGCCCCTCCAGACCCGCGTCGGCATCGCAACCGGCCTTGTGGTCGTCGGCGACCTGATCGGGTCAGGTGCTTCTCAGGAGCAGGCCATCGTAGGCGAGACCCCCAACCTTGCCGCACGCTTACAGGGCGTTGCAGAGCCGAACAGCGTGGTCATTGCAGAGAGCACTCGTAGGCTCGTGGGTAACCTGTTCGAGCTTGAAGATCTTGGCGCTCAAGAACTCAAGGGCACTGCAGGTGCTGTGCGAGCCTGGGTGGCCCTACGACAGGCTTCGGTGGAAGGCCGCTTCGAGGCTTTTCACCCGAGCGGGCTGACAGCACTCGTCGGGCGCGAAGAAGAACTCGAACTACTGCTGCGGCGGTGGTCAAAGGCAAAGACCGGCGAAGGGCAAGTGGTGTTGCTGTCCGGTGAGCCGGGTATCGGCAAGTCTCGGTTGACGGCTGCACTGCTCGAAAGGATTGCTGCGGAGCCGCACACGCGCTTGCGTTATTTCTGCTCACCACAGCACACTGACAGCGCGCTGTACCCGATCATTAGCCAGATGGAGCGCGCCGCTGGGTTCGCGCACGACGACACCGTGAAGGCGAAGCTCGACAAACTCGATGCGTTGCTGGTCCAGAGTTCTACGTCACACCAGGACGCCGGGCTCTTCGCTGAAATGCTTTCGTTGCAAAACGATGGGCGTTATCCAACGCTCGAACTTATCCCGCAGCAACGGCGACAGAAGACGCTGGAAGCGCTGACCGCGCAAGTCGAAGCGCTTTCGCACTCCAATCCGGCGCTGATGATTTTTGAGGACGTGCATTGGATCGACCCGACAAGCCTTGAAGCGCTTGGTCGGACGGTGGATCGGCTAAGGCCGCTTGGGGTGTTGCTGCTTCTCACGTACCGACCGGAGTTCGAGCCGCCGTGGGTTGGGCGACACTACGTCACCACACTCAATCTCAATCGTCTTGGAGAGCGCGAAATCGCTGCAATCATTGACCGCGTCAAGGGCAACAAGGCTTTGCCGGAGAGTATCATACAAGACATTATCGAGCGTACCGATGGCATTCCGCTGTTCGTTGAGGAAATGACGAAGGCGGTGTTGGAAGCCGAAGGCGCTGGCTGAGAGCGCGGTCGCAACTATTCCATCGCCCTCCATTGACGTTCCTTCGAGCCTCCAAGCATCGTTGATGGCACGGCTTGACCGGCTCGGACCTGCGAAGGAAGTCGCACAGGTCGGGGCGGCGATAGGGCGCGAGTTCTCTCATGCGCTATTGCAGGCTGTGGTAGGCAAGCCGGACGCAGAACTTCAGTCGGCACTTGACCGTCTTGTGACGGCAGGGTTGCTTTTTCGACAAGGTGTGCCGCCCCACGCGATCTATCTTTTCAAACATGCTCTGGTTCAGGACGCGGCCTACGGCACTCTTCTGCGTGAGCCGCGACGCGCGCTTCATGCCCGTGTCGCTGAAACTCTTGAGAACCAATTCCCTGAGCTTGCTGAGAGCCAGATTGAACTACTGGCGCGCCACTGCACCGAAGCCGGAATGATCGAGAAGGCAGCGGTTCTGTGGGGCAAAGCGGGGCAGCGGTCTGTGGAGCGCTCCGCTTTGGTCGAAGCCGCGCAGCAGCTTGCCCGCGCACTCGAGCAGATCACGGCCTTGCCGGCTACCCCCGCGCTGCGTCGCGAGCAGATCAAGCTGCAGGTCGCGCTCATAACTCCACTCTTCCATGTCAAGGGACCTGCTGCGCCTGAAACCAAGACAGCTGCCGAGCGGGCACGTCTACTGATCGAACAAGCTGAAGCGCTTGGAGAGCCTCCCGAAGAGCCAGGCCTTTTGTTCTCCGTCCTCTACGTCTTCTGGGCCGCGAACTTCGTATCGTTCAATGGCGATGCGTTGCGCGAGCTTGCGGCGCAATTCCTAGCGCTCGCCGAGAAACAAACGGCGACGGGCCCGCGTCTGGTTGGGCATCGCATTATGGGCGCGTCGTTGCTGCATACAGGCGACATCGCCGGAGGACGAGCGCACTACGATCAGGCGCTGGCACTTTACGATCCCGCCGAGCCTCGTCCAGTGGGGACGGTCGCCCACGACGCAAGGGTGGCAATCTTATCCCATCGATCGATAGGACTGTGGTCGCTTGGCTATCCCGAGGCCGCGCTCGCAGACGCTGACTACGCGCTCGAGTATGCCCGCGAAATCGGCCACGCCGCCACGTTGATGTTCGCGCTGACGATCCCATTGTTCACCCATATCCAGTGCGGAAGCTACGCAATAGCAAACCTGCAATCCGACGAAGTTGTCGCACTGGGGGACAAGAAAGACACCTTGTTCTGGAAGGCGCAGGGAATGATGAACCAAGGTTGCGTATCGATCCTAACCGGCAAAGCCTCGGACGCGGTTCAAACCATCAACGCCGGGATTACCGCGTATCAGTCAACAGGTGCATCACTCTTCACGCCGTTGTGGTTATCGTATTTGGCGAAAGCCTATGCGGAACTCCGTCAATTCGATGACGCTTGGCGCTGCATCGGCGAAGCGATGTCCGCGGTGGCAACAACCAAGGAAAGGTGGTGCGAAGCCGAAGTCTATCGCGTGGCCGGGGAAATCGCATTGCTGTCGTCCGAGCTGGATGCAGCGAAAGCGCAAACGTATTTCGAGCGCGCCCTCACAGTAGCCCGCCAACAGCAAGCCAAATCCTGGGAACTCCGCGCCTCCATGAGCCTAGCCCGCCTCTGGCGTGACCAGGGCAAGGTGAGCGAAGCGCGCGAACTGCTTGCTCCTGTCTGCGGCTGGTTCACTGAAGGCTTCGACACGCGCGATCTGAAGGAGGCGAGGGCGTTGTTGGGAGAGTTGCGGACGTAGGGATAGTCGCCGGTCCTTTTGTTTGGAGGGAGATGACCCATGATAACTGTTATCCGCACAGCAACTGCATTTCCAGGCATGACAGGTGAAGCCATTGCTTGAGCACAGGAAGTCGCAGCGCTGGTGAAACGTGTGACTGGCAAAAAGCAGTTTGTGTGCATCGGGGGCAGTCCCAAAATTCTATGGATTGCCCCTCAAAAACCGCGCACCTTCGGTTGCTGAGGGACTATCGTCTGCAATCTCTCGAGCCGTGGTGCCAAGTTCGCCGGGAGAACGTCTGGCATGCCAACGAAGGCTCTGAAAGTTCGAAATCGATCGCGAACGGTGCCAAGGTCATGCGCGTTGTTTTGCGGTGGCACCTGAGCTTTTCGAGTTGGACCAGTTTGGCCACGGGCGCGGGATTGGCGAGGGGGTTGTGCCCGCCCAGCTTGAGAATAAGGCGAGGCTCGCCCAGGCTAACTGCCCCGAGTTGGCCATTGAGCTTATCGAGGAGTGAGGGGCCACGATGAGCCAACGACCCCCGGTGATCGATTGGTCGACGGATTTCGATCATCTCGATCCATGCTGGACCGAAAACCCCTACCCCATCTGGGATGAACTTCGGCAGAAGTGCCCGATTGCACATACCGACCGTTTCATGGGCGCTTATTTTGCCACTCGCTACGAGGACGTGCGCACGATCGCCTATGATACGGAGCATTTCTCATCGCGCCGCCCCGTTCTCCGCGAGACGCGCCCACCATTGACCCCGGCGCCGCCAATTACGTCCGATCCGCCAGAGCATTGGCCGGCCAAACAGGTGCTACTTCCCACTTTCACGCCTGAGGCGATCAAGCGTCACGAACCCCGCACGCGGGATGTCTGCCAAGAACTCATCGCGCGAATTGCTCACAAGCAGAGTTGTGATGCCGCAGTCGAATACGCGCAGGAGATCCCGGTGCGCGTGATTGCTCACATGTTGGGGGTACCGGAGCAGGACGCTGAGCAGTTCCGGAAATGGATTAAGGAAATTCTCGAAATCGGAATCTCTGACTATGACGTCCTGATGCGGGCTCAACGAGAGATGATTGAATATTTCGCCGACAAGATTGCGATGCGGCGCGCAGATCCTCGGGATGATCTAATCAGCTACCTGATTAAGGCGCATTTTGAGAACAGGACCTTATCGGACGACCATATCAATGGGACCCTAAGGTTGCTCCTGATCGCCGGGATCGATACGACTTGGAGTGCGATCGGTTCTTGCCTGTGGCATCTCGCGCAGCACCGGGAAGACCTTCGGCGGCTTAGGTCAGAGTCTGGCCTAATGACCTTGGCGATCGAGGAATTCCTGCGCGCCTACGCACCCGTGACTATGGCCCGCGAAGTTGTTAAAGAGACGCAGATCGGCGGCTGTGCGTTTAAGCTTGGCCAGATGGTCCTGCTCTCTTTCCCGGCGGCAAACCGGGATCCTGCCGTGTTCCCGGACGCGGACCGGGTTATCATTGATCGAGAACAGAACCGCCATGCCGCTTTCGGCCTCGGCATCCATCGCTGCGTCGGCTCCAATCTTGCCCGGATGGAGATCAGAGTGGCGCTGACAGAGTGGCTGGCGCGCTTTCCCGAGTTCTCTCTTGACCCGTATAAACCAGTGACTTGGTCCGTAGGGACCGTGCGCGGCCCGCGCAAGCTGCCGCTGCTGCTAGAGGCGTCTCCGCCTTTCTAGGGCGTACCCATTGGCCTAACTCCAAGAGCCGGCAAGCGGCGCCGAGGACAAGGCGCAGCAAGCGCGCGAACTGCTTGCTCCGGTGTACGGGTGGTTTACGGAAGGGTTCGACACGAGCGATCTGAAGAGGCGAAGGCTTTGTTGGAGGAGTTAGGCGGATCGTAAAGCCGCAGTAACTATACTGCGCTCATCATTGTCACCATTGTGCTGCCGATCACAGTCTTCTTGAGGAAGGAGCACAACAACTCATAACGTGAAGTTGTTCGGCTCTCTGATCCAAGGGTGGTAGCGATGCTGGCAGAGATTTTTATGGTGCGGTTGGAAGCCGCTGCGCGGGCATTGAAAGAAACGGTGCCGTCAAGCACTTCCCGGTTCGTATCCTTCATCCCCAACAGCCAATTCACATTCAAGGAAAGCCGGGACCGGCTCTCAGAAGCTGTGCGCGAGGAGCCTGCCGAGCAGAAAGTTCAATAACCCGCGCTCGGACGGCGCTGTGCGCTGGCTGCAAAGGGCGACGGTGGGTAGTGCGCGTTAGTTGGTGCGAGCTTGACGCCGCAAGCGTTGCCTCCGAAGGGGATTGTCGGGCGGTCTCCAAACTGGAGTACAGCATCGCCAAAAAACCCGTTCCTGGCGTGCGCAGCCATGCCGACGCATACCGTGGCTGAACTTCGCACGCTTTCCACTTGGCCAGGTCAGTTGGTTTTGGACGTCCACATAGACCTCGACCCCGGGTTCAGCGTGATGACGGTAAGGCGAACGCCCTTGGAAGTGCTTCAGGACCTCGGGGTTCTGGACTTTGGCAAGGGCATCACCGCCGACGGATGGCCGCTTATGTCGCCCTCCTCACCGATCAGTTCGAACCTCTCAGACAGCTTCTATCGGACCCACTGTCGCGTCTGCGAGGAGCCGATCGAGCAGCCCGGCCGCGGCGAGCGGCTGATTTGTAGGAAAGCCGTATGTATCAGGGCTTTTAGAGAAAGCTCCGATACCTACCGCTACCAAGTAGCCCAAACCACAGAATCAATCTCAGAAACCCCTGATTTTATTGACTCGAAACAGCCCCTCAAACCCGACCGAGGGTGGTTTATCGTGGCCGGTCCAGAACTGACCCAGTTTCACTGCGCCATCGTCGGCGCTCGGGAGGCGGTCGATGGCTTCGCCGTGGTCAATGCAGCCCATTGGCGTGCCGCTACAGCCGGTGAGCGCGGTTACCGTCGTCCCGACGCAGTCACGGTCGAGGCGCCAGCGTCGAGTTCAACATCGAGCGCGAAACGGCGCGCAATGCTGCCGATCCCCGACGACCTCAGCATCCCGGCATTTCTCGATCGGCGGCCGAACGGTGAAAGCTCGATAGTTACAATTGAGACGAATACGGGTACAATGCCGCGGCAAAGGGATATTTGCCGCTATGCCTCGCACGCGATTGCCGGTTCAAGCATTCCTCCTTCACGGTCGTCCAACCTCGGTTCGGCTCGAACCCGAGCTGTGGGAATATCTTCGCGTGATCGCGGCCGAGCTGGGAACGTCGGCAGTCAAACTGATCGGAGGCATTGCCGTAGTTCGAAGCCATAGTCGTTCGCTGTCGTCAGAGCTGCGGGTCTTCATCGCGAAGTATTTCGCCAATGCGTCACCGCGCTACGGGCTGGTCGATCCCGATACCAAGCTGACTTTCCGGTTTGAGAAGCCGCGCAAGCGAAGCCACAAGCCGAGACGTACCGCATCTGGATCAGGTGTGATCCCGCCGGCCGCTTAGCCGCCGATCGCGCGCGAGCGCGTCAGACCGCGAGGGCTGATGCCCGGGCATCAAACTGGAACCTTTCGGCGCCCGTCGGCGAGCGCGGATTGAGGTGCTGGTCGATTCCGTCTTCAACCGAATATCAAATACGACGTTAACGAACGTCGTGATCGCGCGAAGCTCAGCCGGCCTTGCGGGCCGGTGACAATTGGGACACGCCTCAGCAGCCCACCTTGCGGCCACAGATCGGCAAGCTAGGAGCACTGCAACACGCTCTTCATCGCCAAGCGGCCGGAAGCGAGGACGTGTTCAGCGAACGGCCTTCAGCAACACCGCGCACTGCGTCGAATGGAACCCGACGGAACCTTTGGCTCCAGATAGCCCTTGCGTTTAACTGGAGCGCTGTTACATTTATTTCAACGGTCGGAGGAAGAGACGTAACACTATGACCGAAACGCATACCGGCAAGTTTGTGGCTTACTACCGTGTCAGCACACAGCGGCAAGGGCGTTCCGGGCTCGGCTTGGAAGCACAGCAAACCGCCGTCCGCGATTACCTGAATGGCGGCGATTGGCGGCTGGTGGCTGAAGTGACGGAAGTCGAAAGCGGCAAGCGCAGTGATCGGCCCAAATTGGCCGAAGCTCTCAAGCTCTGCCGTCTTCACGGTGCGGCGTTGATCATCGCGAAGCTCGATCGGCTCGCTCGCAACGTAGCGTTCATATCGAACTTGATGGAATCCGGGGTGGAGTTTCACGCCGTCGATTTTCCGCAAGCGAACCGGCTGACGGTTCACATCCTCGCGGCCGTCGCCGAGCATGAAGCCAAGGTGATCTCGGAGCGCACAAAAGCCGCGCTGGCAGCCGCAAAACGTCGCGGCGTCAAGTTCGGCGGCTACCGCGGCACGACCATGACCAAAGCCATGCGCAGGGCGGCAGCGGAAGCCGTAGCGAAGCGCGTCGATGCTCGCGCAACCGATCTCGCCCCGATCATTGCCGAGCTAAGGGCGGCGGGCGCGACGTCACTACGGGCCATCGCAGCGGGATTAAACGAGCGCAGCATTCCTACAGCTCGCGGCGGTCAATGGTCGGCGGTGCAAGTAAGCCGCGTTCTCGGCAGGGCTGATTAACGTCTGAGGGCAATGTTCCGCTTTTGGGAAAGCCCAACTGAAAAGCGGAATGCATTCAGCATTTGCCGTGGCCGCCGGGCGAGCAAATTACGGACAATGTCCGTAATTTTGGTAACCTTTGGTCGAGGAGTCGACCGCGGCTATGCTGCCCGGTGTTGCCAACCGACGTTGAAGCAACATCCATGCGGCTTTGCGAGGGACTGTTCGTTCGGTTGGGCAGGCAGTAGCGTTAACGTTGCCTGTTGCCCGTTTGTTCCCTAAATAAGAGGAGCGCCCTTCCGGTCAGAAGGGCGCTCAGTTGTTCGTGCTTTGAAGACAAGAAGGTATATCAAGGGCCAACATAGCGTTCGTTATCCTAAGACGCAAGGACCCTTCCTCAAACTTCCTCGTCCAACCCAGCCCGAACAACGAAGCCGACAGCACCGCGGGATGCTGATTCGGACGATCCTGACCGAAAGCGGGGATGGGACAGGAAGGGGTACGTGCGTGATGTTGCGTTAAGTTTTTCAGCCCGGGCTGACGAGAAGATCTTGGACTACGTGAAGCCGAAAACCACCGCGCAAGAGCAAGCACTATTGCATGTTGCCGGCGCGCTGCTGGTGGCCGATCGGAACGGTTGCTGGGTGAGCTATTCGCGAAGCCACGACTACTACACTAGCCAGAAGCGGTATTACGGTCGGCACTACGGCCACCGGCCGATCCTAGCTGCCGTCAATTTGTTGGCCGAAGCCGGTCTGATCGACAACCAGATAGTCCCACCAGGGACGCATAACTTCGTTCGCAGCCGTATGCGCGCCACACCGCCACTGCTGGAGCTTCTGGCCGGCACTGCGATCGTGCCATCGCGGTGTCGTGAGGTGCTGGAGCTGCGCGATAATGAACGTAACCTGATCGACTATCGAGAGACACGACAGACACGCGCGCTCCGTAGACAGGTCGAGGAAATAAACGAGTTTCTCAGCAGTATTCGCTTGAGCCACCCGGCAGCGCGGCGCATCGATGGGCACGATATACTCGTCTTTCGAGACGGCCGCGTTTTGGTATCGACGCCGTATTTGAAACGCGTCTTTTGCCGGGAGAGCTTCGATCAAGGCGGCCGTTTTTATGGCTTGCACGGCTCGTATCAGTACCTACACAGTGACGAGCGCGGTCAATTGCTCATCAATGGCGAACGGGTCGCGCTGATCGACTTTTCCGCCATGCACCCGACGATTGTCGGCAACCAAGTCGGGATCAAGTTCGACAGTCATCCTTATGATATCCCCGGGCTTCCCCGCGAGGAAGTAAAGCAGGGTTTACTTATCGTATTGAACGCCAAGACGATGAGTAGAGCCCGAAGCGCACTTGCGTGGGAATTGGCCGAACAGGACGGCCGCGACTTCTTAACCGAATCCGATCACGCGCGTGCGGCGCGGATCCTTGCCGCTGTTCACGCCAAGCATCCCGCCATGGCTCCGGCGTTCGGTAGCGACAATGGCGTCAGCGCCCAGTATCGGGACTCCGAGATCATGCGGCTGGTTATAGCGGCTTGCATGAAGGAGAATATCTGGATCCTGGTTGTTCACGATGAAGCGATCGTGCCGGCGAGGTACGCGAGCCGTGTCGCAGCGATCATGGTTAGGATCTTCGAAGAACGGGAACCTGGACCCAACAGCCCCCTCCTCAGAGTCACCTCTGACTCGAGATTCAAACAGGAGAGACCTCTAATCGGAGAGTCACCATTAGGGGGAGGACCCCTCTCTTCCTCCACTTTGTAGGACCATCTTGCAAAAAGCTTAAGCAGCACAATGGGATAGCTTACCGCGGATCAAACGAGTAAAATGCACCGTTTTCAAACGCTGTTTCAAACACAGAGACGCAGAAAAGGACGACCGGAAATGACCGAAGTTCGAGACGGAATCGGATGGAGGACAATTGATCCGGCGCCCATCCCGCCGGCTCTATATGACAAGCAGGACCAGCTCGCTCTGGCGTTGTCCGGTCTGTTGATGGAGACCCAGCGGCTGAGGATCGCATCTGACGATGCGGTGAACATCGCGCTCTCAACAGTAGCTCAAGTGCTTTGTCACGGGGTACCATCGGAGTTCGATCAGGATCTGCTGAGGTTGTTTGCCGCGGACGAAAGCAGAACTACATTGGAAAATATCGGGTTCCATGAGCCCAAAAGTAAGCGCCCGGCGCCGTAGTCAGCGGCCAGAGCGCTATCCGGACGGAACTGGTGAAGGTTTAAAAACGTCCGGTTCTCGCGTGATGTAGCGTTTCGACTACGGTTGCGCAAGATACTTCCCACGCGGTCCTTCCACAAACGCTGACGACATTGGTCCGGAGACGTGCGTCTCTGCGCCGAGACTCTGCGGGGACGGAGGAAGCTGTGAAGGGGTGTCTGGTTCAGTAAATGAGAAAAACGCCGACATGGCGTGCGCAGTGTCCGACTGGGCCGAGCGCTTAAACAAGCAATATCGCGAGCTGCGGGAGAAGACGGTCGAGGGGTTTATCCAGCTCGGCCAGGATCTGATGGCGGCCAAGGATGACATCGGACACGGTGGCTTCGATAGGTGGTGCGATGAGCATCTGGACTTCAAGCGGAGAGCAGCTCAGACCTTCATGCGTATCGCATCTTGGGCCGAGCAAAAGCGCAATGTAATTGCGCATTTGCCAGCTGACTGGGGTGCGATCGACAGCATCGCTCGCTTAGACGACGATACTCTTACGCAGTTCGTCGAAGACGGCACGATCCACCCGAACGCAAAACAGGCTGACCTTAAACATAAAATACAGATCCAGAAGCGCATCGAGCGCCATGCGGAGATCGCCGCCGAAAGCAAGTTTGCTGCCAAAGCGCAGGTGAAGGAAGGCCAGTTCGCCCTGATCTACGCCGACCCGCCGTGGCCGTTCGAAACCTACAGCGAGAAGGGCAAAGATATGACCTCGCCGGACAACCACTATCCGACGATGTCATACGAGCAGATCGCGGCCATTGAGGTGGATGGTTATTGCGTATCTGAGATCGCTGCTAAGGATGCAGTTTGTCTTATGTGGTGTACGTCTGCAAACTTCCTCTTGGCAGCGGAGGTGATGAAGGCTTGGGGTTTTGAATACAAGACCAACCTGACCTGGGATAAGAAGCGGACAGGTACCGGATATTGGTTCCTTAACCAGCACGAACATCTGCTCTGCGGCACGCGCGGTAGTCCGCCGACCCCATTGAAGAAGTGTACGTCGCTGATCAGTGTCCTTCGTGGCAAGCACAGCGAGAAGCCGGCGGTCGTACGTGAGATGATCGCTGCGATGTTTCCCCACTTCAACGAGCACGGTCGCATCGAGATGTTCGCTCGTGGCGCAGTGCCGGGCTGGTCGGTGTTCGGGAATGAGGCGCTGGGCGTCGGGGAAGCCGCGTGATGAAGGAATACAGCATTGCACGTGTTCGACCGCGTCATGGCAGAGGCGGGTTTTCAGCAATGATGCCGTCCGAGAGCAAACAGCGAGCCACCGAGGTGCTTGCTCATCTCGTTGAGCGTTTCCCGCATGCATTTTTCGGAAGCCACGCTAGCCGCCGCGCGCTCAAAATAGGAATCCGCGCTGAACTGGTGCCGCTCATTGCCTTTGGCTGGGAGGACCTCGAGCTGGCGCTCCGCTACTACACTCGCTCCGACGGCTACTTGAAAGCATCCACTGAAGGCGCCGTCCGCATTGACCTCGACGGTAATGCGGCGGGCACGGTGGAAGCCAAGCACGCGGCACATGCGCAGAAGGTGCTCGCCGAGCGCGACCGCTGGAGGGCGAAGAGAAACGCGGCTAGCGAGCAGCAGCAAGCGGAACGGAATGTCGCCCAAGACAAGCCAGTGCTCCTAGCCGAATTCGGCAAGCAGCGTCCGAAGAAGCCAGCACGCAAGCCGCAGGCGGCCGGCGTTGACCGCAAGGTCGATTCGCAGCGGTGCGAGACAACAGCGCTCGCCCGACAATCCGGCAGTGAGGCTGGGCGCCGTGAGGTAGGTGCTCGCGAGCAGTCGGCGCCGGACGCGCCGGCGCGTATAGGTTTCGCCGAACTACGAGCGTCAGCGGCGCAGCGTAAGACTGCTGCGGGGTAATCTGAGGTAACGGGAAAGAGCAGGGAATGGGGGAAGCGAAATGAGGTGTCTACAGTAAGACGACGGCAGCCAGAAGCCGCGATCCAGCGCGCTGTGTTTGAGCATTTGCGTATCCGATCGGCAACCGGCGTGTTCGCCTTCCATTGTCCGAACGGAGGGGCGCGCCGGCCAATTGAAGGCGCGATCCTGAAGGGCTTAGGCGTCGTGGCGGGTGTCCCCGACATTATCGCCATCAAGGACGGTCGCACGTACGGGCTCGAGCTCAAGGCGCCGGGTGGACGGCTGTCGGATAACCAGCTCGCCACGCACAGCGCGATGCTCGAGGCCGGCGTGCAAGTAGCCACGGCCGACAGCTTAGACGCTGCGCTTGCTTTGCTGGAAGGATGGAAAATATTGCGCGGGACAGCATCCGCATGAGCATCTGCACGTCCTCGAGTGTGGCGACAGTCGCCGACCAGTTCGCAGATCCGCAAGCTGGCGTGAACATACAGCGGAGTCTCGAACGTTCCTTGCGGATTGAGAGGAGCATCGCTCCTGCAGATCTGAAAGCCGACGGGTTCGGCTGGCGGATCGCATCGCCGGCATTCGTTGAGCGTTGGAAACTGGAGGACGCCGAGCTTACCGCGCGCGGTTATCGCGTTCTCTACAACCGGGTTCGGCGATCTACTCGTGTCCTACTGGCCGGTGGCGAAACAAGTGGCCGAAGCTACCCGCGCGCCGCAAACGATCGATCCGGAAACCGGCGAGATTACCAGCACGCCGCCGTCATCGGCCGGGAGCGGCCCTGACCGACCCACAAAACAGACGGGTTACACCGCACCACATGTACGTCGCGGTCCGAAACCGAAACCGAAGACGCGGCGTAAGAAAAAGCTCAAGCATTCGAACACCCTGATCGTGCCCGGCGACGGCCGCCCGTGTCCGCGTTGTCAGCGGCTGATGCAGGTCCGCGAGCATCGGACGATCACTGACACGGAGCTGCGGCGTCCGTTCTATCTGCCGCGCTGGTATCGCTGCGTTCACGACGATTGCAAAACTACCATGGTGAGCTTCGATGAAGATCGGGTGTATCCGGCGGCGGATCCTTATCACCAAGACATTGCATTGGTCGATCCTAACGAAATCGCGCCGTGGGAAGACGCGACGCTGCCGGAAATAACTTCAACACTGGAAGAACGAGCGAAAGGGAAACGCGATGAGCACTGACAAGAAATATCCGAACAGCGGGGCCCTCTTCCGCAACACCGACAAGGCCGATCCGAAACACGCCGACTATAACGGCTCGCTCAATGTTGATGGCACAGACTACTGGATCAATGGCTGGATTAAGGAAGGCGCTAAGGGGAAATTTCTCAGCTTGAGCGTTAAGCCGAAGCAGAAAGTTGCAGCGGCCGATATCGGAAGGCGTGAACCGCGCGCGGATATGGATGACGAGATTCCGTTTTGACAGGTGGTCAGGACATCATGGAGGAGGAGAAAGCAGCGCGCTTAGATGCGCCGGAAGTCGAAGCCCGAGTGCAACGTCTGGACTGTTCTCAGTAGGCACAGCATTGTCGTTGGCAAGGAATTTATTTTTCGCGCCGGCTCGGCACCGATCGCTTTGCTCGCGCTCCTATACGCGGCCACCAGCTTGGAACGCGCTTTCACGTGTCCGGCTGAACTTGCTGAATGTTTTGACTGGCGGTTGTCGCGATTTGTTGCCGCCCGTCGCGTGCTGGTCAGCTCGGGGTATCTTGAAATTGTGAAGCCCGCTCATCGCAAAAGCCCTGCCGTTTATTGCTGGTCGTGAGCCGTTAGGCGACGCGGCGCTGAAATCGCCGCCATGCCGCCGTCGCCGACATCGGCGCTCCGGGCGCGTGCGGACAAACCGGGACGCCGACGGTCTCAATTTCGAGCCGCACGACGCCGGCGCGCGCCGGGCACCGCTACAGAGCGCTTAGGGCGCGATAACACCAGCGGCAAGATTGCGGCGCGCGCGCGCTCGCCGTCCGTTAACTGTCTGGCGCATTAAGCCAGCCGCCAATCCGCCGATGGCAATCCGTACGGACGCCGGGATGGGCGAGGCTTAGACTCCTTTCCACATGACGCGGCTGATTCTCTGTGTCCGAAGCAAAGTGAGACAAGTTTCAAAATGCGTGGCAAGGGGCAGAAGTCCATCGAGCTGATCGAGGCGATGCGCTCGATCACGGAAGCTGCACAGCCTATTACCGGCCGTGGCGTCGGCTACAAGCTATTCACCGCCGGTCTGATCCCATCGATGGGGCGAGCAGACATGCAGCGGGTCTATCGCTTGCTTAAGGAGGCTCGTGAGCAGAACATCATCCCGTGGGAGTGGATCGTCGATGAGAGCCGCGAACTAGAACGTCGCCCAAGCTGGAACGATCCTGAGGAATACACGCGCGCGGTAATCCAATCTTATCGGCGCGATTACTGGGACCAGCAGCCAGTGCGGCTCGAGGTCTGGTCGGAGAAGGGCACCGTGCGCGGCGTCCTTCAACCCGTGCTGGACGAATACGGCGTCGGATTCCGGGTCATGCATGGGTTCGCGAGTGCCACCGCGGTCTACGACGTCGCGCAGGGTGACGACGGCCGGCCGTTGATCGTGGCTTTTACGTCGGCGACTGGGATCCGAGCGGTCTGTGCATGTCCGAGCAGGATCTGCCGAAGCGACTTGAAAAATACGATGGCCAGCATGTGGAGCTGCAACGGATTGCTCTCACGCGCGACCAATTGGCCGGTCTTCCGTCCTTCCCGGCGACCGACAAACAGAAGGACGGGCGCTATCGGTGGTTCGTTCAGCACTACGGCAAGCGCTGCTGGGAGCTTGACGCGCTCGATCCCAACGTGCTGCGCGACTGTGTCGAGGCGGCGATCACAGAACAGATCGAGCCGACCGCATGGGAGCGCTGCAAGGTTGTCGAAAGCGCCGAGCGAGATTCGCTGCGTACGGTGATGGCGGGATGGGGCCGCGGACGTGCGCCAACTCATCCTGCGGGCGGTTGAGGCCGCGGCCGCGCGAATGATAGGCCGCGTGCTCATCGGTGCCGTGCTGGCGATCTCGTTCGCCGTGACAGCGCAGGCCGCCATCGTCGTCAACATCGACAAGAGCGTACAGCGCATGACCGTCGTGGTTGACGGCACGACTCGCTACGTCTGGCCGGTCTCGACCGGACGGGCGGGTTACGACACGCCGAACGGCACCTTCAAGGTGAACCGCATGGACGCCGACCACCTGTCGCAGGAGTGGGACAATGCGCCGATGCCTCACACCATGTTCTTCGACATGCACGGCCATGCCATTCACGGCTTTTTCGACGTCAAACATCTCGGATCGCCGGTATCGCATGGCTGCGTGCGGCTGGCGCCGGCTAATGCGGCGACACTGTTCGCGCTGGTGCAGGGTCAAGGCATGAGCCAGACCACGGTCGTCGTTTCCGGCCAGGCGCCGGCGCGCGGCGGCGAAGAGATGGCGCGGCGACGCCCGCCCGCCGGTTATGATTATCAGCCGCCTCCGCCGCCTCCGGGCTATTTCCTGCCGCCGCGATCCTATTACGCTCCGCAGCGGGGCTATAATTGGTAACGCGGCCGTTTGAACGATAGGCCGCGTGCCCGTCCCCGAATGCCAAGGACTCCGCCGTACGCGGCTGTCACCATTCCAGTGCGTCAGGTGATTCTCATGCTCGGAGTGGCGTCGTGCGTAAATTTCAGGACGAGCTGGCATATCCGCCGCGTGCCATGAAAGCGGAACGGGCCGCTGCGTATCTCGATATATGTCGCGCTCGAAGTTCTTGGAACTAGTTGAGGCAGGACGCTTACCGCCGCCCAAGATCATCGATGGCATCCGCGTCTGGGATCGGCTCGCCTTGGATGCTGCCTTCAACGAGTTTCCGGATCGCAGTGACAATGATAGCGTCGGAGGGCGACCCAATACCTTCGATGCGATATTGAGGGACTGAGATGGTGACCGTGCGGCTGCGGTACGTTCATGGCTTTGTCGATCGCACGGGCCGTGTTCGGTACTACTTTCGGCATCGCGGACAACGATGGCCCCTGGCCGGCCGGCCCGGATCAAAGGCCTTCGACGCCGCTTATGATGCTCTCTATCAGGAGCACATCGCCAAGCAGGAACGGACCATTGCCTACGCACCCGCCACGCTTGGCGGTGTGATCGAGAAGTATCTCGCCAGCGACAGTAAGCTTGGGTTTCTCAGAAGATCGCAGAACACGCAGCGCGTTTACCGGCGCATCCTTGACCGCCTCAAGGAGGTTGCTGGGCGCGGTATAATTGCCGATCTCCGCGAGGATCATGTCAGGCAGATGCGCCAAAGGTTCCTGCCGTCTACTTCACAAGCGGACATGGCCGTTATCGTTCTTCGCATCCTTTGGGTGTTCGCAAAGGAAGAACTGGCGATGCAGCTCGGGGCCAACCCAGCCAGCGATATTAGACGTCTGCACGGTGGCGCTAAGGTTTACGAGCCCTGGCCGGTTGATGTGATCGCAAAGTTTAGAGATCATGTGCGAACCAACCCAATTGCACACATGGCGCAGCTTCTGTTGCTGTTCACCGGCCAACGCGTTGGCGACGTGGCGGCGATGAAGTGGAGCCAATACGACGGCAAGGGTATCGGCGTGCGGCAGCAAAAGACGCGCGCCCTTTTGTGGATACCATGTCATACCGTTCTTAAGGCTGCGCTCGATGCAGCGCCAAGACATTCAGAGTTCATTGTCGGAAAGAGCTTCACCGGGGATGGGCTTTCCAACGTGGTCAGGCGAGCGCTGCGACGTGTCGGAGGCGAGCAATACACGACACACGGGCTACGGAAAAACGCTGCTATCGCTCTGGCGGAAGCTGGATGTACACCGCAGCAGATCGCGGCGATCACCGGACACCGAAGCTGGAAAATGATCCAGCATTATACCGCCGCCGCCGACCAAAGGAGGCTTGCCGAGCAAGCTATCCGCCGTCTGGAAGTGGCAAACTCCAGAACGGAAAGGGGGCGCTAAGTGGCAACGCCCTTTGAAAATGCTGTGGAAAATTGCCATTTCTGATAACGGAGCGTTACCCGGCTTTTTCGGAGTTAGATCGGACCAAAGAGCGTAGCGGCCGAGGCAGCCGGGAGGCTCAAGGAGCTTGTCAGTGCACTGCACCCAAAACCGATTCGCTCGAGCAGAAAATCCGCTCCGTGATTCTCCCGACCACATCCGAATGGGGTGGTTACTTTGCACCGCCCTGATTCTGTGACAGTGTCCGGTCGTGTGTAGCGAGATTCGCGATGCGCACGATTGCATTCGTCACGCAAAAAGGCGGAGCGGGAAAGACCACACTCGCGGCCTCTCTCGCCGTTGCGGCGGCGAGCGCGGGTGAGCGGGTGATCGCGCTCGACTTCGATCCGCAGGGATCCTTGGCGCGCTGGGGCCAGCGCCGTGGCGCCGCCAACGCGCCGCATAAGATTCTGGTCGAGCAGTTCGAAGCCGCGCGGCTGCCGCGGCTGCAAGCTATCCTCCAGCGGATCGCCGATTCCGGCTTCACGCTAGCGATCTTCGACACGCCCGGCGCCGACAGTGAAGCCGTGCGGGTGGTCGCCGAAACCGCCGACATCTGCCTTCTCCCGGCGCGTCCGACCCATTTGGACGTGGAGGCGACGGCCGGCACGTTTCGCGCCATCTATTTGGCGAAACGCAAAGCCGCTTTTGTCCTCAATCAGTGTCCGCCGACGCCGCGCAGCGCGCGGGCGAGCGATGCCGCCAAAGACCTGACGCGGCTCGGGGTCTTGGCCGAACCGATGCTCTCGGCACGCATCGATTATCAGGATGCGGTCGCGAAAGGCCTCGGCGTGACTGAATATGCCGGCGAAGGCCGGGCGGCACAGGAAATTCACGCCCTCTGGTCCTGGATCGGGTCGCAGTTCGAGCACCCGCAAACTGAAAACCCGGCCCAGCCGGCGGAAGCGCGCAAGGTCACGAGCCTGCGCGATCGCTTGGCCGGCATCGCGCGCTATCCGACATAAGCCTTGAGCTTCCGGAGTATTGCGCTTCTGAAACGATCCGCGTTGCGCGGTTATCGCCCCACCGCCGACGCGTCGAGCCACCAAGTCGTGCCTTGCAGCCGGCCGGCGGTTTTCATTTCCACATTGACCTGGCTTGTCGCGGGCTCATAGCGCAGGATTTTGACCTTGAGCGGCTTGAGGAATTGCCAGGCGTTGCGCTGACCGAGCATTTGTTCCTCGTATGAAGTCACCGCCGCCGCATTGCCGCTCTTTTTCAGCTCCTGCCAGTGCGTGAGCTGGGCAGACTTGTCGAACCAGATCGAATTCGGCTTCACCTGCATGACGGCGCCCTTTCTGATCGGGCCGGCAAAGGCGGCCGTCGCCGTAGCGATCAGAATAAGGACGATCAGAAATATATGCAGACGTGCGCTCAGGCGTGCGATGCCAATGGACAGGGGCGGTCCGGCGACTGCGCGCATGAGGCTGCTCCATTGGGCATCAGGCGAACGCGCATCGGGTCAATGCGCGTCGGGCCACCCCTCGCCGCTTTGGTGCGACGTTATCTGGCGCAGTCTAATACACTACGGTGTTTGCCGCGCGCAAACGCTGCGCCAGAACGCGCATCACGTTCAGCGCAAAGTGCGGTGTGCGACTGACCAGAAACAGAAACTGCTTCTCGCCAACCGGCACCACGGTGGCGTCGGTTGCAGCAACCACCGTGGCGCTGCGCGGACTGTTATCGATCAAGGCCATCTCGCCGAAGATGCTGAGTTCCGGCAGGGTATCGAGCAGACGGTTGCCGAGGCGAACTTCGACCTTGCCGCTCTTGACGATGTACAATTCTTCCGCGGGATCGCCCTGGCGGAAGATGACCTCGCCTGCCTTATAGCTGCGCGTCGGCGCGCCCGCTCCGGCCAAGATGCCGAAATCGACGACAACGGTCTCCGCCATATCCCCACCCCCATACCTGACGAAATTATTTCAATCTCATGACAACCCAATATTACAATTGTATGACACCAATTGTGTCCGATCCGCCCTTCACGCGCTGCGGGCGCCGGGCGGGGGGGCGGCACGTCCAAATTGCCCCAAGAAATGCGACTGCCGAAAATGCCAACGGCCACGATCGAAAGGTGCGCGTACATCCGGCGTCACCCGTCGTAACCGTGGCCGTCCAACGACGGAGCCCGGAAGCTCGACGCCGCTCGAACCTAGATGGGGGTTGCCGGCGGGAATGCAAGCCCCCGCCATTTGTGCAAGACTAGCCGCGACTCGTGGCCGATTCCGAAGTTCTCAGGCGTACTTGTAAGGAAGTTCACAAGCGTACTGGTAAGAACTTCATATCCAAAAGCTAGGCTCGTGCATTCTTCCGTTGAGTAAAGCCGCCGGGTGCCGCCCGGCCGAGACGCGCGGCAAACTCAATTTCAGGGGAGCCGATCATGTCGATAAGCCAAAACGATGCCGAACAGATGGGGCGCGCCGTCGCCCGCTCGATCCACGAGCATTGGGGCCTGTTTCTGGCCGAGGGGATCATCCTGGTCCTGCTCGGCATCATTGCCATTGTGGTGCCGCCGATCGCCACCCTCGCCTTCACCATCATCATCGGCTGGCTGTTCCTGGTCAGCGGCATTATCGGCCTGATCACCACGTTCTGGGCGCGCAGCGCGCCGGGCTTCTGGTGGTCGCTCATTTCCGCGATCATCGCCATCGCCGCCGGCGTCGTGTTGCTATCGTGGCCGATCAGCGGCACGATCTCGCTGACGCTGGTGCTGATCGCCTTCTTTGTCGTCGAGGGTATCGTCTCGATCATGTATGCGATCGAGCACCGCAATCAGCTCACCGGCCAATGGGGCTGGATGCTCCTGAGCGGCATCATCGATCTGATCCTCGCTGCCATTATCTTCGCCGGCCTGCCCGGCACGGCCGCCTGGGCGCTCGGGCTTCTGGTCGGCATCAATATGCTGTTCGGCGGCGCGGCGCTGATCGCCATGGCGCTGGCCGCGCGCAATCCGCAGTCCACGTGAGGGCGGACGCGCGGCGGACTTGTTTTCCGTTTGAGACGACCTGGAAGGCGCCGGCCGAGTTCTTTCTTAGAGCATGATCCTCTCGGAAAACCGGTTTCCACCCGGATCAAGTCCGGGGCAGGCTTTTCCGGATCCTGCTCTGACGATCTGGCCGGCGCCGCTCACTCCGCCGGCATGGCATGCGGAACGCGGTCGCGTTCCACATTGGCGGCGATGTAGGCGATGGCCAGCACCGCGATAAGAAAGGCGAGCGCCACGAAGGCTGTGGTGCCAAGCACGAGCGGAAAGCCGCCGCGGCCATACAAGAACGCGATCATCGACACGGCAACGCCCGAGATCATGAAGGTGAGAAAGTAACGCACGGCAAAGACGCGGCCACGCCAGGCATCGGCGGTGTAGCGCGCGATGATCAGGTCGTTGACGGTGATCTGGCCGTAGATCGCCGCCATCGTGAAAGCGAGCGCGAACAGGACCACCACGCCGCTCGCATAAGCGGTCCACACCACGCCCAAAAACTGCATGACCGCGAGCACGGCGAAGAGAATATGCAGCCGGAAGCGCTCGACCAGGCGTCCGACCGCCATCTGCGCGATCGCGCCACAGATGAACACGGCCGTGGTCAGCCCGCCGATTTCGACCAGTGAAATGTTGCTGACGCGCTCGTCAACAATCTTCGGCAGGGCGACGGACAGCGTGTTGAACACCAGTCCCGCCGCCAGCGCGACCACGATGAAAAGGCCGAAGATGGTGGCGGCGACCGCCGCCGACAGCGGCACATCGGCGGTCGAACTGCGCGCGGATTTGTGCTGCGCCTCGTCGGGAATGAGCCACACATAGGCGATGCCTGTGGCGACACAGACGATGCCGGGCACAAAAAATGCGCCACGCCACGACAAGGCGGCGGTGAGGATCGCGGTGACGCCCGCGGCAAGCGAGATACCGAGGTTGCCGCAGACGCCGTTGAACGCCATGGTCCGGCCGCGATGGGTCGCGCTCTCGATCACCATGGCGGTGCCGACCGGGTGATAGATCGCGGCAAAGATGCCGAGCACGAACAGCGTGATGGCGAGCACGATCAGCGACGGCGCCAGCGACGCGGCGATCAGCGAGGCGCCGCAGCCGATGTAGAAGGCCACCATCATGTTGCGCCGGCTCCAGCGGTCGGCGAGCCAGCCCGCCGGCAGCGAAAACAGGCCGAAGGCGATGAAGGAGCCGGTTGCAAGCCCGATCAGCTCCGCATAGCTGCGACCATACAGCGCCTCGAGCGCAACCACGGTCGGGTAGACCAGCATCACAAAGTGATCGAGGGCGTGCGCCCAGTTGAGAAAGCCGATGGAGACGCGCCGCCGCGACAGGCCGAGGAGTGGGCCCGCAGCGGCAAACGGCTCGGCGGCAGTCACGTCGGCGGTCATTTGGTCGATCCCGGATTCGCGCGAAACGCTGCTTATACCTGCCTCGCCTTTGGGCACCTACGCCCTATTTTGCAAAGCAGCCCGGCGCCGCCCGCGCCAAGTGTCGTCCCACCGGTCGTACCAAACGATCGCCTGCCGTATTGCCGATCTGGCCGTTGGCCTATGGCCCTCCCTCATTCTGGCGGGCAGCGCGTGCCCAGTGCGTTACGTTTCTTCGCTCAGTGACCTGAGCTGCCGGCTTCTTGCAGTTGCGCCTGCACGTCCCCCCACCCCAGCGCCTCGAACAGCGCCTCACAGGCATTGAGAGCTGCGGTCAAATGCTCGCACTTTGCCTGTTGTGGGGTGAGATCCCGGCGGATATCGGCGGCGTCCGCCGCCAATCGGAGCACTCTGAGCTCCATCGCCACGGCCGGCGAATGCCGGACCTTGGCGGGGTTTTTAGCGCATGGCGCCTGCGTTCGTCTGAAAGCGCCAACTTCCTCTATGCTTTTCATCGACATTCCTCCCCTCCGCTACACTGATGAAGTTGCAAATGGGCGTGTTTCACGATCCGCACGCCCACATTTCCTCTGCCCTCGCCCACAGGCCGACCGACATGGTCGCCCGCAAACGAGCCCGTCCTCGCTGATGCTTGCCGCTTCGAGCGCCGCCCAAGTCGAGCCCAAGCCGCGTACCCGACGTCGAACGCCTAGTGTCGAGCACCCGATGCCGAATGCTTGATGGCCCGATGGTTGGATAAGTCACCCGAATTGTCGCATCCGCAGCCCCGGCAGACGCTGACGACGCTACTTTCGTTGCCATCGTCCAGAGCCATGATGACAAGCGGCGTTCGGCACTACCTGTGCCGGACATCACACGCTCGAAAGTTGCATTTCGAACAAGAGCGACGCGGGGGCTGTTGAACCGCTCCGGCCGAGCGTTTGGGCTTGCGCGTTTCAGCGCTGTTGAGAGCCGCTGGAGCCGCAATCAATCCAGCGTGCGGCGGAAGCGCGTGACGGCAATCGCCATCGCCAGCGCCATCAGACCGGCGAGCGCCAGCGTGTCGAATTGAAGCTGCGACAGCGTCGCGCCTTTGAGCATGATCGCACGCACGATGCGGATGAAGTGAGTGAGCGGCAAAAACTCGCCGATATATTGCGCCCAGCGCGGCATGCCGAGGAACGGAAAGATGAAACCCGACAGCAGCATGTTGGGAAGAAAGAACATCATCGACATCTGCACCGCTTGCAGCTGGTTCTGCGCGAGTGTCGAGAAGGTGTAGCCCCACGCCAGATTGGTGGCGATGAACAGCGTGGTCAGCGCGGCGAGAACCGTGAGGCTGCCGATGATCGGCACGCCGAACATGGCGACACCGGCCCCCAGAATAAGCGCCGCCTGAAGGAAGCCGACCAGCACATAGGGCGCGATCTTGCCGAGCATGATCTCAAACGGCGTGATCGGCATCGCGAGCAGGCTTTCCATCGTGCCGCGCTCAGTCTCGCGCGTGACCGAAAGCGACGTGAAAATTAGCATCGTCAACGTGAGGATGGTGCCGAGCAGCCCCGGCACGATGTTGAGCGGCGTCGAGGCGGCCGGGTTGTAGCGCTCATGCGCGCGGATCTCGAACAGCGGCTGGCCGGTGTCGGGCAAGCCGCGATCCTTCGCGAGCGCCGTGTTGACGATCTGCGAGAGCGCCGCTATCGCGGGCCCGGTCGCCACCGGATCGGTGGCGTCGGCGGCGACCAGCAATGCCGAATCGTCGCCGCGGCGCAACGCCCGCTCGAAGTTTGCCGGGATCTCGACCGCGAACAGCACCTGGCCGGACTTGAGCGCCTCATCGAGCTCGGCTTCGTCGCGCAATTGCCGCGTGACCTTGAAGTATTTGGTGTTCTGGATGGCGGCGAGGATCGAGCGGCCGACGTCGCTCGATTCCTGCAGCAGCACAGCGGTCGGCAGATTGCGCGGCGTGGTGTTGATCGCGTAGCCGAACAATGTGAGCTGCAACAGCGGTATCGAAATCATCGTGGCGAGCGTGACGCGGTCGCGCCGCAACTGCAGCAATTCCTTGCGCAGCATGGCGCCGACGCGGCGCAGGAAGCCGCCGGCTCCGAGGGCCGCGAGCGCGCTCATGATTCCCCTCCCCCTTGTGGGGAGGGGTCAGGGGTGGAGGTCGCGAGGTGACGCCGCAGAGTTCGGGCACGCGCAGGCGTCAGCTTTCGCGCTTCACCGCACCACCCCCCTCCCCATCTCTCCCCCACAAGGCGGGAGGGAGCAGTGACGGCCAGCGCGTTCATTGGAAATTGTCCCTGGCCCGCCCCATCAGATCGATGAACACGTCTTCGAGCGACGGCGACGCGCGTTGCCAAATGAGACCGGGGCGATCGCGATAAGGCGCGATGGCCGCTTCGAGCGCCGCGGCGTCGCGGCCCGAGACATGCAGGCTGTTGCCGAACGGCGCCACCATGCCGACGCCGGGGGCGCCGGAAAGCTCGGCGGAGAGCCGCGCTAGGCTTTCGCTATCGGTGCTGCTGACGGTGAAGGTCGTGAGCTGCGAGTTGAGGATCACGTCTTCGACCGTGCCGCGGGCGAGCACTTCGCCGAAGGCGATGTATGCAATCTCATGGCAGCGCTCGGCCTCGTCCATGTAGTGGGTCGAGACCAGCACGGTGAGGCCGTCGGCAGCGAGTTCGTGAATCTCGCTCCAGAAATCGCGCCGGGCTTTCGGATCGACGCCGGCGGTGGGCTCGTCGAGCAGCAGGAGCTTCGGATTGGACAAGGTGCAGGCGCCGAGCGCGAGCCGCTGTTTCCAGCCACCGGAGAGCTTGCCGGCGACCTGCTCCTCGCGGCCTTGCAAGCCCAGCCGCGCGATCATCGCCTTGGCCGCTGCGGCCGCGCGCGGAATACCGTAGATGCGCGCAACGAATTCGAGATTTTCGCGCACCGACAGGTCATCGTAGAGGCTGAAGCGCTGCGTCATGTAGCCGACGCGATTTTTGATCTTCGCCGCGTCGGTGCGGATGTCGTAGCCGAGGCAGGTGCCACTGCCTTGATCGGGCGTGAGCAGCCCGCAGAGCATACGGATGGTGGTGGTCTTGCCGGAGCCGTTCGGCCCGAGGAAGCCGAAAATGGTGCCGCGTTTGACCTGCATGGACAGGTCGCGCACCACCTGCCGGCCACCGAAGGATTTGGTCAGGCCGTGCACGTCGATGACGCTCTCGGGCGCAGCCGGCGGCTCGCCTGCGGCATGAGTGGGCATGGCGCTCATCGCGGCGCCTCAGGCTTAGCGGCGACTTTCGGCGACGCCGCCGGCGCTTGATGCGTCAGCGTCACGTCGATCGGCTGGCCGACGCGAAACTCTGCAGGCTTTTCCGGCAACGCCTCGATCAGAAAGACGAGCTTGGCGCGCTCTTCGAGGCTGTAGATAACCGGCGGCGTGAACTCCGATTGCTTGGCAATGAAGCTCACCCGCGCCGTGAGCCCACTGGCGCAACCATCGCACGTGACATTGATTTCGTCGCCGTAGGCGACGGTCGGCAGCACCGCCTCCGGCACGTAGAAGCGGACTTTGATGTTGCCGGGCGGCAGGAGCGACAGCACCGGCCGGCCCGCCGGCACCATCTCGCCGGGGCGGAAATAAATCTGCTGCACGGCGCCGCCGACCGCGCTGAAGACGTTGCGCCGCGACAGCCGGGTCTGCACCGAATTGAGCCGCGCCTGCGCGTCGCGCGGTATCATTTCGGCGGCGTCGAAATCCTTTTGCGTGCCGGCGCCGGTCTTGACCAACATGGAGGCGCGGTCGAAGGTCTGCTGCGCGTTCTTCACCGAGGCTTTGACTTGGGCGAGATCGGCCTGCTGCAGATCGTCATCGACGGTGAAGAGGAGATCGCCGGTCTTGACCATATCGCCTTCCTGCACCGTCAGCGTCCGCACTCGTCCGGTCTCGTCAGGCGCGACGAAAATGAGATTGGCCTCGACCCAGCCCTGATAGGTGTTCGCCGATTGTTTGCTACACGACGCCGGCGCGAACGCGACTGCGCAAAGAACGGCCATTCCGGCGAGCCGCGGCACGCTCATCCCGGCCTCCCATCCCAGCCAAAAAGCCGATTGAAATAGGCGCGGATCATCGCGCGCGCATCGAGCGGCTCGAAACGATCGAACAACCCCTGCCAGACCACGGCCATGATGGTCGCGGCGCCGAGCAATTGCGGAAAGCGCACCAGGGCGTCGTCGTTGATTTCGCCATGCTCGAGCGCACGTTGAAGCCGCGCCCGCACCGCTTTCAGCAAGGGTCCAAGCACCTCGCGGTAGTAAAATTCCGCCAGTGCCGGGAAACGCGGCCCCTCGCTGATAATGAGCCGCATCACCTGCTTGCGGCGCGTGCCGAACACTTCGCGCGTGAAAATCTCGATCGCCTGATCGATCAGGCTCTTCAGCGGCAGCGGGCTTGCGAGCACCGTCTCGAACGCACTCATTACCGGACCGATCTGGAATCGGACCAGTTCCTGGAACAACGCCTCCTTGTCGGCGAAGTACAGATAGATCGTGCCTTTGGCGACGCCGGCGCGCTTGGCCATGTCTTCGAGCCGCGCGGCGGCAAAGCCGCGGGCGGAAAATTCATCGAGCGCCGCTTCGAGGATGGCTTCGCGGCGGGCGGCGGCCTTGGCGAGCCGAGCGCTCTGGCGGGACGCGGCGATCGCTCCCCTGCCGCGGGCCGGGTTGGTGTCGTTTTCGGGAGTTTCTTTTCGGGTGGTGGTCATGCTTTGAATATGACTGACCGGTCAGTCATATTCAAGTGCGGGTTGAAGGCTGCGACGAAAAGGACCGTCGGCCCGGCGCGGACGGCGCCAAGCTTGGGGGGTCGGTACGGGGCCCTACTCGGATTTGCGAAATGATCCGGGGGCGGACGCCGCTGCCAGGTTGCGGCTATGAAGCCCTATGCCGGGTGCGCGTCGTGGGGTGGTGCCCCGTTTGGCTTCCGGTTTCCTTCGATGGCGGTGACCTTGGTCTGGAGCTCATCCCGGGCGGCCGGGCGCTTCGGCTGGATGCGCGTCACGTCAACGGCATTGTCCTCGCGCTTGGACGTTCCTTCGAAGCGCGCATTTTCCTCAATCGACAGCGAGCGATGGAAAATATCGCCTTCCACAACAGCGCTGCTGTTCAACTTGACGCGGCTTGCATGGATCGCGCCCTTGACCTGTCCACCGATGGTCAAGTCTTCCGCGACCACATCGCCCTCCACGCAGGCGCCCTCGTTGATCAAAACGTTCAGCGCTCGCAGCTCGCCCTCAACCCGGCCGAACACGTTCAGGGTGCCCTCGCCGAAGATCTTGCCCACGACAGTCATGCCGCGGCTGATGGTGGACACTTGGTCGGCTGATCCCTGCTCCGCCGGTTTTGCTGCTGCCGGCCGCTGCGGCTGTTGCACGACGGAAGGCAGTTGATCGTTGTCGTCTTTGGATTTTCCGAACATTGCGCGCTCCTTGTTTTGCATTTGGCTTTGGCTCAAGATTTTCAGGTGGCGTAGTAGATGCGATGGAAGCGGCTCCCGAGAGCGGTGAGCACTTCCCGGCCGGCCGATCGTGTCGCTTCGGCCACTTGATCGATGGTGATGGTGGAGCCGATCAACGTCGCCATTTCGCCGCTCCATGCGGCTCTCGCATCGGGCAAATCGGTGACGTCGATCGCGAGCAGGTCCAATGAAGACGGCGCGGTCACGGGGCAGCGATGCCCGCCAACGATGGCGTGCAGCGTGGTCTTGGGATGCCACGATCGCGGAAAGCCGTCGGCTTGCCCGACCGAAACCATAGCCAGGCGCCGCCGCTTCGGTTCTGCGTCGATGAAGCTTTGCCCGGGCATCATGTCGCGGACATGCACGATGCGTGCGTGCAATTCGACGACGGGAAGCATCGGATTGGCCGAACCGGGAGTGGGGTTGATCCCGAACAGCGCCGAGTCAGCGCGCACGAGATCGAAGTGAGACTTTCGATTGAGCAGGATGGCGGAGGCGCCGGCCAGCGACGCCGGAATGCCGCGATAAAGGCGGCGCAGTTCATCGAACCAGGCAACCTGACGCTCGCTCTGCGGATCGCGGGCTTTTTCAGCGCTGGCGAGACTGCTCATCAGGAGCGTGATGCCATGATTCAAAAAGCGCACCCGCGCCGAAAGGTGGGCCGCCTCCGCCAGCGACAGTCCCATCCTGTTCTCGCCGGTGTCGACGTTCAGCGCGCAGCCGCCCGACCAGCCGTTCGCGCTGACGAAAGCGTCCCACTCGGCAAGCTCGATTGCGCTGTTGATAACGGGCTGCGCATTGAGCCTTGCAAACAGGGGCGCCGCACCGGCGTGCAGCCCGTGAAGCACATAGATGATGGAATTCGGCGCCGCCGCGCGAACGCGCCTTGCTTCGGCAAGATTGGTGACAAAAAACGTTCGGCAACCCGATTTGGCCAACGCATCCGCGACCGGATCGATGCCGCAGCCGTAGGCGTTGCACTCGAGGACGGCCGCGCAATCGGCACCGCTAGTCTTGGCGAGCGTTGCCCAATTGAACGCGATGGCTGTCAAGTTGATCTTCAGGACGGCGTCGGCTTCGCCGGCCGCCGGCCCGTCCATGACAACGCACTCAGTCAGCCCCTTGTGGTGGACGACGAGGCGGCCTCCGCGATTGACGATTTTTCCTTCAACCGAACCGTCGACAAGGACGTTCGCACCTTCCTCGATCGTTAGACTTCCGATCAGGTTTCCGCGAACATGCAGAGAGCAATGTTTCTGGACGATCGTGTCGTTCGGGACCGAGCCGCTAACGACAGTGGCGCAATTGACAACCAGCGAGCCTTCGACATCGGCGTGGTTGACTGTACCTGCGATAGCCGGCGGCATTGCCAGCGCCCCCTACAACAACACTAGATTGCTTGTTTGAGCATGATCTTGACCGAAAACCGGTTTCCACTTTTCGGGATCATGCTCCGGGTCCTAAAAGACCGCGTGCTCCTGACGATTGGCTGTAGAGTGGATCACACATCATTCGCATCGGCATAGGAGAATTCTGCGCGTCATGCGCTTATGGTTGACTCTTGGATGACGGATTCGGAAAGAATGAAGCCGACCACATAAGCGTTTTGCGAAGTCGGTCGCGCTTTGGGCTGTACCCGCCAGCTCGCTAGCTTTTGGCTTTGGACTTGTTCAGGGTCACGGCGGCGCGAATAAGCGCCTTCAGCGCCTTCTCGTTTATCTTGTCGCCCTCGTGGAAGTCGATGGCACGCCTTGTGTTCCCCTCAAGGCTGGAGTTGAAGAGGTTCGAAGGATCCTTCAGGGCCGCCCCTTTGGCGAAGGTCATCTTCACGACGTTCTTGTAAGTCTCGCCTGTGCAGATCAATCCGCCGTGCGACCACACCGGTACCCCTCTCCACTTCAACTCCTCGACAACCTCCGGATCGGCTTCCTTGACTAAGGTACGGAGCCGGCTGAGCATCTCGCCCCGCCAGTCGCCTAGCTCCTTGATTTTCGCGTCTATCAGCTGAGAAGGAGACTCGCTTTTCTGCGACCTGCTCTTCTTCATGCCCGTTTCTCTTCCTCTTCCGAGGCTTTGATAAATTCGGGGTTACCGCCACGGTGCTGATTTTCTACCTGGAGCGAGGTGGAAATCGCAAGCGGGTCTCCGCGGCGCCCGGGCGGCCGGAGCCAGCAGTCGCTCGACTGCCAAGGCATGTTTCCTCGGCGGAGGTTTGCAACGTCAAGCGAAAAAGCGCGAACCGGTCTGATGCGGCATCGATCTGCGGGCACGAAGGCGCTTGCGGCCGCGGCGGCTTCGCTCGCTCAGCCCTTCTCGTCGCAGGCGAAGGCGCGCACCACGCAGTCCCTGCCGCCGAAGTCATAGCAGCGGCGCAGCGACAAATTCTCTGCCCGGCCAAGATGGGAGTTGATTGCCCAGCCGAAGGAGCCGCACGGATGCTTGACGTCGACCCCCATGGCGGCGCAGCCGCGGCGGATCGTGCCGACGACCTTGCAGCCGTTTGCGGTGCACTTCCTCATCGCCGCCGCACGGGCGTCGGCAACTTTGCGGAAATCATAGCCGTAGCCATACGCGCCGCAGGTGCCGACTGCCAAGGCGCCGGCGGCGTGCGCCGCACCAAACGCCGTGATCAGCAAGAAGGCCGCAGCGAAAGCGCGTACGGTGTTGCGCAAAACCCCGATCATCAAATCCCTCCCCGCCAAGACACAAAACGCTAGCCTGGAAGGGTTGCCAGTCGGTGAATGCCAGCCGTCATTCCGGGGCGCGGACAAAGTCCGCGAGCCCGGTATCCATAACCCGAGGTCAAGCGGATCGGCACTGAGTCCTCTCCGAGAGGTCCGGGGTTATGGATTCCGGGCTCCTCGCTGAGCTCGGCCCCGGAATGACGCGGGTGGCGCTCAGTCGACGATCGGGGCCGCAAGAGTTTCGCGGTTGCCCGCAGCGCTGAGCCGGTCGAGCGTCGCCTTCAGGCCGATGGTGTCGGGACAGATGATCAGCCGGGTCACCCTGCCCCAGCGCAGATGCGCGACATGGATGCCGCGGTTGGTGGTGCGTACGTGGTCGGTGCCCGAATTGGTCTCGTCCCAATCGACCACGACCGTCGTATTCCAGGGCGGACCGCTGACCTCGATCTGGCGAAGATCGAAATGAATGTCCGGCAGGAGCCGGTAGAGCCGCTCATACCAGCGCCGCGTGGCGGAAAGCGTGTGGCGCGCGCCGCCAAGCGCATGCTCGCCGAGAAACGCATGCTCGAAGGCCGGCGCGAACGCCGCCAGCACCGGCTCGGCATTGCCCTTGTTGACGGCGGCGAACAGCGCCCGGATGCGGCCGCGGACGATGGCGTGATACATAACCTTGCTCCCTGGCCTCGCTCCGTTTACTCGCGTTCAATGATTGAACTCTACCGAATTGAGTTCAATGATGCAACTGAGTATGCTTTCGCTCATGAAACGAACCAGCTTTGCCCGTATGCACTGCTCGCTGGCGCGCGGCCTCGATCTGATCGGCGACTGGTGGTCGCCGCTGATCGTCCGCGACCTTTATCTCGGCGTTGTGCGCTTCGACGATTTGGTCGAAGACCTCGGCATTTCGCGCAATCTGTTGACGCGGCGTCTGAACGCGCTGATCAAGAGCGGCATCGTCGAGCGGCATGCCTGCCAGCGCCGGCCGTTCCGTTACGAGTATCGGCTGAGCGAGGCCGGCCGCGACCTAGTGCCGGCGATTTTGGCGCTGACCGCCTGGGGCGACCGCTGGGCGCGCCCGAAGGAAGGAAGCCCGATGCTGTTCGTGCACAAGAGCTGCGGCCAGCGCTTCGAGCCGCACGTCACCTGCTCGGCCTGCGGCGAGACGATCACAGCCGATGCGGTGACGACGCTCGGCGGCCCGGGCGGTGCGATGAAGACCGGAACGCGCGTCTTGGCGCGGCGGCTCGGGGCGGCGGCTTGGGGCGGCGGCGCTGTCCGATCAAGCCGGTGCAAATGAACGCTCATTCCCGCGAAAGCGGGAATCCAGGGGCGGGTGCGAATAGCTGGGTCCCCGCCTTCGCGGGGACGAGCGGAAATGAAACTGGGCGATGCAGTGCCGTGCAACAGTCAGGAGGCGACAGCCCGGCTGCCCGGATGCCTTAGGTCTTTTCCAGCTCGGCCCGCACCGCCGCGAGTGCTTCGGGCGTATCCACATCGGTGAGCGCGGCTTTGCCGGAGAGCGGCACTTCGATGACGGCTTCACTGTAGCGACCGATGAGGTGGCGCGCGCCGATATCACCTTCGACCGCCATCAGATCGGCGAAGAAGCGGCGCGACCAGACCACCGGATTGCCGCGCTGGCCGCCGATCGTCGGCGCCACGATCAGCGCGCCCTTGTCGGGCGCGAGCGAACCGATCAGTTGATCGATCATGGCGGCATCGACTTGCGGCATGTCGCCGAGACAGACGATCACGCCGTCGGACTGCGCCGGCACCGCGGCGATGCCGGTCTTGAGCGAGGTGCCAAGCCCGTCCGCGAAGGCCGGATTGTGCACGAACTCGACCGGCAGTCCTTCGAGCGCCGCCTCCACCCGCTCGCGCTGATGGCCGGTCACGACGATCACCGGGCGGGCGCGCGAGGCGAGCGCCTGTTCGGTGACGATGCGAACAAGCGGCCGTCCGCCGATCTCGGCAAGGAGCTTGTTGGGTCCGCCCATGCGGCTCGATCGGCCGGCGGCGAGCACCAGGGCGGCGACGTTGCGCGCGGGGTGCAGCGGCTCATCGCGCGGTTGCGGCCGCGTCACGATCTCCATCAGCAGGCCGCCGACGCCCATGCCGGTGATGTCCTCGCGCGGGACCGGCAGACCGGCGAGAAGCCGCATCAGCACCCAGTCGAAGCCGTTTTCCTTCGGGCTGCGGGCGCAGCCGGGCGCCCCCAGCACCGGATGCCCGGATGCATTGCCGATGAGCAGAAGATTGCCGGGATCGACCGGCATGCCGAAATGCTCGATGCGGCCACCGATCGCTTCGAGCGCCGCCGGGATCACATCGCGCCGGTCGGCGATGGCGGAAGCGCCGAATACGACCACGAGCTCGGCGCCCTGCTTGAGCACCTCGCGGATCGCGGCCGCCAGCGGCTTTTGCTCATGCGGCACGCGCCGCTCGGCGACGATGCTGGCGTTGGCAGGCGCAAGCCGATCGGCGGTGATCTTCAGCGTCTTGTCGATCACCTTGGACGAAAGGCCCGGCAGCACTGTCGAAACGATGCCGATCTTGCGCACGCGGTAAGGCGCGACGCGGACCACCGGCTCCTTCGCCGCCGCCAGCGCCTTGTCGCGCGCTGCCGTGGCGACCGCGAAGGGAATGATCTTCACGGTGGCGATCATCTCGCCCGGCACCACCGGCTTAAAGGCCGAGAGCGTCGCCACTGTGATCGCTTCGTCGACGCGGTTGAGGCGGTCGATCGCCTCCTTGTCGACGACCAGCACGCCGGCGCTTTGCGCGAACAAATTGGCGCGGCCGGTGAAGGCGCGGTCGACGTGCACGCCATCGCCGGCGACCGCTTCGGCGATGCCGGCGGCCGCCACGTCTTCCGAGACGTCACCGGCTTCGAGCCGCGCCACCACGATGTCCTTGATGCCGGCCGCTTCCAGAGCAGCCGCTTCGACTGGACCGATCAGCGTACCCTTCTTGAGCACCATCGCGCCCTGGCGGATGGTGTGCACCGCCGTGCCGCCGATGGCCTCCTTGGGCGCGACCGCTCCGAATTTCATGACGCAGCCTTGACCAGCGGGCGCTTGGCTTCCGGTTGTTGGTCCGGTTGTTGGTCCGGTTCTTGGCGCAGCCGCTCAGTGATCTGCGCCATGATAGCGACCGCGATCTCGGCCGGCGAGACTGCGCCGATGTCGAGGCCGACGGGCGCGTGGATGCGCGTGAGGTCGGCGTCGCTCACGCCCTCCTGCTTGAGCCGCTCGAGGCGGCGCGCATGGGTCTTTCGCGAGCCGAGCGCGCCGATATAGAAGCAGTCGCGCGCGAGCGCATGCAGGAGCGCCGGGTCGTCGATCTTCGGATCGTGGGTGAGCGCGACAAAAGCGGTGTAATGGTCGACATTGAGCGGCGGCAGCGCCTTGTCCGGCCATTCGGCGATCACTTTCACGTCCGGGAAACGCTCGGGCGTGGCGAAGGCGGTGCGCGGATCGACGATGGTGACGTCATAGCCGAGAAGCTTGGCGATCGGGGTCAGCGCCTGGCTGATATGGACAGCGCCGATGGCGACAAGCTGGGCGGCCGGCACATAGACCGTGAGGAAGACGCGGCCCTCCGGGGTTTCTTCCATGCCGCTCTTGCCGCTGCGCAGATGCTCGGACAGCACCGCCCGCAGCGGGTCCTTGGCGATGTCGGCGGCCTTGACCAGCCGCTGCTCGCCGCTTTCCACGTCGGTCACGACGACGACGGCGCGGCGCGCGGCGCGTTCGGCGTTGAGGGTGGTGAGGAGGGAAAGTTTCATGCGGGATTCTCTGTCGTCATTCCGGAAGCCGAGCCAACGGGTCCGGCCCGAAGTGGCCGGCCCGATGACAGGCTACGCGAAGCTGTACGGAATCCATAACCTCTATCGTATCGGCCTTGGGTATCGTATCGGCCTTGGGCTCAGTGGTTATGGATTCCAGGCTCGCCACTCACCAAGTCGGCTGTTGCCGACTTGGTACCTTAGCTGCCGAACTCGGGAACACCCGAGTTCGGTGGCGCCCCGGAATGACATTAGTCCACCTTCTCCACCAGCACGCGGATCTTGCCGCCGCAGGAGAGGCCGACCTTCCAGGCGGTCTCGTCGGCGACGCCGAATTCCAGCATTTTAGGTTTACCGCTCTCGATCACATCGAGCGCCTCGGTGACGACGGCGCCTTCGACGCAGCCGCCGGAAACCGAGCCGAGAAAATTGCCGTCCTGATCGATGACCAGATTGGCGCCGACCGGGCGCGGGGCCGAGCCCCAGGTCTCGACCACCGTGGCGAGCGCCACTGCGCGGCCTTCCTTGCGCCAGTCTTCGGCGGCCTTGAGGATATCGCTGTCGGTTGAAAGCATGGTGCCTCCGTCATGTAGGCGAATGGCGAAATGGCGAGTAGCGAACTGGGGGGTGGGCAAGCCGCACGGTCCGCCTTCCTTATTCGCTATTCGCCGCTCCCTATTCGCACTATTTTCTCGCGACTGCCGTTCGCTATGTCGCACTGAATATAGGCAATCAGGCGACCTTTTGCATCCAGGCTTTCGGGTCACCTGCCCGTCCGCCGCCTACCCGCAGCGAGGCGACCAGGTCGGCGATCGAGTCAAGATTGTGGATCGCACGGAATTCGTCCACGTGCGGCAGCATGGTCTTGATGCCGCGGGCGCGCGCCTCAAAGCCGTCGAAGCGCAGCAGCGGATTGAGCCAAACGAGCCGCCGGCAGGAGCGGTGCAGGCGGTCCATATCGAAAGCGAGCGTATCGTCGACGTCGCGGTCGAGCCCGTCCGTGATCAGGAGCACGATCGCGCCCTGACCGAGCACGCGGCGCGCCCACAATTTGTTGAAGGCATGGAGCGAGGAGGCGATGCGGGTGCCGCCCGACCAGTCCGGCACGCTCGCCGAACAGGCGGCGAGCGCATCGTCCGGATCGCGCTCGCGCAAGGCGCGCGTCACGTTGGAGAGCCGCGTGCCGAACAGAAAGGTGCTCACGCGCTTGCGCGCATCGGTGAGCGCATGCAGGAAATGCAGAAAGACACGGCTGTATTGGCTCATCGAGCCTGAGATATCGAGCAGCGCCACAATCGGCGGCGGCTTGGTCTTCGGGCCGATGAAGCGCAGGTCGATGAACCCGCCGCCGCCCTTCATGCTGGCGCGTAGCGTGCGGCGCATGTCGAGCACATGACCGTGCGGATGCGGCGCGAGCCGCCGCGTGCGCACCTCGGCGAGCGGCAGCACGAGCCTCTTCATCGCCTCCTTGGCGGCGGCGATCTCGGCCGCGGTCATCTGCGCGAAGTCTTTTTTCTGCAAAACTTCGCGCTCGGACACCGTCATGCGGGTGTCGAGCTCGATCTCCTGCTCCTTCTTGAGCTTGTCTTCCATGGCGGAGAACAGCGCGTCATGCACCCGGGTGGCGCCGGCCTCCGGCGGGCGCGGCGCGTTCGGCGCCTGCGGCAGCATCATCGCCATGAGCTGATCGACATAGCCGCGGCGGCGGAAAAAGATCCGGAATGCCTGGTCGAAAATGATCGAGTGCTCGTGGCGCTTCACGAAAACCGCATGCAGCGTCCAGTAGAAATCCTCGCGCGTGCCGACGCCCGCAGCCTTCACCGCCTCCAGCGCATCGAGCACCGCGCCGGGGCCAACCGGAATGCCCGCGGCGCGCAATGCACGGGCGAAGTAGACGATGTTTTCGGCCAGCCGGCCGGTTGCTTGCTCGGGAGGCGCGATCATCGCCTGCACTACTCCGCCGCGCGCAGCTCCGACTTCACTTCGTCGAGCATTTCCTTGACCTTCGAGCCTTCGAGCCGCGCGATATCGTCCTGATATTTGAGCAGCACGCCGAGCGTATCCGAGACGGTGGCCGGATCGAGCGCCACCACGTCGAGCTCGGTGAGCGCGCTTGCCCAATCAAGGGATTCCGCGACGCCGGGTGCCTTGAACAATTCCTGCTTGCGCAAAGCCTGCACGAACGCCACCACCTGCTCGGACAGCTTCTTGCCGATGCCCGGCACCTTGGCGCGGACGATGTTCAATTCGCGCGCCGCGCTCGGATAGCCGACCCAGTGATAGAGACAGCGGCGCTTGAGCGCGTCGTGCACCTCGCGGGTGCGGTTCGAGGTGATGATCACGATCGGCGGATGCTCGGCCTTCACCGTGCCCATTTCCGGAATCGTGACCTGGAAGTCGCTCAGGACTTCGAGCAGAAACGCCTCGAAGGCTTCGTCGGTGCGGTCGAGCTCGTCGATCAACAGGACCGGCGCGCCGGCTGTGTCCGGCTCCAGCGCCTGCAAGAGCGGCCGCTTGATCAGAAAGCGCTCGGAGAACACGTCGCTCTCGATCCGCGCGCGGTCATGCTCGCCTTCGGCCTCGGCGGCGCGGATTGCGATCATCTGCGCGGCATAATTCCATTCATAGACCGCGGCCGCCACGTCGAGTCCCTCATAGCATTGCAGGCGGATCAGCCGGCGGCCCAAGGTCCGCGACAATACCTTGGCGATCTCGGTCTTGCCGACGCCGGCCTCGCCTTCCAGGAACAGCGGCCGGCCCATCTTGAGCGCGAGGTAAAGCACGGTCCCGAGCGAGCGGTCGGTGAGATATTCGGCCTCCGCCAGAAGCGCGACGGTGGCATCGATGGAGGCCGGCAGCGGCCGGGGCGAAGTCTTGTTCATCAGTTCAATCTAACCCGTCATTGCCGGGCTTGTCCCGGCAATCCACGTCTTCAGTCACGGCATACCTGGATGTAAAGACGTGGGCGCCCGGCGACAAGCTGGCACGCGGGCCGGCCTTCAGGCCGGGCCCGGTGGCCGGGCATGACGATTGATCAATCTTTCCGTTGGATCGTTACTTCCCGACCGCCTCCGCGACGGCGCGGCGGGCGAGAACGCCGATCAAGTGCGCGCGGTATTCGGCGCTGCCATGAATGTCGCTGTTGAGGCCGTCGGCGGAAACCGTCAGCCCTTCCAGCGATTTCGGCGAAAACCGCTTCTTCAGCGCCTCTTCGAAGGACGGAACGCGGAACACGCCATTGGCGCCGGCGCCTGTCACAGCGACCCGGAGCTCGCTGCCGCGCTTGCCGACGAACACGCCGACCAGCGCGTAACGCGAGGCCTGGTTGCGGAACTTCTGATAAGCCGCCTTCTTGGGCAGCGGGAAGCTGATCTTGGTGATGATCTCGGTGGGCTCGAGCGCGGTCGAGAACATGCCGGTGAAGTAGTCGTCCGCCTTGAGGCGGCGCTTGTTGGTGATGATGGTCGCGCCAAGCCCGAGGCAGGCTGCCGGATAATCGGCGGTCGGATCGTTGTTGGCGATCGAGCCGCCGATCGTGCCCATATGGCGCACGGCCGGATCGCCGATCATGCCGGCAAGCTTCGCGATGACCGGCGCATGCTCCTGCACCACCGGCGAGGTGTGCACATCGACATGGCGGGTCATGGCACCGATGGTGATCGAACGGCCGGCAAGCTCAATGCCGGAAAGCCCTTGGACGCGCGAGAGGTCGATCAGTTCCGGCGGCCCGGCGAGGCGGAGCTTCATGGTCGGCAGGAGCGTGTGGCCGCCGGCCAAGAGCTTGGCGTCCGGATTCTTGCTCAGCATGTTGACCGCCTGCCGCAGCGTCTCCGGACGTTGGAAGGTGAAGCTGTACATCGCAGTTCTCCGTTATCTTTTTAGGACTTAAGCCGCGTGCGGCGCGGCCCGGCCCGACCTCTGCAAAGCGGCCCACACAGTCGGCGGCGTCGCCGGCATGGCAACCGCTTCCGTGCCTATTGCATCGGTGATGGCGTTGATGACGGCCGCCGGCGCCGCGATCGCGCCCGCCTCGCCGCAACCCTTGATGCCGAGCGGATTTGACGGGCATTTGGTCATGGTCGTGTCGACCTTGATGGTCGGGAAGTAATCCGCTCGCGGCATCGCGTAATCCATGAACGAGCCGGTGACGAGCTGGCCGTCCTTGTCGTAGACCGCGCCCTCGCACAGCGCCTGGCCGACGCCCTGCGCGATGCCGCCGTGCACCTGCCCCTCGACGATCATCGGGTTGATCAGGACGCCGAAATCGTCGACCGCGGTCCAGGCGACGATATCCGTATTGCCCGTTTCCGGATCGATCTCGACCTCGCAGATGTGCACGCCGGAGGGGAACGTAAAGTTTGTCGGATCGTAGAACGCGCTCTCTTTCAGTCCCGGCTCCAATTGCTGGCCGGTGAATTTGTGCGCGATATAGGCGTTGAGCGCGATGTCGCCCCAGGCGGCGGATTTGTCGGTGCCGGCGACGGTGAACTTTCCGTCCTTGAATTCGATGTCGCCTTCAGCCGCCTCGAGCACAAAGGCCGCCACCTTCTTGGCCTTGGCTTCGATCTTATCCAGCGCCTTGACGATGGCCGACATGCCGACCGGGCCCGAGCGGGAGCCGTAGGTGCCCATGCCGAACTGCACCTTGTCGGTGTCGCCATGCACGATCGAAATGTTGTCGATCGGCAGCCCGAGCCGGTCCGACACGAGTTGCGCGAACGTCGTCTCGTGACCCTGGCCGTGGGCGTGAGATCCGGTGAGAATTTCCACCGAACCGCTTGGATTGACGCGCACTTCCGCCGATTCCCACAAGCCGACGCCGCCACCCAGCGAGCCGACCGCTTGCGAGGGCGCAATGCCGCAGGCTTCGATATAGGCGGACATGCCGATGCCGCGCAGCTTGCCGCGCCGCGCCGCCTCACGCTTGCGCTTGGCAACGCCTCTATAGTCGGCAAGCTCCATCGCCTTCTTGAGCGACGCGTCATAGTCGCCCGCGTCATACGCCATGATCACCGGCGTCTGATGCGGGAACGCCCGCACAAAGTTCTTGCGCCGCAGATCGGCCGGATCCTGACCGAGTTCGCGCGCGCCGACCTCGATCAGCCGCTCGACCACGAAGCTTGCTTCCGGGCGCCCCGCCCCGCGATAGGCGTCGACCGGCACGGTGTTGGTGTAAACCGCGTCGACTTCGGAATAGATTTGCGGGATCGCATACTGCCCCGACAGCAGCGTGGCATACATGTAAGTCGGAATTGCCGACGAGAAGGTCGACATGTAGGCGCCGATATTGGCGATCGTCTTGGCGCGCAGGCCGAGTATCTTGCCGTCGGCATCGAAGGCCATTTCGGCATGGGTGATGTGATCGCGGCCGTGGGCGTCGGCAAGGAACGCCTCGGAACGGTCCGAGGTCCATTTCACCGGCCGGCCAACGCGCCGGGCGGCCCATAACGCCACGACCTCTTCTGGATAGATGAAGATCTTCGAGCCGAAGCCGCCGCCGACATCGGGCGCGATGACCCGCAATTTGTGTTCAGGCGCCATGCCGACAAACGCGGAGATGACGAGGCGGGCGACATGCGGATTCTGTGACGTGTTCCACAATGTCAGCTGATCGCTGCCGGCATCATATTCGGCGAGCGCCGAGCGCGGCTCCATCGGGTTCGGCACCAGCCGATTGTTGACGATGTCGAGCTTGGTGATGTGCTTGGCCGATTTGAATGCGGCCTCCGCCCCTTTCGGATCGCCGATGTGCCACTGAAAAATGGTGTTGTTCGGCGCGACTTCGTGGATTTGCGCGGTGCCCGGCTTTTGCGCCGTGGCCAAGTCGGCCACCGCCGGCAGCATGGCGTAATCGATCTTGAGCTTTTCGGCGGCGTCGCGCGCTTGCGCCAACGTTTCCGCAATGACAACCGCAACCGGATCGCCGACGTGACAGGCTTTGCCGTGCGCGAGCGCCGGGTGCGGCGTCATTTTCATCGGCGAGCCGTCCTTGGAGTAAATCATCCAGCCGCAGATGAGGTTGGCGATCTTGTCGGCGGCGAGCTCGGCGCCGGTCAGCACCGCAACCACGCCCGGCAGCGCGGCCGCCGCCTTGCTGTCGATCGATTTGATGGTCGCGTGGGCGTGCGGGGAACGGACGAAGAAGGCGTAAGTCTGGCCGGGCCGGTTGATGTCGTCCGTGTAGTGGCCCTTGCCGGTGATGAAGCGGTGGTCCTCTTTGCGGCGCACTGCGGCGCCGATCCCGGTCGCACTCATGGCAGTCTCCTCCGGCGATTTTTTGTTTTAGTTACGTAACGAACCTCCGTAGCGGCTTTACTCTGCCGCCTTCGCCGCGCCGGCGCCCTTCATGGCGCGCGCACCGGCAGCGATCGCTTTGACGATGTTGTGGTAGCCGGTGCAGCGGCACAGATTGCCCTCGAGCTCTTCTCGGATCGTGTGATCGTCGAGTTCGTGGCCCTTGCGGCGCACCATATCCACGGCGGTCATGATCATGCCCGGCGTGCAATAGCCGCATTGCAGTCCGTGATTCTCGCGGAAGGCCTCCTGCATCGGGTGCAGCGGGCCGTTGGCGGGCGCGAGCCCCTCGATGGTGAGCACATCGGCGCCATCAAGCTGCAGCGCCAGCACGGTGCAGGATTTGACGGCCTTGCCGTTCACCAGGACGACGCAGGCGCCGCATTGCGAGGTGTCGCAGCCGACATGCGTGCCGGTCAACCGCAGATTCTCGCGCAGCAACTGCACCAGAAGCGTGCGCGGATCGACATCGGCGGTGACGGATTTGCCGTTCACAGTGAGGGAAATGGCTGCCATATGCGCCTCCTCGGATTCCCCAAAAACGTTGCTATTGCGGACGGCTCGCGGCCGTTTCTCGCTCCCCAAAGGCGAAAACGCGACGATTTTTGCCGGTTTTCAACTTTGGAACCAGAATTAGTCTGAACTGCGGCCCACCCCTCGGTCAAGGGATTTGCAACCGAGCGGGCCGCAAGGAGCCTCACGAAGCCGTGCACAGCAGCGTTTTTTGCTTGTTTGCTAGGCGCCGGCGGCGCTGACCGTGGCAGCAAATTTTTGGAAAAAATCGTCGGCAAGCTTCTTTGCGGCGCCGTTGACCAGGCGTTGACCAAGCTGCGCGAGCTTGCCGCCGATCTGCGCCTCGACCGTGTAGATGAGCAAGGTGCCGCCGTCCTTCGCTTCAAGCTTGACGGTCGCACCGCCGGTGGCGAAACCCGCGACGCCGCCGTCGCCCTGGCCCGAGATCTTGTAGCCGTTCGGCGGATCGAGATCGGACAGCGTCACCTTGCCTTTGAACTTCGCCTTCACCGGGCCGATCTTGGTCACGGCCACCGCCTGGAATTCGGTGTCCGACAATTTATCGAGCGACTCACAGCCGGGAATGCAGGCCTTCAGTGTCTCGGCATCGTTAAGCTTTTGCCATACGGTTTCCCGCGCGACGGGAAGCTGGTACTCGCCGTTCATCGTCATGGCCATTGGGCAGCACTCCTGAGCCGATCAGTTCAAGCTATCGCTTAGCGTCTTGCGCGCGCGCTGGAAAGTCCATTGTCGGGTGGACCGCGCGGCGATTGCGCGGCGCGCGCTGACGGATCAAGATCAACAGAAAGCGCTGGAGGAAACATTCATGCCGGAAATCAATGCCGACGGCTGCCGTATTCACGTAGAGGTCGAAGGGCCCGAAGGGGCCCCGGTGCTGATGCTGTCGAACTCGCTCGGCACCAATCTGCATATGTGGGATGACCAGGTCGCGTCGTTCACGCGCCATTTCCGCCTGGTGCGTTACGACCGCCGCGGCCACGGCCAATCGGACGTGCCCAAGGGCCCCTATTCCATGGAGCGTCTCGGGCGCGACGTGCTCGCCATTCTCGACGGCCTCGGCATTGCGAAGATGCATTGGTGCGGGCTATCGATCGGCGGCATGGTCGGCATGTGGCTCGGCGCCAATGCGCCGTCGCGCATCGACAAGCTCATCCTCTCCAACACGGCGGCCTACTTTCCCGACAAGACGATTTGGGACGCCCGCATCAAGCTCGTGCGCGAAAAGGGTTTGGCCGCAGTCGTCGACGGCACCATGGAGCGGTGGTTCACCAAACCGTTCCGCGAAGGCTCGCCGCAAGCGATGGAGCGCATCCGCGCCATGTTCCTGGCGACGAATCCGGAAGGCTATATCGGCTGCGGCCAAGCGATCCGCGACATGGACCATCGGCCGCTGCTCGCCAAGATCAATACGCCGACTTTGGTGATCGCCGGCCGGTACGATTTGGGCACGCCGCTCGAAGCCGGCGAGTTCATCGCTCAGCACATGCCGAATGCGCAGCTTGCCGTGCTCGAGGCGGCCCACATCGCCAATATGGAGCAGCCGAAGATCTACAGCGATACGGTGCTGGAGTTTTTGCTTTCGTAACCCGGGTTGAGCGCAGCGAAACCCGGGAGCTGCATGCGAGCTTCACCTTCCATTCCCGGATTCGCTCCGCTCAATCCGGGCTACATGTTCATTCACCCGCGCCGGTCGCGAAAGTCGTGCGGCGTGGTGCCGGTCTGCTTGCGGAAAAAGCGGGCGAAGTGCGAGGGGTCGGAAAAGGACAGCTCCTCGGCAATGTCCTGGATCGGTTGCGTGGTGAAGACGAGCTGGCGTTTCGCTTCGGTGAGCAGGCGCTGGCGGATCAGATGGCCGGCGGTGACGCCGGTCGCGCGTTTGACGTGATCGTTGAGCCGGTCGACGGTCATGCCGAGCTTCTCGGCAAAGAAGCCGAGCTGATGCTCGCGGCGGAAATATTCGTCGACCAGCGTGCGCAACTGCGCGACCGTCGCGTCGGCCGGCTGCAATGTGATGGTGCCGGTGCGCGCGCGGCTTGCCGCAAGCCGCGCCACGGTGACGGCGATCAGAGCGAGCAGGCTGCGCATCGCCATGCGATAGCCTTCGCGCGCCAGGCTTCCCTCCTCGAATAACTCAGCGCACAAGGCCGCAAGCCGCGTTCGCTCGGCCTCGCCGCCAATCGGGATGATCGGATGCGCGGCGAGCGCGCGCAGCCGTGACAACGCCTCGCCCGAGCGATCGGCAAGCGCGAAGGCTGCGTCTTCGGTGAAGCTCATGACCCAGCCTTCGGTGCCGGGCTCGAAGCGGAAACCATGCGCCACTGCCGCCGGCACCAGAATGGCGGCCGGTGCGGCGAAGGGCAGCTTGGCGGCTTCGTAGCTCATCTCGCCGCCGCCGCGCTCGATCAGAAGAATCTGAAACAGATTGCGATGCCGGTGCGCGCGAATGGTCCAATCGTGCACCGAAGAGCGCGAGGGAATCGTCTCGACGTGAATGAAATCGAATGCCTGGTCGTCCGGCGGATCGCCGTAGAGATGAAACAGGGGCAGCGCGTTGGCCATGTCCAAGCATAAGCGGATCGCGCGCAAGAAGAAGCCGCCCGGCGGCGGGCGGATGGATTTTTATACAAGAAACGGCAGCCCGCCGGTCTGACGGGCTGCCGCTCTGTTAAGAAATGGATTTAGCGGTTCATACCGCCGCCCTGTCCGCCCTGTCCGCCGTGCTGACCACCCTGTCCGGGCTTCTGCTGGCCGCCCTGATGCTGCTCACCGGGCTTTCCTTGTCCGCCCTGCTGCTGCTGGCCGGGCTTCTGTTGCCCGCCCTGTTGCGGGTTGCCCTGCTGGTGCTGCGGGTTGCGCGGATTCTGTTGCTCGTTCGCCATTGGGACGTGCTCCATGTTGTCTTGGAAGCCCCCCGTCCGACCGGACGATAACCCCCGAGGCGTGGCGCAGTTCCTAGCAGGACTGCTCGAACTTTCGGCAACGGATTGGAAAATCACAAGAAAATGCGGCTCAAACGATAAGCAAGGGAGTTGCTCCGGAGTTCCCCCAATCCAGTCTTACATTGCGCCGGCGCCGCTTTGCCGCGCGGGATCAGCCTGTTAAGACTTCGACGGGGATTCGGAAGGCGCGGACGCATGGAATATTTCGTCCAGCAGCTCATCAACGGCATTACGCTCGGTTCCATCTATGGCCTAATCGCGATCGGCTACACGATGGTCTATGGCATCATCGGCATGATCAATTTCGCGCACGGCGACATCTTCATGGTCGGCGCGTTCCTGGCCCTGATCGCCTTTCTGGTGCTGGTGGCCATTGGCGTTACCGCGGTGCCACTGGCGCTGTTGCTGGTGCTGCTGGTGTCGATGGCGCTGACCGCGCTGTACGGCTGGACGGTCGAGCGCATCGCCTACCGGCCGCTGCGGCAGTCGTTCCGGCTCGCGCCGCTGATCTCCGCCATCGGCATGTCGATCGTGCTGCAAAACTATGTGCAGGTCGCACAGGGCGCGCGCGTTAAGCCGCTGCCGCCGCTAATCCGCGGCGGCTACACACTGTTTGAAGGCAACGATTTTGCCGTGCGGCTCTCCAACATCCAGATCATCGTCGTGGTCGCGACGCTGATCGTGATGGCTGGCTTCTCCTATCTCGTGGCGCGCACCCGGCTTGGCCGCAACATGCGGGCCTGCGAACAGGACCTGAAAATGGCGGCGCTTTCCGGGATCGATGTCGACCGCACCATCTCGCTCACCTTCGTGATCGGGGCGGCGTTGGCGGCCGTCGCCGGCCTGATGTTCCTCCTCTATTACGGTGTGATCGATTTCTTTATCGGCTTTCTGGCCGGCGTCAAAGCCTTCACAGCCGCCGTGCTCGGCGGCATCGGCTCGCTGCCCGGCGCCATGCTCGGCGGCATTCTGATCGGCCTGATCGAAACGATGTGGTCGGCCTATTTCTCGATCGAGTACAAAGACGTTGCGGCTTTCTCCATCCTCATCATCGTGCTCATTTTCCTGCCGACCGGGATTTTAGGCCGGCCGGAAGTCGAGAAGGTGTGAGAGAAGCGGGGACCGCGTGCCGCGCGAAAGCGAGCCCTTCAAGCCATCTGCCCTTGCTGCCGCGCTGAAAGAAGCCGCCATAGCGGCCGCCATCGCGTTCGGGCTTTTCGTGCTGATGGTCGGCGTTAAGACAGATCAGGGACCGACCGGGGCGCTGGTGATCACCACGCGTTTTGGCGCCGTTAGCGTACTCGTCGGCGGCGTCTTTGCCGGCGCTTTCTTACGGGCGCTTTTTGCAGCGAGGATCAAGGCGTCATTCGACTTTTTGATTCCCACCTGGAAGACTATTGCGGCGCATATCGGCCCTTATGTGCCGGCGCTGCTTCTTGCGTTCGCGCTCATTGCTCCGATCATTTTTTACGCCGTTGGCAATCGTTACTTGATCGATCTCGGTATCCTCATTGTCACCTACACGATGCTCGGGTTGGGGTTGAACATCGTGGTTGGTCTCGCCGGCCTCCTCGATCTCGGTTACGTCGCGTTCTACGCGGTCGGCGCGTATTCCTATGCGCTGCTGGCGCATCATTTCGGACTGTCGTTCTGGATCTGCCTGCCTGTTGCCGGAATCCTCGCCGCATTCGCCGGCGTCCTGCTGGGCTTTCCGGTCTTGCGCCTGCGCGGCGACTATCTCGCCATCGTCACGCTCGGCTTCGGCGAAATCATCCGGCTGATCCTGCTCAACTGGCAGGACCTCACCGGCGGCCCCAACGGCATTGTCGGAATCCCCGGTCCCTCGTTTTTTGGCTTGCCCTTCAATTCGAGCGATAAGGGCTTCGCTGCAACGTTCGGAATCCCATTCTCTCCCACGCAAAAGTACCTCTATCTTTATTACGTCATACTCGTGCTTGCTCTACTGACGAACTGGGTCAGCTTGCGATTGCGCCGTTTACCAATCGGTCGCGCTTGGGAAGCATTGCGCGAGGACGAAATCGCGTGCCGCGCACTCGGCATCAACACCACGACCACCAAGCTCACCGCGTTCGCCATGGGCGCGATGTTCGGCGGTTTTGCCGGCGCTTTCTACGCGACCCGTCAAAACTTCATCAGTCCTGAATTGTTTAATTTCAGCGAATTGGCTTTCGTTCTCGCCATCGTCGTGCTCGGCGGCATGGGCTCGCAGCTTGGCGTCGCCGTTGCCGCTACGGTGATGCTCGGCGCGTTCGAATTACTGCGCGAATTCGACCAGTATCGGATGCTGGTCTTTGGAGCCGCCATGGTCGCGGTGATGATTTACCGGCCTCGCGGGCTTGTTTCAGCCCGCACGCCGTCCGTCTTCCTGCGCCGGCGCAAGGACATCCCGCCGGAGCTCGTGGCCGAGGCGCGCTCGGAGAGCCCGGCGTGATCGCGGCGCCGCTGCTCACGGTCGAACATCTGACCATGCGCTTTGGCGGCCTCGTCGCCGTCAACGATCTCAGCTTCACCGCGCGCGCGCGCGAAATCACTGCGCTGATCGGGCCGAACGGCGCCGGCAAGACCACGCTGTTCAACTGCATCACCGGCTTTTATCGGCCGACGGTCGGGCGCTTGCGGCTCGCACACCCGGACGGCGCCTCGTATCTGCTCGAACGCCTTCCGGGCTTTCGGATCGCCAAGGAGGCGCGCGTGGCGCGCACGTTCCAAAACGTGCGGCTGTTCGCCGGCATGACGCTTCTGGAAAATCTTTTGGTCGCACAGCACAACACGCTGATGCTGGCTTCGGGATTCACTTTGCTCGGCCTGTTCGGCGCGCCGTCCTATGCGCGCGCGCAGCAGCGCGCCATCGACAAAGCGCGCTACTGGCTCGACCGCGTCGGGCTCACTGGGCGCGCCGACGATCCCGCCGGCGCGCTCCCCTATGGCGCGCAACGGCGCCTCGAAATCGCGCGCGCCATGTGCACCGACCCGGTGCTGCTCTGTCTCGACGAGCCGGCCGCCGGCCTCAACAACAACGAGAGCGCCGACCTCAATCGGCTTTTGCGCGCCATCCGCGACCAGCACAGCACCTCGATCCTGTTGATCGAGCACGACATGGGCGTGGTGATGGAAATCTCCGATCACATCGTGGTGCTGGATTACGGCATCAAGATCGCCGACGGCGCGCCGACCGACGTGCGCAGCGATCCGAAAGTGATCGCCGCCTATCTCGGCGTCGCGGACGAGGACGAAGCGGTCGCGCAAGCGGAGGCGCGACCGTGAGCGCGCCCCTGCTTTCACTGCGCGGCGTCAAAGCCTCGTACGGCAACGTGCTCGCGCTCAAGGGCGTCGACCTCGACGTGCATGAAGGCGAGATCGTCGCGCTGATCGGCGCCAACGGCGCCGGCAAGTCGACCCTGATGATGACGGTATTCGGCAGCCCGCGCGCGCACGACGGCAGCATCAGCTTTGCCGGCCGCGATATCACCGGGCTGCCGACGCACGAGGTGGCGAAGCTCCGCATCGCGCAATCGCCCGAAGGCCGCCGGATTTTTCCGCGCATGACCGTCCTGGAAAATTTGCAGATCGGCGCCACCGTCACCGACGAGACTCATTTCGCCGCCGATCTCGAACGCGTGTTCGCGCTATTCCCGCGGCTTGCCGACCGCCGCACCCAGCGCGGCGGAACGCTCTCGGGCGGCGAGCAGCAGATGCTGGCAATCGGGCGCGCGCTGATGGGCCGGCCGCGGCTTATCCTCTTGGACGAGCCGTCGCTCGGCCTGGCGCCACTCCTCGTGCAGCAGATTTTCGCCGCCATTCGCGCACTCAACGAGCGTGACAAGCTGACCGTGTTTCTGGTCGAGCAGAATGCCTACCATGCGCTCAAACTTGCCCACCGCGGCTATGTCATGGTCAACGGCGCGATCACGCTGCAAGGCGAAGGGCGCGAGTTGCTGCGGCGACCGGAAATCCGCGCCGCCTATCTCGAAGGCGGAGCTCGCTGAGGAAAGATGGACGGGCTCTATTCGGGCGAAACCATCGTGCAGATCTTGCTGCTGACGGCCGTGATCGGCGGCGGCGCGGCGGCTTTGTCGGGCCGCGCCATCGCTCACGCCTGGCGGCCGCCGTGGCAGGTGGTGATCGCCGCGCTTCTTCTCGGCGCCGCCGCGCGCTTCTTTCATTTCGCCTTATTCCAGGGCGAGCTTCTGTCGCTGCCTTCCTATGCCTGCGATACCGCGGTCTTCGTCATCGCCGGCATGCTGGCCTGGCGGGCGACCCGCGCCAACCAGATGGTGCAGCAATATCCCTGGCTCTATGCCCGTTCCGGCCCGCTCGGCTGGCGCGAAATCGGGCGAGAAAACCAGACCTAGCAGTGTTATCGTGCGGCAACGTCAATCCTCCCGCATGCATGAGAGGACGCATATGAACAAACTTTCGCTTACCGCCATCGCGCTGCTGTCGATGCTTGGAACCGCGCCCGCGTTCGCGCAGGACATCCCCGTCGCGGTCGCAGGCCCGATGACCGGCGGACAGGCAACCTTCGGCCGCCAGTTCCGCGACGGCGCCGAACAGGCGGTCGCCGACATCAATGCCTCAGGCGGCGTGCTTGGCGAAAAGCTTCGGCTCGAAGTCGGCGACGACGCCTGCGACCCGAAACAAGCGCGCTCGGTGGCGGAGAAACTCTCCGGCATGGGAGTGGTCGTTTCGGTCGGCCATTATTGCTCCTCGTCCTCGATCCCGGCCTCGGACGCGTATCTCGACGGCGGCGTGCTGCAGATCACGCCGGGCTCGACCAATCCACAATTCACCGATCGCGGCATGTGGAACACGTTCCGCACCTGCGGACGCGACGACCAGCAGGGCGGCTTTGCCGCCAGCTATCTGGCGAAGAACTTCAAGGACAAGAACATCGCCATCATCAACGACAAGACCACCTACGGCAAAGGCCTCGCCGACGAGGTGAAGAAGGCGCTCAACGCCGCGGGCGTGAAAGAGAAGCTCAACGAGTCCTACAATCAGGGCGACAAGGATTTCACCGCGCTCGTCTCCAAGCTCAAGCGCAACAATATCGATGTCGTCTATGACGGCGGCTGTCACCCGGAAGCCGGCCTGATCGTGCGCCAGATGCGCGATCAGGGATGAACACCATCCTCATGGCCCGCGATGCGCTCGCCTCGCGCGAATTGCTTCCATCGACCGGCCCGGCGGGCGAAGGCGTGCTGATCACCTTCCCGCCTGATCGCGCAAGCGTCCGACGGCTGCCGCGATCGTCAAGAGTTCAAGGACAAGAGCATCGATCGGAAGGCTACGTGCTCTACACCTATGCCGCCTTTCAGGTGTCGGCGCAGGCCGCCGCCAAGGCCGGCACCACCGATCCGCAGAAAGTCGCCGCCGCCATGCGCGCCG
>CAVREN010000020.1:0-34062 GCA_963720115.1 uncultured Alphaproteobacteria bacterium
CCTGATGTCAAGCACCAGGCAGGCTGGCGTATTTGGGCGCTCCGACTTGAGAAAATCAGGAATTGACGCAAATAACTGCGTATTCAATCCAACGGATCGTAGCAGGCGCCCAACCGAATTGCGAAGATCCTCATCGTCATCAATGACCAAGACAGTGGAGTGCGCTACAGACTTTGCATCTGCTCGTGATGAAACGGTTTCGGCCATGGGCTTCTCTCCGTTCACAAAGCTCCGGTTTCGCGCTTACACCTAGAGCTTTAGCTTACTCACAATCGATGCCTATGAACAGCTGCTTTGCTAAGGCCCCACATAAACCAAGGTTTAGGCCATCTGCAATTGTGCTTTGTCCGTATCCGGTCCAGATTACATCGTTGGCACAGGCGACCGGCTCTTAACCAGCGCCTGTGCGAACTTACAATGCCGGGGCGCCGTTTGCGCAAAGAGCCTGTCATCTCGATTGTTGATGACGATCAGTTCGTTCGCGATTCCTTGAAACGATTGATGAAGTCTTTCGGTTACATGGTAGCGGCTTATCCCTCCGCCGGCGACTTTCTCAAATCCCCTCAAGTTCAGGAAACTTCCTGTTTAATCGCCGACGTGAATATGCCTGGCATGACCGGCGTTGAGCTCTATGAGTTCTGATCAAGGCGGGCCAGGCGATCCCAACTATTCTCATCACCGCCTACCCTGATGAGCGTGTCAGGACGGGCGCCCTGGACAAGGGAGTTCTCGCTTACCTTGTTAAGCCCTTTTCGCAGACCGATCTCACTCGTTATGTTCGTTTTGCTCTGGAATCCGGTAATCCCCAAAAGTGAATGCATTAAAATTTGTTTTCTCGCTTGCAAGCGGCACCGAAGCGCTGCGCAAGATTCGTTTGCATTTGCCTGGCCATCATCGCTTATTACTCTCCGTCGCTATACGGAAAGGCCATGATCGATATTGATCGTGCGCCCCGAGGGCGCGAACTATCAGTGAGGGAGGATCTCACCCGGATAATTGTCGATTGGTCCGGAAGCTGGCAGGCGGCTCGGCCGGGTAACTGGCTGGGTCGGAGCCCTGCGACGAAGGCGGCCTTGGGCTGCTGAGCGATCCGATGGGCCGTAACAGAGTGAAGCCCGAGCAGGCCTCGAAAGTTCTAATGCGGATGCCGACCCTCCGGTCATTTGGGGAAGGCCGCACGCGTGGGGAAGTAATCGACATGCGCACCCACGCGATCCGCCGGGGTAGTGGGCACCGCACGTCGGAAGGGTGGTTCGCAGCTACAGGGGGAGACCCGTTCGCGGACGAGGGTAGCGGCCTCAGCATCGCATCAGGCGGTGGTCACGGCGGGAGTCGGACGGGGCAATAGGAGCGTTGATGCCGAGTAATGCCGGCGGAGCAAAGGGCCCCGACTTCTGGTGCGCTTTTGAAGATGGTGAGGTGAAGGTGATTGGTGATGAGCCTGACAACGCCTGATAAGATCCGGAGCCTTCAGAGAAAGCTCTACTGCAAAGCGAAGGCGGAGCCCACCTTCCGCTTCTATCTGCTCTACGACAAATGCCAAACGCTCGATGAGAACAGCCAAATCCAGGCGCCGTCTGTCTCGGCTCAGATGGGGCTAACTTGTTGGACGGGAGTCGGAAGTGGCGGGCGGATGGTGACGGATGCGTCGAGTTTGCACCCGATGCAGGGTCGCGCACGGCTTAAGGGTGTGACGGTTGGACGGTTGGAGACGGCCACTCGGCGCGGCTTAAGCGATCGCGCCCTTAAACCGTTGCACCGTCCAACAGTGCCGGCGACGGATCCCTGAGATCGCGCTTCTGACCGATGCATCGTGTGCCTCGGTCATCGTGCCACCGTTTCATCAGGCTGATGCGTGGCTCCCAGCTTTGACCCCACCCCCATGCTGGACAGACCGGGGGCCTTTCGGCGGCGAGCGAAAGCGCACGAGGGCACCTTCATCGCTGCAGAAGATCCGTCTCAGCTCAGATTGGGCTAACCCGTTGAACGGGAGTCGGAATGGACGGGCGGATGGTGACGGATGCGTCGAGTTTGCACCTGATGCACAAGTTGCGCACGGCTTAAGGGTGTAACGGTTGAACGGTTGGATACGGCCACTCGGCGCGGCTTAAGCGATCGCGCCCTTAAACCGTTGCACCCGTCCAACAGTGCCGGCGACGGATCCCTGAGATCGCGCTTCTGACCGATGCATCGTGTGCCTCGGTCATCGTGCCACCGTTTCATCAGGCTGATGCGTGGCTCCCAGCTTTGACCCCACCCCCATGCTGGACAGACCGGGGGCCTTTCGGCGGCGAATGCGAAGCGAAAGCGCACGAGGGCACCTTCATCGCTGCAGAAGATCCGTCTCAGCTCAGATTGGGCTAACCCGTTGAACGGGAGTCGGAATGGACGGGCGGATGGTGACGGATGCGTCGAGTTTGCACCTGATGCACAAGTTGCGCACGGCTTAAGGGTGTAACGGTTGAACGGTTGGAAACAACATCGGTTGATATGAGTGCTACTTAAAGCAGGCCCTCACCGGCGTGATTGCGGAAAACTTCCGCACCATGGACATAAGAGAGCCCCGAGCACGGGGGCGATGGCGCTCGGGGCTCAAAGGCCGCGGCCAACTACTCACCGCGGAACGAACTTCAAACGGCTGGTTGAAATTCAAACGCCAGTTTGAGACCCTAGCGGGCCGGAAATAAGGACCTTTTGTGTTTTTTACGCTGCGCTTTCTTTGCTATCTTCGGCCCAGAGCATGAGCCAGCACCGCGTTCCGCGTCTTGAAGCACGAACATCTAAGATCCCACCCCCGTTTTCAGCGCAGCAGTTCAATGCGATATGGCGTCTTCCAACTTGCTCCAAGAGGCGGAGAAGTCCCCTAAACCGCCCTTACGCGCGGCTTGGTCGGATCGACGAGTTTGAACTCGATCGGGGCCTGACCGAAAATGCCGATGACGGCGGGCTCGTTGCCGCCTTTCCTCACGCCGTCATAGTGCGGCGTGTGCGCGACGCGGCGCACGAAGCCGCCGGCAGGCACCGGCACGGTATTTTCCGGCTCGAAATTCTCGCCGGAATTGACCCACCAGGTGCCGGAGATGACAAAGCAAAGCCGGTCGGTGACGTAAGTGTGCGGCCCGCTCATAAAACCCGGATGCCACTTGATCAGAACAGCGTACAGCCCGGGCTTGTCGGTCGCGCCGAATACCGGCACGGTCTCGACCGACTGCGCAGGCGCGCCGGGCAAACCGGGCTTCCACTGGTATTGATCGGGCAGCATGACTTGCGTCTCGTTCGGATCGATCGCGTTGGCGGGATCGGCGATGAGCGCGGCCGGCAGCGCGGCGAGGAGCGGCGCGAGCAGGAGCCTGCGGCGGGTGGCGGCGAAGTCCTTTAAATCAACATCCGGCGCGGATGTGAGTGTGCGGGCCAGGTCTTCGAGCTTCGCTTTGGGTGGCGTGGGACGCATGTCCGTTGCTCCTTGTTCGGTTGCTATGAGAAGTCCAGGTGAACATAACACCGTCTGAGCTTTGGCTTCTTCATAGCCGCCAATCTGCGGTTCTGAGCCTCTCGTGGGACGCATGTCCGTTGCTCCTTGTTCGGTTGCTATGAGAAGTCCAGGTGAACATAACACCGTCTGAGCTTTGGCTTCTTCATAGCCGCCAATCTGCGGTTCTGAGCCTCGATTTGGCCGCCACGGGCGCAGCGCCAGCGATTTACGTCAACTCGCCAGCGATTGAAAGCTTCCGGCTGGTGCGGCATCGAGCTCGGACCAGTCAAGCTCCTCCTGAATGCGGTGAAAGGCTTCTTCCCCGATCTCGCCCCGCGCGCGCAGGCGTTGCAGTGCCGCGCGTTGGGCGGCGATCGCGCGTAGCCGCAGTTCGTCGTATTTGGTAGCAGCTTGAGGTTCGTTCTGGTCTTCGGCAACCTTGCGGGCGGCCGCGTATTTCTCGCGCGCCATCGTTGCGGCGGGTGATGTCTCGCCGTCGAGGCTGTCGAGCGCCGCCTGCATGACGGCGACGCGCGCGCGGGAGAGTTCACGTTCGACGGCACCATCGTCCTCAAAACGGAGCAGTCGCATTAACGGCCGCAGCGTACAACCCTGGATCACGAGCGTGCCGAGGACCACGCAGAATGCGCACAGGACAATCAGGTCGCGCCCAGGAAATTGCTGCGGCAATGCAAATGCAGTCCCGCTCCAGCCCAGGACGATGGCGCCGCGTGGATCCCTTGAAGCGATGCGGTCGGCGAGGCCGGGACGCCAGCGCCGGATGGTGGCAACGATCGCTCTGTATACCACGAGCCAGGCAATGCGAACCACGATCACGACGGCAAGCACGCTCAGTCCGAACACCAGCGAGCCCCAACGCTGCTCAGGTGACAGCCGCTCGATGATCAAGCGGGCTTGCAACCCCCATCAGCACGAACGCCAGCACGTTCACGACGAAGACCGCTGTCTCCCACACCGAATAGGAGCTGATGCGCAGGCGCGCGCCCAACTGCCCGGGAGCCGCTTGAGCTAATGTCATGGCGTAGACCACAACCGTGATGATCGGTGAAAGCCCAAGGCGCTCGGACAGAAGCCACACCCCAAACGTGCTGACGAATTGCAGGACGGTGCTGCTGGCTGGGTCGCGCACGAACGCGCTTGCGACCAGATACAGTCGCGCGAGCACATAACCAGCGACCAAGCCCCCCACAGCCGCGAGCACCAGGATCGGCGCGTCGGCCGCGAGGCTGAATGAACCCGCGGCTGCCAGAACGGCCGCACGGTAGATCAACAGCGCGGTCGCGTCGTTGAGCATGCTCTCGCCCTGCAACACGAGCCCGATCCGCTGCGGAATCCGCAGATGCCGCAGCACCTCGTTGGCTGCGGCCGCATCGGGCGGGGCCACGATCGCACCTAGGGCGATCGCCGCCGCGATCGGTAAACCGGCAAAGCGCCATCCCAGGAACGCGATCGCCGCGGTGGTCAGCACGACTGCGACCACCGCCATTGAAGCAACCGGAATGGCATTGTCGCGCAGGCCGCGCGGCGACGTGTCGAACGCGGCGTCGAGAAGCGCCGGAGCCACGAGCAGCGCCAAAGCAAGCTCGGGCTCGATTCGGATTTGCGGGGCGAACGGCAGGAAGGCGAGTCCGGCGCCGGCGATGGCGAGCAGGGACGGATAGGGTACAGCCAGCCGTTCCGCCAAATTGGTCAGGACGACAGAGGCGAGCAGCAACACCAGGACCCATTCGAGCATCAGCATGGGGCCCATGATAACCATGCCCGCGTCCGCGATCAGCCGGTAAGCGCAACCACGCCCCCACGCACAGGCGCACGCGCGCGTCGAGCCGAAAGTCAGCAGCTACGAAGCACAGCATCCAAAGACGCGACCGCCACAAGCAGCGATCTTCAACCGCGGCGCCAGCTCGCTTCCTGAGATTCAGGATGCACTCGATCAGCGTCGTTCGCACAACGAGTCACTCTCCGATGCTGGGAAAAGCAGAGCCCGAATTCATTTCCCAACCAAAAGAAGAGGTTCAATATGACGAGACATTTCTGGCCCAGCCTTGAGTTCAACGAGAAAGTGGCAAGGCTCTGCTTTGCCGAATTGGATGAGGGTATGGCGACACGGCAGGACCTTGCCACGGCGCTTGAGGTACAAGCTCAAGGTCTGAGCAGCACTGACAGACTCATTCGAGCAGAGATTGCGACTGGGCGCTATGCCGAAACGGCCGATTACTGACCCAGCCGAGATCGCCGCGCTCAACGCAACTCTGCTCGCCGGTCTTCAACGATATCTCAAAGTGAACGCGCAGTTCCTGCGTGGGCTGGAGACGGAAAAGCCCGCCCATATCGGGCGGGCCGGTGCTACGCCTCCACCTGGTGACTTCAGGCAGCGAGCGGCGCCTCGATCTCCTCGATGAGATCGGACAAGGCGTTCCTCGCTCCCAATAAAGACGCACGAAGGTTGTGGCGACCTATGACCGTGTTGCAGTGATCACATCTGCAATGATCGATCTCCTCAATCATTTCGTCCCAGTCGGCCTTTTTTGGTGCCAACGCGCGCATCATACGATCGAGTTCGCCCAGCGTTCGTTTCAAGTCAACGCGACGCTGGAGCTGCTTCTTGCTAATTTTCATGGGAGTGTCTCCTTCTACCAATCGGCGCCAACGGTCGCCGAAAGCGGATGCCGCCGCCGCGGGCGAACCAAAGGCGAACGGATTTCGGGAATATTTCGGGACTCTATGCGCCGATTTCGGGACTTTTCTTCTTCTGTTCTCCACTATTGCGATTCTGAGCCGGAAGCGGTAAGTGCAGAAAGGCCCGATATTCAAAGGGTTTTCTTCGGCGGAGCGTAGCGCAGCCCGGTTAGCGCACCAGTCTGGGGGACTGGGGGTCCCGAGTTCAAATCTCGGCGCTCCGACCATCAAAATCCCCTTAAAATCAGAGCTTAGTGCAGGTCTAGTGCAAGCCTGTGAACCGGTATGTAGGGGGAATGAAAGTCCCGAGGTGGCGCACAGAGTCCCGAGGCCCCCGAAGGAAAAATCTACTCACGCGCTTCTTGTGCGCTGGGGAAAAGTGCGAGCTGCAAGCATCCATCACGGCCGTCATCCTAATAGCGCTTTTGGGCGCACGATGGCTGGGCATCATTTAATCAGAGCCCGGCTACTTCGCCTTGGAGTCATGCCTCACCACCGGCCATCGGCCCGTTTGATCGAGATCAAGGAGAGATCACGCCGTTCGCGGCTATTGAGTGCCTTCGTGTCCGTGGAGGGCATAGATGGACGGCAATGACCGAACTGCAATAGCTCCTAGGCACCTACTCAGCGCCGGTCTTTGCCGTTCAACTCCGGACGGTGATCGAGTTAGTGAGTGGCGGCGCAAGGCGGACGAATGCGAACGCGCCGCGGCGGGCGTTGCTGATCCGCAAGTGCAGGCAAGTTACCGCGATATGGCGTCCCGATGGCATCAAATGGCAGATCGAGTCGAGGCCATACAAAAGATATTCGCGGACCTGCGAAAGCCGGGTGACTAGGGCGCGCTGGCGTCGTCGGTTGATTGCCGGTTAATCCGTGGCGGCGGCTTCTTAGCAAAATAATTGCCTATGTCTGAACGCCGCCGAGCGCATGGAGAGTCCAGGATGCCGAATCCGAAATACGCCGCCTACGAGGCTGCCAACCCTTACTTCGAATTGGTTCGAGGGGCGCTAGGCGACCTCGTTGATGGCGAGCACTTCTTCGACATCGTCGCTGACGACGTCGTCTACGAGGTCCTCTACGACGTCGCTGGTTGGCCTCGCATTATCCAGGGGCGCGCCGATTTGATGGCCCAGTTCAGGGGCTATTGCGACAATATCGAGCTTCAATCTGCCGATAAGTTGATTACCCACAAGACAGACGACCGCCGGGTCGTCGTCATCGAATATGAGGTCCATGGGACCATCCTCGCGACAGGCGTGAAGTACAACAATCGGTTTTGTTCAATCATCAAGATTGAACACCGGAAAATCGTGCACTGGAGAGACTATATGGACTCTCTCGCGGCCTGGAACGCATTGACGGCGCGCGCATGCTAAAGGGCCAAGCTGCTCGCGTATGTCTATTTCGAGGATGAGCCCCGCTGGCGCACCGCCGCCAAGTTGCTCACGCGCGACGAGGCGCGGCGGATTGCTGCCAATATCGCCAAGCTTCCAGCACTATCGCGCAAGGATTGACATGGCTCACTCGCTCAAATCGGATAGGATCGAAAGCGAGTTGGGGGGCGTATCATGGCTAGACCCGTGGCGGTTCAGTTTCTCAGATGCCCAAACTGCGACGGGCTGTATCAAGTTGTCAGAGGCGAAGCCGGACCAGAGACCACCAATGACGGTGAAATAGCGTGCCGGGTTTGCAATGCTCCGCTTGCTGCCCGCGATGGAGAATTCGTCCTGAAATATTTTCTGTTGCGCAAAGCCAGCCGGCAACAGGTGTGGCAAAGGCGTTCCTCTTCGATATAAGCGATACCATCGTCCTGTCGGCGGTGCGCTAAATCGCGGCACTCTCGCTTTTGGAACGCGGATATTGCCTAAATTTGTAATGCTCGATCCGATACAAATCCCTCGACTCTGCCCCCAACTGAGCGCAACGTGCCGCAACGCGTTCAAGTCCCTGTGAAGCAGGAAGGGGAACTTGCTGTGCGCAGAATAATCAAAGCGAATATTGATAGATTTAAGCTACTGCTCAAAACCGAAACCGATCCCACGAAACGGGCAATTGAAACGCGCCTTCTCGCCGAGGAGGAGGAAAAGCTAAACCAATTAACCGAAGCCAATGAAAAGAAAGCCTACTAGACCCTAGGGGGCCTGGCGCCACAAGCGCCAATGCGTTGGCACGATGTCGACCGTTTTTCTCGTTGATGAATCGACCCAACCCACCCCGCCTTTTCGGACCGGGAACACCAGCGCGTGAAATCCAAATTTGTCCATGACACAGACTTCAAGATCGGAGTTTGCTGGCGCAATTGAAACTGGCAACCATTTATCTGGCAATGAATGCACTTTACCCATTAGTCATCAATTGCCTCCGCCACGCGGACTGCATTGACCTGCATCAAATGGACAACAGTGTTAGGTTCGCTTCTGAGCCGAACGGCACGCGTGCGGCCTGACGGCGCGGCCTTTGTTGAAGCGTCCGAGAGCCGAATGAGGAGCGAACATGGTTGGGCGATCGGAACTTCGGGACGATTTCAAAGAACAGGCAGACTGGCGGCGCGAGACGGCGGAACAGCATGTTGACTTGCCGCTGCGTTTCGGAACGATGCGCCCCAGCCCGGCAGGGCGTGTGGCCTTGTTCCGCCCAACGCCAATGTTGGATTCGGTGCGGTCCGCGGGGTATCATTGAATTTCCACTAGGAGAGATTGCGCGATGGCGAGTGGTACAGTGAAGTGGTTCAACGCGACCAAGGGCTACGGGTTCATTCAACCGACAGGCGGCGGAAAGGACGTTTTCGTCCATATTTCGGCGGTCGAGAGGGCTGGTCTGTCCACCCTCAACGAGGGCCAGCAGATTCAGTACGAAGAGGTTGCAAACAAAGGAAAGACCTCGGCCGAGAACCTAAAGGTAAAGTGAAGGTGCATTGGACAAGCCGTCAGCACGCGCCGGCGACTTGTATTGGCTTTCTCCACGACGGGCGCCATGTCCCGAAAGGTTGCTCGCGGGTAAGCCAGCGTGACGGAATACAGTCGGCTCATGGCTGTGGCGGACGTGTCACTAGCGCCTGCGAACTCTTGCTTGTGAGGAGAAGCGGACACAAACGGGGCTGCAAACAACTCGGGTGAACGGCCTAGCCCATTTGCAAAGCTGGCCGTAAGTCATTGACGCACGGTCGCCCGAAACCATCCCCGTTTGCAAAATTGCTCAATGATTTCTTGGGGGGCGGCGCGATCTCGGGGACCGGGGGGTAGCGAGTTCAAATCCCGCCGCTCCGACCATCAAATCAAACACTTAGGATGGGTCGAGCGCGCTGCCTGCCAACTCAGGCGCGTCTAGCGCCATGTGTCTGATGTTCCGCCCGCTCGGTGCCGCGGGATTCTCGCCGCAAGATGGAGTGCGCCGCAACCAACAGAGGCGCACGCAAGAGCAACCCACACCATCAAAATCACTTCTATGGCCATGCGGGCAAACTTACATGCCAACGAACCCCTGCGAAGTGTTGGCCGTCACACGTGATGCAGAGGGGACGATGGATCGGAGCTGTCTGAACCGGTCGCTAAAATTTCGGCCGCTGCAACAGCGGGCGTCTTCTTCCAGGCACTCGGCACCAACGCCTGGGTCGCGCATGATTTGGATTGACTTTGAGCTACCTCAAAGCCGAACAGCCGCTGACGATTGAGAGCACAGTCGATCACCTGATTTTTCAGCGTCACGCAGTTCATTGATCCGGGCTGATGTCGCCGCCAATTGGCGACGTGTGGCATCCCGGGCGGTTTTCGAAACCCCTGGGGATGCCTGATGCGGCATTCGGCGTTCGCGTGATCGCGATCACATGCGCAATGCAGAAGCTGTGCAATCACGGAACCGTAGATGCGACACCACGTTGAGCTTTGAGAGGCTCAATCCGGGCGGGGCCCCCATCCCCCATCCCCCGACACCGCCCGGATCATAAGAGCCTACAAGCTGAGGCAACTTGCAGACCCCGGGAGCAACTGCCCGGGGTGCAGTCAACGTCCCAACCCCACCGATTGGAAGTGCCGGTCTGGTGAGGGCACAAGACCGCCGTCCGAGGTCATTTCAACCACACAAGCCGTCCCGTGAAATCCCCCTAAAGTGAGGGGGTTGACGACCACTGGAGATAGGTTCGGGCGCACCCAATTCACCGCGCGGCTGTGCCCGCCCGCCTGACCAGGAAGAACTTCCGCGTTACCCACGAAGCAACACAGTGTTGCCCTTGTGGGACATTCAGCTCTGTTTCAGGTCAGGCCTTGTCGGCGATGGCGGCGCTGAGCGCGACATCTGGGGCGAGTTGAAATCGCGCCGCTCCGACCGTCAAAATTCGGCGCCCGCCGGACGATCTAGTCGCGGATCGCCGATACAAAAATCATCAGAAGCCACAGCGCGAGCAGTCCGGCGGCAGCGAAAGCCAATAGTTGCGGGTTATGGCAAAGCGCGCCTGCGCTCCGGCAAATCTGCCCCGCCCAATTTCCGTTGACGAATTGCCTGTCAGTGTAAAGGAGAAAACTCACTCCGCCGCACACGAGCGCAAGGAACAGGATGAAGGATTTCATTTCCTCCTCCTCCCGAGTGGGTGATTCTCGATCCGATATTATAGTCAAAAGTCTTGCAGTGCCGCGAACGGTCGGTGGGGCTTATCGTTTTCTTGCCGTCTCAATTGGCGGTCGGGTGATCGGCTAGGCGCGGCGTCGAACGGTGCGTTCGGCTTGTCTCAACAAGAAATACTTGAGAACGAATTCTCCTTCCCGGCCGGGAAGCGGGCCGCCGCAAGCGCGGCACGTCAGCGCGCTGTCAACCGTTTCTGGTCCGGCTTCGCCTTTGACCAGTTGATAGAGCGCGTTGCAATTCGGACACGTGAAAGTATTGAACGCTGCTGGTCTGCCCGCTGCCATGATACGCCCCCGACAACGCGATTCTTGTTTGTTGATAGCAACCATACTCTCATGGTTGCTTGCGTGCAACGTCACGCAACTGTCACACTCGCTAATCACAGTGCCAACCATCCGGGATTTGTCCCCCCGGACTTTGGACCCCCTCAAAGGCCCTCGCTTTACGCGAGGGCCTTTATTTTTGCCGGCCCGATTTGCGGAGGTTAAGAGGTGGGCAGTGTCGGCCACGCAACGTAACCCTAACGACAAAGAGCGCTGAACTCGCGGATGGCAAATTTGCTTGCTGCCCGCGAGACAGCCCGCCCCATCCCCCGATCCCAACGGTGCTGTCTTGGGCCCCAAGCGCAGCGGGTGTCCGCGCTTGGGGTTCGTCATCTTATAAAAGACGCTGGCGGCGCCCCCGCCGGCGAACAGAACGATACCATGGGAACTATCGGCAATCGACGGCCGCGCCGGCGGCGCGTCGCGTCGTTCCCCGTTTTGTTGCGTTTAGGCGATATCCGGGAATGGGATTGAGAGCAGCAACGCGCCGGCGTCGTCTTTGACCTCCAGATAAGTGCGCGTGGAATCAGAATAACGCCCGCTCGATACAAACTCTTTTATAAGGAGATTGGCAAACCGGCGTGCCGTTACTTTGTCCGGCAAATGCGTCCAACGGATATCGGCATCGTGATCATCTTCTCGTCTCACGGCGAAGCGATAGATCGGCATGGCTGTAAACTACGTGACCGGTGGCCAAACGTCTTGTGATCCGCGACACAACTAAGAACATCAACCAAAAAGCGTCGCTGATCCGGTGGGGTAGGGTGGCGCCAACCGACGCCGCTTGATGAAAGCCGGCAGGCTGGTTACGGTCTCCCTTTAAACCCCAGATTGCAGCGATGGCTTCTCCCGCGGATGCAGCCATTGACCGTTCGACTGGCGACGAGCGTGTGCTGACCCTGTTTTGGGCTGGCTTGGCTGTCCTATCCTGCGGCTGGTTTTTCTACTTCGTGGAAAGAACAGCGATCCGGATTCCGGCTTACGACATGCTGGACTGGCTCAGGTTTTATAACGAGCGAATGCAGGCCGGCGATTGGATTGGCTATCTTTGGACCCCGCACAACGAACATCGGCTGGTATTCACGCGCATCCTGATCGCGGTCGATGTTCGCTTCTTTAACGGCGAAGGGACGGCCTTCGCTTGCTTCGATGCTTTCTTGCTGGCCGCGACAATTGCAACATCCTGGAGCGTGCTGGTCGCGAGCCTCGGTCGGAGCCTCTTCGCCGTATTCGCTTACTCCGTTGCTCTGATATTGCTCACGCCAACATACGTCGTAACCACGATCAGCATGCCGGGTCCTGGCGCGTTCCTCCAAACGCCAAGCTTTGCTTTGTTTTCGATAGCGCTCCTCGATGGCAGCCGCCAAAGCCGCTATTCCAATCTCCAGTGCCCAGCCGCGATCATCTGTGCTTGTTTCGCATCTTTCGGTGTTACTGCCGGACTGCTGATTTGGCCTGTATTGGTTTGGCTGACGTGGCGCAACAGATTGAGTTGGGCCCGGACGGCAGCGATGGGCGCTGCGGGCCTTGCGTATATTTTGCTTTACCTCTGGAAGATGCCTGCGCGCACTTACCGGTCTCCAGTTTCAATCGATGCTCTCGCGTCCTCATTTGACTACGCGATCAGGTTCCTTGGGCTGCCTTGGTCACACGCGCCAGACTTGGAATGGCCGGCACGAGCGATCGGGGCCACGAATTCTTGTTGTTGGCGGCTGGCTCATTCTCAAGGAAAGTACGTCTGCGCTCTCCCCGAAAATACAGCGGATCGGTTGCGCGCTCGTCTTGTTTGCGATTCTTTGCGCTGCGGCCGGAGCCGTCAGGCGTATCCATATTCCAGGTCCAATGCCGATCCGCTACGCCATGTTCGTCGTCTTGGCGCATTTCGGATTGTTCCTGCTCGCGCTGCCTTACTTGCAAAAAGTGTGGGACAAGGATGATCGCCGTGCACTGGCCGCATTCTCCGTGCTGTTCTCGACCGCCTGGCTTGCGCAGCAGATTGCCGTTGGCGCTTTGGCAGTGAGGGAAGCGCGACACTATAACGATGCGTGGGCGCGTTTCGTCGCAGGCCAATGGACGCCTGACATGGTCCATTACGTTTACCCGAACAGGGAACAGGCCGTTGCCGGATTAGCATATTTGCGAGCCAACCACGTTGGCTGGACGCTCACGCCAATCGGGAGCGCCGAGCGACGCGAGCGCGAAGGGATCAGGACTAGTGCGGGTGACGTCGCGCGTGCGTCAATAATGTCAATAATAATGCCAGCGTCCATGGTAATACCGGCAATGCCGGTAAAAGGAGTTATCGATCCAGCAGGAGTGCGGACTGTTTGGCGGTCCCCAAAACGGATGTCCCCATACGGCACCGACGACGCCGCCGACGATTGCTCCCGGAGGCCCAGCGACGACAAGTCCGGTCCCGGCGCCAAAGGCCGCACCGACTGCGTCCGCTCGCGAACTCGCTGGCGCAACCGCCATCAGCGCGACGGACGCGCATGCCAGCAGGGCCGACCTGCGCAGCACTGCCCCAACAGAAAAACACGATACTCCGGCCATCGCTGGAACAAGCTGCGGCATTGACGTTCCCCTCTTGTTCTTTGGTGTTTGGCGCCGGGCGCAAGACTGCCCCGCACAGTTGGCGAATTCCAGCTTGTTCTGACCCTCGTGTGACGGTTTCGATCGCGCTGTTGCCGAGCCGCCACATCCATGTCGGCTAACGCACTTTGCCGGGGGATCGACAGCGCGAACGATCGTCTGACGCATCAAGCCGTCCGACAAGGCGGTGGCGCGCTGCGCGCTCAGTTCGCCTCGACCCCGAATTGTCGGATCGGAATTGAGAGCAGCACCCCGCCGGTGTCGTCCTTCACCTCCAGATGCGAGCGCGACGAATGAGCATAGCGCCCGCTCGATACGAGCTCTCTTACAAGGAGGTTGGCGAAGCGGCGAGCCGCTTCGTCGTCCGACAAATGTGTCCACCGGACATCGGGATCTTGAACACTGTCTCGTTTAACGGCGAATTGATATACCGGCATTTTGTCGCGAAGCTGAAAAAGACCCGGCCAGCATTGGGTCTGGCCGGGATTGGCTAACGATGCTCACGTCGGCGATTTCAGCCGTTGCAGTCAATCGACCAAATTCCCCTAGGTGTTTGTTGGAACCCGCAGCCGTGGGTGAGCCGGCACGCTCAATCATGATCGAACCAGAAAGCTCGCGCCGCGGCGCGGGTTTTTTCACGACACGCATCGCTGCTTTCCAGGACATTCCTATTGCTGGCCACGCCGCTGCTGCCGCCGCGATCCGGCGGCGCATCTGCTTACGCCCTGCGATCGCGCACGTTTGCTTGCGCTGAGCGACCGGCCGCAGACGCCGGCGCACTGACCGCCGAATGCCGATCAGAAATAGATCCGCGCCGCTCTCCGCGGCCGTGGTCGCGCGCGGAGTGCGACGTTCGTGCATCGTGGTGACGGGCTGCGATCGGGGTGGCCAGTCCGGCGAGGTGACCCGCAGCCACCGTGCTCGGCCGATGCGAAGGTGCGGCTTCCGACTCTGTTCCGGCGCGATCGAGCAAGTGTTCGGAGCCGATCGGCCTGGATTTGACGTCGCCCGCGGCAGGCCTCTTGTTCCGGCGCTCGAGGAGGCTCTGGATGAACAGCCCGATGATCGCCAGCGGCAGCCCGATGAACACAAGCGCCAGCGTGCCACCGACAATTGTTGCAAACATATGTATCCCCAACTTCACTTTTCTTGCACTTCGCGCGGCCGGCTTGTCGAGCAAAAAATCGTGTGCGGCTCCTTGTTTTCACAGCGCGGCAATTCGACCGATTGACCGGGCGGAAACGGCGCGGCTCGGTCCGGCGCCCGTCGGTCATCGCGCAAGCGCCGCTCGCGCGAATCTGTTCGATCCCGTACAGTGCGCCCGCCTTCCTGCGACTGCCGCCCAGTCGGATCTCATCGTGAAACGGCTTTTCAGCGCGACCATCAATTCATTACGGGCTATCGGCTACGGCTTTCGCAGTGAAGCCGCGCTCCGCGAGGAGATGATCGCGCTCGTGGCCGGCCTCGTTGCGGCCGTTTTCATTGCGCCGACCATCGCCTGGTACGTGGCGATGATGGCGTCCCTGCTCGGGCTGCTTGCTGTCGAGTTCCTCAATACCGCGATCGAAAAGCTGTCCGACCACGTCACGCCCGAGCACCACAACGCCATCGGCCGGATCAAGGACTATGGCTCGGCGGCGGTGTTCAGCGCCATCTGCCTCGCCGGGCTGGTCTGGCTCGCCGCGCTCGCCATACGCTGCGGGCTGATCTGACGCTTCGCGCCGGCTGCCGACCCGCATTCCAGCGTGGTCTCGATCGACACAACCGCAGGGCGGCCCGACACGGTGCCCGGCACAATGTGGAACGCTGGCCTGGGAGCGCCAAGCCTACAGTACCAAGCCTGCAGTACCAAGCCTGCAGCACGAAGCCTGCAGCACCAAGATCCCCGGAATCCGCCGAAAACCGCCCTTTGCAATAACGCGATTTTAAGGCTCCCGGCGCTAACAAATAGCCCTCACCGACATCTCGAGATCCTACGGACGAGGGTTCATCATGGCCTACACTTCAGCCAATGCCGGGCAGGTCGGCCCGGTGCGCGGCGTCAGCCTCGACCGGGCGCTGCGCAAGCTGTTCCCCTCGACCTCCAAGCTGACGTTCAATCCCTTGTTCCGCGCGGTGGTGAACGCCTTCGACGTGGTGCCGCGGCTGATCTTTCCCGAGTTTCGTACGCTGCCGCCCAACCACCTGCGCATTCGCATCGGCGTCGGTAACCGCATTCTCAACAACCAGACCCATTTTTTGGTGCACGCGCGCGACTTCTGGATGTTCGTATTCTCCGAAGGCATCGCCACGATGCACTCGGACATTTTGGATATCGGCGTCGGCTGCGGGCGCTGGGCGCACTGGCTGCGCGACTACAATTTCCGCGGCCGCCAATTCACCGGCACCTATGTCGGCGTTGACATCGACGAGGAAGCGATCGCCTGGTGCCAGAAGCACTACGACGAGCGCTTCCGCTTCTTCGTCTCGACCGACACCAGCGTGTCCTACCATCACACGGCGTCGAGCCAATCGGTCTATCGCATTCCGCTTGCCGACAGCTCCTTCGACCTCGTGTTTTCCAATTCGCTGTTGACGCATCTGCTGGAGGCGGAGCTGGAGAATTATCTGCGCGAATCCTATCGACTCCTGCGCGCCGGCGGAGCGATCATGCATTCGCATTTCAACATCGAGCATCCGCCGGCGACTTACGGCACGCGCCATACCTTTCAGCACCAGATGGGCAACGCGCTGGTCGAGTCGGAAGCTCAGCCGGAAGCCGCGGTCGCCTACCACACCGATTTTCTGTTCGGCCTGTGCCGCAAGATCGGCTTCTCGTCCTGCGAAATCGTGCACATGCCGGGCGGCGCGCAGCACCAGCCGATCCTGCTCTGCCGAAAGTAGCGCCAAGTCCACGCCTCGACGCGTGGCTCATATGGACTCGACCTCGCTACCGACTCGGACATGATTCTTTCCGCTCTGCCGTTCGCGTGGCGACTATTCAGGCTGCTGCCGCCGCCGTTTTGCCAATGAAATCGCGAATGGCGGTGGCGATTTCGGCGCAATGCGTTTCCAGCGCAAAGTGGCCGGTATCGAAGAAGCGAACATCGGCACCCGAGATGTCGCGCCTGTAGGCTTCGGCCCCGGCCGGCAGAAAGAACGGGTCGTTGCGTCCCCAAACCGCCAGCAACGGCGGCTGACGATTGCGGAAGTAAGCCTGGAATTGGGGATAGAGGGCGACGTTGCTGGCATAGTCGAGAAACAAATCGAGTTGCGCTTCGTGCGCTCCCGGGCGCGCCAGGTAGAAGTTGTCGAGCGAGTAGCCATCCGGCGACACGATCGAGGGGTCGCTGACGCCGTGCGTGTATTGCCAGAACGTCGTTTCGGGCGACAGGAAGCTCCGCAATGCGTCGCGGTTCGCCTTGGTAGGTTCACGCCAATAAGTTTGGATGGGATTCCAACCGTCACTCAGACCTTCCTCATAGGCGTTGCCGTTCTGAGAGATGATCGCCGTGATCCGCTCCGGATGCTTGATCGCGATCCGCAGACCGACGGGCGCGCCGTAATCGAAAATGTAGATCGCAAACCGCTTGAGGTTCACAACCTCCGTGAAGCGGCCGATGACTTCGGCCAATCTGGCGAACGTGTACGCGAACGTGTCGCGCGACGGCAGATCGGATTGTCCGAACCCAGGCAGGTCAGGCGCGACGATGTGGAAACGGTCGGCAAGCAGCGGGATGAGATCGCGAAACATGTGGCTGCTGGTCGGGAATCCATGGAGCAGCAGCAGCGTCGGGGCATTTGTCGGTCCGGCCTCTCGGTAAAAGATCTTCATTCCGTCGACGCTGGCCGTGCGATAAGTGATTTTCGTCATGAGACTTTCCTTCCAAGGTTGGACTTTCGTGACTTTGCGAACGCCGCAAGCAGGTTGCGTTAGCGTGCGAGAACCCGGGCGCGTGCCAGCGATCAGGTTGTCGCGGCCACAGCCTCCAGAATGACATCCACGACCTGACCCGGCGCGGTCACTAGCGGCGTGTGATCGACAGAGCAGGATCGCGTTTTCGCGCCCATGCGTTCGGCCATAAAATGCTGCGTCTGCGGATTGATCATCCGGTCTTCTTCCGCCAGCAGAAACCACGAGGGCTTCGATTTCCACGCCGGCTCGGACGCGGCCTGTTGAATGCATGCCAAAGCAATCGGCCGCTGGGTGGCAGCCAAAATGGCAATCGTGTCGGGCGACGCATTTTGCGCGAACGCATCGCCGAAGCCGTGTTCCGGCATCCAGATGAGGCCGTCCTCGTCGGGTGCCAGTTGCGGGGCTTTCGGGTGCGGCTTTCCCCGATAGAACACCTCACCAACGGTCTCGCCCTTATCGGGTGTCAATGCGGCGACGTAGACCAGCGACATGACCCGCTCGTGTTTTACGGCCGAGATGACACCCCCCGCATAAGCGTGCGCCGCAAGCGTCACCGACCCACGCGTTCTATCGATCGCCCGTCGAACTGCGGAGATGTCGTCAGTGAGCGACGTCAACGGTATCGACGCGGCGATTACCCTGACGCCATGTCGCTCAAGCGGCAGAATAACCTTGCCCCAACTGGAACCGTCAGCCCATCCGCCATGAGTCAGGATCACAGTCGCGGAATTTGCCGGCATGGCGTGACCTTTCTTAGCGTCGCAAATGAATGACTAGCGCGATCTCGGCTTTGCGCTCGCGGTCGATCACCGGCCGCGTCGGCTAGGACCGCGTATTTGCCGCAATCTGCTCCAACGCCGATCTGCAATTCATGCCGTCGCCAAGGGAGGTTCCGGCCTCAGATAAAGGATCAGGCAGCAGCAGATCAGTGCGAGGCCTCCCATCGGAGACCGGAGTGCTACCGCTGTCGCCGCCGCAAACAGCCAAGGTCAGAAACGACCGTATCCGCATCGTGCGCCGGGCACGCGGCGACACATTCGCAACGTTCGGCCGATCCACGGCCTCCCAGTACAGCGCGATGTAAGTGACGTTCACCAGCACAAATACGGCGGCATAGAACGCCACGGGAATGGCCGCGAAATTTGAATTCGCGATCCAGGCCATCGAGAAGGGTATCAACGACACTGCGAAAAGTTGCGCGAAATTTCCCCAGATCAGGCGCGGCGTCGCAGCCTCGGCGTAGCGCAGGACGTGGTGGTGATTGACCCAGACAATCGCGAGAAACAGGTAGCTTACGGCGTAGCTCAGCGCGGTCGGCCAAAGCGACAATAAGTCGGCAAACGTCGCCGACTGTGGCGGCCTCAACTCCAAAACCAAAATCGTCATGACGATCGCGAACACGCCGTCCGAGAACATGCGCAATCGATCGGGATTGTTGGCTGCTGGCTGAGCCATGGCACGTTCCTCATGCGCGATACGCAACAGTGTCGCGCGGGCAGGATCGAAGCATTCGCCGGATGGCCACGCTGATTTCGTCGTAACCTCTTGAATGGCGTTGCGCAGGTTATGCATGAGGCATAACTTGTCAAGAGCGTTTTTACCGGTTACAGAAAGGAACTTTTCCTCGGGAACTTTGTTCGGCAGCACCGCGAGGTTTCGGCACGAATGAAAAACGCTCGTCCGCCGGCTATGTTCGTTGCCGACTCGCGCGGCCTCGATTTTTTGAATTCCATTGCGACGCCGGTAGACGAGCCGGTCGAATTCATCGGCTCGGGGGATGATTTTCTGCAATGGCTGCGGGAAGCTGAACTCGTTCCCGACGAGGTTCTTGCATCACTGCGCAACCGGGCCGCCCCCGGAGAACTCGACGACGTCGCGGCTCAGGCACGGGCGCTGCGGGAATGGTTTCGCGGTTTCGTCGGCGCGTACCGAGGCAAGCCTCTTCCGGCGCTTGCGTTGAAAAAACTACAGCCGCTCAATCAACTGCTTGCGCGCGATGAAGAGTTCGGTCAGATCGTCGCGCGCGATCGCAAGCAAGGCGCGGCCACGCCGTCGGGCCTGCAATGGGAAGTGCAAAGACGTTGGCGCTCGACGGAAGTTCTCCTTATTCCGGTCGCCAAGGCGATGGCCGATTTGGTCTGTTCGGAGGATTTCTCGGACGTGAAGGGGTGCGAGGGGCACGGCTGCACGCTCTTCTTTCTTGATAAGACCCGCGCGCGGGCGCGGCGCTGGTGCAGCATGGCGATTTGCGGAAACCGCGCCAAGCAGGCCGCGCACCGAAAGAGAGCAAAGCGCAGCCGCCCTCGACGGGCGCGCAACACGATATAGAGCTGTTGAGGTCACTCGGCGGCGCCCTCGGCCTGCCCGCCGTCAGCGGAAGGTGTCGGGACAGACAAAAATCGAGCGGCGATCGTATCGCATTGGCCAGCATGTTCCGATGCCGGCACCGGGTCGTTTTAGGGTTGAGACATTCGAACGAGCTGATCTTGCCCTTTGCTCGCGAACGCGAGGAGCCGTTTTATTCGAGCGCCGTCAACCTCGAGAATTTCAAACTCCCATCCATCGTAGGATACCCGCGCCCCAGGTTGAGGCCCGTGATCGAGCTTAGACAGGATGAGACCGGCCACCGTGACGAAGCCCTGCTCCGGCGGCTCTTTTAGTCCCAGGCGAGCGATTACGTCGCCCACCGGTGTCGCCGCATCGATAAGAAACGACCCGTCTTCCCGATGCGATATTTTCGGCTCAGGTTTGGCGTCCACATCGGGAAGCCGCCCGGCGACGGCCTCCAATAAATGTTCGGGTAACAATTTCTTGGACGGTGCCATACTCGTCGATGATGATCGCGGTATTGACCGGATTTTTGCGGAAGACCTCAAGCGTTCGCAGAATTGAGGTTTGCTCGGGGACGGCCAACGGAGATTGCAAGGACTGCGTGATGTCGAGTGAACGGCCGTCGAGTGATTGATTGAGCAAGTCCTGCTTTCGCACGACGCCGGCAACGTGGTCCAAGGTCCCTCGACATACAAGAAGTTGCGCATAGGGGCATTCGCGTATCGCCTTGACGGTTGCGGCCTCGGCACCATCGATGTTGATCCAAACCACGTCCGGTCGCGGAGTCATGATTGCGCTGACGGGGCGATCCGCGAGGTCCAACACATCCTCGATCATCTCGCGCTCGGCAGCGTGAATAAGTCCGGACCTTTCCCCCTCGATGAGAACGCCGGCGATGTCCTCGTCGGTAAGGCGCCGCTCGAAGCCCGCTCTCACGCCAAAGATACGCAGAACGAGATTGGCCGACGCGTTCAGTAGCCAAACCAGCGGAGCCGCGATCCGCGTGAAGGCAACGAGCGGCTTGGCGAGCCGAATTGCGAGTGCTTCGGGATTCTTCAGCGCGATCTGCTTCGGCACCAGTTCGCCGAACAGAAGCGATAGAAAAGTGACGGAAACCACAATGAGGGCGAACGCAACCGGCTTGCTGTACGGCGAGATGGTCGGAAAGAGGTCCAGCCAGTCGTCAAGTCTATGCGCGAGCGTCGCACCGCTAAAGGTACCCGTCAGGACGGCGACCGAAGTGATGCCGATCTGCAAGCTGGCAAGAAACCGGGCTGGATCATTCGCCAGGATCAAAGCCGCACGAGCGCCGGCGTGTCCGCCGCCGGCCAGACGTTCGAGGTGGCTGCGACGAGACGAAACAATCGCGAGCTCGCACATGGCCAAATAGCCATTGAGCAGGATAAGGACAGCGACCACGATGATTTCAAGCGCGGCCATATTATGCGTTTCCTCGGCCAAATTTTGCGGGTCGCTCTAAACATTAGCATCGAACATCGGGCTAACACCATGTCGATTGCAATGCTGGAACGCGTCTCCGGGTTCGCCGGCGCGGAATACAACCTTGCCGGCACGTTCTATTGAGCGATCGAATGCAAGGCAGTAGGTCCCGATTGCTTCTGGCTGCAACTGTCTCAACAGATCGCCCCCGGCGGCGAACCCAACGCTGATGAAAGCCTATGCGGCCAATGAGGTCAGGCCCGAAGGATGGAGCACTTGCGCCCCTGCATAAGCTGACCCGAATGCCAAAATCAAAGCGCCGGGAGCAAATGCCAGAACGCAGGCAAGAATGCGCCGCGAGATACGCATGTAAAGTCCCCGCACCGCGCCAACAATCGATGATGATGTTTGCTGAGCGTAAAGCGGAGGGCGCTCAATACGCGCCGCGCGTCTTAGTCTAATCGCCTTGTCGGTCCGGCCCACTGATCGCGCACATTTGCCTGAACTCAGCTTCGTTCAACGCCTGGATCATACTGCTGATAAGATCGCCTCCTGCCACGATTTCCAGCGCCCATCTGTTGATCCCCACCTTGGCGGCATCGTCTCGACACTTCTGTGCCAACAGCCGCGCATGTTCCTCTCGATTCGCAGGCGCCACAACCTTGATGTGCTCAAATTCCCACTGAGCCAGAAACGGCCTTGGGCGATACGTCATTGGCAAACACTTCGATCTCAACAGTGGATCGTGGGAGGTTGCGGGCACTATTTGTCTCATGCGCGTCCGCGACAAATTTGCGGGCCAAACGAAAATTCCGGCGCAAGAACATCTCGCGTTTGGTAGTTTAAACTCTAGATGGAAATCAGCGCCATTTTATAAAGGCGACGTACAGGTCGACGATGCGTGGACGCTGAACATCGCCGAGAATGCTTTAAGCGTCACGCAGAGCATGATCGCTCCACCCGCATGTGTCTTCAGGTTTCCGCTCGCTTGCCGGGGCGACTGCAAGGGCGCAGCACCTGGACGAGTCGCTCGTTCATGGGGTACTCCTACATCTTACAGGTGCAGAGCAATCGGAAGGGACCGGCTGCGCAAAGCTGTTGTGCAATTGGGCGGTCAGCCGTTACCGGCCATAAAAGTCTCCTGTTGGGAGGTGCGATCGTGCTGACCAAAGCTGAAATTCCGGCTTCGGGCCACGAGCTCGGCGTTGTCAATTCAGCTGTTTATGCCGGCGGCCGGAGAATCGCCGACGTGCCAATCGAAGCGGCCGGTGAGTGGTCGAAACGGCCCGGTCATTTCGTCTGGATCGGCCTGTTCGAGCCCAGTGACGATCTTCTGCAACGGGTGCAGCGGCAGTTCAATCTGCATCCCTTGGCCATCGAGGATGCCACCAACGCCCATCAGTACCCCAAGCTGGAGCAGTATGGCGACGGCGTCTTCATCGTCGCCCGGACCGCGCAGATGGTAGAGGGGCGGATTGCCTTCGGCGAGACGCATTTGTTCGTCGGCCGCGGCTATGTCGTGTCAGTCCGCCACGGCGCTTCAGTCTCCTACGCTGCCGTGCGCCAGCGGTCGGAGGCATGTCCAACCGTTCTGTCGGAGGGAGAGGACTACATCGTCTATGCGATCCTCGATTTCATCGTCGACAATTACATGCCGGTTATCGAGAAAATCCACGCCGAAGTCGAGGCGATCGAGGACACCGTCCTGGCGACGACGCTGAGCCAGCCTGACATCGAACGCCTGTACACACTTCGCCGCGATTTGTTGCGTCTGCGCAATGCGGCCGGGCCGCTGGTCGAAGTCTGCAACCGGCTCGAGCACACTCAACTGATGCTGATCGACAAGGAGATGCAGCCGCTCTTTCGGGACGTCACAGATCATGTCCGTCGGGTGCGCGAGGAGATCGATGCCTTACGCGAAGTGCTCGCCTTCGCCTTCGAGGCGAGCCTGATGGCCGGGCAGGCACAGCAGACTGTGATTGCCCGCCGGCTGGCTGCCTGGGCCGCCATCTTGGCCGTACCTACCGCTATTGCCGGAATTTACGGGATGAACTTCGAGCACATGCCTGAGCTTAAGTGGGCCTACGGCTACTATCTGGTGATCGGGACTATTATCGCTATCTGCACCACGCTTTATGTGCAATTCCGCCGCAACGGTTGGCTGTAGTTGATGCATGTGCTGGTAGCGCGAAGGTTGCTGTTGTCGAGCAGCACGACCTGCACAAAAATCATGTCTGATTGGGGTCAAAGTCCACCTCCAAACAAGAGGGGCAGTGCCGGAGGTCGACGCGGGCGCCAGGAGCCGATGCCAACGGTCTCGCAGCCCTAGGGCTGTTCTCAAAGTGGACGGTTGGAAGACCATAAGGAGAGCTGCCGGTGGGCGATGAGAAAACGGATGCTCGACCTGGTCGCATTGGTGCTCGTCCCAGCCTGTTTCGCATTCACTGTCTTACACGCCAATTGTTGCGACCGTCTCCTTGCGCGCGCCACGGCCGCCCTATGACTACCGGTTCTGCGTGATGGTTGTCGGCATCACGGTTCGAGATGCGTTCGATTTGAATTGGATCACGATCTGGTTCAATTGCCGACGCTTTTCAAAAATAGTTCACAAGCGGGCGCTACGTTCATCGATGGGCTGGAATGTGAACGTCAGGGGCCAAAGATAGCACGCTTGCTTTTCGCAAGTGCCGAGCACCATCTCGGAGACACCCAGCGGTCGAAGTGCGGCGACCGACGGTCGAACACGACCAATCGCCTGCCAATCAATCGCCTACCAAGGTATTCGCGCCTATCCGGCATCGATCGTCTCAACCCGGCGGCAGTCTTGGCGGCTTCGATCGATATTCGACATGGTTCACATCGGCTGGCTTCGTAAACTCTTATTCGCCCAAATCGCCTTTGGCGTTTGCCTGGGGGCTTCCGTGCTTTTCGCCTTTGCGGCGGGGCAGCGCGAAGTCGAGAGCCTGCGTGTCGCCGTCTATAACGTGCCTCCGTACGGCTACGTGGACGGCGATGGTTCGATTTCCGGCGTCAGCGTCGACCTGTGGCGCAGGGTGGCCGAACAGATGGAGTGGCACTATCAGTTGATCCCGATTTCCGACATGGAGTCGATTCTCAGCGGCCTCGAGCAAGGTCGTTTCGACGCGGCGATTGGCGCCATCACAATCACGCCGGAAAGAGCGGCCCGCGTCGACTTTTCCTATCCCGCCCATCGGTCTGGGGTCGCGATCGCCCTGAAGAAGGAAGCCGGTCCAATCTTTGCGCTCGTATCCTACGGCACGGCAGTTTCGGAGCTTGCCCCGTTGATCATCATCACGCTGGCCATGCTGATCGTGACCGGCATCGCGATGTGGGTTGTCGAACAGCGAACTCGGCTTGCAGCCCAGGGATCGGAGTCGTCGGTCGTCAGCTTGCGTGACGGCCTTTACTGGGCCGTCGTCACGATGACCACCGTGGGGTACGGAGATAAGACGCCGAAAACGACGCTTGGCCGTGCCGTCGCTGCCCTATGGATGCTCAGCAGCCTCGTATTGGTTTCGCTGTTATCGACCAGCTTGGTTTCACGATTGACTGCCGAGCGCGTAGAATCCCGTAATTTTGCTGCGTCAATCGATTTGCGCGGGAAAAAGCTCGCGGCGGTAGGTCAATCCTCCGGCGCGGAGTATCTCGACCAGCTGCACCTTCAATACGCGAAATTCAAAAGTTTGCCGGAAGCTCTCGATTCACTGGCAAATGGCCAATCCGATGCGGTCGTCAATAGTGTCGGTGCGTTGCAGTATTTCGTCTCGATGCGCTACGCCAAAGCTATCGAAATACCACAAGGCCTTCTTGCCTCCGCCTATATGGCGATCGCTCTCCCGGAGCACAGCCCGATCAAAAAGCCGATGGATCGAGCTTTGATCAGAATTACAAACAGCCCCGAATGGCGAACGCTCGAGGAAAAGTTTTTTAGCCGCTAGACCGTGATCCAATTCAATTGAATTGGATCACGGTCTAGATGCTTTGTTTTGAGCATGGTCTTGTCCGAAAACCGGTTTCCACTTTTCGGCATCATGCTCTAAGCGGGAAATCCGGTTGTTGCGGCGCGGTACGCGCTGCGGAAATGTCGCCTTATTGAAAAGATCCCTGCGGATTGTGCATATTCCGGAGGGCGTGCCCGCTGCGCCGCAGATTGATGCTCGCCGCCGTCAGGCCCCAGACCAGGCCGAGAACAAGAAAGAAATGGCGCCAGTGGTCGGTGTCGACGATGAAGCCTTCGATGGCTTCGCCGACGAAGGCGGCATAGGCGGCGATCAAATAAGCCTGCCATGGCGCCGGCACGAGCGCCGCGCGGAAGCCGACGGCCAGCGTCACGACCACCAGCGCGAGATAGGCGGCGCCGCCGATCCAGCCATAGACCAGGAACGCCTGCATATAGACGTCGTGCTGCTGCGTTCCATAGAGACGGAAAAACTCGAACGGACCTAATCCGTTCGGGCTTTCAAGAATGACGCCGAGCGCGAGCCTTTGCTCCCAGAACCGTCCGCCGGGACCGATGTCATAGGGCTGGATCGCCTTGGCGCGCTCGAGGAACATGTCGTGCACGGCGGGAATGGAAATGAGCGCGACGACAAACAGCGCCATGCCGATCAAGGCCGCGATGCTGAACAACAGGATGCGCGTGCGCATGCGCGGCTCGGTCGCGGCTGCGAGCAAAAGCGTGACAGCGACCGCCCCTGAGATCGCGAAATGCGCCCAGGCGCCGCGCGAGAAGCTGAGCAACAGTCCGCCAAAGAGAAAGATCATGATCGCGAGCCCGATGAGCCGCAGCCCGCGGGTCATGAAATCGATCAACAGAAGCAGCAGCGGAAAGATCAGAAACGGCCCGTACACGTTCGGGTCTTTGAAGGTGGCGCTGACGCGATCGTTGGCGAGAAAGATATCGGCGCCGGGCAGCAGATGGAAAAAGCCGACATAGCCGGCCGCCGTCGCGATCAGGGCTGCGATGATGTAGGCGCGGCGCAGGATGAGGAGGCGTATCAGATCGCCATCGCAGAACAGGCAGGCAAACATGATCGCGGCGATGACGAGATAGGCCGAGGTCGCGACGTATTGCACCGTCTGTTTTTGATCGAGCACCGGAATGAGCGCGAAAAAAGCGCCGGCGAGCCAGATGGCGAGCAGCAGCGTCAGCGGCACGAGTTTGCGGTCGAAACGAACACGCGCGGCGACGCAAGTCGCGAGCAGAATGAACATCAGGCCGTCATGCGGGGAGGGCTCGATGAAGGCAATCGAGCTCGTCAGCACGGTGACGAACAGGACGATGTTCAGGATACGCTGCGGCAGCGCGGCGGCGGCCTCATCGGCATGGCCGGCGTAAGCCGCCGCGAGCGCGCGCTCGCTCAATACGCATTCTCCGTGCGCAGAAGTGCGAACGGCGTCTGCAGAAGGATGTACATGTCGAGCAGGATCGACCAGTTCTCGATGTAGTAGAGGTCGTGCTCGACGCGCTGCTGGATCTTTTCCTGGCTGTTGGTTTCGCCGCGCCAACCGTGAATTTGCGCCCAGCCGGTGATGCCGGGCTTCACCCGGTGGCGCGCGAAATAGCCGTCCACCGCTTCGTCATAGAGCCGGTCGGCGGCCTTGGCCGCCAGGGCGTGCGGCCGCGGCCCGACCAGCGAGAGATTGCCGGCGAAGACCACATTGAAGAGCTGCGGCAACTCGTCGAGGCTCGTCTTGCGGATGAAGCGGCCGACGCGGGTGACACGCGGGTCGTCGACCGTCACCAGCTGGTTGGCATTGACGTCGGCCCGATCGACATACATCGAGCGGAATTTGTAGATCTCGATCAGCTCGTTGTTGAAGCCGTAGCGCTTTTGCTTGAACAGCACCGGGCCGCGGCTGTCGAGCTTGATGGCAATGGCGATGATGGCCATGATCGGCAGCGCGCACAGAAGCGCCAGCGATCCGACGACCTTGTCGAACAGCCATTTCATCACGACGTCCCAATCGGCGATCGGCTTGTCGAACACGTCGAGCACCGCGACATTGCCGATGTAGGAATAGGAGCGCGGCCGGTACGCTCGAGGGGGTGGCGCGCGAAATGATCCGCGCGTCGGGCGGGGAGGAATTGATTGTGCCGCGCGCGCTGGCGTCGCGATATTTGGCGAGATAGGAACTCCAGCAGATCGCGCTGCGATTTGGCGTCGCGCTCGAGCGCCCGCAGCTGCACATCGTCCTCGTTCGAGGTCTCGGCCTGCTTCTTGAGCTGGTTGAAGGTGACGAGTTGCGCGGCGACGCGCGCGTCGGCAAGCTTGGAGTTGTTCTTGAGCGAGCGCGCGAGGATCTCGGCTTCTTTCCTGATCTGCTGGTCGAGATCGCCGATCTGCGCGCGCAATTCCTTGATGCGGGGATGGTTGCCGAGAATTGAGGAGGACTGCTCGGCAAGCTGGGCACGCAAGGTGACGCGCTGCTCGGACAGCCGGCGGATCAACTCGGAATTGAGCACATCGGAGGATTTGATCGGCTCGCCGGACTTGAGCATGTCGCGGATGAGCCTGGCTTTGGCTTCCGCGTCGGCTTTCTGTGCGCGCGCGGTAGCAAGCTGCGTATTGAGATCGCCGAGCTGCTGCACCGAGAGAGTTGTGTTGTTCGGGCCGACCAGAAGGTTCGAGCGCGCGCGGAACGCCTCGACCCTCGCTTCGGCGTCGGCGACCTTCTTGCGCAGGCTCTCGATTTCGCCGGACAGCCACTGGCCGACGCTGCGCGCCTGATCCTGCTTCGCCTCCTGCTGTGCGTTTCAGAAAGTTGTCAAGCTCAACGAGCTGCCGGAATTCGATCCGGCGCTCGGCAATATCTCGCTGACCAAACGGGTCCTCGGCCTCGGCGTCATCGAGAAATCCGCTCGCCATGACGCCGGAAGAGCGTCGGAAGTCTTAAGTAGGGGCAAGCACATTCATGTCCAGAACACTCGCGACCGTCATCGCGTGCGGCTTCTTTCTGGCTCCAACATTCGCGAAAGCAGCGGACCAACCCGACAAAGCAGCAGTAAAGCAGGCGACAGCAACCTGCCGTGCGGAGGTGAAAAGGGCATGCGAAGTACAACGAAATGTCGTTGTGGGCGCAGCACAAAGCGGTAAAAAAATGCGTCAACGAGGCAATTGCTAAGCACTAGGGCCTGACGCTTACGTGAGTTGTCGTCGTTGTATTCGGGCAGATACAGTGCCCCGCCCGGGGCGGGCGTTATTGCTATCCAGTCCGGTCAGCGCTGCCACTGCTGGGACCCCTCCGAGCAGTGTCAGCGCACTCTCCCGCTACGGGTAGCGCGCATCGGAGGCTTTCCTGCTGGTCGTTATATTCCCGGCATGCCCAAGCGTAAGCGTGAGACCGAGTGGGAGGTGATGCGGCTCAAGGCTACACCCGCTGCATTCGTCGGATTGGTTCAAGCCCCCCGACAATACGACTGCGCTAAGGCCGCGATTAAACGGTTCAATATCCGGCGCGAGGATCAATGGCGGTTGCTGATAAGGCCGAGGTGAGCGGCGCACCAACTGACGCGACCTTCGGGGAGACAAATTAGGGTGGAGGACCCTGACCTTGAGTGGCGCGGCCAATGCTGCGCGCGCCCAACGTCAATAGGCGCCAAATCCATGGCACAGTTATAGAAGGCTAATGGCGATGGTTCGTTGGAACAGGGGGTCCAACAGTCAAGGGAGCGCCTATGTAGGTCTGGTGGTGGGCTGGTGAGACTAGGGAGCAGGCCCGAAGGGTCGCGCTGCAATTTGGGACCATCCCTGCCGAGGGCGACGAAGCTGAAAAGGCAAAAGCTATCGTCGATGGAATTAGGACGGCCCGGAATTAGGACAGCACCGACCATCGGTCGGCCCGATCGCAGGGCCGATATGTCCCGATCGCAGGGCCGATATGTTAAGTTTTCAAAACTCATTCAGATGATTGATTTACAGAAGTCCAGCCACTCCGATTTCTCTAATCTGTCCAACTGCTTCCGAAACATACAGGCACCGCTCAGCCGTTAACGGACAAAGCGAGAAGACGGAACGACGCGTGAACTGAGCGACCGGTAGCGGCCGGTCTTTGGGACGAGTGGAAAAACCGCGACACTGGCGAGCGGCTGAAGTTGCGCACGATGATCGTTGCCGAGCCCAACGACTTCACTGCGGAAATTCACGACCGGATGCCGGTGTTCTTGACGGAGGAGCAATTCGCGCCGTGGCTGAGCGGGGAGGTGGGGCTGGAATCCTAAAGCAGCGCCGGAACGAGTTTCTGCAACGCTGGCCAGTGTCGAAGCGGGTCAATAGCTCGAAGGCGGACGCCGACGACCCGACGCTGATTGAACGGGTAGCGTTAGAAGCCGCATAGCGTGACAGGGGTGGTGCCAGGAGACGGGTCCCGTCCTCCCATCAACAATCCGATAAAGCGTCCGCCCGCCGATCGTTCGCGGCGCAGTTCAGCAAACGCCGCAACGCTCACTTGCGGTGATTTCAGGAACCGGAAAGGCGGTGGGCTCGGGGTGGCCAGGCGACCGAAGATCGGAGGTGAAATCTCAACAAGCGCGTCAGGTTCATCAGAACCGAAAGCTTGAAGAGCGCGTCAAGATCCGCTGTCAGGCCGCCCGACCCCCTTACGTTGTCTTAATTCATGCAACATGAAATCGTTCCGCACAACGACCCGTCTCGGGATGGTCGGCCTATCTATTGTTGAAAGTCGCAAAGGCAACAAAGAGGCAAAGACAACATTGCATGTCTGCGCTGTCGTGATGGTGTTCGCCATGAAAATGAACCCGGGCAGACGCGCTTGGGGTTCGCTACTCGTGGGACCTAAACGACCGGGCGGCGGCCGCGACATGATCGCCTCAGCGCTCCAGCGCCTCGCGCATCACCTTCGCGTAGATAGCGCGATTGTAGGCTGTCAGCTGGGCCGCGAATAATTGCCACCCAAATTGCCACCCAACCCCGCGGCATTGCGCGGACGTTGAGCGCACGCAGGGCATTTGCCGACTAAGAAAGCAAAGCAAAACAGCACTCGTCGGCGCAGCGGAGGATGGGTTGGGGCAGCGCGCTAGGTTTAGCAAACCGTTCAAAGAGTTGCGCATGGCGACGTTCAACGCGCGAGCAGAGACCGTCGAGACCAAGCCAGTCTTTCACAATGCGTTCAAGCGCACGCGCCGCCTCATCCCGATGCCCAGGTGGGGGTCGAGGCTCAGGCGCGTGCGGGAAGAAATGGCAAGCAGAAAACGAGCGGGCGTCGATCGTCGAACACCCTCACCATCAGGTTCGGATCATTATAGCCGCCAACCGTCCTGAGCCTGCGAACCATTGAACACGCGTATCCAAGCGCGGCATCGTCATTGTCGCAGGCTACAACTCGTGCGCGCTCAACCATCTGGCCTTCAGACCGAATTGTGAAAACGTAGTCTGGCAAAATCACCGCCTCCTGCGAGACATCGGCCGGCGGGTGTAGCTGGTCTGTGCGACAACCTATTGACGAGAAGATGCCATGGGTAAGCTTGCGGGTACGGTCGGCTGTTTTGGAAAAACAAAATGATATCAATGTGATGTGGTTTCCCGGCTGAATTCGAACCAGCGACCAACCGGCTAAAGGCCAAGTTTGCGCGAGATTCTACGCGTCCATGTCGGAAAAGCTTTCTTGAGAACACAAATCGGCGGCAGTTCGGCATTCTGGACCGACGGAGCAAGCGTTGCCGTCCGCGCCCCTTCCACCCCCTGCTTGCGCAGGGCGGTCCCCCTTCCCCGCTTCGCCGGGCAGGATGAAAGCAGCAAAACATTGTCAACCAAGCGGTAGGATAGTGTGTTGGAAGGCAGTCAGCTGTTTATCCGCTCGTCCGCGCGAAGGCGGGGACCCAGCTGGATTCCCGCTTTGCGCGGGAATGAGCGGAAATTTGGTACTGCGTGAACGAGAAATCATGTCGGGCTTGAAGCAAACCATCATCCGCGGCGGGTTGGAGTCGCTTTATTTCACCGGCGCGCATTGGGCGCTCAAGCCGTTTGTCGGCGGCATCGGCGCCATTCTCACGCTGCATCACGTGCGGCCGCCGCGGCCCGATCGCTTCCAGCCCAACCGCATCCTCGAAGTCACGCCGCGCTTTCTCACCCGCGTGGTCAAGCTGCTCGGCCGCTCCGGCATCGACGTGATCAGCCTCGACGAGATGTATCGCCGCATGACCGAGCGCGATTTCGGCCGGCGCTTCGTGTGTCTCACCTTCGATGACGGCTATCGCGACAATCTGGAATTCGCCTATCCGATCCTGCGCGAGGCGGGCTTTCCTTTCGCGGTTTATGTGCCGACGAGCTTTCCCGACCGGCTCGGCGAATTGTGGTGGCTTGTGCTCGAGGCGGTGATCGCCAAGCGCGATCGCATCGGGCTTGTGATCGACGGCGAGAACCGAAGCTTCGATTGCGGCACGGTCGCCGAGAAGCGCGCGCTCTACGACGAGCTTTACTGGTGGCTGCGCGCGCGCGACAGCGAAACGGAGCTCCGCTTCATCGTGCGCGATCTGGCGCTGCGCTATCAGGTCGACGTCGCCGCCTTCTGCAAGGATCTGTGCATGGGCTGGCAGGAGATCGCGCTGCTGGCGCGCGATCCTCTGGTCACCATCGGTGCGCACACGGTCAATCATCTGGCGCTGGCGAAGCTTCCGGAAAAAGCCGTGCGCTCGGAAATGGATTTGAGCCGCACGGTGATCGAGTCGGCGCTCGGCGCGCGGCCGGCGCATCTGTCCTATCCGTATGGCGATGCCGGTTCGGCCGGCGCGCGCGAATTCGCCATCGCGGCCGAGCTCGGCTTCAAGACGGCGGTGACGACGCGGCCCGGCGTGCTGTTCCGCTCGCACGCCGAGCATCTCACCGCGCTGCCGCGCATCTCGCTCAACGGTGAATATCAGCAGCTCCGCTATGTGCGCGTGCTTTTGTCCGGCTCGGCCACCGCGATGTGGAACGGCTTTCGCCGCGCCGAGGCGGCCTAATTGGCGATCGTCATTGCGAGCGATAGCGAAGCAATCCAGGGCGGCTCGCGAGAAACCTGGATTGCTTCGTCGCTCCGCTCCTCGCAATGACGCGGACTACGAATTGCTTCGTGGCTTTCTGCTCATCCACGTGACGATCGGAATGGCCGGCAGGCACCAGCCCAGCCCTGCGATCACGTAGTAGGCGACCGAAGCGATCGCGTTGTCGCGGATGGCGGGCATTTGTGCGAGCGCCATGGCAACGAGCGCCCACACGACGACGAGGACCAAAAGCGCGATGGTGCCGATGAATTTACGCAGGCGAGGCGGCATGGGAAACGCGAACCTATTTTTCCGGCATCCTGAGGCGGCCGCCATAAGCGCGTTTACGCGCGTCTTCGACGCGCTATGGCGGCCCTCGAGGGATGCAGCCGTACCTTTGGGCCGTCGCCCCAACCGAGATCGCGTTATGCGATTTCGGCATGGCCTAGGCCGACTTGGTTTGGCGCGGCATCGCCGCGCACCTCAGGGTGACGGTAAACGAACGTTGCGAGAGCAGGGGGCAGCACTATATGGTCCGCGCGCTTGCGACAAGTGACCTGACGATGATCGGAACACCCATGAGCGACACGCACACCCGCGCGGTGCGGCTGTGGCTTTATGCGGTCGCCGCCTTGGTGCTGGCGATGGTGCTGGTCGGCGGCGCCACGCGGCTGACCGAGTCCGGGCTTTCGATTGTCGAGTGGAAGCCGGTCACCGGCGCGTCTGCCGCCGCTCGACGCAGGAGCAATGGACGCAGGCGTTCGAAGCCTACAAGACCATCCCGCAATATCGCGAACTCAACGCCGGCATGACTCTCGCCGAGTTCAAGACGATCTTCTGGTGGGAATGGAGCCATCGGCTGCTCGGGCGCGTGATCGGGGTCGCCTTTCTGCTGCCGTTTCTCTGGTTCCTGTGGCGCGGCGTGCTCGGCGCCGATCTGCGGCGGCGGTTGTGGCTGATCTTCGGCCTCGGCGCGCTGCAGGGCGCGGTCGGCTGGTGGATGGTGGCGTCGGGCCTGTCGCAGCGGGTCGAGGTTTCGCAATATCGCCTCGCCACCCATCTGGTGCTGGCGCTGCTTGATTTTCGCTGGCATCGTCTGGACGCTGCGCCGGCTGGTGGACCGGCCGCCGCGCCTGTCGACGTCGTCGCGGCTGAAGATCACCGGCGCAGTCGCTGCTGGTGCTGAGCTTCGTGCAGCTTTATCTGGGCGCGCTGGTCGCGGGCCTGCGCGCGGGCAGGTCTACAACACCTGGCCGGATATCGACGGCGCGTTCGTTCCGTCCGCGGCGCGGCTGTTCTTCGAAACGCCGTGGTGGCGCAATCTGTTCGACAATACGCTCACCGTGCAGTTCGAGCATCGCATGCTGGCTTATGCGATTTTTGTGGTTGCGGTGTTGCACGCGATCGATGTCGCGGGTGCGGTGAAGGACCGCGGCGTGCGCACCGGCGCGTTTGTTTTGTTTGCTGCTATTCTCTTGCAGATCGCCCTCGGCATCGCCGCGCTTTTGTGGGTCGTGCCGTTGTCGCTGGCGCTCTTGCATCAGGCAATGGCGATGCTGGTGCTGACAGCGGCCACCGTACATGCGGCCTTTTTGAAGCACGCCGAAGGTCAATCTTCCGCTCATTCCCGCGCAAGCGGGAATCCAGCCTCGGTCCCCGCTTACGCGGGGACGAGCGGGCTAAGACGTCA
>CAVREN010000021.1:0-44054 GCA_963720115.1 uncultured Alphaproteobacteria bacterium
CACCATCGCCCAGCCGATCAGCGCGCAGCCCAGGCCCACGATAAAGAAAAAGGCAATGTGGTCCATATCCGATCATAGCCCAATCTCCTTTATTTCAGCCGACCCGATTTGTCAGGAAACCCGCCGCCCGTTGATGAGTTGAACCGGCATGCAGGACCGGGCTTCCGTCATTCACCCCGATCCCTTGCACGGCCCTAACTCTGACGGCCTCGGATCCCTCGGGGCCGTCTTTTTGTGCCGTCCGCTTGTCAGGCTTCTCCGACAGGCCGAAACGAAATCCACGGCCAGGGCTGAGTTCGTTTCTAGCCCTGGTGGCTACAGAGCAGCATCCGTGGTGGCCGGTACGCAGGTACAAGACGCCCCGCCGCTACTCGCGGACCAATTCGATGTTGATGTCCAGTTAACCGTGCCGGTCACGCCAATGGCATAATCACGCCAATGGCATAACAAGTGCCGCCGCCAGAGCCGCAGGTAGCCTGCGCCTGCGTGGCACCTAGAAGCGCCAGCAGACCAAACAGCATAGAAGCAAGCAGATTTCTCATTTCAAATCTCCTTATGAAAAAGTGTGGGCCGATGCGCTGTACATCCGAGCAACACCAGCCTCAGCTCAGGCCCTTAATGCTTTTCCCGAAAGCTTTTGCCGTCCCGTTTCGTCGTGCGCTTTAGTTCAATTCGCTCATGGAAGGCACGCGGCCAGTGTCGCGACACACACTCCGGCAAAGTCTGCATGGCTCGGCAAACGTTAGTTGACTGCCAGCAGAAAAGAACGCCGAGCAGGTCACCCTGCCGGGGTTCGCACAGGTTGTTGCCTCAGCTTGTAGGCTCTTTTGATCCGGGCGGCGGGTGTCGGGGGATGGGGCGCCGCCCGGATTAGCCTACTAATTGAACGGTACCGCGGAAATTCCTCGCCCTATCGCCGCATAACGTCGCATTGAAACCGTTGTGTGCAGGCTGCGGAGAGAGACGCGGCCGAGGTGCATTCGTTCCGTCAGCGTGGGCCATGCGAAACGCGGCTGCGGCCGACGCGCGGCGCTTTACGCCGCCGAAAGGGCTGCTGATCCGCTAACGCTGTGAAGCCACGCTAAATCGAGTTCTCAATGATCTGCGCGCTTTACTGGCGCACGCCTGGGGCGGGCAAGGCCGCCGTCACGTCCGCCAGCGTCGCCGCGGTGGGCATAGGCGCGTACCTTTGGGCTGGCGCTTCCGCTGAGAAGCTGCGAGCCGAGCCGCGTGCAGATCCATCGCCAGAGCCCACGTCTCTCCTCCGCTGACTTTCCACGCGGCGCGTATTCCGTGACGCCAAGCCCTATACCGACCGCGTCCTGCTGATCGTTGCGCAGCACGATTGCTGGCAGCGCGAGCACATGCGCCATCTTCAGCTCTACCGCGCGTTTGGCGAGAGAGCCTGCTGCACCGGAAAGGCGGGGGCTACGCGCTTGGACTTGATTGAGCACGAAGGCGAACGGCTTGCCGCTTTCGCGTACGGCGGTGAGCATCGGTGCCGTGGCGTCAATGTCGGCGGGGCTTGGGCGGGTCGGAATAAGGCACAAGTCGGCTGCAGCCATGGCCGCCGTGCACGCGTCGCTCCAACCCCCTGCGGTGTCGACGATCGTCAAAGTAATGCCGCGCTGTGCGAGCGCCTGCACGCGGTGAAACAGCATGTATCCGTCATGGATGATTCAACGATGGGCTCCGCCGACGTCCGGCGGCGGCGCCAATTCGACACGGTCGCCAGCGGGTCGGCTTCAAGCAGGCAGACCCTGTGGCCGAACTCAATGGCGGCGACCGCGAGCCCGATGGCGAGTGTGCTCTTGCCAGTGCCGCCCTTGCGCGAAACCAAAGCGATCGTGTACATGGCGTGTTTGTCCGTAGCTTGCGTATTGTGAAGGTATGTTGTTACGCACGACAAACACGACGCCACAAAGCGCGTACCTGCCCTCAGGCATCGCGGGCGGCTATCCGGAAGACTGCATATGCATCGCTGAACAAATTGCTAATCGTTTTCCGTCCGCCAAAAGAGCCCCGACCCTCATGCGCACCCCATGGGGAGCGCGGGGTGGCGCATTTGGCGCAACTGTTCGTTTTACAGTGGTCGCGACCAAGGTCGCCTGCCAGGAACCCGTCAGGCACCTGTCAAATTCACGTGATCATGGGACTTTTTTTGAAATCTTCCTGTACAAGCCGTCTAGGCACCGCCAGGGAAACGGCTTCCCAGGCTTCCCAATAGGTGCCCCGGCGGAGGAACGGGATGCGACTCACGGCGGCTTCGGTGGGGGCGCTAAAACTCGATACAGACGTCACCGATAAGATCTTCTTTGATACCGACGTGCCGGGCTTCGGGCTGCGTGTACGCGCCAGCGGAGCCCGTACGTGGATTTTTCAGTACAAGATTGGTGGAAGGACTAGGCGGCTCGTCTTGGGCAACGCCTCGGCAGTGAAGCTTGCCAGGGCAAGAGAGATCGCCGGCGAGCTGCATGCCAGGGTCCGCCTGGGCGGCGACCCGGCGGCGGAGAAGCGGCAGAGCGTTCGCCGGTCGCAGGACACATTCGGCTACTTAATCGAACGCTTCCTCGAGCAGTATAAGAAGCGGCCGCGGACTAGGGATGAGGTTGTTCGACATCTCATCAAATATGCGGCGCCGCTTCACCCCATGCCTATCGATTCGATTACGCTGCGCGACGTCGCCGATTTACTGACCAAGCTTGAGAAGTCCTCCGGTTCGACGACCACGAACCGTGTCCGCTCCACGCTATCCGCCGTCTTCAGCTGGGCGATGCGCGAGGGGTTGGCGCTCTCCAATCCTGTCACGAACACCAACAAACGGGACGAGCACCCACGCGACCGAGTCCTTTCGAACGACGAGATTAAGCGCATCTGGAACGCCGCCGGTGATGATGCGTTTGGCACGATAATCAAGCTGCTGATTCTCACCGGGCAGCGCCGCAGCGAGATAAGCGAACTGCGCTGGAGTGAGATCGGCGCCGACGCTATCCAGCTCCCAAGCGAGCGCGCCAAGAACAGGCGCGCGCATGTTGTTCCGTTGGCACCAACCGCCCGCGCTCTTTTGGAGAAGTCGCCGCGCAATGGCGAGGGAGTTTTTAAGTCACCCGCGTGGAGTTCTTTCAAGGACGAACTTGATAAGCGCTCCGGGGTGGCCGGCTGGGTTATCCATGATATCCGGCGTTCCGTAGCGACCGGCATGGCCGATATCGGCATAGCGCCGCACATTATCGAAGCGGTGCTTAACCACGTCAGCGGCCATAAGGGCGGCGTTGCTGGTATTTATAATCGCTCGAGCTACGCTGTCGAAAAGGCGGCGGCGCTGGCGCGGTGGGATGTGCACGTCGCTTCGATTGTTAAGGGTGCTTGATGGGTCCAAAAATGTTCAGACCCGAGTTGTCAACTGCGACGCGGTCGGAGGACGGCGCTTACATTTCGATTACGTTCAGGGTGCCGCCAAAACGCTATGGCGACTTTTGGAACCGATTACGGAGGTTCGGAGAATCCCTTCAAGGGAGTCATGGCGATGTGCGACGCCAGATAGTGATGATCTGTTCGGAGTACGCGCACCATCATGGGTGGGAGGGGCTACTGCGAACACTTTTTCGGGAAATTGCGCGCACGGCTGGTCCCAATGCGGCCCAACGCCTCCTCGGCGCCCTTGCCACCAAAACCTACGCTAAAAAAGAGCGAGACGAGGAGGTTGTCTTTATGTACGAGACCATGGACCAGCCCTCGGTCTCAGAGATTGTCGACCTATTGATTGACGTAAATAGGCTTCTGCCCCACGAGCGACGGTTGGGATCAAGAACGATAATACCTGGTGCCATGACAAAATATGTGAACGAAGTACTCAAGCGTCACAGGCGCGTGGCAAGTAAGTAGCTTTTCAAACTGGCGTTGGGACATTTTTTCGAAAAGTTGGGGGCTGCCCAGCTAACAAATAAGCTGACAAACGTATCCGCGTAACGCGCCGCTGTCATTCGCGCGCGCCCTGCGGAGATTAAAGTGTCGGACGATCTAAAAGTCTACACCAAGAAGGAGACACAGAAGCTCCTTGGTCTATCGGGCCGGACCTGGGACCGCCTCGAAGCTCTTGGCGAGACGCCGCCGAAGACCCGTCTTTCACCAAATAGAATCGGTTACCGCGCCCCCGATATCGCCGCATGGCTCGACGCGCGTCGCGAAGTGCAATGCGCCCGTGAGCTGATTAACTCCAACTGGAAGCAGGTTGGCGCGGCCGCCTCCAAGATTGTGGAGCGGCTGCGATGAGCGATCATCAGGAAACTCTCGCGCAGGTCGTCAAGCGGATCGACACATCTTTCGACAAGATCAAACAGTACAGCGAGAAGACCGATCAGTACCGTATTTCGGCCGGCAAGCAGCTCGTCGAACTCCAGGTCCGCATCGAAGCCGGCGAAGCCGGCAGCATCAAATGGTGGGTGTGGTACGCGGCGAACTTTAAGAACCGCACCAGGCGCGATGCCCAAAGGGTCATGGCGCTGGCAAGGTCCGACAACCCCGCGGAGGCCGCAGAAGAAGAGCGGGCCAAGAACCGCGCGGCAGTCGCGGCACACCGTCAGCGCGCGGGCGAAGCCGAGCCACAATCTGGGGGCGCGACTTACAGTAAGTCGCAGGAATATCGGCTGACCGAAGAGGACTACGCCGCGCAGATAGTGCGCGACGTCGAAGCAGCGATCGCCAATCTTGAGGGCGTGGTCGATGACCCCGACCTTCTGCGCGAATTGATCCTGCAAAAACTAGCCGTCACCTTTAAAGACGGAGAAGGCGTGGGGCCGTCCGCGGCAGCGATTGAATCATCTCCAAAGCCGGCGCCAGCGAAGAAGCGCGGGCGTCCGCCGGGTTCGAAGAACAAGCCCAAGGAGGCGGCAGCGTCTGAGCCGGCGCCGGCGACCGATGCGCCAGCGGCGCCTACCAAGCCCGCCGTTAGCAACGGCGTTGATCCTGAGGACAGCGCTAAGGAGCGTGGGGCCTATTACGACGACGACCTCAGCAATCCGAATCATCCGCTGCATCGACCGGCGCCCGACCAGGCGGTGCAGCCATGAGCACCGCACCCTCTACGGCCACGCTACGCGCCGAGCGCCTCATGCTCGTCGCGAGATACGACTGTTACTCATTCTCTCCTGCGATTTTTTTAGTCGTCAAAGAACTCGAAACCGAAATCTCGTGGCTTGAGCACGGTCTTTGGCGACGACAACAACGGAGAGATGAGTAATGGGATTCATGGATGAAGTAGCGAGTGGCGGCGGCGCCAAGCTGCTGAAGTTCGATGGCAGAGCGGGCAACTACCTCGTGCGTGGCAGCGAGGCGACGTTTAACGGACAGGAATTCGTCGTCGATGTCTACTCGGCGACTGGTGGCTTCTTGAAGTTCAAGGGCAAGGGCGAGCCGCCTGAGAGGCATACGGGGCCGATCTTCCCCAAGGACCAGGCGCCGTCTCGCGCGTCTCTCGGAGACCTAGACCGAAGCAAATGGGAGACGGGCAAGTTTGGAGACGAGCCTGAAGACCCCTGGACGCCGGTCATCGAGTTTCCGCTGACGCATCGAGAAACCGGCGAAGCGTACACCTTCACCGCACAGTCGAAAACCTCGCTTGCGGCGGCGAAGGACTTCCTCGGCCTTTCCCGGCGATTGCCAGAGAGCTTCTTGCCGATCGTCCGGCTCGACGTCGGCTCGTTCAAGGGCAAGTTCGGATCGGTGAAGAAACCCGTCCTCTCGATGATTGGTAAGTCGCCAATCGAGACGGAATCTCACGAAGAACTGCCCTGGGACGATGAGCCAGGGATCTGAAATATACGGCCTCGAAGCTGTCGTCGTCGATCCATGCCGATGCGGGTGTCCACTTTTGAGAGTGCACCCGCATTCGACAAGATCAGACATTCCAATTTGGAAATGTGTTTGGTGCCGCTCTCGGCGTGGAAGGCCGACAGCTATTGAACTTGCGCTGCTTAACGCCTGGCTGGGGGAATATGGATACACGTTCAAACCTCTCGCCTTCTGTGACGACGGCGGAATCAGATTTGCGTACGAGGTTTTTGCAAGCGGCCGAGCGCCTGTGGCCTGGGTCAACAAGGGTACCGAAACTGATAGCGCAGCATGATGCCTGGCTGAAAAAGAAGCAAACCAACGGTCGTAGCTGGTACGACACTATCACCGACACGCTAGACGAGACTTGGAAGGGCGATGGAAGCGACGCCGACAAATACATCTACGATGCCAATGCCGGCGATGACGCAGCGTGAAATCCGCAAGGCATTACTTCAGAATGGCCACCTGCCAATTCCCGTTCAGGGTAAGCGCCCGTTGTTGCTGAACTGGCAGAACGTTTCGCCCAATGAGGAAATGATCGACGGCTGGGGCGAACAGGGAGATAACACCGGAGTTCTCTGCAAGCGCACCGCCGCCTTGGACATCGACTTTGACGACGCCGCTGCAGTACAGATTATTTTGGATCTGTTTCGGAAAGGCTTCCCCGGTCGCGTCCTTGAGCGCACCGGACGGGCGCCAAAGTGTGCGGTGCCGCTGTACGCACCCGAACCTTTCAAGAAGGTCGTGCGAAAGTTCAGCGCGCCGGATGGTAGGTTTCACAAGATTGAAGTTCTCGGCGATGGACAGCAGTTCGTTGTTGCAGGAACTCATCCCGATACGGGGAGCCCGTATACCTGGCGCGATCGCGATCTAGCCTCCGCCTCATTGATGGAGCTACCTGTCGTCCGCGAGGGCGACATTCACGCCTTTCTTGATCTGTGCGCCGAGGAGTTGAAGGCTACGTTGGGCTGGCTTGACGTTACCGGCGTCGCGCCAGATTCGCCGATGTCCGTCGGTACGGACCCGGACAATGCCGTGCAGTTCGCGCCGATCGCCGAGCGTATTGAGAAAATGCAGTACGGTGGGGAATTCCCCATCAACGACACGTTGCTGGCCTATAGTGGTGAACAGTTACGCGAGGGTGTTCCCTGTGAGGATGTGATTAAGGACTGCCTCGCACGCGCGCAGAAGGCTTACGAGGAAATTCCCGGGGACCCACAAGAGCGCCCAATCTGGGATTGGAATAGGATACGCTCGCAAATCGAAGCGATGGTTTACGGGTACATCGCGAAGTACCATGGGGAGCAGCCGCGCATTGTTGAAACGCTCCCCAATCAGATGTTGAAGAAATGGCGAGCGATTGAGGCCGCCGGCGGCATTCCACACCTTCAGAAGCGGAGATTTTGGGGTGTGGAAGATGAGGGGCCAGCCGAGCCTCTAACAGAAATGGAAGCATCGCGGTCTCCCAAAAAGGAAAACCCGAAACAGGAGAATGAGAGCAAATATCCGCGCCTCGAATTTATAAAGGCCCCCGATCTTTCCGCCATTCCGCCGCGGGAGTTCTATCTTGGAAAGCAGTATCAGCGCGGAGCCGTCAGCGGGACGATGGCGCCTGGCGGACGTGGCAAATCATCCTTGGATTTGGTCGAGGCCGTTTCTATGGCAACGGGGCGTGCGCTCCTCTCAGAGGAGCCGCCGCGCCGCCTTAAGGTTTGGTACCACAACGGCGAGGAGAACTGGGACGAGCTGTGCCGCCGCCTTGATGCGGTCTGCCGGTACTACGGCGTGGAGCATTCGGATCTTGAAGGCTGGCTCTGTATGACCAATCCCCAGAAGTTTCCGCTGCGGGTCGCGGAAATGGGGTCAGGTGACCGATTTACTCCCGATAGAAACCTGCTTGCGCACATGTACGAGGAAATCAGGGCGAATGAGTTTCAGGTTATTAGCCTGGATCCTCTAATTACCCTACATGGAGTACCGGAGAACAACCCGGTGATGATGCGCGGCGTCATGGATATTTTCCGGGATTTGGCGGCCAGCATCAATTGCTCGTGCGAGATTGTGGGGCATACACGGAAACCGCCGATTGGGTTCGATGCCCAATTAACTGCCTACGACACCCGCGGCAGTGGCGCCATTGTTGATGCGCTTCGGTCAGTGCGAATGCTTGATCTAATGACCGTGGATGAGGCCCAGAAGGCCGGCGTGGAGGAATATCGGCGGGAGCGGCACGTCAAAGTTACGCCCGCAAAGCGCAACTATTCTGCCACATCTGCCCCAGCCCAATGGATAAGAATAGAAAACCTAATCATTGCTAATGGCGATGACGTTGGTGTCGTTTCCCCCTGGGAGTGGCCGGGACATGATCCGGCGGCATTTGAGGCTGCTGTCCAGCGCGCGGAGGCCGTATTCCTCGAATCAATGGCGCAGCTGAAGAAGCGCGGAAAACGTCTCAGTGACAAGCGGGGCGTCAATTTTGCCCCCAAATTGATTGCAGAAACGCCGGAAGCCAAGGAAATGCGGGTAAACGAGAGCGTTCTGCTTGAAGCGATGGGCAGGCTGATCGAGTCCGGCCGACTTGAGGTGTTTGACGGCTACAAAGACGGCAAGCCAGTTCACGAGTTGAGGGTGCCGGAAAGCACACACAAAAACTCTGGCCCCTAAGACGTACATGTTTTGTGTGTGTGTGCACAAACACCCATAGCGGGCCTACAAACCCGCAAAGTGCGGCTCCCTTGAGGGTCGCCGCCCGCTCCGCTACTTCGCGGGTTCTACGGCCCGCTCCTGCCCTTCTACCCCCGCATCCGTCCACAGAACAGTGTTTTCTAAAATTAATTGCAACAGAGACGTACTAAATGGCTACCGAGGAATGGGCGATGCGTTTTCTTCGTTTGGCGGGCCACTGGCCTAAGGACACCCGCGAGCCTCGTGGCCCAGAGCATATGGAGAAGATGAAGGCTGCGCGGAGTAGCTATTCAGATCCCAGGGACACTTACATTGCCCGCACGATCCGGTATGCCTTCGAGTCCTCCAGAGGTAAGCCCTTATCGACGGGTCAGTTGGTGAAAGAGGTTTACGGCTTGCAGCTTCGTGTAGAGCGCAAGCCGCCGAAGAGCTGGCATTACCAGAACGTTCGCAGGGCGCTGCGTAAGGTAGCGGTCCCCATCGGCAGGTCTTCGACCAGGGGCCGGTCGACGCTGTGGCAGCCTGTACCCGAGCTGTTAGAACAACGATCTTGGCTCGGCCAAACAAACCGCAAGCGCAAGCGTCAGGGCCTGCCACCTTTGGAGTGAGCCTCCGTTGCGCGGTAGCTTCGCACTCGCTGGCTCATGTGCAAATATTGACCTTTCTGCACATTTCGCTTGACGTTGCAATTTCAATAGCTTGGGGTGTGCAAATATCCCAGTGCAAAATGCGGGGAGCACACCAATGGCAATCTATGGATACGCCCGCGTCAGCGCTAAAGACCAGGACTTCAATGGCCAGATTGATGCCTTGAATAAGGCTGGGTGCGCCAAGGTATTTGCTGAGAAGATTAGCGGGGCCAGGGCAGACAACCGCAAAGAGCTGGCTAGGGCGCTTAAGGCATTAGGCCCAGGAGATACGCTTATCGTTACGCGCCTAGACCGTTTGGCTCGATCGACACGCGATCTGCTCAATACGCTCGATGCTATTGCGAAAGCTGGAGCAACGTTCAAGTCGCTAGCTGATACCTGGGCCGATACGACGACGCCCCACGGCAAGCTGATGCTAGCGATCCTTGGTGGTCTTGCCGAGTTTGAGCGGACGCTTATTCGAGCCCCTACAGAGGACGGTAGGACGCGGGCTAAGGCTGCCGGCATTCGGTTTGGCAGAAAGCCAAAGCTAACCCCATATCAGCGCCAAGAAGCCCTAGAGCGGCTAGCGGTGGGCGAAAGCCAATTGATGATAGCGCGCACCATGGGCGTCGATCGCAGCACGATCAGCCGACTGCAGACAGCGTAGCTTGTGCTAAGGCGCCTTGGCGTCCTCTGGACGCAGGTCTTCGGCGATAGGAGCCGCGCTACGCGGCGGACTGTAGCTACGACGCCTCGCACTTCGGGCTCTAGCGTAGCTTGCAGCTCCGTGCTGCGCACGGCTCTGCCGTCATTCGTTGTCTTCGCAATCGATCTGACCCATAGCCCTTGCAAGAGCAAGTTCTTGCTTGCGCTATTGCTCGTGAACCCTCGATCGAGCTGTCTCACCATCCATTCAAATCTATTGGAATAGAACTTGAAGAACTTTCGCGTCGCAAACTTCGCTGGCCAAAAAAGACCCCACCCGTCACCCATTAGGGTCCCATCCGAGGAACGATGCGTCAAAACGTACAAAGGACCATCCCTAGCCATCTCTCCAAACACCCCTAAAAAATCCGGGCCCTCCTGTTGCCACCTCTAGAAAAAAGGAGGCTCCTGTTCCGCAGTCCCATAAAAATTGAAGCCCCTGTTTTATCTCCCCTAAAAAATCCGGAGCTCCTATTAAAATTTATTCCCTGTTACCGCCTGTACGATGTAGCTACCCCCGAAGGCTCCACGCCTGTAGGGCGTCAACAGCTTCGCAGGCAATTCGCAAATTGCGAAGCACGGACGCCATCGGGTGGGTTTGCCGACTTCAGCGAGATTAAAGTTCAAATGTGTTTATGCCTGAAATTGGTTGAACGAAGGGCGGTGTGGGCTAGCGAGGCGGCAGCCCTGCATTGGCTGGGATCAAATAAGAAGCGCTCAGGTTTGATAGTTTATGGGCCAGACATAGCCTGGGAATTTTCTCTGGCTCGACGGCCCGGGTGGGCCCACCGGGGCTACTTAATTCTAAAGTCGAACGGCAAAGACCGTAGCTGAAGATTAGTCGTCTTGGAGCTATTTCAGTTCGGCCATTGCCGCTCGCTACGCCCACCGGGCCGAAACGTGAACGATCAATAGCTGACGCTCGCTGGATCTGTTTTGATTTGGATCAACCGAACAAATAAAAAAGCCTCAGCCGAGTTTGCGCTCGTTGCAGCGATGGCGCATGTTTGGGAAAAGTCTCGTCCGCCGGTGTGTCATGGGACACGGCAATCGCATGCGCTTCCTGGAATCAGATGTTTTCACACCCCTCTCGACGGCCGTTACTCTGCCGTCTCCGCCTTACCGCAGCAAGCGTCGCATTAGTTGGTTCGCACCACTCGCCGTATTTAGCCTCCTGGCAGATTTCGGCCTCCCGCGCGGAGAGTTCATTGGGATAGGTGCGGAGGCTGATTCGCTCCCTGCGTGATCCCGAAAGTTCGACTTGTTTCAGACGTCTGCTTTCGGGGTCGAACAAGGTTCGAATTCCCTGACGATCCATGCTCCAGCCCATGCAAGCCGCCCCTCAATCGCGCGGCCTAAATCACCGCCAAACTACTTGCTCGGAAACGCGCCTGGCTTTTTACGCTACAACATAACATGCAGCGCCGATAAAAGCCGATTCGCAGCGCCGCGAGCGCACGCCAATAAACATATCAGATGGGCCCAAATTGCGCCACTGCGGGCGGCCGACCTGAGCGTGCGCGCTGTCCCGGCTGCGACAGGCATTCCTGTGGGTGCCGTACATCGCGCTATTCAAGGAACGATGTGTTTCAACGTTAGGTAACGGACCTAGTGACAGACGCAGACGATCAGCAGGCAAAAGAAAAGCCCCGCCGTGTGAAGCCAGCGGGGCCGGACGAGAGGATAATGGCACGGGGGGAAGGGGGCCTAAAGGAGTCTCGTCCTGCTGCGGCAATCGCAGATGGTGCCCGCAGGTTCGCGCGGGGCTGCTATACCCTTCGCTCAATACTGCGGCCGCTTCAGCAAGCCCGGCAGCTTGGCAAAATGGTCAGGCAGGAAAAAGGCTTCCGGCCTTGCGTGACCCCTCTTGATTTTGACCGTTCTTGACTCAAATAATTCGCCGGAAATCCGACAGTTCATTGCGCGAATGGGAGCCGCGTCGTGTCGTCGAAGGAATATCGGGAGTTCGCGGACGAGTGCATGCACTGGGCAAAAACTGCGCGGAGCGATCGGGAGAAGCGCATCTTTCTACAGATGGCCGAGACTTGGCTTAAGGCAGCCGTTTTCGCGGATCGTCGCGAACAGCGGGAAGCCACGGCAAGCAAACGACAGAGTTTTGGCAATTCCGCCGAGGCGTAATCCCCCGCGTAGGACCACGGGGCGGGAAGCGGCGGGGATGGTCGGTCATTCTGGTGCGGAAAGTTACGTCGGCGCGCCTATCCGCCTCCCATTATGCTCTTGGTGAAACCGCCGGCCATCGAGCCGATGAAGTCGCCAAGACCACTCTCATGGAGGAAGAGCGGCGTTGCCGTTGCCGCTACTTCGACAACCGTCGTTCCCCGGACGGGATGGCGTTCATGGCGGCCAATCCGTTTGTAGAGAGAGTAACTTTTTCGGCGGGATGGTGCGGTGCGCGGGGCCGCTCTTGCTTTTGTCAAGTCGGTTTATTTTTTAAGAAAACCGGAACAATCGCCCGGGCACCTGGTACTACAGATTTATGACCACGGGACCGTCGCTATGCCAGGCACGACCACAATCTACGACCCACCAAAAGAAGGGCTGCCATATCTGGTGGTTACCATCACGTCTGATGGTGGTTTGAAAATTACGGCCGCCAACTCCAGCCTCTCTGCGCGAACGATCGCCTCGGAGGGAGTCTTTAGACGGAGGAGTGAGCGGCAAAGCGAGCAATCGAAGTTGATAGACAGGTCGAGCGTCGCCTAGAGTACTGCGGCCTCTTCAACAGGCCCGGCAGCTTGGCGATATTGGCGGCGATGTGTCGTGCCTCATCGCGCGTCAGCAACTCAGCTGCGGTGCGTCGGCCGGGTTCGTTCTCAAAATAGACGTAGGCAAGCGCCTGCCTCCAAGGCGACGGGAAGCGGCGGGGATGGTCGGTCATGGGCACGGCTATTTTGAACCTAGCGGAAAACCTTTTTCCCGGAGTGGAAAATGGGTGACGCGCCCGAGGTGACCTAAAAGACAGCATCACGATCGGGGGGATCGGAGAGCCCTTGAGCCTGGCCTCCGGCCGACTTGCCGCGTATCCACTTCCGCCTATGTCCGATCAGCTTCAGCGCTTAGGGGACGCTGGACCAGTCTGGCGCGGAATTAGCGCTTTTCAAAATATCCTTGAAAAGACCCAGTAAAGCGTGCCTGAAATCACCATAGCCGCCGGCAATGTCAGCACCCACGCCATCGCGATATTACGGACCGTCGAAAGCTGTAATCCAGAGCCGTTGGCCGCCATGGTGCCTGCAATTCCGGATGACAGGACGTGCGTCGTCGAAACCGGCAGCCCATAAACATCGGCCGCAGCTATCGTAGCCGCTGCCGTAATCTCCGCGCAGGCGCCCTGCGCATACGTCAAATGTGTCTTGCCGATCTTTTCCCCGACCGTAACGACAATGCGTCTCCAGCCCACCATCGTTCCAAGGCCGAGCGCTATGGCCACGGCGACCTTGACCCAGGGGGGAATGAACTTCGTGGCCAAGTCCAGCGAAGCCTTGTAGCCGTTAAGCGTTTTAATCTGCTCCGCCGTCAACTCGCTGGCCTTGTCCTTCATGAGGAAGCGGATCGCCTCCGAGGCCAGATACATGTCATTACGTGTGTTTCCTACCGCATCAGCCGGCATTTTGGCGAGCGAGCCATATTTCCCAATCTGTTCGGAAACGTCCCGGACCAGCACCGCCAGCGAAGGAAAGGTACCTTCGTTGAGTTCATGGCTCGAAACGTAGGCCGTCACCGCCGGCCGCGGGTTGCCTAGCACATTATAGCCCGCGGCCTTCTGCTCAATCACCCCACTCGCTGCCAGTGACCTCGAGGCAAAGGTCTCGAGTTGATTGTCGGGCAGAGCGCGATTGAGCGCATAGGCAGTGGGCACCGTGCCGATCAGGATCAGCATGATCAGCCCCATGCCTTTTTGGCCATCGTTGGAGCCGTGGAAGAAGCTCACAAGCGTGCATGTGAGGATAAGAATGCCCCGTATCCACCACGGAGGCGGTTGATTACCTTGGGGCTCGGCATACAACGCCGGCACACGAACGATGGCCTTCAGCAGTAACAACAAAGCGGCGGCCAGAGCGAAACCGAACAGTGGTGACAGCAGTAACGCCTCGCCAACCTCCGTGGCTTTGGACCAATCGACGCCTGAAGTGCCATCTCGGCCATGCAACAGGGCATTTGTCACGCCAACCCCGATGATCGAACCGATGAGAGTATGCGAGCTTGATGCCGGTAGGCCGAAAGCCCAGGTGCCGAGGTTCCAGATGATCGCCGCGATGAGCAACGCGAACACCATCGCGAAGCCTGCATGACTGCCGACTTGTAGGATCAATTCGACAGGCAGCAGCGAGATGATACCAAATGCGACGGCACCGGAGGATAAAAGCACGCCCGCTAAATTAAAAAGGCCAGACCAGACCACGGCAATGTTCGCCGGTAAGGAACGTGTGTAAATTACCGTCGCTACAGCATTTGCGGTATCGTGAAAGCCGTTGACGAACTCAAAGCCGAGCGCAATCAGCAACGCGACGAAAAGGAGCAAGAAGGGGGCATAGCCTGAGATTTCCGCGCCGCTGGCGTCAATATCCGCGTGGATACTGTACGCGACATACAAGAGAGCGGCCGCAATAACGCCCCCAAAGATAATAGCAGTGAGCGGATTAAACGCGCCGGTAAGGTCTGGACCCTTTCGCGATGCCGGTTCAATTGAACCGGGTAAAACTGCTTCGCTCATGACAGCCTCGTCTGGATGCCCGGATAAATCTGGGCTTCTACTGTAACGACAAAATGAAAGGCAGAAGTACTCGATGGTTCGAAGTTTCGCGGTTCTTATCCGCATCTTGAGTTGCGTCGAACTTCAATAAGTTGGGATGTCGTAAAGGGTTGTTCAATTCTGGGAGACCACTGGGCGTATGATAACACATATCCATAGTTCACGCGGCTCGGGAACCAAAATCGGTCAGCAAAGGCATCTGACGTAGACGTTTGCATGACGCTCTTTGATACATTTGGCGACAGCCGAGCGACTATAGCGACATTCGTATGAAGTAGAGAGCACAAGAAGCGGAATGTTCTACGCTGGCGCAGTCGAGTCCCCGGATCGCAGGAGGCGCGCCATGGGCAGAATTCAGCAGTGCGTGACGTGCTCCATATAGCGAACAAGACCGAAGATTTTAGTCAGGCTAAGAAGCGCATCGAGCAACTTGTCGTCGCGTCTAAATCGCAACATCGCGGGCATCTTGCGGTGGCGCAACGAGTTCGAGATCAGATCAACCGGGCCAATGACGATGCCCCATCAAACGCCCAGCCCTGCTTAGAACGGGTGCTCGAATGGTTAGATCGCGAACATCTGCAGCAGCGCCAGCAAGCGGATTGACGTCACGAGGGATGCGCTAAGGGTTGGCGCACATCATCATGTGGTGCGAGGAGAGTGACCAGGAGTCTGCGGAGCTTCTGGTCACAGCTAAGTGGGGCCTCTAGACAGTCCCGCACTGACTTGGCCGCGGCCGCTCGTGAGCAGAGGTGCCGCTAGTGTGCAGGTGGGAAGCACGCAACCCACTAGCGGGCAGCATCGGGGACTGTCGGGAATTTTGTGCGTGAGGCCATGATGATGGAAAGAGGAGAATCATCACATGGCTATCGAGAAAGAACTTCTGGACCAGTTGCTTGCCGGCCGCGATCCGAATGAAGTGTTTGCGAAGGACGGCCTGCTTGACGACCTGAAGAAGGCACTGTCGGAGGGGATTCTGAATGCCGAGCTCGACGAGCGCCTGGATGGTGAGCGGGTTGAAGGCAGTGCCAATCGCCGCAATGGCCATTCGAAGAAGTCGGTTCTGACCGGCACGTCGAAGATGACGCTGTCGATCCCGCGCGATCGGGCCGGGACGTTCGATCCGAAGCTGATCGCGAAGTATCAGCGGCGATTCCCCGACTTCGACGACAGGATTATCTCGATGTATGCGCGCGGCATGAGCGTGCGCGAGGCCCGCGGCCATCTCGAGGAGCTCTACGGCATCGACGTGTCGGCAGACCTGATCTCGGCGGTCACCGATGCGGTCCTGGAAGAGGTCGCGGAATGGCAGAACCGGCCATGAGCAGAAATCCTAGTCACGATAGATAATGGTGCGGCTTGCAAGGGAACTTTTACTGACAAGCGCAGTTTCAGCGGAAGAATTAAGATCCGTCCATTAGGAAATATGGCCCAGCGATTGGTGAAATCAAAGGAGATAGTGTTATGTCTTTGTATCTATCTCGACGCGCAATTCTCGGTTCCGGCGTGGCAGGTGGCATTCTCACCACGGCGGCAGCCGTCGCGGCGGACGGCACATTCGGCAACCCCGATCAACCGGCCGAGGGGGCGATCAACGTCACCAACCCCAAGGCGCTCACCGACCCGGGGCCTCAGGACCCAGGCCTTGCCGGTAACGAGCCCGCGTTTCTCAACCCGCCGGCAACCGATGTCAACGGCATGCCGCAGTTTTGGACGTCATTCAATCTTGCTCCCAAGCGAATCCAGAACGGCGGTTGGGCGCGGCAGATTACCCAAGACGACTTCAAGATTTCGACGACGATCGCAGGCGTCAACATGCGCCTCGGCCCGGGCGGCGTGCGAGAGCTTCATTGGCACCAGCAAGCGGAATGGGCGGTCATGACTTACGGCAACTGCCGCGTGACAATTCTGGACGAGAGCGGACGTCCGGAGGTGGCCGATGTGAAGGAGGGAGATCTCTGGTACTTCCCGGCAGGCCTGCCCCATTCATTGCAGGGCTTGGATCCTGAAGGCTGCGAGTTTGTCCTCGCTTTCGATAACGGCGAGTCATCCGAATTCAATACTCTGTTGGTCACCGACTGGCTCGCGCACACCCCGCCAGAGGTGCTTGCCAAGAACTTTGGGCAGCCAGTCGAGGCGTTCAAGAACATTCCCGTGCACAACAAGTGGATCTACCAGAGCAATATCCCGGCGCCGCCGCTGCCGACGGTCGAGGCGCAAATGGCGGCGGCCGCAGGCAAGCCACCCAATCCGTTCGTGTTTAGGCTCGCCAATGAGGCGCCAAGCAGAGAGACGAAGAGTGGCTCGGTGCGGGTTGCCGACAGCACCAACTTCCTAGTTTCGAAAACAATTGCCGCGACGATGGTCACGATTAAGCCCGGCGGCATGCGAGACATGCATTGGCATCCTAATGCCGACGAATGGAACTACTGGATGAAGGGCACCGGCCGTGTGACCGTTTTCAACACCGGGCCGGCAGCGATGACCGCAAACTTTCATCCAGGCGATATCGGCTACGTCAAAAAGGCGCTTGGCCACTACGTCGAGAACACCGGCAACACCGATCTCGTGTACATGGAAGTCTTCAAAGCGGATCGGTTTGAGGAGGTCTCGCTATCCGATTGGTTGGCGCATAGTCCAATAGACATGGTTGCCGAGACCCTGAACCTCGATCCGTCCGTCATCAAACAGTTTCCAAAGGATCGACCAGACATCGTCCCGGCTTAGTTTTGGGATTCTGATGACTGTCGGATGTGGGCATTCAATCGAAATCGTCGTGTCAGCGAATCAAGGGCACCTGTGGTCTGTTGCCCAATGTCGGCGCCGGCTGCCACAGAGCGGCAATGGCCCGATAGAAGGATTTGTGATCTATCTATTTGCGTGCACAAAGGTTCTTCAAAAAAAGCAAGTTGTCCCTGTCCGCCGAGGTATGCAAACGTAGTTGTTCAATTATGGAGGGTTAGGTCGCATCCCGATGGGGCCATGAGCGGACGGACTGATGCAGCGCAGCGAACACCATGCCTATTGGATCGCCTTGGCGACTGTCCACAATCCGGATCGGCCAAACCGCCAGCGTCATCTGAGGACAGGAACGCTGTACGCGGGTCGCGCCTTGCGACCGCTTGGTCTAATGACTTAACGTGAGGGTCCTCGCCCGCGCTGCTAAAACGGTATTAAAAGTCTCGCGAGGGCGATCGAATTTCGAAGGGACCGTGGTTAGGAAGACCTTCGAAGGAACCGTTAGGAAGACCTATGCCAACACTCAATATAAATGGTGAAGTTCGTACATTTGATGGCCCCGGTGATATGCCGCTGCTATGGGTCTTGCGCGACGTGCTCGGGATGACCGGCACGAAATTTGGTTGCGGCATAGCGCAGTGTGGCGCATGCACCGTACATGTTGATGGCAATCCGGTTCGCTCGTGTCTTCTACCGGTTGGCTTAATCGGTGAGAAGCCTATCACCACGATCGAGGGCATCGGCGCAACGCCGATAGGCGCCAAGATCCAGAAGGCTTGGCTGGACCTTGAAGTCATCCAATGCGGTTACTGCCAATCCGGCCAGATCATGTCGGCGGCAGCGTTGCTGGCGGTCACGCCTCACCCTGACGATTCCGATATCGATGCAGCAATGGCTGGCAATATCTGCCGTTGCGGCACCTACGTGCGCATCCGCGAAGCGATCAAGCGCGCTGCAAGCGAACCTCGGACATAGGAGGTCGCGCCATGTCGTTGATTGAAAACTCTTTGATCGGTCGTCATTCAATTGAAAATCTGACGCGAACAGTCTCCCGCCGCGGTCTGCTCAAGGCCGGTCTGGCTGCCGGCTTCACGCTAGCGTTCCATCTACCGCTACGGGCCGGCGACGAGACTGAGCGGTCAGCGAACGACAAGGACAAATTTGTTCCGAATGCGTTCGTTCGTATCGACCACACGGGCCAGACCACGCTCATCATGCCGCAAGTGGAGATGGGGCAAGGCGTCTATACGGCGATACCTCAGATACTCGCCGAGGAGCTCGACGCAGACTATGCGAAGGTCGCACTCGCTCACGCGCCGCCCAGCGACAAGCTCTACGGCAACCCGCTTTTTGGCATTCAGGCCACCGGCAATTCCAATTCGATTCGCGCCTTCTGGAAGCCTCTTCGCATTGCCGGCGCGGCGGCCCGAACAATGCTGGTGCAGGCGGCCGCCACACAATGGCAGGTCGATCCGGCAAGCTGTTGGGCTTCGGACGGAACTGTTCGTCACCCAGCTAGCGGCCGCACGTTGGCATATGGCGAACTGGTGGACGCAGCGGGTCAGCTGCCGGTGCCGCCGGCGCCGCCTCTCAAGAATCCGAAGGATTTCGTGCTGATCGGCAAGTCTCTGAAACGACTAGATACGCCGGGCAAGACCAACGGGAGCGTCGTCTACGGCATCGACACCATGCTTCCCGGCATGAAGTTCGCCACGCTGGCGGCAAGCCCAGTATTCGGGGGCAAGGTCAAGCACGTCGATGATAGTGCCGCAACAACTGTTTTGGGCGTGCGACAGGTCGTTGTTTTGGACGATCTGGTCGCGGTAGTCGGCGATCATATGTGGGCGGCAAAGAAAGGCCTCGATGCGCTTGTGATCAGCTGGGATGAAGGTCCAAACGCAGTCGTTGGTTCGGAACAGATCTGGGCAGACCTGCGGGCCGCCAGCAAACAGGATGGCGTCATTGCGAAATCTGTCGGCGACATAGCAAAAGGATTGTCGCAGGGGGAGAAAATCGATGGCGAGTTCGAGTTGCCATTTTTGGCGCACGCGCCAATGGAGCCGATGAACTGCACGGTGCGGCTCACGCCGGGCGCTTGCGAAATTTGGACCGGCACGCAGGTCATGACGCGCGTGCAGGAAGCGGCGGCGAAAGCGGCCGGCGTTCCCGTCGACAGGGTGACGGTGCACAATCATCTCCTCGGCGGCGGCTTCGGTCGTAGGCTCGAAGCCGACATGGTCGATAGCGCGGTGCGCATCGCCAAACACGTCGATGCGCCGATCAAAGTGGTTTGGACGCGGGAAGAAGACATTCAGCACGATATCTATCGGCCGGTTTATCGCGACGTTATTTCCGCTACCCTGTCCAACGGCAAAATCATGGCCTGGAAGTATCGCGTGACCGGTTCGTCGATCATGGCGCGCTGGTTTCCCGCGGGATTTCAGAAGGGAATCGATATCGACGCGGTCGATAGCGCCATCGACATTCCCTACGACATTCCCAACCTTCAGGTCGAATATGTCCGCGCTGAACCGCCCGCCGTGCCGACCGGCTTCTGGCGCGGCGTCGGACCGAACAACAACGTGTTCGCCATCGAGTGCTTCATTGACGACTTGGCGCGCAAGGCTGGGGCCGATCCAATTGCTTTTCGCCGCGGCATGCTGGGAAAGACACCGCGGTTGCAAGCCGCCCTCGACCTGGTTGCGGAAAAATCCGGCTGGGGGAAGCCGTTGCCGGCGCGCGCCGGCCGCGGCGTGAGCGTGCAGCCGTCGTTTGCCAGTTTCATTGCCACCGTGGTCGAGGCGCAAGTAGACGATCACGGCGAGGTGACGCTGCGCAAAGTGACCTCGGTTGTCGACACCGGTATTGCGGTCAATCCCGACATTGTCGTCGCCCAGCTCCAGGGCGGGCTCATCTTTGGTCTGACCGCGGCGCTGTTCGGCGAGATCACCATCGACAAAGGCCGCGTGCGTCAATCTAATTTCAACGATTACCGCATGCTGAGGATCGACGAGGTGCCGCCAATCGAGGTGCACGTCGTCAAAAGCGGAGAGGAGCCGGGTGGTATCGGTGAGACTGGCGCCACCGCCGGGCCGCCGGCACTGCGTAACGCGATTTATGCCGCGACCGGCGTGGGGCTGAATCGCCTGCCGATCGATCGGGCCGCATTGGCAGTCGGGCACAAGGCCTAAGCGCCATGCGCAAGACGATCATTGTCCTCGTTGCCGCGCTCGTTCTCGTCGTCGCCGGCGTCGTCTTGTGGCGGGTTTTCAATCCCGGACCGCTGGCGTTCGCCGGCGGAACATCGGTGCCGCTTGTCGACTATCACGCCGCCAATCCGACCGGCGCTCCCGCCGATCTTAACGGCGCCGACGTGGTTAAGCGCGGCGAATATCTGGCGCGCGCCGCCGACTGCATGGTCTGTCATTCCAGCCCGGCGGGCCAGCAATATGCCGGAGGCCTAGCGATTCCGCTGCCATTCGGCACGCTCTATTCGACCAATATCACGCCCGATAAAGCTACCGGCATTGGCGACTATAGCGATCAGGATTTTCTCAATGCCATCCAGCGCGGGTTTCGCCGCGACGGCGCGCGTCTCTACCCGGCGATGCCGTATCCTTCCTACACCTACATGACTGATGCCGACGCTCTTGCGATCAAGGCTTACTTGTTCAGCCTTGCCCCGGTGCGTTCGGCCAATCGAGCGGACACGCTCGGATTCCCATTCAATCAGCGCTGGCTTATGGGCCCATGGTCGCTCTTCTTCAATGAAAACGTTCGCTTCCGGCCCAACGTGGCGCTGAGCCCCGAGTGGAACAGAGGCGCCTATCTCGCGGAAGCGCTCGCGCATTGTGGTGAGTGCCACACGCCGCGCAATCTCGCGTTCGCGCTCAACAATCGTAAGAAATTCGCCGGCGCGGTGACAGCCGGATGGCATGCTTTCAATATCAGCTCCGACCGGGGCTCAGGGATCGGCGCCTGGAATGACAAGGAGATCGCTGCCTATCTAGCGACGGGTCACACGTCCGGTCGCGGCACAGCGGCGGGCCCGATGGGCGAAGCCGTAGACGAGAGCTTCAGCTTACTGGCGCCGGCGGATATCAAGGCCCTAGTTGTCTATCTGCGCAGCGTCCCTGCGGCCGCTTCCTCGGAGCCCAGAACAATCGCCCCTCCGGCTCCGCCTTCGCCCAAGCAAGGCGGTGAAACTGCGAACATTCTCGGCAGAAGGGTTTTTGAAGGTGCTTGTGTAAGTTGCCACAATTGGACCGGCGTCAGTGCGATTTCGCCCTACGCTACCATTGCCGGCACCCGGGCAGTAAACGATCCGCATGCAACAAATGTCGCCCAGATCGTAATATCTGGAACGACGAGGCACACGCCGTCGGGCGTCCTCTCAATGCCAGCTTTCGGCGGAATTTACTCCGACGCGGAAATTGCTGCGGTCGCCAACTACGTAACGCAACGCTTCGGCAACGAAAGGCCCACAATTTCCGACAAGGACGTGGCTGAGCTGCGGAATCAAACTTCGCATTGAGGCGGGCAGTTCAGCGCTGAAGATCGTGAGTTGGGTCGTGAGCGACGTTCTGAGCACGCGCCTGACACTTCCGCTTTGGCCCCAATTCCAGACGCATTGCGGTCTCGCAGCAACCGACGTTAATGGAATGGTCCGGCCGCGCTCCTGCCCCGCCAGCAAGCAAAGCTGGCGTGGGGCGACTAACAGAGGGAGCACGCCATGTCCGAGAAGCTCAACACCGCAGTCGCTGTGATGGGTATCGATATCGGCAAGAACTCGTTTCACGTGATAGGCCTTGATGCTCGCGGCGCGATTGCGTTGCGACAAAAGTGGTCACGCGGCCAGGTGGAAACGCGGCTCGCCAACATGCCGCCGTGCCTGATCGGGATGGAAGCCTATGTCGGTGCACATCATCTGAGCCGTAGGCTCAAGACGCTTGGTCACGATGCCCGGCTGATGCCGGCGAAATACGTGCGGCCGTACAGCAAGGGACAAAAGAATGACTTCCGCGACGGGGAAGCGATCGCCGAGGCGGTGCAGCGCCCGACGATGAAGTTCGTCGCTACGAAGACTGCCGAGCAGCTCGACCTGCAAGCGTTGCACCGTGTGCGCGAGCGGCTGGTCAGCCAGCGCACTGGCATAATCAATCAGATCCGCGCCTTTCTGTTGGAGCGCGGCGTTGCCGTGCGCCAGGGACTGCGCTTCCTGCGAGCCGGGCTTCCGCAAATCCTCGCTACGCGCACCGACGTCCTGTCGCCGCGCATGGTGCACGTGATCGAGGCTCTAGCTGGCGACTGGCGCCGGCTCGACGAGCGCATCGAAGGTCTGTCCGCCGACATCGAAACGCTGGTCCAGCACGATCCGGCCTGCCAGCGGTTAATGACAGTGCCCGGCATCGGCCCGGTCATCTCCAGCGCGATGGTGGCTGCGATCGGCCGCGGCGAAGTGTTCTCGAAGGGGCGCGACTTCGGCGCCTGGCTCGGCCTTGTTCCCAAGCAGACATCGACCGGAGACCGCACCATCCTGGGCAGGATATCGAAGCGTGGCAATCGCTACCTGCGCGTTCTGTTCGTGCAGGCCGCCTGGGTTGTTCTGATCCGGCCGAAGAGCTGGGAGCGCTACGGGCTCAAGCCTTGGATCGAAGCCGCCAAGAAGCGGCTGCACCGCAACGTGCTGGCGATCGCATTGAGCCAAATATCCCCCATGCATTACGCACCATACTGCGCCACATATCCCCGCCATTTAGGCCGGTTGATTAGGAGAGCTCTGACCTGCAGGCCAATGGACACTGTTGAGCTTTGCTCGTGGGCATACCACGGACAACAAGTCCGCAACTGGTGGTCTGGAGACTCAAGTCGGCGCGAAATCTTCACCAGCCCCAGATTGATCAGATCGCCGGCACGCTGATGATGGTCAGGTCGCCGAGGGTGTGGAGCTGCTCGCGAATGGCCTTGACATCCTCGACCCAGGCCTCGACGGCCTCGAGGCTGGGAAACTCGTGAACGACCAGGCGATTGGCGTTGGGCGGCTGGCCGAGGTGGACCCTGAGCTGCTCGCCGTGGCCCAGGGCGATGCGTTTGCCGCCGTGGCGCTCCACCGCCCTCATGATCTTGGGTACGATCTCGCGGTGGTGGGTCTCCGTGTCGTCGACGGTGGTGTGAATGATCACATAGACGGTCATGCTCGTTGCCTTCTACTGCGACGCCCTCGACCACGATCTGTCTGAACTCGGCGATCTTCTTGGCCTAGAGTTTTGCCGATACTGCGAGCCGCCAAGATGCGAGACGGCCGCGACAAAGGGGCAGTTCAAAGGCGGCAGTTGAAAGCGGCGTCGGTGTTGTCATTGCGCTTAAAGACACTTGGCCATATATGCCGGGTCGCGAGCAATGAGCGGCATCTAGATTATCCCCGCTTAGTTCACGCCACGGTCTGGACGCAAGTGCGCCGGCGCAATGCCGACGTAGAAGGCATCTGGGCGGCCGCGCGTTTTTCAGCGGTGGCGGGGTCTTCAACGATCCTCACTGTGACGGACTTACGCTCCGCCAAGTACCCTTACTTCCGCCCGTAACCGGCTGAGCACTCGCGGTGAAGTCCAGCGTAAGAAAACTAGTCGGCGCAACGGCCGTCTGACTTAGTGTCAATGAGCCACCGACAAAACCCGTTGTCGTTCCAGTTACGCTCGTTGCCGATGTGCCGACCGCGCTCGTCGTGCTGGTTGAACCGGCGACACTCGTCGCTGTTGTTCCAATCGAGCTGGATATCGGAGTCGTCGACACTATGCCGCTAGGCGCACCCGTTGCCGTTGTCCCGATCGGGAGCGTCACCAACTCTCCGGTCACACCGGCAACGGTTGTTAGAACTGCTGGAGAGTTAATCGTACCCGTCGTTGTGGCTCCGGTTGTACTTGTCGCTGTCGTTCCGGTCGACGTCGTCGCCAAAGAGCCAGGCACGCTTGTAGTAGCAGTAGTGCTTGTCGTTGTCGTTCCGGTTGATCCAGTCACGCCTGTAGAACCGGTAGTGCTGGTCGGGATTCCCAATGCACTGGTCTCGCCTTGAGGGGCGGTTGTACCCAGGCTTGTCGGTGGACTCGTAACACCGGGCGAGGCGCCACCAATGGTATTCGCCCCGACAGGAGTGGTCCCACTTGGGTTCAATCCCGCAGTCACGGGGCTACCGGGCGGCGCAATAAACGGATTGCCTGGTTGTCCCGTCACGGGGTTCGCAGGATTGGTCACTCCGGGGCTAACAGTTGAACTCGATGCATTGCCAGCGTCTGCTCCGCTTCGGACGCCTCGGGCGGCAGGCACAGGCGAATTGCCAACCACGGCCGCAAAGGTAACGGCCAGCGGCTGAACGTTTACGGCTGCCACCATCTGCTGAATTTCGTTGGCAAAAGCCGGATCGCCCCGTGAACAAACCAATGCTGCCTGGCCAAGACCAGCGCCTATGGCGTTGATCTGATCAGCATTGCTGCTCGCGCTCAGGTCAAGCACACGCGGAAGCATGGCGGGATCAGAAGCAACCAAATCCCGCACCATCGATATCATCCGCGCGCCGCCAGTCGGATATCTGGATTGCAGCTGCCCCGGGTTGGCCATGAATTGAGCAAGCGTTTGAGTAGGAAGTTGCTGCCGCGAACTATAGCAAGCAGCTTGTGCGAAGCCGCCAACCGCCATTACTAACGGAGCAGCCAGAGCCAATGCTCGAATAGGATACGCAAGCAGGTAGGGACCCATGGTAATACTCCCCTTGCCGCGAGTATCGAAAATTTACCATATTTTGGGGCCGCTAAACATCCATTTTCCACTGGCGAATGGCTATCCAGGCACCATCTGCCTAGCCGCCGCACTGGCGGCCGTCGACCCCCATGCGCCCGTCCGCCGCCGGTATTTTCCCCGGCTTCAGCGGCGCAGCAGCTCCGGCAGCTTGGCGATGTTCGCTGCAATGCGCCGGCACAATGGGACTTGGAAGAAAATGGGTCGTGGATCTGCCGTGTGCGCCGCGGAACCGTGGGATTTTATTCAGGTTAAATCAATAAGGGCGCGATCGCCCGACAATGGGAGTGCAGGGGCTTCGGGACTACCGCTGCGTCGCTGAATGACGGCGGAACCGCGCCGCAAACGACTTCGTCCTGCCGCGCTGGTGGTGTCACGGCAGTGAACAAGTTGCGGCACGATGAGCCATTTGGAGAGAACACCTTGGCGTACAATCGGTCTTTCAGAGCTACCGGTGTTGCTTTTATCGCAGGGTGTATGCTTGCGATCGCAAGCACCACCATTGGCGCCGCGGCCACGAAAGAGGAAGTCGCGCATTGTCGCGCCATTCAGCAACGCGCAGAGCGGCTGGATTGCTTCAACTCTCTCAAACGGAGTCCAAAGGCGAAGATGGAGGATGCTCCATCAGCTCCGGCGGAGGACAAACCGAAGACAGGTGACGCCATACGGTCGCAGTCGTCGGATGATGCTGCAACCACTGAGTCCATCGATCGTCTCAGCTTCGCACATGGTCAACCCCTTTGTAAGGATCGCGATACTCTCGCCGCGATGATCCTTGCCGGGTTGCTTACTTCAGACCCAACGAAAGCAGCCACGCCCGGCTGTCAGACAATTCCTGACGACGCCAAACTTGAGCGTCTAGAGCGTTATCCCAGCTTTTTTCCTTTCATGCGAATAGTTAGGGTGAAGGTGACATCTCCAACGCAGCCGGATTTGGTATCAGGCTTCACTATCGAGATGGGACGCTAAGGATTTGGCTTCGCCGACATAGTCAAACGTAGCAAATACCTAGAGGTAGCGGCGAGTAGCTAGGTCAATTTCCCACACGGCGCCGCACCGGAACATGGGCCGGCGCGTTTCTTTGGCGAGAGGGCGGCTGAATGTTCTTTGAGCAGAATCCAATCCTTGATGCGCTCTGGACGATAGGTGTGTTTGTGGCTGCGTGGTGCCTCGCGACCCTCGTCATGGCCTTCTTAGGGTACTGCATCCACAACGGGCTCAGGTGGATGGAGCCGCGCCTGCTGGACTTGAATGTAAACGGCGGCCGACGCCGGCGCACCGCTCCCACCACGGCGATGCCACTGGCGCCGGGATTAGAAGTTGACGCAGACGGAAAGGCGCCTCCGATGCCACCGGCGCCGGGATTGGAAGTTGATGGAGATGGAAAGGCGCCGGCGATGCCACCGGCGCCGGGACTGGAAGTTGATGGAGATGGAAAAGCGCTTGGTTCATCCGCAAGTTCTAGCGTTCCATCCCTCAGCTCAGATAGAAAGCCAGACCCCACCGAACCTTTCGGGCAAACCGGCTAGCGCCTCGTCGAGCGTCCAGGGCGCCGGGAAGCGGCGTGCGGCCATCGGTCAGTCATAACCTGCCGCCCACTCCGCGCCGCCCGAGCGGCGGCCGACGCTCCCCCCCTCGCGGGCGGGTCGGTGGGCCTCCCGGCCGGCACAAAAAAAGCCGAGCATTTCTGCCCGGCAGTTTCCACCGAGGGATGTTTTAGCCTAGCTGTCGGCGTCTTGCCGCTCAGCGTCATCTCCAATGGGCTAGGCCGTGCTCTCTTGCCTAAAGGGGAGACGGGTGCGTTCCCAAGCCGGGTGGGGCAAGGAGGTAACAAGGTTAGCAAGTAACCTGAACATTAGTGCAGCATTGCAGGGTGGCGCAGACCTTAAATATTGGGTGCGTCGCTGCAGCTCTGCAGCGTTATGACCGTGGTGCCAAAGCCTTAGTCCGCGCCGGAGAACTGTGCTGCGGATCAACATCCGGCCCCAATGAAGGTTGCCAACGTCCCCATAGCTGATGACTCAGCTGCAGAGAAGATGAAAACGAAGGACAACTAGATGAACACGCCTGCAGTATTTGTTTTAATGTGCCTGGCGGTTTTCCAGCCGGATTGCCGCTTTGGCCCGGCGGCCATCGGGTAGGTTTGCCGACTTTAGCGAGATTGGAGTTCATACGTGTTTATGCCTGAAATTGGTTGGACGAAGGAGGTGGGGAGCCGAGGGCATCTCGCCGCCTTAACTCTCGCTTGTCGCCTCACCTGCTTGGCTCCTTTTCTCCGACCCTTAGGTTTCGGGCTGGCCGTTGGCGATGAGCGGAGGTGAAGAAGTGTTTCAAAATTTTTTGCTCAAGCAAAGGCGCGGGTAATCATAACTTTAAGAAGATGCCGCAGGCAGCGCGCGCATTCCAATTGTTACAAACCTAGTTACAGACCGGATGCGAGTTACCCTCTACGATTGCCTGCAGAGGGTCCGTTGTACGACCGGCGGCTTTGATGTTGGTGGTCCACGCGCCGGAGCCGGTTAGAGGTACTCAACTTGGGGCCGCAGGATCCAGGCCCCGAACTGTTAGCGGAGACCAAATATGCGCGTCTTGTTCCTGCTAATCGTGTGCTTGACAGTGCTTGGCGTCGAAGTGGCGTCGGTAGCGCTCCCGTTGAGCAGCGCGGCCGCACAGTGCCGGCCGAATGGACGGGACTGTTAGAGGACAACAGCCAGCGACCTTTGAGCGTCCACAGAATTCATATCTGCTGCCCGGCGGAGATGAAGGCTCGTGCAAGGTCTTGCGCGAGGAGGCGGCGTAATGGGCATAAGATGGTTTACCGTGCTCCTCGTGGTCCTGTCCATGAGCAGCGCGTGGGCAAAAAAAGACCGGACTTATCCCACTTTCAATCCCCCGGGGATTCGTGACTTGGCGGTCGGGCCCCTCGGTGCCATTCCGCCACCGGATGCAAATGATCCGAATAAAGAGTGTAAAAACTATTTCAACCAGACCGTCATCAAGAAAGTTCCGGCTGAGCAGCTTAGAGACTCGCAGAATCTTTGGGAGACTCTCTGCGAGGCTCGACCTTTTGCTCCAGCCCCAGGCCCAGGCCCACCGGTTAAGATTAAGGCCGACCTGATCAAGGCGGTTCTGGACTCTAATCTGTTCGACGCTGCGAGATACGAGAGAATTTCAATAGCTAATGTCAGGGTCGAAGGCCCTCTAGTTCTTACCAGAACGCATATATTCAATGATTTGACGATCGCAGCTGAGTTTTCGGATGGAATCGACCTTAGTTATAGTTCGACTGCCCACAACATCGACCTGCGCGGATCTTCGTTTCCCAAGGGCATTTGTCTTAAAGGCTTCCAAACACAGCGTTCTATTTTCTTCAAGTTTCCAGAAGAAAAGCCGCTGCCCGAGAGTCCTCCCGAAGAATTCAGCCAGCAGGACGTTTGCGTACAAGAACCTTCAAATGACATCAAGAATCACAAGGGAGTGCGAAATTACATCAACCTCAACGAAGCGCGCGTCGATGGTGTTGTCGAAATAAAGGGGGACCGAACATACCAACCAATGATCAGGGGCATACATAATCATCCAAGGATCGGCATGTCCGCAGTGTATGCCTCGATCGGATCGGTCAATATCGAGCATGTAGATCTATTTGATATAGATTTTGAAAACCTAACGTCGACCAGCGTGGCTCTGACTAGTGACTATTTCTGTCCCCTATCTCAGTGCTGGAAGGCTGAGGCTGAGCCAACATGTTCACAGGCGGTGGCGAGCACTGCGTCCATGGACGGCGCTAAGGTGGCAAAGTCGATCGTTCTAGACAGATCGACATTCGTTTGTCCGTTGTCGGCAACCGCAGTGCGCGTTGGAGGCGACATATCATTCCGTGGTACCTCTATGCTCACGTTCGATCTAACCGGCTCCCAGGCTGACGGCGACCTCATTAGCAGTGTGATAAGTAGCCCGGATCAAACGCCGGACGTCCGATTTGTAACATGGCTCAAGCTGCCGCCGTCAAAGACTAATGCTCTCATTTTAGATCACGCGAGCGTCAACCTCTTAAGAGTAACTCCCAGTTCATGGCCGAATGCGTCCGCTAAGGACAATGATGGTGTGGTGGGTTGGAAAGCGCCACCATCAGAAGAAATACCGGGCGAATGCAGTTCCGTCGAACGAAGCCGAAATGACAAGCAGAGGCCGTCGCTTTGGTCCATTTTTTGGCGAGATTGGTTATATGGCAAGACCTATAGGCCCGGAACTCTTGTGTCGATGACCGATTTTCATTTCAAAGCATTTGCTCTGCCTTACTACTGTTTGCCAAGTGAGAGCGCGCACTTTTTCGTCAAAGATAATACCTTAGACGCGGATAATATCGTCCATTGGCTCGAAGTTTCGAAATATTCTCCATCCGTATTCTCCCTCGTTCAAGATCTTCTGAAAGCAAGCGGTCAGGAATATGATGCACGGAGGATCGGGTTCATCGATAAGAGCATTCAGGCCCAGCTCCACTGGGATGACGTTAAAAACGGGAAAATCCGCGCAATCCCGGCAATAGTCGTCAGTACGTTCACCCGATGGTTCATTGGATACGGATATTGCATCTATGCTGCCGCAACTTGGGCGGTAGTACTTTTGCTATTTGGCACTTTCGTCTTCTGGCTCATACCATCCAACGGCCTAGTCGAGGATAAGCAGGAAGACAAAGTGCAGAATGGAAAGCCCACCCCCAAGGCGCCTTCGCTGCGAAGCGAGATCTCCCCCTCGCTTACAGTTTCGATATGCTGTTACCGCTCGTAAAGCTCCGTGAGCGCCACTACGAAATTAAGATAAAGCCCTGGTTCCCGCGGACCTATTTCTACGTCCATAAAATACTTGGCTATGTCCTTGGCCTGTTCCTTCTTGCTGGACTCTCTGGGCTCACGCGTTAGCCGGCATCCTTGGGCCGCCGTTTTGCTCACAGCGCGTGGACTTTTCTGATAAGGAATCATCGGGGCCGGACCACATCGACAAGCCGGCGTCGATGCGTGCCGATGGGCGGCGTAACTTTGCGCATTATCGAAGTCGCTGACCTGAGCCCCCAGACCTCCGCCGAGAATGGGTAGAGTCCATCACCTCTGAGGGGATGGACATGAAGCCGAGCCGGTTCACGGAAGAGCAGATCATCGGGATTTTGCGGGAGCAGGAAGCTGGGGTGTGGTTCCACGCAGGTTACTCACCCGGCAAAGGCTCTGCCGGACGCCGGTGGGTAAGAAACCGGTCGCGTACTCCCGCTGCAGATGCGGGCCTTACCGGCTGGGCTGTGCCGGGCACGTGTCCGGAAAGGGCACCCTGAAATACCGCACAATGCTTGAAAACGGCGACGGGCTATACTGCACGAGGTACCACCTCGTGCAGCGTCGGTAGAAGTGCGGCCGCGGATGGACGGTGACGCGCGGTGGTCCCGACGCGAGCAAGGCTGCTGATCCAAGATTGCTTGGGATTGCGAGCGGGCTCTGAGCGAGCGACGGCGGCGCCATGCCAACGAACAACAGCGAAGCGAGAACAGCGAAGCCAGTGCTGCTTTTGCAGAGCAGCCCGAACCGGGCGGGCGAGAGCGCCGCATAAGGCATGCAATGTTCTTACGTCCCATCCACCGTTGGACTCACCGAGGTGGACTTTTCGGCCGCCTCCATTTCTGAATGTAGTTTGTCCAGCCTTGCGACGGCATTGGCCATGCGCAGGAGATCAACGTTCGCCTTCGCTTGATTGATCTCAGCCCTGATCGCTGCTTCTTGCAAAGCCCAATGTGCTTGTTCTGGTTTAGGGATCATTGGCATTTCCATACTATGATTGTGTCCGCTCATAAAGAACAAACGCCGCGTCGGTAGCTATCCTACCCAGACACCTGCGATCCGGGGGAAACAAATGATCTGCATAGTGCAAGCAAGCCTCTCCATTCTTATGTTCACAACTGTAAATGAACCGGCAAACAGCAAATCGCTAAATGCCGATTTCTGGTTGTTTGGGGAGTTTACCCAGAACGTGCCCTGCAGGGGTGATGGGAGCGATCCCGCTGAGCTAAAAGCGCGGATTTCTCCCGATCAAATAGAAGCCAAAGCAGGTGCTTGCAAATTTCTTGACATAGGTCAGAAGCGGATCGCCTCAAAGCCCATGCGCTTTGTCAATTTCCGGCCGGACCGCTCATCGGCGATTTCACATTTACTAAGAAATCCGACGGCACCATTGATTTCGTTGATCGTGATGGCACGTACACCGCAATTCTCTATCGCTGTTCAAAATGAAAAAACTAGTCGATGACCCAATGGAAGCCAGGCCAATCGGGTAATTTGAACGGTCGCCCCGATGGGACTCGCCAAGCTTTCTCGGCTGGCTTCCTTCGTGACCTTGCCGAGGTCTGGTCCGAAGGTACTCGCCAAGCTTTCTCGTTGTTCATACCTGCTAATTGTTGGTTGTTGAGGGGGCAGCTTCTGCGGCCATGCGGCTGGATGCAGCCACTAAAATCGAACAGTTGCACGAGGGGGGCGGTTAACGGACGTCGTAACCTTAATTCCCGATGAAAATGGAAGTGAAAATGCTCTCATGGTCAATGTGGCGTGGGGTGACGCGTTTGTGTTGCGTACCCGGACGCGTCCCTTGGGCCCCGGGCGCGTCCCACCGATGCGCTCGGGGTTCCCCGCACGGTAATACCTCTGGCACCCGTTGTAGCCTGATACCCTCCTGGCTTGGGAGCGCAAGGGGATTCAGATGGATTACGAGAACCCAAAGGCTTTCACGAAGCCGGAGCAAGTGACGCTGCCGCCGCAACGGCGACCGAACACCCAGGCTATGACGCCGCACATCAAAATGTTCGTCAGCGATTGGTTCACCGACGAGCTTGGCAACAAGGCGCGCATCATCAAAGCCCGTGACTGAAACGGCGCTTCCGCGGATCGAGCTACGCTGGGGCTCATCTAGCGCGCCACCCGCGGGTCTCGTTCCTGTCCGACACTGCGCCAAAACGCGTGGCGAAGCAGGAATGAGCGCGGAGCTGAGCTTCGTATCGCCGGCGGCGCGAGAGGGTGAGTCATGGTCGAGGTTCCGCCGGAGATCAAAAATGTCATTGATCAACAAGAGGCGTCGCTACAGCGCATTGCCATGTGGATCATCGGCTTACCCAGAGAGAACCGGGCCGCCGCAATAGACCTTGCAAGAAAGGTCTTCGAGGAAACGTTTCAGCAGGCTTCGCTCAATCCGGAGTTGGCGCGGAAGTGGGTTGATCTCAACGTCGAGCGGTTACACGCGTTTCTGTTCGACATGGAAGCCGGTTGGCGAGCGTGGGCACGCTTGACGCCATGACAGAGCGCGCGGGGATCAAAAAACCTGAGGGGCGAGCTTGCGCAAGCCCGCCCCTCACGTTCTCAGCTGCTGCTACCGCGGCTGGGACCAAGATCCTCTTAGCTCGGCGCGACGCCGGTAGCGGCTTCGGCACACGGCCAATCTGACCTTGGCGATCTCTCTCACTTGGTGGACCAAATGCGATCGATCTGAAAGTGATGATAGCGCCGAGTTGCCGCGTAGCAAGAAAAAAGCCTTTCGGAACAGCTGCTGCAATGCAGTGGGGATAACGTTGGGGATCAAGGAAGAGCGGACATCATTGTGGGACCATGCTATTGTCGCTGCATGTGGGGTCGATCGAACTCATTCTCACTTTGATTGCCGCGGCAGTGACGGCGTTGTTGCTTGGGCTATTCGCGCATGATGCTATGGGAACGCCCATTGATATGATCCGCATAGACGCGCTCGGCGCCGCCGGCTTAATCTACGCGGCGGTCACCGGCGGATCCCTGTTAAGGCGAAAAAGGTAAGCACCCCGCATTGCGGCTAAGGCGTATTTGGGTCGCAGTTGTTGATAGGACGGCTAATCCCGCCGAGCTCGAAGACTCGACTTTGCGTCCGCGGCGTCTATCTTTGCCACGAATGTCCATTACGCGTGAGCTGCGGGACCGCCTTAGCCGTCCAGTGTCGATCTTATTTGGGAGATCGACATCCGGCTTTGTTTCGCGAGGGACGCGATATTCGTACATCGGAACAGCAATGTTCAGGCCATATTCATACGCTGGGTTCTACCGTCACCGCCAGGGGCACAGTGGTTTAAGAGGAATTGCCATGAGTGAAGCAATCAAGTCGCAATCTATTTCTCGCCGAAGGTTATTTTGGCTTGCGGTAACAGCTGCAGCCTTGGCCGCGCCGGCAACCATCCTGTCAACGTCAGACGTTCGCGCTCAACAAAGCGACCAAGCCCCCGCCGCCGAACCAACTGCTCCGAAGACTGGAGAGAAGAAGAAAAAGAAAACGAAGAAGAAGGCAACGCCGGGAGCTACGACCGCTCCAGCGAGCAATCCGCCAACACCACCAAAACAGCCGTAGTACTGGGCCGCCGTAATGAAAAGCCCCAGCCAATCGCAGCGCAGGGGCTAAGAGCGCACCATTTGGTCAGCGCGACCGCCGGGCGTTCTGCGGCCGTTGCGGTGCGCCGCTCATCGCGCGATGGCCTTCTCTCTGCGAAAGAAATCGGTCTTCAATCTCCGTATAGACGCGATGGAGCCACTGCTCGGCGCGCTCGGCTCTTTCCTGATACGCGGAGACCTCTGCCTCGAGTTGCGCGACCCGATCTTCGGCGGTACGTAGCTGATCCGAAAGATTCTGAGCCGTCTGCAGTGCGTGTCGGCTGTTTTCTTCCGCAACACCCGCCGCTCTGTGCAGCATTTGCAGGATCGTCTGGCCTGCTTTGTCGAGTTGATCGGCGCCCTCAGACGTTGAGGTTCTTTCAGCCCGCGCAAACGGAATCACTCCCGACTTGGAGTTGTCATCACCGATTTGACCATGCATCACTCTGCCCTCCCTTTGGACGTTCAACGATCATGTCGCTGGTCGAGTGTTTCGATTGTGGCGGGCCGCGCCTTTTGCACGAGTTCCATCGCTCCCATAACCATTTGTTTGGGCCTGTTGCGGATGAGCAACATGACGACTGTGGAAAAACGGACAAAAAGGGCGGCCGAAGCCGCCCTTCTAACTTTGTTGTGACGCCGGTGAGCCGACTCGGGCGCGTCAGTTGCGCGCTAATCGCAATGCTCGAGGTGTTGGAGCGCCTCATCACCTATTCCGGCCGAAGGCTCAGCGCGAGCAGCGAGTTGACCTCATCGCCTCGGCGCCGTGTCGAGCATGGCGTCGATCGCTTGTCGCATGGGGGGCGATGCGTCCTCTAACTTCAACGCTACTCGCATGGTCCAGGAACTTAGTTTCGAAATGTCGCCGTCCATCTTAGAACTCACGCCGAACAGATCATTCGGCGTCATCTCTAACGCCCGGCACAAATCAGAAATACGGGTCGACGCGACGGCGTTTGTGCCATTCTCATATTTCTGGATTTGCTGGAAGCTCACACGAAGGGCATTACCCAGGTCGCTTTGGCTCAGTCCCAGTTTCACGCGTCGCATACGGATCACTGCGCCAATTTTCTTATCAATTAGCCAATCGCGCCTGCGGACCACAGTATGCTCCCCATCAATGAAGCCCAGCCATAGGGGCCGGGGCTAAGTTGTTCGCAATGCCATATCCGTGAGAGAAAACGAGTAATACTCACGGACGGTCCTATTCAGGCCGAATGCTCAGCGGGAGACTGATGATTCGCGCCATCCCTGTGCATGTGGTGAGATACGGACGGCACTCTAAACCTTCCCCCGGTCGTGTTTTCAGCACCAACGAAAAGCCCAAGACAGAAAGCGCTGGAACAGTCTGCGGTGATCCTATAACCGGTCGCCCGCATGCACGTTTCGATATTCTCGGCCCGTCTCTGTGGATTGTCGGTCATAGCACTCCTAAAGTAAAATTGGATTGCGAGTGACTTCGCCACGCAGTTGTAAAATTAGCCTTTCAAATCATTCACGAATTTGGCCGGAGCAAATAGAACTGTTCGTTTTTAGATCATTCTCGGGACAGTCGCACTGCCGGCTTAGCCTATCAGTTTAGCGTCAGCCTGCCTGAGCGCTGACAGCACGCGTTCGAACACCTGACTAGGCGGCATTTGGTCTGCTGAAGGCAATCCCTCACGAACCGCGCTCAATACCTCTTTCATGGCCTGCCAGTCCTCAACGGACAAATTGCCGGGCAAGCTCTGTTCGAGCGTGATCTTGACCTCAGGTCCGATCAGCCTGGCGCAGACTGCAAAGAACGTGGCCGGCTGAGTCTTGGCCGTATGAACCATCGTATCGCGGCCATGCTCCTGCCAGACCTGAGCGAGGTCCTTTAGAAAGCCCTGGCTGAATGCTGTGCGGCTACCCAGGGGCCTCCCGTTCGGATTTCCCGATTGGCCAGGTTGCCACAGGCGGCCATTCACATGTTTGGTCGGCGCAGCATCCATAGGTTCTGTTTCCTTCTGTTAATTGGCGAGCGAGGGTCGTCGAGGCTCATGTTGCCCACGGCCGGAGCTAGGATGTCGACCCCCGTAGCCTCAACAAACTGTTTCGCTTCTGCAGGAGATGTTAAGCCCCTCGACAAATCGGGAGCCTCTTCATGTATTTCAGACCCGGTTCCAATGTCGCCGATCTCTCCCTCCACAAGGATGGCAGAATTGATTGTTTTGAGGGTTTCGACCGCTTCTTTCGTTTGCCGTACGTTCTGCTCGAATGGCAGCGCGGAAAGATCGAAGACGATAGCATCGAAACCGGCCCTGGTCGCTTCTACGGCCTTCGCCAGGGAATGGGTATGATCCGCGTTAAGAAAAATTGGCCAGTCGGATTCCTCCCGCAAACTCCGGACCAGAGCGGCAATTTGCCGGACTCCGATAAACTCCCGTTCGCCCTCGGACGCACCGACCACCACTGGGACCTTAAGTTCCTGCCCGGCCGCCCACACCGCCTTCAATAGAACCCAGTCGCCGACGTTGAAATGGCCGATCGCGACTCCATCTTTCTGACCCTGCTCCAAAGCATCCCGAAGGCTGCGCACACCAGTCTCTCCTCGTAAAATTTGCATATTTTTTTTGACGCGCAGTGCCCCATGTCATTTGCTCGCAACTGCGGGGCACCCGATTGCCTGAACGTACATACATGCAGTTGGTTTCGAACTAACTGCCATGACGAGGCAAATGAAGGATGGAACTCGAGAACCGACCGCTCCAGAACACGGGTGACCCGTCGGTGACTTGAGAGCAAGATGGCGCTTTGGTGTGCTCCTACCGGCTCAATTCGACTCGGGATAAGATCACGGCCGCTTAAATGACAAGCCAAATATCCCGAGGACCGGAGATCGCGATGGCCTGTGCCCCCCTCGAGCCCATTACTCAACGGTTCATCGATGATTTGATGGCCGCAGGCGGTCCGCCGGTCTACACGTTGTCGCCCGCGGATGCTCGCGCCCTACTGGCTAGGCAGCAATCAGTCCCTACCGCGAAGCCCGATGCACATATCGAGGACGCGACGTTTCCGGTCGGCCCCAGAGGTGCTGTCCGTGTGCGCATCGTTCGCCCGAAAGACAGCGAACGCCTGGTGCCGGTCATAATGCATTTCCACGGCGGTGGCTGGGTCCTCGGTGACGTCAATACTCATGATCGCCTTGTCCGCGAGATCGCCGTCGGTGCCCACGCAGCTGTTGTATTCGTGGATTACGACCGCGCGCCGGAAGCCCAGTTTCCGATTGCGCTCGAAGAGGCCTATGCGGCGACCAAATATGTTGCTGAAAACGGATCAAATCTTAACGTAGATAGCTCGCGCTTGGCCGTGGTTGGCGACAGCGCCGGCGGTAATATCGCCGCAGCGGTGACGCTGCTATCCAAAGAGCGGCGCGGCCCTAAGATCTCTTTCCAGCTGTTATTCTATCCTGTGACCGACGCGAATTTCGAAACCGGCTCTTACACGCAGTTTCAGGACGGTCCTTGGAACACCAAAGCGGCGATGGAGTGGTTCTGGAATGCTTATCTGCTGGACAAGGCCGCTCGGAGAGCAATCATCGCTGCGCCGCTTACCGCAACGCCTAATCAACTCGAGGGCTTGCCTAATGCTCTCGTCATCACCGCCGAGAACGATGTACTCCGAGACGAGGGGGAGGCCTACGCGCGCAAGCTCTGGGAAGCCGGCGTGCGCGTCACCTGCACCCGCTACGTCGGTACGATCCACGATTTCGTGATGCTCAACGCCATCGCGGATGCGCCGGCGGCGCGCAGTGCTATTGCACAAGCCAATGGTGCGCTAATCTCTGCGCTGCAATAAGCGCGAGAAATCGCACTCCGAGGTGACATTCCTGTTACGTCTCCTTCGTGTGTTGCTAAGAGCTGCCCTATTGCCCTTCGGCAGCAACATTGGCCTCAGATGTCCGAGTTGGGTCTTGGCTGTGCGAAAACGAAATCTGATTTGGTCGTAATGCCGAGCGGAAGACAAATTTTTGCGTTTTTTCGCTCTCCGCATGACCATAGGCCCCAAAATTCCGGGTGCGGTTATACCGCGTAGAGTTTTTACACAGCCAGGGTCATTCGCGACCGGGTCGTGCCAGCAGCAAGTCCGGCCATGTCCGCTGTGCACTGAAAGCGGAAGTAAATTCAGAGTATTTGTGACACATCGACCGTTGGGTTGATGGCGCTGCCCGAGACGTGATTTCAAGCTCCTAAACTGGAGCCTTGGATCGTGCGCTACGAACTCAGTGATTCCGAATGGGCCACCATCAACCCGTTGCTGCCGAACAAATCGCGCGGCGTTCGGCGTGTAAATGATCGGCGCGTGCTCAATGGCATCTTTTGGGTCCTGCGTTGAGGCGCACCATGTGACTCAATCATCAACACGCCCACCGAGGCCTACGCGGAATCGTTCGGCCGCCGTACCAAATAGAACGCCCTACAATCGCCGGATCGACGCCTGCCCCCAGCCGGGTTTCACCGTGCATGATCGTCGCCGGTCGCGTCATCCACCACCAAGAAAGGCCGCCGGCGGCGCTGGATCGCTGGTCGACCAATCAAAGGAAAACGGATTTGAATTTCGCTGCGCGCCAAAAAGACAGAAGAAGGTCTGCTTGGGGAATCATGAGAAGTGCCGCCCCGAGGAATGTAGATTCCCCGTAATTCTGCAATTTCGGTTTGCGCTACTATGCTACGGTGGCGATCATGAAACAAGGTTCGCCATGACGTCTTGGAATAGCTGGCTCGGCGCGCCGCTCATCGCTTTTGTTTTGACCGTCGCGCCGTGGGTTTCGCCGGTGCACGCCGCTGAGGATGCTCGCAAGGTGAGCGTGGTGTCCTTTGGCCCTTTCGGCGATCAAGGCGTGTTTAGAAGCGAGGCGACCGGCGCAGCACAGGTCGTAGCGGGTCGTTTCGGGAGCGGCCCGATCAACGTGCAATACAATTCGAAGAAAGGCGGAGGTGCAACGATCGAAGCCCTGGCCATGTCATTGCAATTGGCAGCCAAGGGGATGGACGCCGAGAACGACGTTCTCTTTTTGATTCTCACCTCGCACGGATCCCGCGCCGGCCTTGCAGTCAAAGCGGGGCGGCTCATGCAAACGCTCACGCCATCTAATCTCGCCGACATGCTGGCGCGGACGGGCGTGCGACACAAGGTGGTGGTTATCTCGGCCTGCTATTCCGGAGTCTTTATGCCTCGTCTCGCGAACCCCGATATGCTGGTAATCACCGCGGCCGATGCCGACCATCCGTCGTTCGGCTGCCGGGACAAGGCCAAGTGGACCTATTTCGGTGATGCTTTTTTCAACGTCGCACTCCGGCAAGCTGAAAGCGTGAAGGATGCCTTTGTTGTTGCGCGCGGACTCGTCCAGAGGCGAGAACAGCGTGAGCACTTCGAGCCGTCAAATACCCTAATGGCAGGCGGCGCAAACGTGAAGCGGTTGCTCGTTGCGCGTCCTTGAGCGACCGCCCGCCTTTCGCGGCCGAGCCTATGTGTGCCGCGCTCACCGCCAACTCGACGAAGTTCTCTTGCAACGCACATACATATGGGTCAATCGCGCCGGAAATCGCCAAACACGCCAGCCGTGCATTTCCGAAAGGCTCCAAAACCGGACCGCGCGCCGCTCTGGGCCTACTGAGATTCGGGTTTGCGATCGCCAGTCCGCGGAATGATGCAATACCCGATGACAGCCGCGACGGTCACCTGCCATGCGAGGAACAGAGGAAATGTGCTTCCAATATGCACTGGAAGCTTGTCATCCTTTGCTAAGAGCTCTAGCAGAACACCTAGAACAGTGCCTGGCATGACTACCCGCGCCCAATTTTCAAATGCATCGAATTCTTTGCATACAAGCGAAAGGCCGAATGTCAATGTTGTACTACCTACGAGGCCCCCAAGAACTCCGGAAACTGCCAACATAAAGTTTATGGTGGGAAAGGTCGTGCCACCGGGCGCAATCTCCACCAGCATCTGCTGAATTGATCCAAAAACATGTTCTGCCGTAATTTTGGCACCGACCCACGCAACGGCTGTCGCGAGCAGTATATAGCCTAGTTTGAAAGGATGTCGTGATACCCACAACCAGATAGCAAGGCTAAGGACCGTTCCGAAAATATTCCCGGCAGGAGCGGGTTCAAGAAGACCAACGGAAACCAAGCGAAATTGCTGAGGATCGCCGAAACAATCGCGAGCGCGGCAAGGATAATAGCCCGGTTAGATGCCGACGCGTTGCTCAGCCCCATAAGCGTAGCACCAACGAACGAATCGAAATGCACCGGACATCACGACGAGGTGGCCAAATCCATGTGGCCATCTATCTCAGCAGAACTTAGACCAGACTCCTGAATACCACAGCACACTGATCCTGAGGGTTTCAGCGGACCCCGAGAAAATCCATCATGATTCGAGGCGCCGCCTGTCGCTGCGCCGGAGATAGCCTTTCCTCTTCCTCTCGAATTTGCAGCTGCGCGCCTTGATGCCCAAGGTCCGCCGCAGTCCTCAGTAGCTGGTATTTGAGCTCGTAGGGGCGATCGGTTTGGACGTAACCGCTATCTATCAAATTCCGCGAGACTGACCATCGAGTTTGGATCTTGAAGCTGAGATCCAGTTTTGAAATACGTAATCGCTGCACCATTATTCTTGTACAATTTCACCATCAACGACCCAAGGTTGTCGTAAGCTGCAGGGTACCCTTTACCTGCAAGCTTCTTATGAATCTCGACGGCCTTCTCCGGAACCTCTGCTTCCATGGCTCTCGCCAATTGATACTCGTAGCGGAGCTCAGCTGGGTTTTGCTGAGCCGCTAGGGTGCAGACCTCGATGGCCTGCTCAGCTTGGTTCATCAAGCTGTCATATGGTACGCCGGGAACAGAGGGCGGTTTTCCGCGATCGGAAGGATTTGCTGCAAGTCCGTCGCAGTCATTTTGTGGATTAGCGTACTGGTCGGGGGCACTACCTCAGTTCTTTCTTTGCTCACCAGTGGCAACAAAGCCGATGGATCAATCGCAAAGAAACGCAGGGTTCCCTGACCATTGGAATTAAAGCTACCCGCCCAGACGAAACCAGGACCACCGGAGACTCGATAAACGTCCAAGCCTTGCCGAGCTAGACTCTGACAAATTTCCAAGAAAATCGACCAAGATTCCCTTACGAGGACTTCTCCCAGCTGCCAATTCGCTTGTTCCAGTTGCATCCAGTGGTTCCAGTGCAACTTTGCCCCAAGTGGCGATGATGCCATCGGTATTTGGTCCTAGTCGTACGTGAGGCCTGACGCGTCTAGCCTGCTCGCCAAATTTACCGGACAACCGTTCGATAACATTGTCGACTTCGCCTGCATTGAAAAATGCAGGCTCAAGGAATTGATTCAAATAATAGATGGACCCGTCGCGTGAGTGAGCGATCGTGTATGAGGAGCGATACAAGCCCCGTGGCTCCACTTTTTCGTCTCGTTGCTTATTGCACCACGTAACGCTTTCAAACTGCGCACTAGGCGTGCACTGATATTCCCGATACTCCTTGGATTGGGGCGACACTCGACCTCCGAGGCTGAGTCCGTCCAAACCACTAACAACATACTTAGAGCGTAACGACTCGATTGCCCGCTCTACGCGGTTTATGTCCTCCGATGCTGTTGTGCTGCCGTTGTTCCGGGCTTCACGGAAATCAGCCAGCGCCTTGTTTAGCTCGCCTTTTTTTTCATAGGCAGAGCCCCGGTCATTAAGCGCCCAAACATGTTTTGGATTTAGCTGAACGCACTTAGACAGGTCCTCTATTGCGCGGTCATAGTCCTCATTCCTCAAATGGATTTGGGCACGCCAAAAATAAGATCTTATCGCGCGGGCCCCAGTACCGCTCCCACCCCCACCCCCACCGGCATCGATAAGACGGCTACAGGCATTCAAGGCGTTGGCCGAATTGGATTGCCGACAGATTGCCTCGTCACTATCAGGTTGAGGACTCGTTTGCTGAGAGCGTAACAAATCGATTGCCCGCTCTACGCGCTTGATGTCTTCAGGAGCTGTGGTGCTGCCGTGGCTGAGGGCTTCTCGAAAATCGGCCAGCGCCTTGTCCAGTTCGCCTTTTTTCTCGAAGGCGGAGCCGCGGTTAATGTACGGCCCAACGGGTTCTCGATTTAGCCGAATTGCTTCAGTATAATCAGGAATCGCGCGATCGTACTCGCCTTTTTTTGCGTAGCTCAACCCTCGCTCGTTAAAACCCTTGTCGCTATTTGGGTATTTGTGAATATAAGCTGAAAAGTCTTCAATCGCGCGATCGTAGTCACCGTCCCTAAAATAAAATTGGGCACGCTTAAAATAGGGCCAATCCGCCTTATCGATAAGGCGGCCACAAGCGTTCAAATTGCGTCGCGCGAGAAGCCTGAGCCTAGCCAGCAGATTGTTTCATCTGTATCTGGTCGCGGAGCTGTCGGCGTCGGTTTCGGGGGCGGCGGCTCTGGGTGCGCCCAGGGGGGATTCGGCACGCCAGCGAACACCCACCCAACAACCAGCAAAGACGCTACTTGCGGCCAGATATACCAAGCCCGCCGATACCACTTATCGCTGTGCCATGAGGCAGCATGGGAAGAGAGGATACTCATGCAACTTCAGCCGTTGCTTGGGCTAGATCAACAAGATCGATTCTTGTCAGGTCGTCGGTAGGCTCTTTCATGATACGGAGCGCTTGGACCTCCCGTACTTTTTCAAGCAACGTACGCATCTCCCGAGCGTTACCCCAATCATCGCGTCTCGCATTTGCGTTGATCCATGGCAATAACTTGGCCTCGACTCCTGAAGGTAGTTTGAAATGCTGAGCGGTCGCCATTGCACGAAAAATTTCTGACAGTTCTTGCGCGCTGTAGGAAGGAAACTCAATTGTCTTCGTGAACCTGCTTGCCATGCCGGGATTTGAGCTTATGAAGCGCCTCATTTCCTTGGGGTACCCCGCAACGATCACGACGATGCGGTCTCGATTGTCTTCCATGAACTTGATCAATGTATCGATGGCTTCGCGCCCGAAATCGTGGCCGACGCCTTGCGCAGAAAGCGAGTATGCCTCATCGATGAATAAAATGCCGTCCAGCGCCGATTTGCATTGGTCAAGCGTTTTCATGGCAGTCTGACCGACGTAACCCGCCACTAGGTCGGCGCGGTCGACCTCGACCAGCTGGCCCTTCCGCAGAACTTTGAGCAGTCGATAGATTTCCCCAAGCGCGCGGGCTATTTGCGTCTTGCCTACGCCGGGCGGTCCCGTAAACACCATGTGCAGGCTCATCGGCGTTACCGGCAACCCTTGCTCGCGACGCTTCTGCTCGACCTGAAGCCGCGCGATTAGCTTGTTCACCTCATCCTTCACGGGCGCGAGGCCAATCATCGCGTCGAGCTCATCTATAGCCGATTGAGGAGACCGCTCGGGTTGATGGTCGGCAACTCTTAACATCCTCAGATTCGGGATGCTCGTACCACCGGCATAGGCGGCCTGCGCCGCCTGGACGAGACGCCAAGCGATATAAGTCACAGAAGCCCCTACGCATAAAATGGCCGCAGCCGCCAACACCTTTAGGATGAGCTGATCGACTGACCCACCGGCGTGAATCAGCCACGCAAAGGGCCCCTCTTTTGGATTGATTATCCACGCACTGACGACTGTGGCCGCAACGGCTACAATGAAAAAAGCTACCATTGGACGTTCTGCGAAAAACCGTTTCATGGACCACGCTCTGAAAAAGCTAACAGGGATCCTTCGGGGTCCAGATCACATGGAGGCTGGCGGATCCAACTGGTGAATTGATGTGCCAAGCTGGTGAGACCGAGATCACGGCCCCGTCCGCCGCACCTTCAACCGAGATCACTCCTTGCCCGCTCGCGTAGGGTGCTGGAAACGGAATTGCCACACGCTGTGGCGCATCGGTCAATGTAAAGACAGGCGAGATATAGCTGCCAGAGCGGATCCTAATAGCTCCACCTGAGGCACCGGGGGTCTTCCAGATTGCCACCTGAGCAAGTGGTACGGAGCATTCCTTCGCGCGGCTTGCCAACTGTTCGGAGGTTGCAGGGTCGAGGGTCCGCGACGCGTCAGTGATCTCTGCCGGAGCAACTATCGACAGGGTCGCGTCTCTCTCAATGAATGGGGGACCACCATTCAACACAAGCACCACTGCACTAGCAGTGAGGAAGCCGCCAACCATTCCCACGACAAGGCCCTTGCGTTTTTTCCGGTCCGGAGAGGGTTGCTCTGCCCCATCCGGTCCCGCAGTCCTGACTTGCTCTGACACCGCGTATCCTCCAGGAGCGCAGGGCAAAGTATAAATTTCCACAATGCGGTGATCTAACGTACCGATAATTGGGGAGTTCGTTAATTTCGCCATGAGTTCTCGTAAAGCTAAATAAAATACGACAAGTTTCTTGATTGTTTGCTGAACATTTTTAGGTGTCCACAGCGTTGCCATCACTGACACTGTCCGAGGCCGGCGTACATCACCCAACC
>CAVREN010000022.1:0-24728 GCA_963720115.1 uncultured Alphaproteobacteria bacterium
ATATCGCCATGCGGCGAGCCGCATTCGGCCTTGTTGCGCTGGTGGTCCTCGGCCCTGCCCGAAGCCTGACAGCGCTGGCCCAAGACAGCGCCGACGAGCGGCGCTGCACCGGACAGTGGCGTGCCAGCAATGACGAACGAATCACCTCCTGCACGGCGCTTCTGGATTCCGGCCGCTATCAGCCGCCCAACCTTGCCATCCTGCATCACGACCGCGGCGTGGCGCTGCGTGCCAAGGGCGACATTACGGGCGCCATCAACGATTTTGCGGAGGCCATCAAGCTCAATCCGGACTATGCGCGCGCCTACTCCGACCGCGGCAGCGCGCGGCTGATGCAACACGATCTGGATGGAGCGATTGCTGATCTCGACGCCGCGATTGGACTCGAGCCCAACGACGCAGGCGCCTTGATGACACGCGGCAACGCTTTCGACGAAAAGGGCGACTTCGACCGCGCGATCGCCGACTACAACGAGGCCATCCGCTTGTCGCCGAATTATGCCGCCGCCTATTTCAACCGCGGGCTCAGCTTCCGCCGCAAGAGCGATTTCGAACACGCCATTGCCGACTACGATCAGGCGATCAGGCTCGATCCAAAGAACGCCTCCGCACTCAACAATCGCGGCATTGTCTGGTTCGAGAAGGGCGACCTCGACCGCGCCATCGCGGATTATAACTTGGCGCTGCGCGTCGATCCCAACTTCGCGCCGGCTTACAATAATCGCGGCGATGCGTGGCGCGGCAAAAACGACCTGACGCGCGCATTGGCGGATTTCGATCGCGCCATCCAGTTGTCGCCGCAATTTGCGTTGGCGTACGACAATCGCGGGCTGGTCCATTATCAGAAGCGGGATTTCGATCACGCCATCAGCGACTTCGATGCGGCGATCCGTTTCGACCCTAACAACGCCGAGGCTTACAGCAATCGCGGCAATGCACACGACGACAAAGGCGACCGCAACGCCGCCATCGCCGACTACAACGAGGCGATCCGAATCGATCCGAACAACGCCCGCTTCTACTACAACCGCGGCCTAGCCTACCGGCGTGACGGCGATCTCGAACGCGCGATCGCCGATTTAAGCGATGCGATCCGCCTTAGTCCACAGCAGGCCAGCGCCTACAACGAGCGCGGCTACGCCTACTATCAAAAGCGCGATTTTGCGCGCGCCATCCCCGATTACGATCAGGCGATCAGGCTCAGTCCAAAATTCGCGGTTGCTTTCAACAATCGCGGCAATGCCTTTGACGACAAGGGCGAGCCTGACCGCGCCATCGCCGACTACAACGAAGCGCTGAAGATCGATCCGAGTTTTGCCGCGGCGGTGTACAACCGGGGCATCGCGTGGCGGCGCAAAGGCGATATCGACCGCGCCATCGCCGACTATGAACAAGTGATCAAGCTCAACCCCACAGCCGCCGCATTCAACAACCGAGGCAGCGCCTGGATCGCTAAGGGCGAGCCTGAGCGAGCCATCGCCGATCTCGATCAGGCTATCAAGCTCGATCCACGGCTGGCCGACGCCTACATCAATCGCGGCAACGCCAAGCGCGAACGCCTTGAGCTCACCGACGCGATGGCCGACTATACCCACGCGATCGAGATTTCGCCGAACGCGGGGCTCGCCTACTACAATCGCGCCTGGGCGCATTATCTCGGCGGCGAAAACGTGCAGGCGCTCGCCGACGCCGACCGCGCGATTGCGCTCAACGCCCATTCGGCGAGCGCCTTTTCGACCCGCGGGCTGATCCGCGAGCGGCTTGCCGATCAAACCGGCGCGATTGCCGACTTCCGCGAGGCGCTGAAGATCGATCCGTCGTTCCAGCAGCCCGCCGAAGGTTTGCAGCGGCTGAAGGCCGGCCCGGCGAGCCGATAGGCGAATGCCCGCAAGCGCCGCGCCGGACTATGATCGGGTCGTTCCGCTGATCGTTGCGGTCGCGCTGTTCATGGAGAACATGGACTCGACCGTGATCGCGACCTCACTGCCCGCCATCGCGCAAGCGCTCGGCACCAATCCGCTGGCGTTGAAGCTCGCCGTTACGTCTTATCTGCTCGCGCTCGCGATTTTCATTCCGGCCAGCGGTTGGATCGCCGACCGTTTCGGCGCACGCAATGTGTTCCGCAGCGCCATCGTCATCTTCGTGCTCGGCTCGATCGGCTGCGCGTTATCGAGCTCGCTTCCCCAATTCGTATTGGCGCGCATCATGCAAGGCGCGGGCGGCGCGATGATGACCCCGGTCGGCCGCCTTATCTTGGTGCGCAGCATCGACAAGCGCGTGCTCGTCCAGGCAATGGCGCTGGTGACGATCCCCGCGCTGATCGGGCCGATCTGCGGCCCGCCGCTTGGCGGCTTCATCACTACGTATTTCTCGTGGCACTGGATTTTCATCATCAACGTGCCGATCGGCGTGGTGGGCTTGGCCATGGCGACCTTTTTCGTGCCGGATATACAGGCGGAGCGCCCGGCTCGGTTCGATTTCATGGGCTTCGTGCTGTCGGGTCTTGGCATCGGCGGATTGGCCTTCGGCTTTTCCGTTCTGGGACTTGCGCTGCTGCCGGCTCGCTGGATCGCAATGCTCATCGGCGTCGGCGCCGTGTCCGCGGTCGCCTACGTGTTCCACGCCCGGCGCACGCCGTCGCCCATTCTCGATCTCGGCTTGTTCAAACTCGAGACGTTTCGGGCGAGCATTCTCGGCGGCTTCGTGTTCCGGCTCGGTATCGGAGCACTGCCCTTCTTGCTGCCGCTTCTCCTCCAGATCGGCTTCATGCTGACACCGTTTCAATCGGGCCTGATCACTTTCACCGCCGCGGTCGGCGCAATCTTCATGAAGGCCGCCGTCGCCACCGTCCTTAAGCGCTTCGGCTATCGCCCGGTGCTGGTCTATAACAGTCTCATCAGCGCGGCCTTTCTTGCGGCATGTGCGACGTTCCAGCCCGGTATGCCATTCGTGGCTATGATCGCCATCCTGCTCGCCGGCGGTTTCTTCCGCTCACTGCAATTTACTGCCGTCAACACCATCGCTTACGCCGAAATCGAGCCCCATCTGATGAGCCGCGCGACTGCGATAACGTCGGTGGCGCAGCAGCTTGCGCTCTCCACCGGCGTCGCAGTCGGCGCTTTGGTCGTTGAAATCACGCTGTTGCTGAGGCACGGCACGGCGATGAGCGCGGCGGATTTTCCGCCGGCCTTTCTGGTCGTGGCCGCCTCGACCGCGGCCGCAAGCCTCGTCTTCCTCCGGCTGCCAAGCGATGCGGGCGCGGAGCTTGCCGGCCGCAGTGCGACCGACGCCGCCGAGCCTGAGAAGAACTAGCTGCTTTTCACCGCTCCGATTTCGGCAGCGACCAAGGAACGAACCAGCGCTGCACCAGCGTGCAGAGCCGAAACAGCGCGAACTCAAAGCGACCAGGATCGCCAAGCCCGCGAAGGCCTGCGGTATCTTGAAGAACGACGTCGAGAACATGATGAAAAAGCCGAGGCCGCGCTCGGCTGCCACGAACTCGGCCACGACCGCGCCGATGATCGATAACGTGATGGAAATCTTCAGCGCGCTGAAAATGTAGGGAACGGCGAACGGCAGGCGGATATGCAGAATCTCGCGCGTACGTCCGGCGCGCAGCGAACGCGACAGCTCGATCAGCTCTTCGGGCGTCGCCATCAGCCCCGTGACTGTCGAGACGACGATGGGAAAGAACGCGATGAAAAACGTAATCACGACGCGCGGCAGATCAGATGCGCCGAGCGTCACGACAATGATCGGCGCGACCGCAACGATCGGGGTCGATTGGACGATGACCAGGATGGGGTAAAGTGTTCGCGACAAAAAGCGCGAATTGACCAGCGCCACCGCGAGCGGAATTGATATGGCAATGGCGGCTGCATAGCCCATCAAAGCCACACGCAACGTCGCGCTGATGTGGCCGAGCCATTGCGTTGCCGAAACTTCAAGGCCAGCTTGCACGATCGCGCTCGGCGACGGCAGGAGAAACGACTGTATCGCGAACAGCCGGCAGGCGCCTTCCCAGATCACGATGAGCCCGACGAAAGCTCCGGCCGGCGCCAGCCGATCGCCCCAAACGCGTAATGCGACGATGAGCGCCTTACGCGACGGCACGGCTGAAGAGCTGCCCGCGGATATGGTTTGCGAGCTTATGGAAGGCCGGGTCCGACAAGGTCGTCATCGAGCGCGGCCGCGGCAGGTCGACGTTGATCACTTCGCGCACCCTGCCCGGCCGCGGCGTCATCACGATAATGCGGTCGGCCAGCAGCACCGCCTCGGGGATGGAATGCGTGATAAAAAGCACGGTCTTTGGCCGCTCGGACCAGATGCGCAAAAGCTCGAAGCTCATCTCGTCGCGCGTGAGCGCATCGAGCGCCGAGAACGGCTCGTCCATCAGCAAAATGTCCGGATCGAGCAACAACGCGCGCGCAATCGCGACACGCTGCTGCATGCCGCCCGATAGTTCGTCGATGCGCTTGCGCGCAAAATCCGTAAGGCCGACGAGCCTGAGCAGGTCGAGCGCACGGGCGTTATCGTCAACGCTGACGCGTCCGTATTTATGGCGGAGCGGAAACGTCACGTTGCCGAGCACGTCGAACCAGGGCAGCAACGTCGGGGACTGAAACACAATTCCTATCTCGTCGCGCGGCTCGGTGACGGCGAGATCGTAGATGCTGACCGTGCCGCGTGTCGGAAAGATCAGTCCGGCGATCAGGCGCAGCAGAGTCGACTTGCCGCAGCCGGATGGTCCCAGCACGGCAAGGAATTCGTTGCGCCCGATGCCGAAGGTTATGCCATCGAGCGCCGTCACCGCGCTGCCGTCGGCACGCCCGAAAGTTTGCTCCACATCGGCAAAACGAATGACGCCTGCGTGTTCGCTCATCGCCGCACTCCCGGTCGCCTAGCGTGTTCTATTTGGCTAGGAACGAACGGTCCACCGCGGTCTCGGGGTCGAGCTTGTCGAGCGGGATGTTCTGCGCCTCGGCGGTCCATTTCCACGTCTTGGCGAGAAGCGCCTTCTCGAAAGCGCCGTCGCCATCCTTCTTGCTGACGTCATTGACCATCAGCGGCACCGACGCAGCGAATTGCGCTCGCGCGACATCGACATCGATCTCCGGCACCATGGCCTTGACGGCTGCAGCGGCGGCGCTCGGATCGGCGATCGCCATGGCGGTTGCCTTCACGTAGGCACGCACAAACTTCTTCGCCGTCTCGGGACGCCCGCTCAATATCTTTTCCGACGCGAACAGTGAAAGCCCGTAACCATCGAAGCCATAGTCGGACCATTGAATGACTTTGAGCTTCTTGCCGGTCTCGCCCAGGGTCTTCACGAAAGCGGGCGCGACGTCACCCAGTTGATCGTGCCGGCGACCTTTCCCGCGGCCAGCATCGGCGCGAGCGCGCCGGGATCGGCCTTGAGCACATCCACTTTCGCGGGATCGATGCCATTCGCTTTGAGCACCAGCGGCCACACAACATTCGACGACGAGAAGGTCGCGGTGGCGATGTTCTTGCCGGCGACATCTTTGAGACTCGCAATTCCGGAATCTTCGGTCGTGAAAATCGCGTCGGGCTGCAATGTGTAGATCGACAATATCGCCTTCACCGGCACGGGACTTTGCGCGCGCGCTTGCAGCAGCGCGGCAAGACCGCCGGTTCCCATGTCGGCAGCGCCTGTGGCGAGCTTGGTCACGACATCGGAGGAACCGCGGCCCGATTGAATGACGACGTCGAGCCCTTCCTCGGCGAATACGCCCTTTTGGACTCCGAGATAAGGCACGGCTTTGTCGCCGGCCGGCAGCCAATCGATCAGGAAGATCACTTTTTCAGCGGCGAACGCTGGCGCGCCGGCACCGACGGAGAGGGTCAGCAAGGCAAAAGAGGCGATAACACGCCGCAGTTTCGTCATCACGCAAATCTCCGCTTTTCCGCCCTTCCGCGAAGCAAGACTTACGCCATGGCGCCGTGGCGTCAGCCTTGATAGGTGCGCCGATACATCTCGCGCAGATGGTCTCCAACCGTGATCGGCGGGTATTTCGGCGTCTCTCCCGGCGCGAGGCAAGTCGGTATGCAGGCAACCGTATGCGTGTAATTGCCGGTGTAGAAGAACGGCACTGAATAGCGCTCGCGGCCGGATGTATTGACCACGCGATGCACGGTCGAGCGATAGCGGTCGTTGGTCCAGCGCGCGATCATGTCGCCAAGATTGACGACGTAGCTGCCCGGCAGCGGATCGGCATGGATCCATCCTTCGGCGGACTGATCCCAGACCTGCAGACCGCCGACATCGTCCTGCCGCAGCAAGGTCAAGCCGCCGAAATCGGTGTGCGCGCCCGCGCCTTTCTGCCCGGGCCGCGCTTGCGCGGACTGCGGCGGATAATGCAGCAACCGGAGCGTTCCCATGGCGTCACGGCAAAAGCCTTCAAAATAATCCTCCGGCAGATCAAGCGACAGCGCAATGCCGCCCATCATCCGTTCGCCCAACGCGAGCATCACATCCACATAAGCCTGCATCACCGGACGGAAGTTCAGCAGTTGCGCCGGCCATTGATTGGCGCCGTGATTGAACAACCCCGCGATGACGCGCGGATCGTCCGGCGTATGTTCCGGGCCGATATAATAACCTTCCTTCAGGTCGGGCGGCGCGCCCGGCTCGAGCGTCTGCCCTTGCAGCGCCTCGTAACCGCGATTGGCATTCGAGCGCGCTTTGTCGACCAGCGCTTTTTGCTCGGCCGGCAAAGCAAAGAACGCGGCGGCTTCGCTAAAGACGCTCTCGACCAGCGACTCCTCGACGCCATGATTTTTGATGTAGAAAAAACCCTTGTCGAGGCAGGCGGCACGCAAACGCGACCCCACCGCGCGCCGCGCATCGAGATTGCTGCTTGTCAGGTCCAAAACATCAATGACCGGAAGCGACGCGAGCGATACGCGTGCGGCTTCGAGCGCGGCCGGCATGAGGGCCTCCACCTGGGAAGACCGGGGGCGGTGCCAATATGCTGCAATTATAGGCCTGTGAAAGGTTATTTTCTAATCAGCGGTTGATCAATTTGTCGGCAGCGGCGCCGACGGCGCCCGCCAACACGATCTCATTGCTGCGCCGGATCAACTCCGCGCCACTCGGATCTCTAGCGCGTTTGAACCGCGCTCGCCGCTCGATCTGCCAAGTACGGACCGCCCAATAAGCGCAAAAGTCAGCACAAGAACCTCTCTTTTCTTCTTCGATTTTCTCCATAACCGGAATCACGCGATCGGGAATCAAGTCGATGAGATACCGTCCCGCGAAAGCACGGACGCGTGCGTCGTCGTGCTCAAGGAGCGGCACAAGGAAAGTGCGGCCGTAGCCGATTGGTGCTAATGCTACGATGATGTCGTCCATGAGATGATCGATTTGAGTCACGCCGTCCACATCTGCCATCTCGTCACTGAGGATGGCTTCCAGCTTGGCGGCAAATTCGAAAGCGCGTAGCAGGGCTGAAACACGTTCACTCTCGGAGGCGACATTGGTGGGATTGAGCAGAGCCGAAAGTGCCGCCGATCCCTGTTTCTTCAGATCATCGAATTGTTTCGTTATTTCAATTCCCGCTAGCCACGCCTTAGCCTGTGCCGTCTTATTGCCTGAATCGATCTTGGCTATCATTTCATCAAACCAGCCGTCCAGCAGCGAGCCCAACGCGGAAATTTGCTCATCAATGCCCATGACACCTCTCGCCGAACGGTACGTGAATTAACCTATTCCAGAATGCCTAACTTCCGAAGAATCCTAAGACCTTCCGCGCGCTGGAAATCGAGACCAAAGTCAATGTTTCGGTGACTACGGTGACGCGTGCGGCGACCTTTGCCAATCTGACAAAGACCTCCGGCCCACGTTCAGGGATGTCGCCTAGGCCGCGTCCTCTCCAGCCCCGGCTCTCCCGCGAAAGCCGCGGGCGAGGAGATAAAGCTCGGCAGAATCGGCGCGACTCGCCGGCGGCTTGATGTGCTTGACGCTGGAAAAATTGCGCTTGAGCTCGGCGAGAAGAGCTGCCTCGGTGCCGCCTTGCAGCACCTTGCAAAGGAAGCTGCCGCCGGGTGCGAGCACTTCGCGCGCGAAGTGCGCGGCCGCTTCCGCAAGCGCCATGATGCGCAAATGGTCGGTCTGCCGGTGGCCGGTGGCATTGGCCGCCATGTCGGAAAGCACGACATCGGCTTTGCCGCCGAGAACGTCCTTGAGCCGCTCGGGCGCTGCGGCATCGAGAAAGTCGAGCTTGATGAATTCGACCCCCGGGATCGGTTTCACCTCGAGAATATCGAGCGCGACCACCTTGCCGCTTGCGCCGATCCGGCGCACGGCAATCTCGCTCCAGCCGCCGGGGGCCGCGCCGAGATCGACGACCCGCGCGCCATTTTTCAGGAAATGAAATTTGTCGTCGATCTCGGCGAGCTTGAACGCCGCGCGCGAGCGATAGCCTTCGCGCTTCGCCCGCGCCACATAAGGATCGTTGATCTGACGTTCGAGCCAGGCACGCGAAGACGGCGTGCGGCGTTTATCTGGTTTGAGGTGCGCCATGATGCATCAGCCATCGCCCCATACGCCGTCGGCGCGCATCATCTCGACCAGCATGCCCTCGCGCAAACCGCGATCGGCGACCCGAAGCCGCTCGCAGGGAAAGAACCGGCGGATGGCGTCGAGGATGGCGCAGCCGGCGAGAACGAGGTCGGCGCGCTCGGCGCCAATACAGGGGTTTGCTGCGCGCTCGTCGAAGCTCATCGCCATCAGCTCGCCGACCACGCGCGAGACCTGATCGTCGGAAAGCCAGCAGCCATCGACCCGCCGGCGATCGTAGCGGCGCAGGCGGAGAAACACGCCGGCAATCGTCGTGACCGTGCCCGACGTGCCGAGCATGTGAAAGCCGTCGTCGAGATCGCCGCGGTGCTCGTCGGCGAACTTCTGCATCAAGATGGCGACTTCATCGACCATCGCGTGGTAGATCTCGCGCGGCACCACGGTTCCGCCGTAGCGCTCGGCGAGCGTGACCACGCCGACCGGCAGCGATGCCCAGCCGACGATGTCGGGCCGCGGCGGTCCGCGCCGGACACCGTTGGGCCGATTAAGCCGCACCACTTCCGAAGACCCGCCGCCGATATCAAAAAGAATGACGCCAGATGCGGCCGGATCGAAGAGCTCGGTGCAACCGGCCGCGGCCAATCTTGCCTCGGTCGCCGAGTCCACGATCTCGAGCTCGAGGCCGGCTTCGTCGGCGACGCGGGCACGAAACTCATCGCCATTCTCGGCGGCGCGGCAGGCCTCGGTGGCGATGAGTCTTGCACGATGGACGCCACGGGCTCGCATTTTGTCGCGGCAGACCAGGAGCGCCTCGACGGCGCGTTTGATCGCAGCCTCGCTGATCCGGCGCGAAGATGCGACCCCCTCCCCAAGGCGGATGATGCGGGAGAACGCATCGACCACGCGAAAGCCATCGGTGGTCGGGCGCGCGATCAAAAGCCGGCAATTGTTAGTGCCGAGGTCGAGCGCCGCGTAGGTTCCATCAACCAATGCGTCGCCCGAGGCCCGATCGTCCTCGCGTGAAAGGCCGTCGCGGCGCACACCATAGGGTGTCCGCCGGGGCCAACGTCGCCGGGACGCCGGGCGATCGGCAAGCCCGCCAGAGGGCTGAGCCTCCTGGCCCATTCAATACCTTTCCGCCGCGCCGGAGCGATCGCGCTCAACGGCCGCGGGCCACGTTCAAGCTCAAATCGCAACAAATGTATCAGCCACGGGCGGGACGGCCAATACTGCGCTTTTTGCGCTGGCGTGCCATGTCCGGGGCACAGCTTGTCGCGCTGGACCAAGTCCACTATGTCACAGACCTGCAGAATCTGCCTAAACTCGCGCGGAATCGCACCAGCATGGATTTGTATCAGCCTGCCGAACGCTCCGATGAAGGATTGACCACGGGGCAATTGGCAATCGAAAAATTTGCCATCGGGCAGGCGGTGCCGCGCGTCGAGGATCCGATGCTGCTGCGCGGCCACGGCCGCTACACCGACGATGTCAGCCTGCCCGGCCAAGCCTATGCGGTGATGGTGCGAAGCCGCAACGGACATGGCGTGATCCGCGCCATCAACACCGATGCGGCCCGCAAGATGCCGGGCGTGCTAGCGGTCTATACCTCGGCCGATCTCGAGGGCTACGGCCCGTTGAAATGCAATATGCCGCTCAAAAGCCGCGACGGCTCGCCGCTGAAAAAGCCGTGGCGCGGCGCGCTTGCAAAAGGGAAGGTGCGCTATGTCGGCGATCCGGTCGCCTGCGTCATCGCCGAGACAGTGTTTGCGGCCAAGGACGCGGCCGAAGCGATCGAGATCGACATCGATCCATTGACCGCCGTGGTGACGCCCGCCGAAGCGGTGCGCGAAGGCGCTCCGCTTTTGTACGACGATGTGCCCGGAAACGTTCCGCTCGACTTTCATTTCGGCGACACGGCGGCTGTGGATGCCGCCTTCGCGTCCGCCGCGCATGTGACGCGGCTGAAACTCCTCAACAGCCGCGTTGTGGTGAACGCGATGGAGCCGCGTGCCGCGGTCGCGAGCCACGACGGCGCGCGCTTTACGTTCTATGTGGGTTCGCAAGGCGTCAGCGGCATGCGTGCGCAGATCGCCGATTGCCTGGGTGTCGAACCGAAAGCGGTCCATGTGATGACCGGCCAGGTCGGCGGCTCGTTCGGGATGAAGGGCGTATTGTTTCCCGAATATGTTTGTTTGCTGCACGGCGCGCGTTCGCTCGGCCGCCCGGTGAAATGGACCGACGAGCGCTCCGGCAGCTTCTTTTCAGACAGTCACGGGCGCGACCAGGAATTTGTCGGCGAACTCGCGCTCGACAAGGACGGCAATTTTCTTGCCGTGCGCTTCACCGGCTACGCCGATATGGGCGCGTTCCTGTCGCCGATGGGGCCGATCCCCGGCACGCTCAACGTCGTCAAGAACGTGCAGAGCATGTATCGGACGCCGTTGATCGAAGTGTCCTCCAAATGCGTGTTCACCAATACCTCGCAGATCGGTCCGTATCGCGGCGCCGGCCGACCGGAGGGCAATTACTTTATGGAACGGCTGATCGACGCGGCCGCGGCCGAGACTGGAATCGATCGCCTGGCCTTGCGGCGGCGCAATCAGATCCGCCGGCACGATCTGCCCTACAAGACCGCTTCCGAAGTCACCTATGACAGCGGCGATTTCATCGCGCTTACCAAAGAGGCGATCGAGCTTGCCGACGCCAAGGGTTTTGCCCGCCGCAAGCGCGAAAGCGCGCGCCGCGGCAAACTGCGCGGTCTCGGCATCGGCAACTTTTTGGAAGTGACCGCGCCGCCCAGCAAGGAGCTCGCCGACATCGCTTTCAACGGCGACGGCACAATCACGCTCACGACCGGCACCCTCGATTTCGGCATGGGCCATGCCACCCCCTTCGCCCAGGTGTTGAGCGAGAAGCTCGGCGTTCCGTTTGAGAAGATCACGTTCGTCCAAGGCGACAGCGATCGCATCGAAATCGGCGGTGGCAGCGGCGGCTCAAAGTCGCTCATGCACAGCGGGACCGCGATCATCGAGGCCTCAGCCAAGATCGTCGAAAAAGGCAAGGAGGCCGCCGGTTACGTGCTGGAAGCGGCCGCGTCCGATATTGAATTTGCCCACGGCCGCTTCGTCATTGCCGGCACCGACCGCTCCATATCAGTGATGGATCTGGCGCGGACCTTGCGCGAAGGAAGCGCCAAACTGCCGCCCGACGCACCGCAATCGCTCGACGTCCATCACATCAGCAATGGACCCGGCGCCGCGACTTTCCCCAATGGCTGTCACGTCGCCGAGGTCGAGGTCGATCCCGAGACCGGCGTGGTCGAGTTGACCAAATACACTTGCGTCAATGACTTCGGCACCGTCGTCAATCCATTGATCGTGGCGGGCCAATTGCACGGCGGCGTCGTCCAGGGCGTGGGCCAGGCCTTGATGGAAATGACCGTCTACGACGACGACGGGCAACTGCTCACCGGCTCATTCATGGACTACGCGATGCCGCGCGCGGCCGATGTGCCGTCCTTCGTGCTGGCCGAGCATCCGGTACCGGCCAAGACCAATTTGCTCGGCGCCAAGGGCTGCGGCGAAGCGGGCTGCGCCGGCTCGCTCACCTCGGTGATGAATGCGGTTCTCGATGCGCTCGCCGAGCGCGGCATTCGCCACCTCGACATGCCGCTCACCCCGTTCCGAATCTGGCAGGCTTTGCAGGATGCGAGCAGCGCGGGCGCCTCACCGTCGCCGCAATGACGCAAGCGATCTCAGCTCCCGCGGCGCGCTTCGGTGAGTGGCGGATCGTTGCGCCAGTCTGCGCTGCTCACTTCGTCAGCCACTACTACATGATCATACTGGCGCCGCTGTTCGCCTTCATCCGGGCGGATTACGGCGTGAGCTACACCGATCTGGCGCTGGCGCTGACCGCTTTCAATGTCGTCTCGGCCGTCCTGCAGACTCCGGCGGGATTTCTGGTCGACCACATCGGCGCGCGCATTGTGTTGATGGCGGGTGTCGCGATCGGCGCGGCTGCGTTCGCGGTGGCGGGGGTCGTGAATTCATTCGCGATCTTTGTCGCGATGTTTGCGGTCGCCGGCCTTGGCAACACCGCCTATCACCCGGCCAACTACTCGCTGTTGTCGCAATACACGCCGCCCGGCCGCATCGGCCAGATTTTTTCATTTCATACCTTCGCCGGAATCCTCGGCTCCGCCGTGGCGCCGGCGTCGCTGCTTGCGATGCAAAGCCATTTCGGCTGGCGCGGCGCTTTCGTCGGCGCCGCCGTTCTGGGTGCGATCGTGCTGGCGCTCCTGATCTTTCAGTGGCCGGCGCAGGCCGACCTCGCTCCGCAAAAGCACCGCGCGGCGCCGAAAGCGGCTGACGGCTCAGCCAAAGCGTCCGGCCATGAGGCGAGCTGGCGGATGCTGCTTTCGCCGCCGATCATGCTCAATCTGGGCTTCTTCATCCTGATCTCGATCATGGGCGGCCTCAATACGTTTCTTGTGGTCGCCTCGGGCGCCCTTTATGGCACGCCGGACACGCTCGCGAACGTCGCGCTGACCGGGCTCTTGTCGATGAATGCCGTCGGCGTGCTGGTCGGCGGCTTTCTTGCTTCGCGGACGACGCGCCACGTGACGGTTGCAGCGCTGTCCTTGGCATTGGCCGGAATTGCCACGCTGCTGATGGGCGTCGTCGGCCATTCGGCAGCGGTGCTCATTGTCATGAGCTCGGTGTCGGGCTTGTTTGCCGGTGTCGTCAGCCCGTCGCGCGACATGCTGGTGCGTTCGGTGACGCCGCCCGGCGCCTTCGGACGGGTGTTCGGCTTCGTTTCCTCGGGCTTTAATATCGGCTCGATGATCGCGCCGATGATCTACGGAATACTGATGGACCACGGCGAGCCGCGAGCGGTATTCCTGATCGCCGCCGCCTGCAGCCTGCTCTCCATCGGAACCGTGGTGTTCGGAATTTCCGGCCGCGGCCGGGAGCAGCGCTGAGAGGGCCCATCGAGGCCCGCGGCGCTCTGGCGGTCGGTGCCCTACCCCACCTCAGCCGGCCCAAGCCGGCCTTGCAGCGAGGCTGAACCGAGGCTTTGGCCTGAGACTTAAACCAAGGCTTGGCCCGAGACTTAGACCAAGGCTTGGACCGGGCTTGGGACTAAGGCTTGGAAAATACCGCAATTTGTCATAGATGAAGCGGCGTTCCAGGGGCGCTGAATTGGGCCGTTCGCTGCGGTCGGGCACTACTGGGGAATAGTTCAACGGTAGAACAGCGGACTTCTGACTCCGTTAATCTAGGTTCGAATCCTAGTTCCCCAGCCATTGATTAAATTAGCTTTTCTCCATTTCGTGTGAGAACATCTGAGAACGGTCGGGAGCTTGGTCGGGAGAATTCGTTCCGCTTTCGATCCGTTCGAGCTTGGTGATGGCGCTGTCGCCGAGCTTCGGATCGCGGCTGAGGTAATGCGTGTCGAGGATGGCACGGACGCTGCGCAGAGAGTGACCGGTGATAGTCGCGATCTCAGCTTCCGTGCAGCCGGCGATCGCAAGCCGCGTTACAGCAGTTCCGCGGAGATCGTGGAACGTGACGCCGACGACACCGGCAGTCTTACATGCCTTGCCCCACGACGCTCGGAAGCCATCCGGTGTCCATGGCCGGCCTTCACTGTTCGTCAGGATCAGCGAGCCTACCTTCGGTGTTGCGTCGAGCATCCGCTTTAGCGGAGCCCCGACACGGATCACGACGCGCACGCCACCCTTGCTTTGACGCATGCGGATATGAACGCCGTCGTATGCAGACCATGGAAGCCGGAGCAAGTCGCCTTGCCGCTGGCCCGTCCATAGCGCCAGTATCAACGGCAGATGCAGGTGTGCCGGAGCGTGCTTGAGGAATCCGGCTTCGTCATCGGCTGTCCAAATCTTTTCCGCTCTGGAGCCACGGTATAAGCGCCCTCCCCGCGCGCATGGATTGTCAGCGATCAAGCCGCGGTCAACGCTCCACGACAAGACGCGCGCCAGAACAACCCAGGCATAGTCTGCTTGTCGCCGAGACTTGGCAGCGAGCCGATCGCGCCACGCCATAAACACGCCGCGGGCGCGCCGGTCGGAGAGGGCTGACAGCGGGAAGTCCGCGAACTCTGCCTCGATGATCTTGATCTGCCGGACATAGTCTTGGCGGGTGCGGTCGGCGCGTTCGCGGAAATCGCCGCTTGCTTGATACCCCTGCAACAAACTCAAGAGGACCCCTGTAGGCGGAGCGATCTTGGTTGCGACGGCATCGTTGTATGACGCCATGAATTCCGGCGTACCGGGTTGACCGCGCACCGGCGGGCCGCCCTTCCAAGCGTACCAGTAGGTCTTGTAACTGCCGTCAGCGAGGCGCTTTCGCTTCGAGTTGATGCCTTTAAGCCGCACGCGCATTCTTCGCCATCCATGCGTCGAGCGCATTCACGTTGGCGCTCTCAGTAGGCTTCCCGGCGATGATAACTATGCGCCCTTCCTTGTCTACTTCGATACGGGCGACTTCCACACCGGCGGCAACGGCACCTTTGACTGCGGCGGCAACATCGCGCTGTCTGACGCTCATGCCGTCCTCCCCTGCCGATGGAGGCGGACGCGGCAGGCGCCGCTACATGTCTCGGCGTGGGAGCGCTCTGCGGCGAAAGGATTGTCGCAAACGACGCACAGCTTCATGTAACGTTTCCGGGCGCCAAACGTTACGAGCGCCGAGGGGAACGGCGCGCTCGAATTCAGCATCGCCAAACTTCAATCGGCCACGCAGGAACAGGACGTGCCCTTTGGTCGTCGCGTGGTCATGCCACCATCGCGTATCGACCTGCGCCGGAACGAGACAGACGACAGTGGCACCGGCCTTGCCGGACTCCCATGCCTTGCGCATCCACTTGCCGATGCCGCGGCCATACGGTGGATTACACCAGCACGTCCCGGTCCATTCCTGCTTTAGCCCGTCATCCTCCGGCGTGAAGTATTTCGCGCACTTGGCGTTGTCCGGCGGCGCGCAGACGTCGACCGCGAAGCGGAAAATCTTGTCGCAGGAGATGAAGAATTCCTGCGGCGTCGACCACAGGTCGGTCGCGCTTGAAAAATGGACGTCGGCGAGGGTCATGCCGCCGTCCCCGCTATAGGGGTAGAGGCCGGGTCATTCAAACGCCCAAGGAGACGATTTGAGGACCGATTAGCAGCCTCCCGGGCAGCTTCTAAATGCAGGCGGGCTTCGTCGGTGACGATGCGGCGTTTCCGCGTGCCCAAGGCTTCGCGGATCACTACCGCCTCATGGGACTGCGGCAGGCGATCGAGGTGCAGACAGCCCTCATCCTCGCCGTCTTGGGTCAGTCGGCAGATGGCGGCGAGGCGGCCTTTGACGTTGGTCCAACGTCGGGCGGATTGGTCGCGCTCATCATCGGCCACGACACAGAGCAAATAGCCGGCACCATCGCGGTAGATATGGCCAAGCGTGCCGTAAATGGCCCAGTCGCCTTTACGGCCTTCACCGCGGATCATATCGCGCTTTAACGCTAGCTCCGAGGCATCAAGGGCGGCTAGTAACAGCTTGAGTGAAGCGCGGTCGTCTTCGACCGCCAACAGATCATACTCAGACACAACGCATACCTCCTGCCCGCACCAGGTCATCCGGCGACTGACGGCCACGCTTACGCGCGCGCGGGAATCAGTATTTGATTCATTGGACGCGCGTCCATCGTCTCAAACGGCGCCATCACCGCTGCGCACTGAATATTCGGCGATGGCCGATCTTATGGACGGGATTCGACAGGCTCACAACGGATGCGCCAGACGGCCCCCGCTGTCCCCTTTTTGCGATGATCGTCGCTTTGTTCACTTTACGTTCTACCCGCAAATACCCCCGCTACGATCTACTAACTGCCGAGCTGGAGCGGCCAATTCACTCCCTTTCTGAAATTGTCGCAGGTATCGGCGAAGGCCGAGCGCGAGCTGACGATCAAGATTGAGCAGCTCGCCGGGGTTAGATCGCGCGGCGACGCATAAGAGTCCTTTTAGTTGAAAGAGATTGCCGGCCACCGCATGGCGAAGCCCGAGCGTTACCTCGGGCCCATGCGCGCCGGCGGTCGGTGTTGTTGGGTCACGTCACTTGCCGACTTGACGTGTCGGCGCCATGGATGGAGGTCGAGCCCCATTCTAAAGAGCACCGCGGCGGTATGACGGCCGATCGCCGCGACGAAGTCCTGCTGCGTTATGGTCTGCCAGCGGGTCAGCATCCGGATTACCAGATCGATCACCTCATCCCTCTCTGTCTCGGCGGCTCCGACGACTTCTCAAATCTCTGGCCGCAACCTCGCCAAACAATCGAACCGAAGTGGAATGCCGAGGCCAAGGATCGACTGGAGCACCTGATCTGCGCCATAGTCTGTTACGGCCAACTCGACATCGCGACCGCACAGCAGGCTTTTGCGAAGGACTGGATTGCCGCTTATCACAAATATTACGCAGGACACTAACCCACAGGCCCGGGGTCTCCTTGTGTGCCCAAGCTTTCCGGTTCAACGGTAAGGTCTGTGACTGCATTGGCAGAAAATTCTCTAATGATTTCTCGCGCGCGTGCGCGCGCGCGCGTAGTCAATGGGCGGCGAGCTATCCGCAGCGGGTGTTTGCCGCGCTGCCGATCGCGGCCTCCACCCGGCATTCGGCGCAGAACATCGCCTTCCACGAGGTCGGCCGGCAGGCGGTCATGGCGGATCCGGATTGGCGCGGCGGGCGCTATTTCGTCGAGGGCATCAATCCCCGGCGCGGCCTCGCTGTCGCGCGCATGGGTGCGCACATTACATATTTGTCCGATGCCGCCCTGCACCGGAAGTTCGGACGCCGTTTCCAGGACCGCGACAACCCGACTTTCTCGTTCGACGCCGACTTTCAGGTCGAGTCGTACCTGCGGCATCAGGGCATCACGTTCGTCGAGCAATTCGACGCCAATTCCTATCTCTATCTGACGCGCGCCATGGACTATTTCGATCTCGCTGCCGATTACGACGGCGTGGTCGCCAACGGCTTCCTCGGCACGCCGACCCGCTTCTGCGTGATCTCGTTCACCAGCGACTGGCTGTTCCCGACCCAAGAATCGCGCGCCATCGTGCACGCGCTCAATGCCGCCGGCGCGCGCGTCTCCTTTGCGGAAATTACGACCGACAAGGGGCACGATGCATTCCTGCTCGACGAGCCGGAATTGTTCGCGATCGTGCGCGGTTTCCTGGAAGGAGCGGCGAGGGCGCGCGGCCTGCCGCCGGCGCGCAAATGATGCACGCTCGGGCGCCGGATGGCGTGGGAGTAAATTGATGCTCATGCGGCTGAAGCACGACCTTACGATGGCGGAAGCCGCGCGCGGCCAGGGCGGTTCGCGCGTCGACCTGCTTGTCGTCGCCGACATGGTCGAGGCCGGTGCGCGCGTGCTCGACGTCGGCTGTGGTGACGGCGAGCTGCTAAGGCTTTTGGAAACCCGCGGCGTGGATGGCCGCGGCATCGAGCTATCGCGCGAAGGCGTGAACGAATGCGTCGCCAAGGGCCTTGCGGTGGTACAAGGCGACGCCGACACCGATCTGGAAAACTATCCCGACGATGCATTCGATTTTGTGATTCTCTCGCAGACTTTGCAGGCGACGCGCCAGCCGCGCGTCGTGCTCGAGCACATGCTGCGGATCGGGCGCCACGCGATCGTGTCGTTTCCCAATTTCGGCCATTGGCGCATCCGCCGGCAGATCGCTCTCGGCGGGCACATGCCGCGCACCGAAAATCTGCCCTATGCGTGGTACGAAACGCCGAACATCCACTTTTGTAGCATCAAGGACTTTCGCCTGCTCTGTCAGGTCTCGGGCGCCAAGATCGAAGAGGCAGTCGCACTCAATGCCTGGGGCGGTCGCATGCGGCTGAAAATGCCGTGGTGGTTCTGGAACCTGTTCGGCGAGCAAGCGGTGTTTTTGCTGAGCAGGGGCCGCTGACGAGGATTGTCGATTATCCCGTTCCCAGCCGCCTCAAATCGCGGCATAAGGATGCGGCCATCGCTGTCAGGAAATCGCTGGCCCGGTACGCCGGCGCGGGCCCGTAGCTCAATGGTCAGAGCTAGCGGCTCATAACCGCTTGGTTGGAGGTTCGAAGTCCTCCCGGGCCCACCAATGAATTCAATGGCTTAAGTGTTTATGCTATGTGCAGGATCATATCTTTGGCAACATTCTTGGCAACGGTCTGCCAATTTCGCGAGCTGTGCTGGTTTTTAGCGGAGCGGAGACGCCCGGATGTTGCCGATACCCGACCGCTACTTGTCACAACGCACTGGTTAGCTTCATCAGCGGCGCGTCATACCGGCTCGATTGCTATCACAAAGCGAGCGGCGTTTCCGCACCGAGCATCACGACGCTTGAGCGATTTCGCAAAGTAGCCAGTAACGCCCGAGCGCTGGGCCGGGTGATCGCAGCGGCGTCTGCCAATGATAAAGCGAAACCGAAAACGACGAAGACCGGGAAATATTTCTCGAAATGGCTCAAGTGTGGACCCAGCTCGAGCTAACGAGCGCGCCGGCCGACATCGCTAAGCGCAAGGACTCCCAGCAAACACCCAACGCTCGTCGATTGGGCTGGAGAGAATTATAATAGCAAAGACTAGCAGGGAGATTTCAGCCCACGTATATGCGAGCACGACACTCGTGGGATTTCGACCCTTGGTACGGCTGCTGCTTCGGAGGTCCGCGATGGCTCCGCAGCGCCTCTACGTCTAATAGTTCGGCGGCGAACGAGCCGCGCGTGGCTTCAGCCTGCGCAATGGCCTCGGCGTGATTGGCCGAATGGGAAACAAGGCCGCGGCCAAAATCGAACGGTCTGCCGCGCCGATCAACGTCGCCGCGCCGATGTAGCGGGTGCGTGGGACGGACGTTCCCTCGTGTGATGGCCGACCTCGAAGAGCGCGAGCCCTAGTTTATCACCGCGGCGCCATCTCACGCTGGCGTGCGCAATCCGTTTCCGCTTCGGAATGTACAAATCGATTTCATTCGGAACATCGGCCGGAACAGTGAGGATGATGCGTGCGCCCTCGTAGGCGACATCGCGAATGAGGCAGGGCAGCGATTTGCGACCGTTGTTGAAGTAAACCCGACCACGCAAGCACCTGGTTTGACGTCGGGACCGGCGCCGCTCGTTCATTTAATTTCTCCGACTTGAGGGGCGCCCCTCTGGTCAAATGACGCGCGCGGTTTGTTGGTAGTTCCTTTAAAATCGGCGCTTGGTTAATGGCTTCCTTAGAAAGCAGCCCTTGATTGCAATTTGCCGTAATGGGCCGTGCTCCGAGCGGGCAAATGGTGTGGCTGTCGACAAGTCGGCTAGATGCAAAAGGGCGGCCGAAGCCGCCCGACGCCTGAGTGGAAGATCCTCTTTGGCTGTGGAGTCGCACCTTCTACGGCGTAGGTGCGGAACTTTGCGTACTTGCTGCCGATGAAATTTCGGGTGTTGGCCGGCGCCGGTCTCTGGCGTCGGCGTAGTCCAATGCCGCCTTGTACCGTGCGATCCAACGTTGCAGATGCTCGATGAGGCTTCCAATCAGTCTCATATTCGTTCCGGCATCAACGGTGAGGATGAATGAAATCGCAGCCGCGCTGGGCACGGCTGCGATGTTGATCACGACTGCGACTGTATGATGCGCCGCAGAATTTAGTACGGCGCAACTCCATCAAACACCGTCCCAGCCAACGGGTCAAACTGGTGGTCGTTTGCGTGCCCGTAGCGCAGATTTCTCGTATCCTGGTTGTAGTAGGAGTTGGCGTAGGGCGCTTGCCATTGAGCGCCAGCGTGCCGGTTGGTTTGCGCCGACGCAACACCCGCAGACGCCAACACAACAGCCACGGCGACGATAGCGGTGATCTTGCTGGTCATATCGTTCTCCATTGATTTGCCGCCCGAATGCGACCGGAGCACCTGCATCCCTCAACCACCAAGATGTGCGGGATAAACGCCTTCGGTATCGCGGAAATCGCGAAAGGCTTATTCAGCTGCGCCAAACAATCAAAGAAAATAGCGAGGGACGGTAGTCAAGGTAGCGGCTTCTGTCGCTCGCACAGTGCAGGGCGCGGCATTTTGGATCAGGAGCACGGCGCGGCCTTGGAATACTGTCCGTAATCCCAAGATTACGCCCAGTCCACTTTTGGGCAGGGCGAAAATCATGCTCCGGCTGGTGACGCCGAACTCAGAATTGCGGACAGTCACACTGCGACGCCGTAGCAACAGAGACATGGGGCGCGATCGCGAGCACCTGACCGAGCTCCAGGTCGAGCGCCTGATCAAGGCGGCCAAGGGCAACCGCCATAGCCATCGGGATACGACCATGATCCTTCGCGCGATATGCGCGCGTGGAAGGGGCCAAAAAGATCTTGCCAAGACTTTGCAGTCCATAGAAGAATGCAACGGGGTCGGTAGGGAGAGGTCCAACGGTGGACACGCGCCGATCTTATTACCTCGCTTATAGACAAGACGACTTTGCCGAAGCGCCGGCAGACATTCACAAGCCGCAGTCGTACGAAATCCTTTTCACCACGGCGGCGAATGACAACTCGCTAGGCAAGCCTGGGCTGTCGGTGCGCTGCTGGAGGTTATTTCGTCGCCTGATAGCGGTGCATCGCTCGGATCGCTAAAAAACAAAGCCCCTTCGATTTGAAGAATGTGTGACTAACGGGTGACGGTTCGTTCACCCGTAGGTGCTACGTTGTGCGAATTCGTTTTGATTCTGCGGGGCTGACGATGCTCCATAAATATCTCCTCAAGCCGAAGGTCTCGAACGTCGACCGCTATGCCCGCTTCGTCGCTGTACGGCAACGAACAGGAGCTTTGGACGATGCGAAAAACTTCGAAAAGGCGTTCCAGAAAGCATTCAAGAGCGCATTCGAGGACGTCGCCCGGTCGAGGCGAGCTGCCGGATGCGCGCGGCGCCTCCTTGAAGGCAACTGAACATCTGGGCTTTGGCGGGAGGAAAGCCACCCTCAAAGGGTATTAGCCTTGTAAGCGCCAATGGATACCGCTTGACGGCGTGCGATCGAGCACAGGTGAAGACACGCCAAAACAAGCGCGAACTCTACTACTGAACCAAAAATGGGATCCCATATTCCACGAACACTGTAATGAGTGCAGCGAACATAACCAAGGCAGCGAGTTCGGCAAACGTGCGGACACGACCGGTAGCCACCGGTATGCTCTCCAACTGCATGATTGGTTCCTCGGGTCTTCGAGTTGCCTCTGATCGAAACTGTTGCGCTGCCGTGGCCGGTCGGCGGGTCCACAACCTCATCCAGAACTGAGATCGTCGCGCTGCTTGTTCGCCCTGTAATCGCGCTGCCTTGGCTCGTGCTGACATGGCAATCGCCGCGAGGGTCATCGTGTCCGTCATCAACTTATCGCTGCGTTCTCGTTCACGCTCGAAATTCGCCCGATGCCCGGCCGCGATAGCCGCAATCGCACCGTTCTCGGTTTCAAGCGTGGTGACCTCGGCCTGTAGCTGCTCAATCTGGCTTTTGAGAGCGTCAAAGTCCGCCCGATGACCGCGCGGTGGACGCTTGGGCACAGGCCTGTATTGGATTTCGGCAAAATCGATATTGACCCGCACCGTACCGTCGTTGGCCGTCTGTCGCGGTAATCTAAGACGGCGCACAAGCGAGCGGGCGGCTTCGCGACTGGTGCCCAACCGGCCAGCCAGGTCGGCATAAGTCAGGCTCTCAGTACTCATTGGCTCCCCAGCGCCGCGACCCCGTGGTGACCACCCGGGACAATAGCGCTAGTTCGGCTAAGGAAGAGTTACGCGTTTCGATTAGGCCGAGGCGCTCCACCGTGGCTCCGCGGCGGCCTCACCGATTGGTTCGGCAGCCTTGGGCCGCCTCGCCCCTTCAGGCTGAATGCTCAGACCGAGTCAACCAATTTGCGCTGATCTTCGTTGCGTTCAGCGTTGATCATAGCCTCGATCGCTTGCCGCAGGGCTGGCGACGCGTCCTCCAATTTCAATGCCGTTTTCATATTGCCTAGTTCGGTTTGGCTCATTCTCAGCTTCACCCGTTGCATGCGAATGACCGAACCAAGTTTCTTATCGATTAGAAAGTCTCGCCTGCGGGCTCATGGTCGGAGCCGGTGGCGTTCAAATGCTGCACGCCCAATCAAAGCCGCCGGCTTTCGTCGTGGCGGAAATCACCGTGAAAGATCTGGAGGGCTACGAAATGAATTTCCTCAAGCCCGCTCAGAAAACCATCGCCGACCACGGCGGCAAATACCTAGCGGGAGGCTTCAACAAGACCCAGAGCCTCGCCGGCACTGAGCCGCCCAACCGCGTCGTGCTCCTTCAATTCGCGAACATGGACGCCGTTAAGGCGTGGCGCAAAGAGGGTGAAGCCGATTTAGAGAACGTAGCGTGACCGCGCCTGCTCCCAATCTGCCAACGCGGAGCAATAAGTTCGCGGGAGATACGCCCGCAACTTTTTCACGGCCTATTTGTTGATAATGGACATCAGCACTAGGGCATTGCCAATGCGAGTTGTCGTGTACGACGAAGCGGGTGAAGTTGCTCTCGATTACTATATTCAGAAGGACACCCCTTCGCTTTGCCCGGGGCGGCTAGAGAAAGCGCGGGTAGTCGAGGCTTTACAGGAGGCGGCGTTCTTCATCATGGATGCGCCGGCACCAAGCCCAGAGAACCGCAACATTCGACAGCATGTGTATGAGGGCGATCAGGGAGAGTAATGGCGTCGCAAGGCGCCTGCACTACCGAAAGCTGAACAGCAAAGGCCGGAGCTGAACAGGTGCCTAGGAGCTGACCCAGTTCGGCCATCGCCGCTCAACTACGCCCTCCGGGACGTGAATGCAGTAAATAGCCGACACACGCCGGGTGCGTTTTGAATTTGCATCAATCGGACAAGCAAAAAGCCCCAGCCAGATGGGTTGAGGTTCTGGCTGAGGCCGAGTTTTCCCCGCAAGGAATGTCGGAACTCCTTGCAGCAGGCATTCACGTCTGAGTCGGCTGTGAGTGTCAAACAAAAGCCGCGGCTGGGAGACCGGGCGGAATATCGCACCGCCGACGGAAACTCGAATCAGCTTAGGTTTGTTGCCGGCGCAACTTTCCCGTTTCGCCAGCATTGCAACGAGCCCCGGTGCCCCTGTCCCAACTTGGAGTGCCGGGGCTTTTATGTGTGGGAGCTTCGTTGAAGCTTAATCGGAATGTGGTGCTTGGTTAGACCGGCTTTCTTCATCCAGCGCCGCATCGCTGATGATCTTCCAGCGAAGGAAGGAGCACATCTTCCGAAGCTTCTGCGGATCTTTGTTGCGAAATGCAATGATGTCTTGGGGATAGAACGCGACGGCAAAATCTTCGCCCTCACGGCGAAGCGTTACCAAGCGTCTATGGTCGTCGAGATCGGACAGACTTTGAGCCCTTTGTGTACTGCTCGCTCGATCGAATGTACATCCGGGGAACAAATGAGCGCTAAGGGCTTCATCTGAGAAGTCTTTTCGAACTCACCGGTATGTTAGCTTCTCGACTCTCGACAAATCAGCGCATCCCACGCGTCATTATGTGCGCGGCCGACCCAGGCTGGAGACCCGGGCCGGCCACTTGCCACAACGCACCGGAGCTAGAGGGGCGTCATGACCGAATCAATCATATCAAAAATACTGAGCGGCTTTCCGCGTTGGCTGGTGCATTCACACCGAGGTCTGAGAGCAAAGGCCGAAGCACTTGTCGATCGGGAATTGGTCCCTGACTATTAAGCACATGGGAAAATGGCGGTGTCGCTGGCGAACGATATCCTCCGCTACTTCGGCGCGGGCGTAGGCGGAGCCATCAAGGTGCGAGGCGGGCCGGCGCTATTTTGACAAAAAGGCCCCTCGCAGGAGTAACGGCACGATAAACAGATGAAGTTTAGATGACAAAGCAGGGTTCAATTTGGAGGAAAGGTCCATGAGACTCAAAAATAGATGCCTGCTTATGTCCAGCTTCGCGACCCTTTCAGTTGTCGTGATACTCGGGGGCGCGAACGCCGCATCACAAGATCGCGGCCACGGAATTCAAGTGGTACAGAGCCAGCCATTGTACAACTACTACAACTATCCAGCTCAGCCAGCGGTGAGCCCAGGCTGTTACTTGCCCAGCGACGGCTGTCTTAGCGAGTACACCGTTCAGAACTAAAGGCGCGCGCCTGTT
>CAVREN010000023.1:0-184625 GCA_963720115.1 uncultured Alphaproteobacteria bacterium
ACGCCCGATGATGAGAACCACCTCAATGTTCGAACTCGCATGCACGAATACGGTGGCGGGTCATTTGTTGTGGAAGATGGGATCGTTTACTTCTCCAACTGCGCCGATCAGCGGCTTTATCGGCAAAATGTTGGGTAACAACCGCGCCCTAGCACGCCGCCTCGGACGGGTGCGCTTCCAGCATTGATCCGCGATTCTAGGCGCCAAGCCGACTATTGACGCCATGCTCGCATTGGCGACCTGTCCTGCCGGTGCTCAGGGCACGATCCGCTCTTCGCGAAAGCGACCGAGCAGGCGCACAAACATCGCCTCGCTGTCGACCACGTCGTGGAAGCCATAAAGCCGAGACTTGGTCACGTCCGACATCACATCCCACTCAGCGCCAAATACGTAATCAGCAAATGGCCAAGCGACGAAATCCATGTAGGGGGCGCCCTTGAGCTTGTACTTTGCAGTCATTTCCTCCCAGAGTGCAGCCTTGTCGGCCATATACTGCGTGAGGCAAATTGTTTGTGGATCTGCAACTGCCATTTCGAAGACTGTCGCGATCTTCGGCCAAAGATTCCGCCATCGGAAATAATCACCATTCGTGATGTTGAAGGCTTCATTTCCGCATCGCTGATTCGTCGCAGCCCACAATGCCGCATTCGCAAAATGCGTCGACTCGGTCACCTGGTAGATCGTGTCGTAGGCACGTGGTTTGCCCGGAAAGCGCAGCGGCAAACCGAGTTCTCTGGATATCGCAGCATAGACCGCTATTGCCGGTAGGATGCTCATTGGCGAGCCTGGTGAGAGGCCGCAGAGCGTCTGCGGACGAAGTTCTACCCAATCCCACTCCTTTCCGCGCTGGTTAGCTGTGAGCCAGTCAATTTGATCGAAGTAATAATTGGGCGGCATGTGACGCGGATCGGTTTCACGCATCGGCGTCTTCAGCGGCCCAAGGTGCACGCCGTAGTACTTCGTACCAGTAACGAGCACCACTCGTTTCAGATGAGGCGCGGCGCGATTGATGGCGGTGACCGCGTTCACCAACATCTCGCGATTTGGACCTGTATTGGAGGCGAAGTCGGCTGCGCTTCCGGAACTGGCTTGGAACGCCGTATAGAAGACGTGTGTAACGTCCGTCAGCTCTGCGAGCTTTCGTTCCGTGTCTTCGAGGTCAAGTAGATCGACGGCGACGTGATGGTACTGCGGCCCATCCGTCGTCTTTCGTCGCGACAGCCCCACAACTCGCCAGTCGGGCTCTTTAACAAGCCTCTCGACAATATAGCGTCCAATGACCCCGAGCGCACCAACAACGACCGCATTATTCTGCATGCTAGGCCTGACCGGTATTGGGGGCGGCGTTCCCGTTGTCCGCAAGCCGCAGTCCGCGCCTCGGTCCCCCGCGCTTCGCGTGCGGATACGCGGGAACGGTGCAGCCCCATGTGAGAAGCGCAATTAACATAATCCGGGTCCCCGGAGCTTATTGGAAACCCGAGCGCAGGCTTAGGGGGCCGCCTGGATTCCGTAGTCGCTGGACGGGTGCGGCGCCGCAATGCGGCTATCGCGGCGCTTCCCCGTCTCGGCCACGTCCAACGCGACGTGTGAGTAAGTTGGCTGCAGTGCGTCGGCCGAGGCAACGTCAGCTTGTGGATCCGAAAGTAGTGCCTCCTTCGCTAGCGATGCCCCATGTCCCTATGCAGGAGCAGCCTGACTCCAGCCTGATCAAAGAAGACCCTGTTCGAAATGCATTTGGCGGACAAGTCATTGGTTCGATGGCAAGACTACGATGACGTTGGCAAGCGGGTCTCCACATGCCCGTCAACAAGCTCCCGACCGCCGGCCGAATATGAGCGTATTCCACCGCCGACCTCGACGATTACTGCCTGCTGGTCTCCGAGGGCGATCGTTATCTGCTCTCCAGATGGCGCGATCATCCTCTATCACCGCTGTTTGCGAAAAGCATTTTTGACTGCCACCTTGTCGCCGACGAATTGCAGGAGGTCACAACCCGCTGTTCGCACTTTCTGCCCGCTAGGATCAGCCGACGCAAAATCCCATTCAAATGTTCCAATGTCGCCAGCTACGACCACTTTCAGATTTTCGAATTTGCCTCCGGGAAAGCGGTCGAAGAAAGCCTGAACACCGCGGCGAACTTGCTCTTTGCCAAAATAACTCTTGCCAAGTGCATCGGGTCCCACCGATGCATGATAGACACCATCCTCGGCGAAGAAGCTGGCGACTAAATCCGCGTCCCCGCTGTTCCAGGCAGCTCCGAATTCCTCCGCTCGCTCCCGCGTCATTTTTGCGGACATTCGTCCCTCCCCAGCCAGAGAATGATTTTGACCCGAGAGATTTAGCAGTCCGATGAAGTAACGGATAGACGTATAGACTGGCGTGGATAAAGTGAGCCGCAATAGCTAAGTTCGCTGCTAACCAAAAGGCCCTGATGTCGCCTAATGGGATGGTCCGGCCGTGCTCCTGCCCCGCCAGCGACGAATCTGGCAAGGGGCTCCAAAGACAAAGGAGCACGCCATGTCCCAGAACCTCAACAGCGCGGTTGCCGTGATCGGTATTGATATCGGTAAAAACTCATTCCATGTGGTTGGCCTGGACAATCGCGGCGCCATTGTGCTGCGCCAGAAGTGGTCGCGTGGGCAGATCGAAGCACGGCTGGCCAATTTGCCACCGTGCCTAATCGGCATGGAAGCCTGCGTTGGTGCGCATCATCTCAGTCGGAAGCTGCAGGCATTGGGTCACGACGCCCGGCTGATGCCAGCGAAGTATGTACGGCCGTACTCAAAGGGGCAGAAGAACGACTTCCGAGATGCGGAGGCGATCGCAGAGGCGGTCCAGCGCCCGACCATGAAGTATGTGGCAACGAAGACTGTCGAACAGCTCGACCTGCAGGCACTGCATCGCGTGCGCGAGCGACTGGTCAGTCAACGCACCGGCATCATCAATCAAATTCGTGCCTTCCTGTTGGAGCGCGGCGTGGCCATTCGACAGGGGCTACGGTTTTTGCGCGCTGAGTTGCCGCGCATTTTAGCTACACCGCCCGACGTGCTGTCGCCTCGGATCGTGCGGGTCATCAGCGATCTGGCCGAAGACTGGCGCCGGCTCGACGACCGGATCGATCGGTTATCCAATGAGATTGCGGCCGTCGCCCAGCAGGACGCTGGATGCGAGCGGTTGATGAGTGTGCCTGGCATTGGCCCGATTATCTCAAGCGCCATGGTGGCCGCAATTGGGACCGGCGATGCGTTCTCCAAAGGCCGCGACTTCGCGGCGTGGTTAGGCCTCGTGCCAAAACAGATGTCGACCGGCGATCGCACCATCCTTGGCAAGATATCGAAGCGCGGTAACCGCTATCTGCGCGTTCTGTTCGTGCAAGCGGCCTGGGTGGTCCTGATCAAACCGATGAGCTGGGATCGGCACGGGCTTAAGCGCTGGATCGAGGCTGCCAAGAAGCGACTGCATCGCAATGTCCTTGCGATCGCACTCGCTAACAAACTAGCGCGCATCGCATGGGGTGTTTTGGCTGGTGGCCGCACCTTCGAAGCAAACAAGCTTCAGGCAGCGTGAAGTTTCCGAGAGTTTACCTGCCGAGGTCTGCGAGAGGATTAAGACAAGATGGAGGTTCGGTCTTCCCGGCGCACGCGAACACTGGTGACCCAAATAGCCCAATCGAGGCCTTTCGCCTAATGAGCTCGCCTGCGCGCTGATATCCATGACGGCCCGGAGCTAAGCTCCAATCAGAGGTCTGATACATTGATGCAAGACCGCTCGCCGCCAACTCGTCGAAATTCTTCTTGCTAGGCACGGCCGGACCAGTGCAGCGAGGCTAGCGCCATTCCTGCGGGTGAAAGTCCCGCAACAGAGGAGTCAGTTACTGTTGTAGTCATATCCAGCGGCGAGAAGGACGACCGACTCGCTGAAAGCCTGGAAGTAAAAGCCCCCGTTGGCCGGGAAACCGGTCAGGTCCGTACAGGGGGGCCAGCAACCTGACAGGCCGTAGCAGTTGTGAACCAGAGTAGCCCCGAAAACCGTGCCCCGCGCGAAACGGATTGCGGGAACATCGGGAGTGCCGAGCCCTTTGGTCCATGGCGAAGGCCAATGTCGACGTCGGTGCACTGGACTGAAACGACGATCGAACTCCCCGGGGTCAGAGAGGGCGGCATGTCAGGACGGAATGAGCAGCGAAAGCCCGGAACCACTCGGGGGTCGCCGAGGCGCTCCCGCACAGCGAAGGCATCGCGTATAAGCCGCCGTGCGGTGAAATCGTGATGTGCCTGCGAGTGGGACGGATGGGGTCGATGATGTCCGAGACAGGTCCGCTTTACCTCCAATAACGACCGACGAGCGGACATCGCGCGAAGTCCGGGTGGTGCCAATAAGCAGACTGCTTGTGTTCGCTTCATTAAACGCTAGCGATCATCGCCCGATGCCCGATGAACGGAAAATATGCAGTTGGGGGCGGCCTGGCGCTCCAAGGTAGAAAAAGATGGCAGTCTTCTACCGTACGGGATTTCTAAGCACACCGATTCGTTCGATTTCGGATTCTATTAGATCGCCTGGCAAGCAATAGCGCGTGGCCGCAACAAGTCCTTCCTTGGGCTCCCAATGCCCGCCAAGTTCTTGATCCGTTGACCAAGTTGTACCGGCTGGCGTTCCAGTGATGATGATCATGCCTGGCCTCAAAGTGAAGTTAGTTGAGAAAAAGCGGATGAGATCGGAACAAGTCCAGATCATATTTCGGGTATTGCTGAACTGGCGCAGCTCGCCGTTTATTCTCGTACGCATGTCAAGTATCGTGGGTCTGGAATCTCGTCGGCGGTCACTATGCACGAGGCAATTGGCTGCGTTCTCGCACCACGCAAGGTCTACGAAGCTACTCTCGAAGGACACCGCGCCGCGCGCAAACTCAGTGACGCGCGACTTCGGTGGACCGTCGCGGAAATAGGCCGCTCTGGGCTCGAATACAGTCGCTCGTGATGGTGGTGCGGTCCGTAAGGACGCAAATTGTCATCTTAGGAGACGCGACTCAACTAGACTTCATCGGCGAGCTCGCAATGGCGCGCAGCACTTCCGAGATGGCCGTCTGTTGCTCGATGAGTTCGGTCACCCGATCTTGCGGCTCGGAAGCGGTCCTTTCTCCTTGGATACTCTCGTTCATGCTGAGCAATTCCTCGGCTTAGACGGTGAGGGCAGCGTAACGGCTCCAGCCGCGGTTCGCGATAGAACTCACGGCCGTCCAAACCGAAGATGCGTCCAAATATCCAACGTCTGCTCCAATTGCTACCGATGCGTTCGGCGCCGTTGTCGCCGTCCTAGGCCGGCGTAGACCCATTGGCGGATCCTGCTGCGCTTACCCGGCCTGTGAGAAGACCTCACCATTGCGGCGGCCGGCGCGCACGAGGCGGCCGGGCATGGCGCCGGTGTGTTCACCGTGCTCGAAGATTGGTTGTCCGGCAACGAGCGTCGCGACATAACCTTCGACGCGCTGTACGAAGCGGCGGCCACCGGCCGGCATGTCGTGAACGAGTTCGGGCATGGAGAGCCGCAGCCTGTTGAAGTCGATTAGGTTGACGTCAGCTCGCAGTCCGGGCGCGAGACGGCCGCGATCGATCAAATCGAAGAAATCCGCGGTCTCGCTCGTCTGGCGTTTGACCAAAAATTCCAGAGGCAGACGCGGCCCGCGCCGCCGGTCGCGGCCCCAATGCGCTAGCATGAAGCTCGGCAGTCCCGAATCGACGATTGAGGTGCAGTGCGCGCCGCCGTCGCTCAGTCCGAGCAAGCAGGCTGGGTCATTCATCATCTCGTGAATAGGCGCATGATCGCCAGTGACGTAATTCACCACGGGGAAATAAAGGTACTGACCGTCGGCCTTAGTGATGTAATCGTACGCCACCTCGTCAGGCGGACGACCGCTGCGGGCTGAGATTGCGGCGATGCTTTTTTCCGGTGCCGGCTCGTAGTCCGGTGGATCGTCCATGACGAAGAACTTGTCCCAGCGGCTAACGACGGCCTGGCGGAACTGCGCAAGCTTTGCCACTTCGGCGTCCGACGGCTGCTCGGCGAGTATTTGGCGGCGGACATTTGGATCGCGCAGACGCATCAGTTGCTCGGCAATAGGCAAGCTTTCAAGCTGCTTGTAGCTCGGCCGCACGGTGAACGGATTGAGCGCGGTACCGATGCCCATCATGACGCCGATCGGCCGGCCGGCGATCTGCGCGGTTAGCGGCAGGCCGTCGGCACGCGCGTCGTGCACGGCCTTGATCAAGCGCCGCCAGCGCTCTGGGTCGTCGTAGCGATCGGTAAGCAGGAACCAGACTGGACGCCCAGTCTGTCGAGCGAGTTTTTTCAGCCAGTCGAGTTCATATGCCTCGTCGTCGAAGTCGCTGTTCATGCCGAACGCGCCCGCGCCGACGGCACCTAGCGCCGACCCGATGCCAACGAGCTCGTCAGCATCCGCGTTACGCGACGGCACTAGCTCACCATCTGGCGTCTTGTGTGAATCAGTCCGCGAGGTGGTCAAGCCGAAAGCGCCGACTTCGAGCGCCTCGATCGTCAAGCGGCGCATCTGGGCGATGTCCTCCGCTGTCGCCGCTTCGCGCCGCACCGCGCGATCGCCCATCACATAGACGCGTAGCGGCAGATGCGCGGCCTGCGCGGCGATGTCGATGGCGCGCGGCCGACGCTCCAGTGCATCCATGAATTCGGGAAAGGTCTCCCACTCCCAGGTCAGGCCTGCCGCCAGGACCGGATTAGGAATCTCCTCGACACCTTCCATCAGGTCCATCAGCGCGCCGCGATGATGCTTTTTTACCGGGGCGAAGCCGATACCGCAGTTGCCGAACATCACGGTGGTGACGCCATGCCAGCACGAAGGCGCGAGCAGTGGGTCCCACATCGCCTGGCCGTCGTAGTGCGTGTGCACGTCGACCCAGCCGGGCGTGACCAGAAGCCCTGCTGCATCGATCTCGCGCCGGGCAGGACCGAGCTTACCGCCCACCGCAGCGATCCGGCTGCCTGCGATTGCGACATCACCGGTGAACGCCACTTTGCCGGTACCGTCGACGATGGTGCCGCCGCGAATGACGATGTCATGCATGGAGACCCCTCCTGTGAGGACGCAATGGTGCACCTGCATCGACGGCAGCGCAACGTCCAGCAAGGTAATGCCAAACTATGTCCATGAAGCGGCACTGAACGTTTGGGTCAGGTGCTAGGCGCGCACGGTTCAAATACTCGGTCGCTCGATTTCGAAAACCGCCCAGGCGAGCAATTCATCCCGCGCACGCGATCGACGTCGGGTGCCCCATTCACAAGGAGGTCATGGCCGAAGAGCCGAGCAGGTGATGGTCTCTACCATGGATGCAACAATCATTTGACCACAGCGGGCGTGTGCAAGCCCCCCAGCCTACGTTCTGACCGCCGCTCCCAATTGGTTGATGTGCATTTGCGAGGTGAAAATCTTTCAATGGTTATTGGCGGCTTCGATCAACTATACTGACCCATTTCATCGGCCGTCGTCGAACGGATGTCTTCCTTTGCCCGACCCCGATCACCTTGAACCGAATTAAAAGCACCAGTTCAATGCTTTCCTATTATCTATTTTACGCCTCGATTGAAAAATTGGCGCGGGTCCATGTTGGTGATTGCCGCCACTGCAATCATGGCAAAGGTCCATTGGTCCGGCGCGGCACGCGATCACGAAGCGCCTAGAGTGGTCCGTTTGCTACGTGCAAGGAAGCGGTAGCTCAAATGAAAATTCTCAATTTGAAAAACTCAAAACGTGCAGCCACTGCAAACCGCAGGATAAGGATTGGGCCGCAGTCCCGATTGAGCGCCATCAGTCGGGGATAACTTGTTCTAAGGGTACGCCAGAAACTACTGTCATTACGCCAAGACCGGCGAACGCGGTGACAGTGCCACTACCATCTTGCATGGTGGATGACGGTGATGGTCTGACAGGAATAGACCTTTCGATTACCTCAGGCGGCACCGAGGGTCCCGACGCTTTTGCACCCGTCGTGCAAGCTGCGCGACCAAACTTCTGCTTAGCTTTCTGGCCCATGCAGAGAGAGCAGGATGCCTTCATCAGGGCGAACCTGGTTTCGAGAGACTCGTTCGAACACCTCGCCAACTGTTTTTGGTCCGAAGCCCTCAACAATGTGGAGCCACCCGCGTGAATGGCGGACGTATGCCTGTAGTGCTTCATTGTACCGACGGTCAAATTCGCCAGCCCCCCATTCGCGCGCTCGTTTGCGAATCCGGTCGGGCGCGAAGAAACGCACCGTTTTTGCATCTTCGACAATGTCCAACGACCGACGATCCCAATGCGTGTAACCGATTAGACAAAAGAACACAGTCCGGTTACCCAGAGCATCTTGCAGTTTCTGTATCAGTGCTGAATTGCCGGAGAAATCAGCAACGGCGACCGAACCTGTGGCAAGAATTTCGCGATCGTCATATGCGGCGACGCGATCATACACGCCAGTGCCGCGAACAAATTGGAGGTTTCGATCGGACGTCAGTCCAACGATATGAAAACGACCACGATTATGCGTCGACAGTAAATGAGCGAGACCGATGGCCGTTTTGCTCGACGCGCTGGTGATGGCAATCGTGTCCGCATCGGTGCCTCCGCGTTCCGCAAGTAGATCGTGTACAAGGAACGAAGCAAAGAATAGAGGTCGTAACAACATGATTTCACGTTTGCTACCCGCGTCAAATGCGGGGTTGGCGGAAGTGCGGACGTAATAGTTGTACGCTGGAGACAGGTGTGCGCGGTGCTCGCTCGCATCGTACAGGCCGTTGCTTCTGATCTTCCCCGGTTTCAGGACAACGTGCGTCGACATAGGAAAGTAGCCGAACAGATCTTCGCCGGTTTCCACATCGCTGACTTCCGAGGCGACGACTTTGCCAAATCCCCAAACGGGAATCCGGCCCCATCCACGTGGCGCCGGAAAAAAATCCCAATACCAGCCGGTTGCACCGCCTATAAGTGCGTAGGTCATATTGTTGGCCGTGAACGCAAACTGCTCGACTTTCACCAGAACGTCGCCCTCAGTAGTGGAGCAGTGAGACGAACGTGTCTTCGTGCGATTGACGTCGGCAAGATCGACGAGGAAATCCGTCGCTTCTACTTGCATGACTCTCGCATTCCACAATTCCGCTGCGAGGACTCTAGCCCGAATTGATGGCAAGCTCGAGGTCGTGGCTAGCTCACGACGACAGAGGTTTTAAGCAGGCGCGTTCAACGCCCATCAGCGCTCGCGAGCCTGAGCGCGTCATGATAGTATGCGCCAATCCGCTGCCCGCGCGGCGGATGCTATCGCTTAGGGAAGAGCATGTCCCTGATGTAGCGCGCTTGGGTCGCCAAGCGGCCTTGTCGATCTCGTGTTTGTCGCCAATTGTTAGAGCACCGGAGACTCCGTTTACGATAGAGATTGCATCGCTCATTTTTCAAACGGAACGGCGGTTCTTGCCGTCGACCTTTTCCATAGCCTGATCCGCCTCAGCTTAAGCTTGGAATCTCCTCTTTTGATTTCTCGGCCTAGACAGTCCTTTTCGCTCTCTCGCCCACGTTTTCGACCACCGGGGAACATCCACAGTTGATCACGTCTCCGTCTTACACAGGTATCCGACCGCGCTTCATAATGGGGTGCCGCGTTCCCCATCATCGTGGCCATTTGCAATCTCGTAGGACGCTTGGCTGATCGATTAAAGACGATGGGCTGTGACCTTATGGCAAAGGCCGACGAATGTCAGGAACTACCAAGCGAACGCTTTCGAGACTCGATAGCTCATAGGTCAATGGCCGCTTAATTGGAGTGTGAGCTGTGCGAGAGAACTGCTGACATTCTTTGATCGATTTTAACGAGCCAGTAGCATGTCACCGGCTACTGGCACCATGTGCCCGGTCATTCGACATTGTTGGCTATTACGGTTTTCACGCCCGCCCTTGGCGGCTGTCTACTGTTGCTTTCGTGGCTCCAGCACCCAAGGGTAACTGCACTGGGCTTGTGGGGATCGGGCTTCATCATCGCCTCGGTCGCGACGACGCTTATCATCGTCCTCCGCGGCACGATCCCCAACTTTTGGTCGATCATTGTCGGCAATGCACTTTTGTCGGCCGCCTACGGGATTTTGTGGTCTGGCGCGCGAAGGTTCGAGGGCAAGAAAGTCTCAATCCTGCCGGCCCTGGTAGGGGTCGCGCTCTGGATAGTCGCTTGCTCGATTGGCCCCGTCTATGCTCGGCCGGAAGCTCGGGCGACGGTGATGGCAACAATCGGTATTTCCTACACTTTGTTAGCCGTCTTCGAACTCTGGCGCGGACGTGGCGATGAGGTGTGGCGACGGCCAATCATAATACTGCTCCTGGCGCATGCCGCCGCCATTCCACTCCACATTCCGCTTGCGGGGGCGTTGACCCATCCCGATCCTTCTGACGTCGATTTGCTTACCTTTGCAATTTTCGAAGGGGCATTTGTCTGCATCTGCACAGCTTATCTGTTCGGAGGACTTGCCAAGGATCGGATAGCCGCGCGCTATCGGCGCGAGTCCTTGACTGATCCATTAACTGGTGTCGCCAATCGCCGCGGTTTCTTCAAGACAGGCGAACGGCTGTTGAACCGAGCACGCTTTGCGCGCCAGCCAGCAGCCCTCATCATGTTTGATCTCGATCGCTTTAAGAGCATCAACGATAGGTACGGGCACCATACCGGCGACGAAGTGCTCAAAGCATTTTGTCGGTTGGCGACTTCGCAGCTAAGGCCAAATGATTTCTTTGGCCGTATTGGGGGTGAAGAGTTCGCGAGCGTCCTACCGGATACCGGGCACCATGATGCTGTTCGCCTCGCCGAGCGGGTTCGCAGTGCAGTCGAAACCTCTTCCTACGCCTTTGAACAAGGTACACTTGGCTTAACTGTCAGTATCGGCGTTGCGATTTCAGACGAGGAACGTTCTGATCTCAGCGCGCTGATGGATTCTGCTGACAAAGCGCTCTACCGCGCGAAGGCATTGGGTCGCAATCGGGTTGAGCCGCCGCCGCATTGGGCCGGGCAGCGGTCGACCAAACAACGCATCGTCGCAATCTAGTAGCGACCGCGCAGATTGTTTGCCTGTTAGTCGGCTCGCAAAACCGGTGGCTTCCTCCGGCAATCTCCTATGCCGCTGCCTGGGTGACATTTTCATGTTGCGCGAGCGCATAAACAGGTACCCTCGAACCGTTCCAGGACTCAAGTACCTCTCCACATTCACACCAGAAATCCCCTACGACCTGAAAACTCAGACGCCTTTCGGTTCTTTCGTACACCGCCCCGCAATGACAGGTCACAAGTCTTCGCATGCGAATCCCCTTTGTATCCCGGCGCATTTCCCATCGCAAAAGGTGGCGGTGAAAAGGCGAGTTCAGGTAGACCAAGCTGCTATGAGAGGTAAGAAGAGCCCCGGCGTCCAGTTGTGTCGGGGGAGCGGCCGGGGCTCTAGTACTCTGTTACGCGGGGACCCACTGTTGGGTCATCTGATTCATAGCGCCGGTATGGTTATTCTTCGGTTAAGTCGTGTGGTGCTGTGATACAGCTACGCTCCGTTCGGCTCAACCCAGCGCGATCACCGGATTAAGTTATTGTTATCTTCATCTTGCCACCATTCCCGCTGGTGGGCTTTGGGTGATGGGTTGCGTGATCAAAAGATCTCTCTGTCTCCTGTCCTTGGGTGTTCTGTGTTTCGCGTGCGGCGGATGCGCCTCTCCCGGCCCAGCCACTCCATCGTTTGCAGCTATGCCTGGTAAGGGAAAGTCTTATGAGGCCTTCCAATGAGACGATCAGTACTGTCAGTCTTCAGCACAGCAGGCGATAGGATACCAATCCCCTGGCGAGGCGGCCAATCAGACCACCGTTCGTACCGCTGCCGGTGGCACCGCTCTCGGCGCGATTGCAGGTGCCGCGATCGGTTCGGTGTCAGGAAATATGGGAACGGGTGCGGCATTGGGCGCCAGCACCGGTTTGGTTGCAGGTAGTGCTATTGGAGCAGGCAATGGCGATATTGCTGGTGGCTCACTGCAAGTGAGATATGACACCGTTTATGCCCAATGCATGACCGCTAAAGGCAACCGAATTGGCGGGCCGCCCGTCGCTGAGCCAGTTTATGTTTATCCGCCTCCCTATTACTGGGGTCCTCGGTATTATTTTTCTTATGGCTGGTAGCAGAAAGCGCCGATCGGCAAGGCGGTAGAACGTCAAGCCGCCTGGTCGGAATCCGCTTGGGACGAGACGCGACACGTGAGCGAGTTCACTTGAATCTCGCAAAACTTGAGCGACCGTCGGGCTCGTGCCGCCCATTCCGATAAACGATCACCCGCCAAATACCGCCGCCAATAGTCTGCGGCTTCGGGATAGGCACCTGTTCGTTGCAGTATCAGCGCCAGATTGAACATCGCATCGATGTAGTCGGGCGCAACCACCAGAGCCTTGTGCAAGCATTCTACGGCAGCTTCTGAACGCCCTGATCATCCAGCAAGTCGGCAAGATTGTACCAGGCTTCAGCAAACGCGGGGTTGGCACGGGTGGCAGCCCGCAACGCCGCTTCGGCCTCAACGGTCCTCGCCGCGGCCCGCATCATATTGCCGAGATTGAACGGCGCCGACGCATCCGTCGGATCGCTTTTCATGAGGAGGCGATAAAGCCTTTCGGCTTCGGCAATGTCGCCTATTTGCTCGGCAGCGTGGGCCCGATCAAATAGGTCGTCAGGATCTTCGCGAGGAGCGCCATCGACTGCGAGGACGAACTGGCCGTATTTGTCCGTACGGCCGCCAGGTTGCTCGACCTGAACGTCGCTGTGAGCACCGGCAAGCAACCGCACGGCCGCTAAGCCAACATCAGGGAGCCATTTGCGGATTTCGCTCACAGCGCGGATGATCTCCGACAAGCGAACACCGTCGTTAAGCAGCTTAGCGATTTGACGAGCGCTGGCGAGATCGCGAAAGCCGAAGCGGCCGTCGCGTTCGTCCAAAAGACCCAGCTGTGCAAGCTCTAGGACCATGCTCTTCGACATCTTGCTCAAGACAGCAAGTTGGTCAGCCGTATAGGTTTTCTGATGGTTGTCCGTGGGAGACTTGCCGACCCATTCGAGAAAGCGCCGCTCGCTGATGATGGGAATGCCAAGAGCCGTGGCGCGGCTCAGTTTGTTCGAAGGACGACCATCATCGAGGAGTGGCCAGCCGAGCTCCCCGACAATCAGGACTTGCGTGCGCTTTGTCACCGCCGGACTGGGGGACCCACCGCGCTGCCGCACAACGTCGAAGGCTTCGGCCCTGCTCATGCAGGCTAGCCGACCGGTAAAGGCCACCGACGATTTGAGTGCTGAACCGTCGAGTTCAACGGACGTCATGATCGACCTGCATCATTCACTTCTGGCCCGCTCGCTTTTTCGCTGGCCGGCGCGCTTGTGTACTGGGTGCCGGCGCCTTCTTCTTCTCGGCATCAATGCTGGCCCGCAGGGCATCCATGAGATTGACCACCTGTTGCGCCGGGCGTTCCTTGGCTGGCTCGATCTTTTCGCCGGCTTCCTTCTTCTTGAGCAAATCGATCAAGGCATTTTCGTATCGGTCTTCGAATTGCGCCGGATTAAAGTGGCCGGATTTCGTTTGGACGATATGCGTTGCGAGATCGAGCATGTCCTTTGGGGTCTTCATTTCGGGAATGTCTTCAAAATACGGCTGTTCGTCCCGAACTTCGTAGGGATAGCGCAGCGTGAGACCGAGTAAACCTCGCCCTCTGGCCTCCAACGCGATGATGTGCTCGCGGCGCGTCAGCACGACCCGCCCAATCGCGACCATGTTCATTTTGGCAATCGTATCGCGAATGACCGCAAAGGCGTCCTGTCCGACCTTGCCATCGGGGGCGAGGTAGTAGGGGGAGTCGATGTAGCGATCGTCGATCTCACTGCGCGGAACGAATTGATCGATTTCAATTGTCCGAGTGCTTTCGATCTGCACGGAATCGATCTCTTGGTCTTCGACGATGAGGTACTGGCCCTTGGCGACCTCGTAGCCCCGCGCCGTGTCCTCGCGGGGAACGACATCACCAGTCTCGGAATCGACGTTCTGCTGCTTCAGGCGGTTGCCGGTCTTTCGGTTGATCCGGTTGAAACTGACCTTTTCGCTGAGCGATGACGCCGGATAGAGGGCAATCGGGCACGACACCAGCGACAGCCGAAGATAGCCCTTCCAATTCGCACGCGGGGCCATGCGATACTCCTGAACTACACAATGCCTCGAAGTTATACCCGCAATTTTACCAATTGCTTAGGAACCGCGGCTGAACCAGGCGTCGAAGGACCCGCAGAAAAAATTCACGCAAACGTGAACGAACAGAGAACAGGCTTCGAGAGTCCACTTGTGGACGTTTGTGCTAGCCGCTGTCAGAGACCAGCCAGCAAAACCAATCCAGAGTCAGCTGTGAGTCAGAGTGTCAGAAATGGAAGGCAAGTATTCCGTTGAGTTGTTTAAAGAGGGCGGCGAAGGCGCCGGCCAGGAAGAGATCATCGACCGGCACGACAACCTGACGGTTGCCCGCGCGATCTATCGCGGCCGCGTTTCGCAGTATCCGGGGCGGTTGGTCATGCTGTGCGATCGCGCCCGGGTTCTAGCGAGGAGCGATCGGCCTGAGACGATGCCGTGATGCTGGTTGCAAAACTGCAGCGGGCTGGGGGCTAGCCGCGATGTGCGGACGTTTCACCGTGAAAGCGACTTGGGCAGAACTCGTCGCCCTCTATCGGCTAACGATGGACGCCGCGCCGCACAATCTGCGGCCACGCTACAATGTCTGCCCGACGGATCCAGTCGACGTGGTGACCGCGGGGGAGGGCAAGCGGGAGCTTGTCACCGTGCGCTGGGGCTCGTGCCTTGGTGGTGGAGCAAGCCGCTCGAGGAATTGCGAATGGCGACCTTCAACGCCCGCGCCGAGACGGTCGACACCAAGCCGGCTTTTCGCGACGCTTTCAAACGGTCGCGCTGTCTCATTCCAATGTCCGGATATTACGAATGGCAGAACACGCCGAGCGGAAAGCAGCCCTGGTACTTCACGGCGCGCGACGGGTCGCCGCTCCTGACCGCGGCTGGGCTTTGGGACGAGTGGAAAGATCGCGCGACCGGCGAGCGGGTGAAGTCCTGCACGATGATCATCACCGAGCCGAATGAGTTCGCCGCGGAAATCCACGACCGCATGCCGGTATTTTTAGCGGCGGAGCAGTTCGCCCCGTGGCTCAATGGAGCGGCCGGCGTCGAACATCTGAAGTCGACGCCGAATGACTACCTGCAACGCTGGCCGGTATCGAAGCGGGTCAATAGTTCGAAAGCAGATGCTGAAGATCCGACGCTAATTGAGCTGGTAGAATTGGCAACTGCGTTAAATTGCGACCAGCGCAAACGCTAGGATACTTTCGGAACTGACGGCACCTATGCCGGCGACCCAGTTCGAATGCTGTTCGAGAGGCCAGTGAAATGTGATCTTATCGCGGGGATGGCCGGTAATCTTCCCAAGCCATTCGACTGTCGGAATGGCGACATGACTACGGGCGACCCACGGATTGTAGACCTTCGAGCCAAAGTACGTGACGAACGGGCGCTCCTGGCCGAATTGAGTGCCCGCGTTAGTCCGGACATTCAAAAGCTATTGAAACCGGCAGCCAATTTACTTGACGATGTGGAGGGCTTCTTCCTTGCGCCCGAAGTGCTGCGGCATCCACCACGAAATGAGCAACAAATGGCTGAATGGCTTGGCCATGCCGGCAACGTACTGCGGCGGGCGGTTGAGCACCGCGCGCAGATTGAGCGATTGACGAAGGAGCACGGCCCGGACGCACGAGTGCGCTAGGATCGGATAGTTTTGACCTTTTATTGTTTGGCTTCTTGAATTTCTTCATTGGTATGACGGTGCACCGTGTCGGTCGGAGGGCGCGGACGATATCGAGCGGATGTAACGGCGGACGGACGATGAAGTGTATGAGCTGAGACTAGGTCTGACGGCTGATGGCCGGTTGAGCGGTGGTGTCCAACGTGATTAGGCGGCGATCATTTTCTCCTTCGTCATCGGCATAGCATCTAGGAAGGTCGACGCAAATTCTCGCTCGCCTTTTTGCCAATGGCGAGAATTTTTTGACGTGAGTCCCGCCGACCTCCACAACCAGCACATTCATCGCGCGGCCACTAGGGCCCGATATCGCTGCCGAGGCTGAGTTACGTTATGCCAATTGCTGGACCGTATCTGGAAGCGCTCACTGGATAGCCGGCCCCACAAGATAATACCCAGCGGCTAGTGTCGGCTTAAATCGCTGGGTACTACGATGCCATTCTGATCAGGCGAGCGCGCCTTCTTGTACAGCGGCTCATTCGCTTGTTGCGCGCCATCATACCCGGCATGACCGGCCCGATGCTCCTTGACGATTGTGGCTTGCCCCTGCGATCCTTGTCGTTGGTGAAGAGGGCAGCATGATCAAATCGGAATTGATCTTGCGCGTCGCGGCGCAAAACCCGCATCTGTACAACAGGGACGTCGAAAAGGTCGTTAATACCATTTTCGACGAGATTGAAGCTGCATTAGTCAGGCGCGAGCGAGTGGAATTGCGCGGCTTCGGCATATTCACTTTGAAGACTCGCTCAGCTCGACCCGGGCGTAACCAAAAACGGGGGCTCTTATTAGTGTCCCGGAGACACAACATCTGTCATTTAGGACGGGCAAAGAGATGCACGCTCGACTGAACGGCATCTTGGGAAGTGCCCCACGCGCCGCATTCCACAAGCCGAGTGAGGGAGTCAAACCTGCTGAGCCGAAAGCGTAAAGCGGGGCCGCTTCACCCCAGCTTAGCGAGGATGACGAGACGGGTTAGGCAGCTTCCAGGCGCAATACCAAGCTAGCCATTTTGGGCGGCAAGTCGCGCGGTACTTCGAGCTCAGTGCCTAGCTGTTGTCCGATCGCGGCCTGTATTTGGGGTATAAAATTTTGCGAGGGGAACAGATCGAGACTGAGGCCCAGGGCCAGGTAGGAGAGCTGCACTGCTGCGACGCACCCGAACCCAACCAACGCGCTCGGGCCCAGGTGATAGCCAAGCAGAAGGCTATACAGGGTTACAACGCTGACAAAAAACGCGCTTGCGAGTGTCACCCACAGAACGCTACCGCGTAGGAAAGCCAGAAGCGCGCCGACTGCATCGCTGATGCCAACAAAAACCATGTCCGGTCCTCTAAATCTGGCAAGCTTCGTAAGTTAAATTATTTGAGCGAGTCCCCGTTCCGACCGTGGTATTCGCTTTTTGAATAATGGAGTTCCAACCCTTTTTCTTTGCGGGGCGTGCTATGATCCTAGGGAGAAAAGTCGACTGGAGCAGGTAATGGCCAAGGGTACTGTGAAGTGGTTCAACCCCACAAAGGGATATGGATTTATTCAATCTTCGGCTGGCGGCAAGGATGTGTTTGTCCACATTTCGGCAGTCGAACGCGCTGGTTTGTCCACTCTCAATGAGGGGCAAGTCGTTGAATACGAAGAAGTCTCGAACAGGGGCAAAACGTCGGCAGAGAATCTGAAGGTTCAACGCTGATTGGGCGCGCGCCAACCGACCACTGTAGCTTCGATGCGTCTTTTGGTTTTTGCATTTTCCCATATGCCGTCGCGCCACCGGCATAGAAATGGAATCACGTATGTACCGACGTGATCCTCGCAGAGGATTTGGAGCGGCTGGTCGTTAGCCGGGCTTCCCTCGTGACTAAAATCGTCGATGCGCTCTTGCCGGGTTACCAATGCTTTCTACTCCAGCCTGAGTTGAACTAACGATCGCAGTGCGCATTCCGCCGCGTCTGTCTCATCGCCGGTCGGGTGGCGGCCTATCACGCCTGGCTTTGGTCCGTAGGAAAGCCGGGCAATCTCGTGCGCGGTATAGACTGGTCCCCCTATCACTTTGACCGTCGCCCGTATCTTTTGGCCCTGGCCGCTTGGCGGCCGATGCCAGTGGATTCTTGATATTCAGTCGGCGCGGTAGGGCGAGCCGAGCCGCTTCGACACGATACGTTCGCAATCCAGCGCGCAGGCGTGCTAGTGGATGATCGCAACTTCCCCGCCAAAGTCTACTTGAGTGCGACGCCCCCATGCGGCTGCTTTCGGCTCGCGCAACAACTAGTCGCGAGAACTTCTGCCCGGTACAGTTGCCTAGCGAACAGCACCTTTCGGATTCGGCGGGAATGACACGTCCGTAATGATGCCGCGAATAAGATCGAGCGCCTCTTTGAGTGCACGGTCATCTTTTTCATCCGGCGGGACGTAGGACTGCGAGCCCAATTCTTCAGCGCCTTCCGCCTTGAGATGACCGCGGAGCGAGGCCTCGCCTTCAACGTCGGTGCGCGCCTTCAAATCGGCAGGCACCTCTTGTAGTACCTTTATGTCGGGCTCAATGCCTTTCGCTTGGATTGAACGGCCAGATGGCGTGAAGTACCGGGCTGTGGTCAACCGCAAGGCGCCCTTATCAGCACCCATGGGGATGATGGTCTGCACCGAGCCCTTGCCGAACGAGCGCGTGCCAACGAGTGTAGCCCGCTTGTCATCCTGCAGCGCACCGGCGACGATTTCCGCGGCCGAAGCCGAACCGCCATTGATCAACACGATCAGCGGCTTGCCCTTGATCAGATCGCCCGCGTGCGCGTTGAAACGCTGGGTTTCCTCAGCATTGCGGCCGCGCGTGGAGACTATTTCGCCCTTGTCAAGGAACGCGTCCGAGACCGAAATCGCCTGATCGAGCAGGCCGCCCGGATTGTTGCGCAGATCGATGACGAACCCTTTGATCTTGTAAGCGCCGAGCTGGCTGGTCAGATCGCTGATCGCCTTTTTCAGGGCTTCGGTGGTCTGCTCGTTGAACTGTGTGACGCGGATATAGCCGACATCATCGCCCTCGGTGTGTGAGCGCACCGACTTCACGCGGATCACGTCGCGCACGATGCTGACGTCGATCGGCTTATCCTGACCCTTGCGCATGATGGTGAGCTTGATCTTGGTATTCACCGAGCCGCGCATTTTCTCGACCGCCTGATTGAGGGTCAGGCCGTGCACCTGCTCGTCGTCGAGTTTGATGATGATGTCGTTGGCCATCACTCCGGCTTTAGCGGCGGGCGTGTCATCGATCGGAGCGACCACCTTTACCAGGCCGTCCTCCATCGTGACCTCGATGCCCAGCCCGCCGAATTCGCCGCGGGTCTGCACTTGTAGGTCACGCAGACTACCCGGATCCATGTAGCTCGAATGCGGATCGAGTTCCGCGAGCATTCCGTTGATCGCCGATGCGACGAGCTTGCTGTCATCGGGTTTCTCGACATAATCGGCGCGCACCCGCTCGTACACGTCGCCAAACAGGTTGAGCTGCTGGTAGGCGGCTGATGAGGCGGCTGTTGCGCTCGATCCGCCCAGAAGTACGCGAGGATGCGTCGCAATAAGTGCCAGCCCGACACCAGCGATTGCTCCCGTGAAAATGAGGGAAGTTCCGCGCATGATCAGCAAGCCTTTGTGATATTAGCTTCTTTTGCACCGAAGGTACCGACTAGGCCGCCTTTAGTTTGTCAGTACTATGGCTGCTCTTGCCGTGCATCGCTAATGGACTAGCCCCTATAAGTTCCAACACCGATAACGCCACCAAGCCAAGCGTCGGCGGCAGAAAATTCTGCAACACTCCCGCCTGAGATCGGGAGCTCGCGGGCGGCTGACTCGGGGCTCTGGAATTTTTTCAGTCTCGACCCTTGAGACCTTGGCTTTCACCTACCGGAAGCGAAATCCGCGACCAAGCGTGAGGCCGTTAGCAGGTAATCGCTAACGTTCCGGTCAAATTTGCAGAAGTCCGGACAACTGCCGCCCCCCAGGCGAGGCGCAGCTGACTGTGACGGCAGCTGCCATGAGAGGCCACAAGAAGCATGTCGTCGCTGGCAAGGCGTTGAACGTCTAACAGGAAGCGTATTCGCGCCAACAGGCGGCTTTCTCACCAATAGCTAATCGACGGAACCTTACTCCACTGCGGCAGGTTCACTGCTAAACGGAGGAAACGACCATGGATGAAAACCGGGTAGAAGGCACCGCTCGCAATCTCGGCGGTAGGGTTCAGGAAAGATTCGGCAAGGTCACGGGCGATGCGCGAACGCAGGCTGAAGGGCTAGCAAATCAAGCCGCTGGAGCCGCTCAGGACCTCTACGGACAGGCAGCAGAGGCTGCCCATGAGACGGCAAGCAGCTTTGAGAAAGTGCTGCGCCACACGATAGAAACACAACCCTATACCAGCGCCTTAGTCGCCCTCGGAATTGGGTGGTTGCTTGGTCGCGTGCATCGGCCATTTTGAGCAGATAGAGGGTAATCGGCCATGACTGCCTCGTCACGCTACACTCGAGCGATCTCCTCTGAAGTTGGAGACATCGAGCGTCGACTTCGGATCCTTCAGAACGGAATCGAGAAAATGAAGACGCGCACTTCAACGAACGCTCGCGATACGGCGGACGGTCTGGGTGAAGCCGTTGCGTCCGCTTTATCAAGTTGGGCGGATCGCTTCCGCCAGGGCTCAAGCTCGCTCGGCGAGCAATCTGCGGCTTTGGGGAAGGATGCGGCTCGGTACGGGACCGCGGCCCTTAGTCAAATCTCCAAGGAAACAGAACAGCGCCCGCTTTTTGCTATCGCTGTAGCATTGGGCATCGGCGTCCTTATTGGGATGGCAACGTACCGTCGCGGTTAGCGGCCACGAAACCGATTTGCGACGCGGGACGTCGTCGATAGTGGCGCCCCTAGGCTTTACGGCGAAACAGCTGTGTTGAACTTTCCCAATCAAAGCCGATTCTTTCGACTCCACTCGACTCGCGGTTCGATTCTGGGGTCATGACCGGGCTATGGAATGGTCGTTCTTTGTAACGGAAGCAGCACTTAAGAAGCTGCAACCCAATGCGCGAAGAGATGAGACGAGTTTGCTTCACCCTTTTGATGCAAATCGGGAAAAGATCTACGTGGCAGCAAGAAGGGCCTATACGCGTGAGCGCAGGAGTTCATACGAACTAGGCGCTGGCGATTTTTGACCGCGCGAGTTATCTCGCGTCCATAGCACAATTTGACTACCCGAGCGCCGACAACGCAAGCGTTTGACAAAGCCGCTATGGGCGTGCTCGGCCCGATTGAGAACCGCAAAGCACCTCGCGCGTCAGCAGGCCAGCAAGTCCGTATGTGAGGCATTCGATCAGCTCATTGCGCGAGCGTTATTTGCTTCGCCGTTTTCATCGCGTCTTGCGAGTTCGCGTTATCCGTCTCGCCGCACGCTTTGCGGCCATTCGCCGGAATGCGGATTTTGCCGCCGGACGCTTCTCGGCGGCGATGCTGCGACGTAGCGCATCCATTAAATTGACGACATTGTCCGCTGACGGCTTCAGCGGAGCCGGACGAGCGGGACGTTTCGCCTGCTTTTTGCGCAAAATGCGCGCGAGCGCATTGCGGTAATGATCCTCCAGCATGGAGGGGTCGAAATCCTCTGATTTTGTCTTGATGATATGCTGCGCGAGCTTCATCATTTCGGCGGGCAGCTTCATCTCCGGAATGTCGCTGAAATAATCCGTCTCGCTGCGCACCTCGTGCGCAAAGCGCAGCGTGACGCCCCGCAGGCCGCTTCCCATTGGCTCGACCAGAAACGGTCGCTCGCGGGAAGACAATACCACGCGGGCAAGACCGACGACGCCCGCACGGGTCATGGCGTCGCGGATAACCGCGAACGCTTCCTGGCCAACCGGCTCGCGCGGGACGATGTAGTACGGCTTCTCGAAATAGCGCGCATCGATCTGTCCGGCTGGAAGAAATCGCTCGATCTCGATCGTGCGCGTGTTTTGCGGCCGCAGCACGGGTGGGGTAGGGGCATCTTCCTCTGGCCCCGCTTCTTCTGCGTGTTCGTAGTCTTCCGGCGCCCGGTCTTCTTCTGGCAGTTCGGAAACCTTCGCGGGGACAATGGGCGGGCTTTCCCGGGTCCGAGGCTCGGCAAGCGGAATGGAACCAGGCGGGGGGCGCTCGCTACGCGCTTGGGCGAGATCCCGGTCCTCCACAAACAGAAATTCGTTCTCGCTGATCTCGTAGCCGCGCGCTTTGTCTGACGCTTCAACGGCTTCGCCGGTGACCGAATCGACGAGCTTGTGTTTGAGGCGATGGCCGGTTCGCCTGTTGACCTGCCGGAAGGAGACTCTTTCGACAGCCGAAATCGCAGGATAGAGCGCGACCGGACAGGAGACGAACGACAGCTTTAAATAGCCCTTCCAGTAAGGGCGTGACGCCGGCACCACACACTCCAACGCAACGAGGATACTCAAGCGAATCTGGTGGGCGATTCGGGCGAGTCAACTGCGGTGGAAAGCGCTTGTTCCCGACAGGAACGTCAGACCCGCGAACCGTGAACGTTCGCCTGCGCAAGTCCGGCAAGCGCCCACGCGCTGATAAGAGCCGAAAGCCGGTCTACGCCGGGCTCATCAAGATTGAGGGAAACAGGTGGCATCGCCAGCTGCTCGCGATGGCGTATAAAGACATTGCACTGGCCGACCAGCCAGATCGCGGCCATAACCAGGGTGGGTCGATCGGCGTCGGGCATGAAGCGCCGCAGCAGATCGAGCGCAAACCCGAGGAATGGAGCCGCCTCTTCGCTTACAAGCTTGCGGTATACCGCGGTTGGACGTACGGCTTCCCAGTTGAGAATGTGAATATACCGAGTGACATCGTCGCGGGCTGACAGCGGCCTTAGCTGTTGGCGGACGAATTCACCAAGAGCACGCTCCCGTGGCATCGCCTGCGTTTCCTGCGCGTGGGAAAGCTGTTCCTCAGTGAGCGCGTGAATGGCGGCGCGCAATATTTCGCGGTACAGCCCGTCCTTGGTCTTGAAGTGGTAGTTTATTGCGGCCTGATTGACGTGAGCCTTTGCCGCAAGCGTCCGGATGCTGGTCGCCTCATAACCGCGTTCGGCAAACAGCCGTACCGCCGTCATCATTATTCGATCGCGCGTAATCTCGGATGGCCGCTTCATTTCGTCCCCCAACCCGATTTTCAAACGAATGTTTGAAATCAATCATTTTTATGTCGAGGATAAGGCAAACAGAAAAAAGACTGTTTGACGCCGCGGCCTGCGGGGGACGATGCTGCGCGTAAAAGAACACCCCAAGCGCGAGGGGGGCGAGGCGCTCGGGGTGGGGGAGTTGGGAGGAAGCTCGCGTCGTTATAAGTTCTTGTTATTCCACTGCGGGTGCTCGTCGGCTGATTCCGTGATCCACAGGTTGCATTCGCGGCAGCTGAAAGTCTGGAGTTCTGCAAGGCCGTCTGTGTTCGGAACGGTCCGTGCAAAGCGTAGGGCGCGGCCGCAACTCGGGCAGGCGGGGTAAAGCACGGGAACGTCGCGGGAAGGCAGCATTGTCGTTGCGCACATCATCGGGACATCTCCTCAGCTATTTCGGCGGCCACGCGGGGCGCGCACTACAGGAGCTGGACCGGCGCCCGGCGCGGCATTAATTGCCGTCCTTTGCTCCGCGTACCGGTCTCGCTCCGCGGCCAGCTGGGCCTTGACCATGTCGGCGACAAGGTCGTGCTCATCGCGCACCAGCTGCATCATTTCGGGGGTCGCGGGAACGGGGAAGGCCGGCGGTTCGGCGGCATAGCCCCATTGACTCGCCATCACGAAGCCGCACAGGCCGACCGTGACCAGTCCTGATATGAGGATACGCTTTGTCATCGCCCCGATCCCGTTTTAAACGATCGATTGGAATTCAAACATCTGTTTGAGAAAAAGGCAAGGTGCTGATGAGGAAAATATGTGTCTTTTTCAGTGCTGCGCTCTGGGCATCACAGGCGGCGGAGCATGCCCGTTGGCTCGGAAACCCGCTCAAAATAGCGCTTTTCGGCGGTTTGAATTAAGGCAAGTTGAACGGGTGAGTCCCAAGCCGGTTGGGGACCGAGCCGGTTAGGCTTTCAGACAGAGGGGATACCGAGGGGGATGACTCTGTCTGCCTTGGGACTCATTCCTCGTTTCAAACGACTGTACCAAAATAGAACAAACGTTTGAGCTAAAGCAAGAGGCGGCTGCACAAAACCACAAACTGTGGCGGAAAATACTCCATGTCGGTCACGTGGAAAGCGGGGCTATTGGAAGCGTTCCAGCACGATCTTGCCGCGGGCCTTGCCGGTTTCGAGCAGCGCGTGCGCGCGCTTGAGGTTCGCCGCATTGATGGTGCCGAAGTGCTCGGCAACCGTCGTGCGGATCTTGCCGGCGTCCACCAGCTCTGCGACCTTGTCGAGGAGCGCATGCTGCTCGGCCATGTCGGCAGTTTGCAGCATCGAGCGTGTGAACATCAATTCCCAGTGAATCGAGACGCTCTTGCGCATCAACAATGCCAGTTCGAGTGGCTCGTTGTTGATCAGTGCGAGCCGGCCCTGGGGGGCAATCAGTTCGACAATCTCCTTGAGATGATCTGGCGTGTGGGTCGTTGAAAACACGAATGCCGGCGCGCCGATGCCCAGCCCGGCGACCTGCGCGGCAATCGGCTTGCTATGGTCGATGACGTGATGGGCGCCGAGATCTTTGACCCAGCTCATCGTTTCGGGGCGCGAGGCGGTCGCCACCACGGTGAGATCGGTGAGCGTGCGGACGAGCTGGATCGCGATCGAGCTGACGCCGCCAGCGCCGCCGATGATGAGAACCGCGGCGGCCGCGCCCGCCACTGGCTTGCGGATATCCATGCGATCGAAAAGCGCTTCCCAGGCGGTGATCGATGTGAGCGGCAACGCCGCGGCCTCGGCAAATCCAAGCGAACGCGGCTTGCGCCCGACGATGCGCTCGTCGACCAGATGAAACTCAGCGTTCGTGCCAGAGCGGACGATACTACCCGCATAGAAGACCTCATCGCCCGACCGAAAGAGCGAAGCCTGTGGTCCCGCCTCAACAACGACGCCTGCCGCATCGTAGCCGATCACTTTTGCCGCGCCGGGCGGGGGCGCGGCGGTGGAGCGCACCTTGTAGTCAACCGGATTCACAGAAACGGCGCGGACCTCGACCAGAAGATCGCGCCCCGTGGCGGATGGGCGGGGCAGCTCGATGTCCACAAGACTGTCAGGCGCCGTGATGGGGCCTGGAGCGAAATATCCGACCGCGCGCATGGTGTGTCCAATGTCGCAAGCAGCCCATTTGGCCGCCGCTACTACGTTCTTGTAGGTCAGGGTAGCCTGAGAACAGGATTCTACACATTTAAATCATGCCGTTGCCGTCGACGACGCATGAGCACCGAAAGGCTTTCGACCGCGACGGCGATCTTCGGAAAGCGGGCCATGAAATCAAGCCATTGCGCGCGAACAACCGAACCCGCCCCTTGTCGCGCCGGGCGAAGATGCGGAAGACATCGTGCTTGATTTCGTGAATCCAGCCGGACCCGCGGGTGGAATCCTTAGCGCGGCGGGGCAGGCACGGTGCAAAGCGCAACGGAGCAAGGACGCGAAATTTGATAGAGTCAAAGCAAGCAGGAAGCCTCGGCCAGATCGACGTTGCGTGACAAAGCCTTTACGAAATGAAAGCGTGCGACGATTTCAGATTTGAACATCGAATGCCGAGCTGGCAGGTGCGGCGTCGGTAGCAGTCGCTGGAAGTGAGTTGCACGGTTCCCTCCGCAAATCGCAATGGTAAACGTTTGTTCACAAACACCGATCAAGAAAAGTTCCGCTACACCGCTGCACTAAGTTATTGAAACAGCTAACATTTATTAGTTTCAATATTGACGCGTAGAAGTCGATCAAGAAAACGCTACGCCCAATATGGGAGGTACGATCCGGCCCTAGCGCTCCAATTGTCTGATGGTTTTATGAGCTTAAGATCCACTGTGAGTAAGTACCCGTGAAATCTGCGCCGAATTTCGTTCGGCTACTCCGAAGCGGAGCCTGAGTGTTCCATTCGTGATGCCGCTATGAGTATTCACGAAGCGTAGACACGCGTGCTGGTAGCACCCAAGGGCCCGCTCCTCATTTGTCAGATCGGCGAAGGGTTTGGGCCCGAAGACAGTAATCTTCGTACTTTGTTCATCGGACCTAATATCAGCTGGCGGCAACTGTGATCCCTCAATTGCATCTATCGCCTTATCGACGCCGCTGCCGCGTTCTTCGCATATGCCAATTCGTCGCATAAGGTTTGCAAGCGCCTCATTCCGTGATCGCGGGGGTAGATCAATAAATCGACCGGTATCGACCAACGGTTTACCTGGGTTGGTAATCTCTATGCGATCTGAGAATAGCTCGATCAGTGGTCCAGTGCCACTAATGGTCATGTCTTGGTGAAGTAGCGCATTTGCTACAAACTCGCGAATTGCGATCTCCGGGTAAATTGCTTGCGGAACACGAAACGACCTCGTGATCACCTCTTTTTTAGGCAGCCTTTTATTGATGTATCCGGTCAGCGGATCAAATCCTACTGCATAACCTCTAATGCCACATTGTTCTTGCGGAGTCTCTGTTTCAGAGCGGGTTGGCCCGGCGTAGCGAAAGACGCGAACTGCCTTGCGTGAGATGGTGCCAAACTCTTGGATATTTCTGGCAAAGAGCACAGCACCCAAATTTAAGACGTTCCATCGACCGCCAACGTCCCGCCTAATAAGGTTGTCGTGAGCCAACACGTGCGCAATTGCTTCATCGCTTCCAGGTACAACCTGTTCGGTCAACTCAAAATACGCGCCCACATCGAGAAGCTGAATTACGTTTCGCGTCGTGACAAATGGTGCAGCAACACCTTGCTCCCATGCAAAGGATTGCAGTTTAGCGTTTAGGCTAGCTTCGTGTGCGGGATGGTCAGCGAGTTTTGGAGTCGTAGGGCCGATGCGAATGTAAGGTATGTTCTTGAACTTAGTTGATACTGAAGCGGCCGCAGGTATTTCCAACAATACGACACGACCTTTGGGGTGTGGAATTTCCTTAAATGCAATATGCAAACTCGAACTCATGGAATTTGTTAGCCAGAATTCTAGTGGTTGGCCGCTCGCCTTTTCAGAGGCCGGCCGAAATGTGGTGCCGACGATTTCGTGCGCTTCGTCGTTGACACCCCAGATGAGATAGCCGCGCGGCTCATCGTATAGCCTAGCGGCATTCGAGATAGCTGAGACCAAAGTACCTATGCGGTCGGGATTGTAATTGCCGACCTTGAACTCGACACAAGGAAGTTCTGTATCGTTCTCGGCTAGGTCATCAACTAGCGCGATAAGTCGCTCAGTAGTGTCCATATTCCCCGATGTAGTCATCACGGCAAAAAGCCGAAATCTCAACCCGGATGACGAAAAAAGTCTGGATGACACCAAGAATCACAAAGAAGATTGGCGATGCCCATTCAGCCGAATGCAATTTGCTCACGAGACTCACGCGAAAAAACTTTTTGAACCGATGCGGCGCCAAGCCATATAGCGCGCATTCTGAATATTGCGGTGACCGAGATACGTTTGGAGACCCGTCACTTTTCCAATTCGCCCCGGCATCTGCTCCACCGTAGACAACGATTGCCGAAATCGGACGATAGCACCAATGCAATGATGATGCTCGGGTGGCCGTCAGCCGGAAGTCAAGGTAACGCAAGCAATGAAGGGCAGGACCCCCACTATCGAGCCCCAAATGATCGTCTTGCGACCAAACCTATCGCCAAGGGTTCCCCCGACGAGCAAGCCTGCCGCGAATGAGGAACAGGCGGTGTCGGCAAGACGTGGCCTCGCCCAATTGAGGCTCTGTACGTTTCGGCCGGAATAGAGGCGGCACAAATGACGCGGTCATTGCGTCAGGCAACCGACATGATAACAGTTCTATTGGTTTGGGCAAGGCAACTGTTACCCGTTGCGTTACCCCCGGGCAAATTAGAACCTAGCTAACGTTATGTGATTCAAGGAGAAGCCCGCTGGCTCCTCCATTACCCGGAGTAAGATCATGAAGAAATGGAACATCGTGGGGATGGCTGCGGCCGTAGGGATCGCCGCCATAACGTTCCACGCCTATGCAGCGGATAAGCTGAAAGTCGGCTTCATCTATGTCGGCCCGATCGGCGACCTCGGCTGGAGCTACCAGCACGATCTCGGCCGCAAGGAGATGGAAAAGGCGCTCGGCGACAAGGTCGAGAGCACCTATCTCGAGAACGTGCCGGAAGGCGCCGACGCCGAGCGCTCGATCGAGCAACTGGCCCGCACCGGGCACAAGCTGATCTTCACCACCTCGTTCGGCTTCATGGACGCGACGCTGAAAGTCGCAAACAAATATCCGAACGTGTTCTTCGAGCACGCCACCGGCTTCAAGCGCGCCAAGAACATGAGCACCTACGCGGCGCGCTTCTACGAAGGCCGCTACATCCAGGGCCAGATCGCCGCCAAGATGTCGAAGACCGGCATCATCGGCTACATCGTCTCGTTCCCGATCCCGGAGGTCATCTCCAACATCAACGCGACGATGCTCGGCGCCCAATCGATCAATCCCAACATGAAGGTGAAGATCGTCTGGGTGAATTCCTGGTTCGATCCCGGCAAGGAAGCCGACGCCGCCAAGGCGCTGGTCGATCAGGGCGCCGATATCCTGACCCAGCACACCAACTCACCCGCCGCCACCCAGATCGCCGAACAGCGCGGCGTGCACTCCTTCGGCGAGTCGACCGACATGATCAAGTTCGGTCCGAAAGCCCAGCTCACCGCCGACACCGACTATTGGGGCGGCTACTACACCAAGCGCGCCAAGGACGTGCTGGACGGCAAGTGGCAGTCCGACGACACCTGGGGCGGCCTCAACTCCGGCATGGTCGTGATGGCGCCCTATACCAACATGCCTGACGACGTGAAGAAGATGGCGAAGGACACGGAAGAGTCGATCCGGTCCGGCAAGTTCCATCCGTTCAAGTGCCCGATCATGGATCAGGATGGCAAGACCGTCGAATGCAAAGGCGGCGACCATCTCGATCCCAGCCAGATCCTGAGCATGAACTGGTACGTCAAGGGCATCGACGACAAGATCCCGGGCAAGTGATCTGCAAGAGATTTGCCTGTCGCGCATCTGAAAACGGAAATGGCCGGGGCATTCCCCCGGCCATTCTATTTCGTCATTGCGAGCGAAGCGAAGCAATCCAGTCAGCCTCGCGGTTCTGGATTGCTTCGTCGCTCCGCTCCTCGCAATGACGCGTTAGACGCCAAGGCCCGCACTCACTTCGCCGCGTAGGCGTCGAGCTCGGCCAGGTAGTTATTTTTAGTCGCGCGCGGCAGCCAGGTGCTTTCGAAGGCGTTGCGCGTGAGCTGCACCAGGTCCTGCGGGCCGAGATCGGCCTCCTTCTGCGTGCACTCGAAATTCTCGTTCATATAGCCGCGGAAATAGGCCGGATCGTCGGAATGCACGGTAGCGCGGATGCCGAGGTCGAGCATGCGCTTGATCTCCTTGGCCTTGCTGCCGTTGGTGACGAAGGCGTTGGACACCGGGCAGATGGTGAGCGCCAGTTGCCGCTTCGCCACCTCGTCGATCAGACTGTTGCTGTCCAGCACATTGACGCCGTGATCGATACGGTCGACGCCGATTTCTTCCAGAACCTGCCGGATATGCTCGGTCGTGTTCTGCTGATCGACATCGCAATGCATGGTGAGGAAATAGCCCTCGCGGCGCGCGCGCGCGAACACGTCTTTGAACTTCACCGGCGGATTGTTCTTTTCGTCGGAGTCGAGGCCGACGCCGATGATCCATTCGCGATACGGCAGCGATTGCACCAAGGTGGTCATGGCGAACTCGGCGCTCCAGTCGCGCAGGAAGCACATGATGAGCTGGCTCTTGATGCCGAAAATGCGTTCGGCGTCGGTCTGGGCGCGGCGGATGCCGCGGATCACCACATCGAACGCCACGCCGCGGCCGGTATGCGGCTGCGGATCGAAGAACATCTCGACATAGCGCACATTCTGCGAATGCGCCTTGGCCAGATAGGCGAAGGTGAGGTCGTAGAAGTCGGGCTCGTGCACGAGCACCCGCATGCCCTCGTAGTAGATCTTGAGAAACGACGGCAGATCGTAAAAGTCGTAAGCTGCGCGCATTTCCCCCACGTCCTTGTAGGGCAGGGTCATGCTGTTGCGTTTTGCCAGCTCGAATTTCATTTCCGGCTCGAGCGTCCCCTCCAGATGCACGTGCAGCTCGCATTTCGGCATGCCCGCAATGAAATCGCGCAGATCGCTCATGTATCCCTCCTCTAACTCATCCTCAGGTTACGCCGCGAAAACCGGTGATGCCAGCCGAACTAGAGCATGATCCGGAAAGTGGAAACCGGTTTTCCGAAAAGATCATGCTGCGCTCTAAAGCGTCTCCGGCATCGGCACAGCCTTGCCGTTCTCGAGCGAGAATTGCGGAATGTGGCCGAGCCCATGGATCAGGCCGGCATCGGCGCCGAGCGTCTTTTTCCAATCGTGACCCTCGGTAAGGATCACGCCGGCGCCGACGATCTCGGCGCCGGCCGAACGCGCCAGCGCGAACGTGGCGGCAAGGCTCGATCCGGTGGCCACCACGTCGTCGACCACCGCCACGCGCTGCTTCGCCAGCAGCGGCACAGAGCGGCGATCGAGCATCAGCCGCTGCTTGCCGGCGGAGGTGACCGAACTCGACTTCCTGCACCAGCGCGTCGGCGAGATGAATCTTCGGCGATTTCTGCGCGATGACATAGTGGTCGAGGCCGAGCGCACGCGAGACCTCGATCACCACCGGAATGCCCAGCGTCGCCGCGCCGACGATGATGTCGGGCTTGAGCGGGTGCAGGTGATCGGCCATCGCCTTGCCGATACGCTCGCCGAACGTCACGCCCATGTCGATCACCATCAGCAGCGAAATCGCAAGCTTCTGGTTGATCGGCACGATCGGCAGCGTCACCGGCTCGCCGGCAATATCGACGGTGTAGGTTTGCATGGTCGGGTGGTCTCCTAAACTAAGGGTCGTCATTCCTGGTCCGAGCAAAGCGAGGAGCCCGGAATCCATAAGCACAATTCTGGCGGAAGATACCCGTGTTAGTCCCGTTTGATCTGTGGCTATGGATTCCAGGCTCGGCCACCCAAGTCGGCTTCTGCCGACTTGGGCCACTTTATATGCCGATCTCGGGAAACACCCGAGATCGGTAGCCGCCCCGGAATGACGATCACCCTTGCAATTTCCGCGCCGCCGCCGAGTGGCGCCGGATCAGATCGGCCGCGTCGAGCCCGGGAATTTGCCCATTCTCCACGATCCAGCGGCCTCCCACCATCACGCGGTCGGCGCGATGCGCGCCGCACAATACAAGCGCCGCGAGTGGATCGCCGTTCCCGGAGAACCGCAGCTCATCGAGCCGGAACAGCGCGAGATCGGCGAGCATGCCGACGGCGATCTCGCCGACATCCGCGCGTCCGGTGCAGGCGGCGGAGCCTTTGGTCGCCCAGCGCAAGGCGTCGCAGTGGCCGACCTTGCCGATGCCATAGCGGCCACGCTGGAGCAGGAAGGCGGCGCGGACTTCCTGCATAAGATTAGAAGAATCATTCGAGGCCGAGCCGTCAACGCCGAGGCCGACGGCGACGCCGGCCTCTTCCATCGCGCAGACCGGGCAAGCGCCTGACGCCAGCGTCTGGTTGCTGCAGGCACAATGCGTGACGGCCGTTCCGGCGCGGGCGAGGCGCTTGAACTCGTCGGCGTTGAAATGCACGCCATGTGCCAGCCAGGTCCGCCCGTTCAGCCAGCCGCACTCCTCCAGATAATCGAGCGGCCGGCACTGATGGATCTCCAGGCAATAGCGGTTCTCGTCCTCGGTTTCGGCGAGATGCGTGTGCATGCGCACATCGAGCCGCGCGGCCAATTCGGCGGTCGCGCGCATGAGCGACGTAGTGACCGAAAATGGCGAGCAGGGCGCAAGCGCGATCTGAATCATCGCGCCATCGCCGGCCTGATGATAGCGCGCCACCAGGCGCTCACTGTCGGCGAGGATCGTGTCCTCGTCCTGCACCACGCTGTCCGGCGGCAGGCCGCCGTCGCGCTGCGAGCGGTTCATCGAGCCGCGCGTCAGGAGCACGCGCATGCCGAGCCGCTTTGCTGCGTCGACCTGGATGTCGATGCCGTCTTCGACGCCCTTGGGGAAGACGTAGTGATGATCCGTGGTCAGCGTGCAGCCGGACAGCATCAGCTCGGCCATGGCGAGGGTTGAGGAAAGATCGACAGCCTCCGGCGTCAGCCGCGCCCAGAGCGGATAAAGCGCTTGCAGCCACGGAAACAATTCGCGGTCGAGCGCCGCCGGCACCGCACGGGTCAGCGTCTGATAGAAATGGTGATGCGTGTTGATCAGTCCGGGCAGCACCGCATGCGCGCCGGCATCGAACGTCCTGACCGCGGGCGCGCGCGGTTCACGCCCGGCCGCCACCAGTTCGACGATGCGGCCATCCTGCACCACGACGCCGCGTTCGGCGCCGTCCGCCAGAATGGCGAGCGGGTCCTTGATCCAAAATGCAGTTGAGGTGTCGGAGTTCATGTTGGAGGTGAGTTGAAACTATATCTGCGCAGCATGCAAAACGCGTTCCCTACTAGAGCTTTTCCCGGATGCGGTGCAGCACGAAATGGTGCACCGCGCCCAGGAAAAGCGGCGCTTCTTTCTCTAGCTTCACCCCGCCAGCGGCGGCCGCCCGAGGTTGCTGGCGCGATGAATGTGCCGCGCCACCCCCAAGATCAGCGGCTCCTCGAAACGCGGCGCCACGATCTGCATGCCGATCGGCAGGCCGTCATGCGACAGGCCGGCCGGTGCGGTCGCGGCCGGCAAGCTCACCAGCGTAATCAGATAGGCCGGCGCGATCCAGTCGATATAGTTTTCGAAGTTGCGGCCATTGATCGTATCCGGGAAATTCATCTCCACCGGATAGGGCTTCACCGGCGCCGCCGGCGTCAGCAGAACGTCGTAGCGCTCGAACAGCTTGTGGAAGCGACCAAACATCGCCATGCGGGTCTGCTCGGCGGCGGCGAAATCGGTCGCGGTCAGCTTCAATCCGGCCTCGACATTGCCTTTCAGATTGGGTCCGAAGCCGTCGATTTGCGCGAGCCGCTCGTATTGCCGGCCCACCATCCAGAAGCCGCGCCAAGTCTGGTACGGCGCGCGGCCGGCGCTGGCGTCGAACGCGATCTGGTCCACATGCGCGCCGAGTTTTCCAAGAGCCGCTGCGGCCTCGCGGCAAGTCGCATCGATCTCCGCTTCCACGCCGATGCCGGCAGTGTCGGAGACATAGGCGACGCGCAGGCCCTTGATGTCCTCGCGCCGTTCGAGCTCGGCCAGCGCGCTTTGCCAGGGCGGCGCCACCGAGATCGGCGAGATGCGGCTGAAGCCGACCATGGCATCGAGCATCAGCGCGGCATCTTCCGCATCGCGCGCCAGCGGGCCATGCACCTCGCCGGGGTCCCAGGCCAGCGGCTTCGGATAGCTTGGGATCAGGCCGGGCGTCGGGCGGAGGCCGACGATGCCGCAGAACGCCGCCGGAATGCGGATCGAGCAACCGTAATCGGTGCCCTGCGCGAGCGGCGTCATGCCGGTCGCGACCGCAACCGCGGAGCCGCCGGAAGAGCCCGCCGGGCTGAGCGCCGGATTCCACGGATTGCGCGTCGGTCCGAACAACGCGTTGTTGGTGTTGGCGCCGCAGGCAAATTCGGGCGTGTTGGTCTTGGCCAGCACGATGGCGCCGGCAGCCTTGAGCCGCCGCACCACCTCTTCGTCTTCGCTCGGCACGTTGTCTTTCAGAAGCGGCGACGCGAAGGTGGTGCGGATGCCCGCGGTCTGGGTGATGTCCTTGATGCCGACCGGCAGGCCGTGCAGCGCGCCGAGCGGCTCACCTTTCATCACGGCCTGCTGCGCGCGCTGGGCGTTGTCCCGCGCCTGCTCTTCGGCCAGTGTGACGACCGCATTCAGTTTCGGGTTGAGCGCTTTGATGGCGGCAACATGCGCGTCAAGCACCTCGATCGGACTGACGGCGCGCGTGCGGATGAGCCGCGCCAGTTCACGCGCCGATTGGCGCACCAGATGATTGTTACTCATACGGTTCAGTTCCCGGCAGCTTCAGGTCCGGGCCGCTCATTTCCCGGACCAATGGACGAAACGCCGTTCTATCAGCAGGAACGTGAGATTGAGTCCATAGCCCAGCGCGCCGGCGGCGAAAATCGCCGCATACATGCGCGGCATGTCGAACAGTTGCTGTGCCTCGAACACGCTGTGGCCGAGCCCGTCCTGCGAGCCGATGAACATTTCGGCCACCACGATGATCACCAGCGCGAGCGACACGCCATTGCGCAAGCCGACGAAGGTCTGCGGCAGCGATTCCAAGAGCATCACGTCGAACAGCACGCGCCAGCGCGACGCGCCCATCACCTTGGCGGCGAGGAGCCGGGTCTTGCGTGCGTTCATCACGCCGTAGGCCACGTTGAACAGGATCACCAGAATGGCGCCGAAGGCCGCGACCGCGATCTTGGTTTCGTCGCCGACGCCGAACAGCACCAGGAACAACGGGAACATCGCCGACGCCGGCGTCGAGCGGAAAAAGTCGATGACGAATTCGAGCGAGCGATAGAGCCGCTCCGACGAGCCGAGCACGATGCCGAGCGGAATGGCGATCACGGCGGCGATCAAGGTCGATGCCGCCGTGCGGTAGACGGTCTTGAGAAAGTCGAAGCCGAGCGTTCCTTCCATGCCGCGCCAGAGCGAGTCGAAGGTCGCGATCGGCGAGGGCAGCAGCACCGGATCGACCCATTGCCGCCATGTCACCAGCGACCAGATGGCGAGCAGGCCAACGACCCCGACCACCGGCAGAAAAGCATCGGCTTTGTTGGAGTTCATGCGCGCCGCACCTCGCGCTGAAAAATGGTCAGGCACTCGGCCTTGGTGCGGACGAAATCTGGCTCCGACAGCGTCGCGTCCGTGCGTGGGCGCGTCGCCGTGACCGGCATGAAGGCGGCGACCCGCGCCGGATGCCGCGACAGCAGCAGCACGCGGTCGGCGAGAAACACCGCTTCTTCCAGATCGTGCGACACCAGGATCGTGGTGGTGCCGGTCTCCAAGAAGATGCGCTGCAATTGCTCGCGCATGAACAGCGTCATCTCGTAGTCGAGCGCCGAGAACGGCTCGTCGAGAAAGAGGATTTCCGGCTCGACCACGAGCGCGCGCAGGATCGAGACGAGCTGCTGCTGACCGCCGGACATCTGATAGGGATAGAGCGCGAGGTCGAGCTTGATGCCGAGATGCGCGACCAGCTTTTCCGTGCGCGCGCGGCGCTCGGCCGGCGGCACATTTTTCAGTTTGAGCGGATAGGCGATGTTATCGAAGGCGCGCATCCAGGGAAACAGCGCCTCGCGATAATTCTGGAACACATAGCCGAAATTGATGGCGGCGAGCTTGCGTCCATCGAACAGGATCTGCCCGGCATCGGCCGGCACGAGGCCGGCGATCATGTTGATGAGCGTGCTCTTGCCGCAGCCGTTCGGGCCGAACACCGAGATCAATTCGCCGCGCGGGATGTCGAGATCGAAATTGTTGTAGATGACGGTCTTGTCGAAACTCTTGGCCAAGCCGCGGATCGTGACATGCGGCGGCTTTGCCGTCTCGCCGGCCACCGCCGGCGCCACGTCCGGCATTTGAGCGATGGCCGGCGGCGCGCTCATCGCGTCTCACCACGGCTAGAGTGGCACGTCATCGCGAGGAGCCCCGATAGGGGCGACGAAGCAATCCAGAATGTGAGCCGGGCTCCTGGATTGCTTCGCGTTGCTCGCGATGACGAGGTCAAAACTGATCTAGCTCTACATCAGAACGGCTGCAGATATTTGCGCACGTCGACCTGCTCGGGCACGACGCCGATGTCGTGGCCGAAATTGGCGAAGGTCTGCAAGTCGTCGATCTGCTTCGGTGTCATGTCCCTGACCATGACATAGCCGAGCATCGGCACGCGATCGACCACATTCTCCGGCGTCAGCGTATTCTTCAGCAGGTGCTTGCGGGCTTCTTGCGGATCGTTCTTGATGAGGTCGAGCGCCCTGGCCCAGGCCGCCGCAAACCGCTTGGCGACGTCCGGGCGCTTGGCAATGAAATCGGCTGAGAACGCGCAGCCGGCGGCAAACGGATCGGACTGCGGATCGCCGAGCACGTATTTGGCGATCACGCCCGCCTCCACCGTCTTGGCAAAGCCGAGCTGGTTCATCACCGAGGCATTCGGCTCGAGCGTATAGCCGCCGTCGAAGGTGCCGGCTTTCATCGCGTTGACGTGCTGGCCCATGTCGAGCTGATCGATGGTGTAGTCGCCGTCCTTCAAGCCCACCTTGGCCAGAATGCCCTTGGCGGTGTTCAGATTGGCCGGCCCGGGCGCCGACATCAGCTTGAGGCCCTTGAAGTCGGCGAGCGACTTCACCTTGTCGGCGAGGCCCGAGCGCACCACGAATTGCTCCATCCGGTGGCTCGCGTTCTGGCCGTTCATGGCGACGTACATCGCCGCGCCGGGCTTCTTGAGATTGGCGTTGAGCCCTTCGAGCGTCACCAGCACCACGGACACCTCGATCTGGCCGGTGATCAGCGCCGCCACATTGGGTGGTCCGCCCATGAGCGTGATCATCTCCGGCTCGATATTGAGTTCCTGGAAGTAGCCAAGATCGCGCGCGATGAAATACGGCAGCGACGAAGAGACCGGGAACACGCCGACCTTCACCTTGTCGGCGGCCTTGGCGCTGGCCGGCAGGCCGTAAAGGGAGGCGACCAACAACGTTCCGGCCAAAATTTGAAATGCGATGGATCGAAATCTCGTCATGTCTGCTGCCAAGCAAACTGCGTGCCGCGTGCGTAACGACCTTTTTCTAGACCGTCTTGGCCGGCATAGAGCCGGGCATGACGACTTCGGACTCTTTGCCGCTATTCGCCCGCATCGATGATGGCGATGCAGGGGCCGCCGCCCTGCGGTCCTTGATGCATGGCGTCGACCGACACGAACACGGCCGGATCGCCGATCGCGGCGGCGGCCACGCCGCCGACCGCGCCCTTGGCGTGGCGGTGCCACGGCACGTCGGAATCGTCCATCATGATCTGGCGGCGGCCGCGGAGCTTGCCGGTGCGGTCGGCCTCGCACTTCATGAAACAGTTCACGAGCCGGCCCCTAAGGTCTTCGGCGCGCGGACGCTCCGGCAATTCGAGGCCGGCATTGCGAATGGATTCGTAGATGCCGTCGATATCGAGCGCATCCTTCATCACCGAATGGCCGATGCGATAGTGGCCGCCGGCGCCGGCCTTGTTGCCAAGGAGCACGATCTGCGCCTGCGTCAGCTCCACGCCCGAGGAGCATGACGCGACCGAGGAATAGAGGTCGAGGTTGCGGCAGATCTCCTCCGCCTTCGGCATCTTGATCTCGCCAAGCCCCACGGCGATGCCGAGCCCGGTCGTGCCGTTCGACACGCCCATGGAATCGTGCACCTCGCAGGCCACCTCCTTGTGGCGGCTGTGCGCATCGAGCACCGAGTTCGACCGTGAGCAGCGGCGTCTTGGTCTGCACATAATGCACGTCGGCCGGATCGGTGATGCCGGCGTCGCGCATGGCCGCGCGCACGCCCTCGGCGACTTTCTCGACCATCGCGGGACGGCCGATGTCCTCCGGCAAAATCTCCGCGCTCATCGCCGTGCCGATGACAAGCCGCGATTTGTTGGCCGGACCAGTTTTGGCGTTGCGCGCGAACACGGTCGCATGCGGGGTGATCACGCCGTCGCAGCCGCCAGACCAGACCATCGGAATTTTGGCGATCTCGGCTTCGGAGCGGCTGCCGTGCTTCTTCAGCACCGCGCGGAACGCCTGGTCGGCGAGGATGCGGGTGAAATCGTTGACGCCGCCGTTGCCCTCCGTCTTGCCGATGACGGCGATCACGTTATCCGCCTTGAATTGTCCGTTGCGGATGCAGGCTTCGACTCCCGAGGCGTCCTGCACGTTCTTCAATTCGACCTTAGCGACTTCAATAGCCATTACGCGAAATCCTCATTTGGTATTCATCACCGTCATGCGCGGGCTTGACCCGCGCATCCATGCTGGCCCGCTGCTGTCGAGGCACTCCAGCAGATTCGTGCAAGTTCAACCGCAGCATGGATTGCCGGGTCAAGCCCGACAATGACGCGCGTAGGGGTTGACGGACCGCGATCGAAGCAACTCCCCCGAAATTAGGCCGAGCGCACCCACGGCTTGAATTCACCGCGCTGCATTTTTTCGAAGCCCGCGCCGCGATCGATCATCGGCGGCGCGCTTGTGCGCACCGCCTTAAGCTCGGCGCGCCGCGCGGCGGTTGTCGCTTCGTCGACCACCAACGGGTCCTTGCCGTAGGCCGCCCGCAGCACCACGCCATAATCATCGCGCGCGGCTTCAAGCGAGACCTTGCCCTCGATCACGTCGCGCAGCACCAAGTCCAGCTCGCGCTCGAGCGGATCGCCCCAGCCGCCGCCTCCCGTCGTCACCACCCGCACGACCTGGCCGGCGAGCACCGGCTCGCCATCGACCAGGCCGCCCAATTCGCGCGGCGTTCCTTCGGCGTCGATGGTGACACAGAACGGCGTGCCAGCCTGGCCGCCATTGACGCCATAGCAGCCGAGCCGCACGCGGTCGGCGGTGACAATCGTGCGGCAATCGACCAGCGCGCGATAGTGCTTGTCGTAGCCGAGCCCCCCGCGGCGCTTGCCGGCGCCGCCGGAATCGGTGCGCAGCGCGAGCTTCTCGACCACAAGCGGAAAGCGCGTCTCGGTGAATTCAGCCGGCTGATTGCGCGAGTCGGGCACGATATGGATGGCGTCGTTGCCGTCGGCATAATACCGGCCGCCGGAGCCGCCGCCCAAGACCTCGCGCGACAGGAACGACTTGCCGTTGCGATCGGTACCGTAGAAGCCAGTGTAGCGGATGGTCTCCTGATCGGCCGGCATGTGCCCCTTCGCGGCTTGCGCCACCACGCCGGCGAGAAGGCCAATGCAGCGCAGCAGCACGAAGGAGCGCGCATTGGTCGCCGCCGGCCATTCCGGCGTGATCAGCGTGCCCTTCGGCGGGAAGATCACCTCGAACACTTCGCACACGCCTTCATTCACGTGAATTTCGGCGGCGCGTTCCGGCGTGTCGGCAAGGTTGCGCAGGATCGGCGCGATCCATTTGATCAGAAAGGCGCCGCCCGCGTAGTCGGCCGGCCAGTTGATCGGCCCGGTCGATTGCGGATCGGTGCCGGTGAAATCGAGCGTCAGGCGGTCGCCCTTCTTGATCAGCTTGAGCGCGAGCTTGTGCAGCTTCGGATCGGTGACGCCGTCATGCTCGACATAGTCTTCCCAGCGGTATTCGCCGTCGGCGATCTTGGGCAGGAGTTCGCTGCGGAAAGTGTCGCGGCAGGTATCGAGGATCGCCTGGAAGCAGGCTTCCACCGTCTCGCGGCCGAAGCGTTCGAACAATTCTGCCATGCGACGCGCGCCCATCAAACAAGCCTGCACCTCGCTGTCGAGATCGGCGGCGAGCGTCTCCGGCACGCGCGTGTTGCGCTTGATGATGGTGAAGACCGCGTCGTTGCGGACGCCGGCGCTGTAGAATTTGATCGGCGGAACGGCGAGGCCTTCTTCAAACACCGTGGTCGCCGTGCCCGGCATCGAGCCCGGCACCCGGCCGCCGATATCGTCGTGATGCCCGAAGGCCTGGATGTAGGCGACCACCTCGCCCTGATGAAATACCGGCACCGTGCTGCACAGATCGGGCAAATGCCCGATCGAGCCCTCGGTCAGGTAGGTGTCGTTCATCAGGAACACGTCGCCCGGCTGCATGGTGTGCGGCGGAAAATCGCGCACCACGGCGTTCGGCATGGCCGAGTAGGAGCGGCCGGTGAGCTTGCGGCAGTAGCGGTCGAACAAGCCGACGCGATAATCGTGCGCCTCGCGGATCATCGGCGAGCGCGCGGTGCGCTCGATGGCGTATTCGATCTCCGCCTCGATGGAATTGAGCGTGCCCTCGACGATTTGCAGCACGATGGGATCGACCTCGCGCCGGGGCAGATCCGGCGCAGTCGGCCACGGCCATTCCTTGGCATGCACATTCATCATCGCGGGCGGCCTTCGCAACAAGAGCAAAATCAAGCTTATACCCACGGTACGCGGCGTTGGCTATGTTCCGTCCCCCGGCCGGGACGATGGGCCTGATCCTTCAAGGCTTGCTCGCGCCCACACGGCAGAATGACGATTTCAGGATGGAGCCCCCAATGACTTTGCCAGACTCAACCGCAGAACGGGCGCGGGAAGGCGCCAAGGTCCGCCGCGAAGTGCTCGGCGCCGCTTACATCGACGCCGGCAAGCAGCAGGCCAATCCGTTCACGCAGCATTTCATCGAATTCACCCAGACCCAGTGCTGGGGCTACGCCTGGCTGCGCGACGGTCTCACCCACAAAACGCGCAGCATGCTCAATGTCTGCATGCTGGCGGCATTGGCGCGCTGGCATGAATTCGAAGTGCATGTGCGCGGCGCGCTCAACAATGGCGTCACGCCCGAGGAGATCGCGGAGATTTTGCTGCACACCGCCGTCTATGCCGGCATCCCGATCGCCTCCGAAGGCTTCCGCCGCGCCGACGCCGTGATCAAGGCCGTCGCGGCGGAGAAGGGCTGAAGCCCCCGGCTTAATACGCGGCCGCTTTCCGCCTGTCATACACCTGCAACATTTTCCAGCCGTATAGTCGCAACATTGGATAGTGGAGGCTGGGCATGTCGGAACATCTGGATCTCGATCAAATGCAGGCGGCCTATAAGGCGGCCGTCGAGGAATGGATCGCTGCGATCAAACAGGAAGAGGAGCTGGCTTCGGTCAATCACACGGTTGCCGAAGTCGATAAATGGGAAGGCGCGAACTTCAAGGAAGACGAGCTTCGCAGCAAGGTGAAGGCCGCCAAAAAACGATACGAAGACGCCCTGCGCGAGAAGTTCTTCGGCTTCTAGCGCACATCCCAATGGCGATGCACCCGCATCGCTATTGGGTCCGCGCCCCGGAGCTGCTGCCCGCGCGGATGATCAGAATGCCGTGCGGATCGACGGTCAGTTCCTGACCCGGAAACACGACCGTGGTCGAGCCGAATTCTTCGACGATCGTGGGCCCCTTGAGCTTGAACCCCGCCGGCAGCGAGGCGCGCGTGAAAACCGGCGTGTCGCGAAATTGGCTGCCGAAATAGACCTGCCGGCTTCCTGGCTTCGGCGCCGCGCCCGATGTGTCCAAGGCGGGGATGCTCGGGCGGTCGATCATGCCGAAGGCGGAGACGCAGAAATTGACCACCTCCACTTTCTGCTGGCCGGCATAATTGTAGCCGAAAGTTTTCAGATGCGCGGCGTGGAAGGCATCCACTAGGCCAGTGACGAATTGCGCATCAATCGCGCCGGACGGCGCAGGCACGCGCACTTCCATCGATTGTCCGGCATAGCGCACGTCGGCTTCGCGCATCAGCGCGATCTTGTTGGCCGGAATGCCGTCTTTTTCGAGCGTCGCGGTGCCTTCCGCCTCAAGCGCCTTGTAGATGGTGGCGACGGCGGCAAGATCGATCGCCCCCTCATGCATCACCTTGGTGACCATGTGGTCGGTGCGCCAGTCCACCGCCAGCAGGCCGAAGGCGGAAAGGTTGCCGGGATTGGGCGGCACGATGGTGGTCTTCATGCCCATCAATTCCATCACCGCCGCCGACTGCGCCGGTCCGGAGCCGCCGAATGACAACAGCGCGAAATCGGCCGGATCAATGCCGCGCTGGATGGTCATCTGCCGGATGGCATTGGCCTGGTCCCAGTTGGCGATTTCGATGATGCCGTGGGCAAGTTGCTCGGCGCTGAGATTGCCGGGCAGCCGCGCGGCCAGCGCTTTCAGGCCGCCGCGTGCGCGCTCGACATCGAGCTTGATGCCGCCGCCGATCAGCGCCGGCGGCAGCCGGCCGAGAACCAGATTGGCGTCGGTGATGGTCGGCTCGTCGCCGCCATTCGGATAGCACATCGGCCCGGGCACGGCGCCGGCGCTGCGCGGGCCGACGCGAAGCTTTCCTTCCCGCGAAATCCAGGCGATCGAGCCGCCGCCGGTGCCGATGGTCTTGATGTCGAGCATCGGGATGCGCACCGGGAAACGCCCGACCCGCCCGCCATTGGTGATCTTCGGCTTCGCGCTTTCGATCAGGCAGAGATCGGTCGACGTGCCGCCGGCGTCGAGCGTCACCAGGTCCGGGAAGCCTGCGACCTCGGCGATCACCGCGCTGCCGAGTGCGCCCGCCGCCGGTCCCGACAATGCCGTCGTGATCGGCTTGCGCATGACCTGATCGGGGCTCGCCACCCCGCCGCTCGACTGCATCACCAGGAACGGTTTTTTGTTCAGCGCCTCGCCGAGCTCGTCGCGGATGCGGTCGAGATAGCGGCTCATGTGCGGCTTGATGAACGCATCGACCAGCGTCGTCACTGCGCGCTCATATTCGCGGTATTCGGGCAGCACGTCGCAGGAGAGCGACAGCGTGCAGTCGGGATATTCTTCGCGCACGATCTCGGCGGCGCGGCGCTCGTGCGCCGCCTTGGCGTACGAATGGATCAAGCAAATGCCGACCGCGTTGATGCCGGCGTTGCGGAAGAAGCGCGCCGCCGCGCGCACGCTCTCTTCGTCGAGCGGGCGCAACTCCTCGCCGAGGAAGTTCAGCCGGCCGCCGACTTCGCGGACGTAACGCAGCGGCACGATGCGGTCGGGCTTCACCCAGAAATACGAATTGCCGTAGCCCTCCGGCACCGCCTGCCGCGCAATCTCCAGAATGTGCTGGAAACCTTCGGTGACGATCAGGCCGAGACCGGCGATCTCGCCCTCCAGCAGCGCATTGGTCGCGACCGTGGTGCCGTGCGCCAGCACCGCGAGATCGTCGACGCCCGCGCCCCATTCGTTGAGGATCGCTTGAACCCCGCGCACCAAAGCCACCGCCGGGTTCGACGGCGTCGACGACACCTTGGTCACCCGCATCGCGCCCGACTTGTCGTCCACGCAGACGATGTCGGTAAACGTGCCGCCGGTGTCGATGCCGATCCGCAGGCTGGCGTTGTCACTCATAACCGCACGCTCCTTAACAATAGACCGCCGGCACTAGGCGCCGCCGCCCCAACCCGACAAGCTACCTTTTCAGCTCGAACACAATGTCCTGAGCGCCTTTCCATAGACACAGCTTGCCCAACGCGGTCAGGTTCTCGCGGCCCTTGGTGATGGTGAGAAAATGATTGCCGGCGAGCTGGCCGACCTTGCTGGCAAATGAGACGGCGCCGTAGGCCAGGAGGATTTCGGTCTCGCTGATGCCGCCCGGATAAAGAATGATCTCGCCCGGCGCCGGATAACTGGTGTGGTTCTCGTAGCCCAACCCGAAATCATAGTCGCCGAGCGGGATCCAGCAGCCTTCGCCACTCCAGCGTACGTGAATGATCTGCTGCCGATAGGGCAGCAGGCTGATGAAACGCGCCAGCGTGGTCGGCGCCTGCTCCTCGGCCTGCGCTTCGAATTCGTAAGGTCCCGCCGTGATGCGAAGTTTGGTCATGATCCGATCCTGTCTAAAAAAGTCGAGAGAACGCGCGCGGCGACATCGATGTCGGCGGGCGAGGCATATTCGTCCGGGTTGTGGCTTACGCCGCCGCGGCAGCGGACAAACAGCATGGCGAAAGGAATGATCTTGTCGAAAGCCATGGCGTCATGGCCGGCGCCGCTCGGCATCCGCCGCGGTGCGACGCCGCAACTTTCCGCGGCCGCCGCCAACAGGTTCGAGAGGTTTTCGTCGCAGTGGGCCGCCGGCGCCTGATGGCCGGGCGTTAATCGCTGCATTACGCCGCGGCGCGCAGCGATGGCGGCGATCGTCGCCTTGATGTCCTCCAGCGCCTTGATGCGCTCCGCGTCCGCGGGGCTGCGGATATCGAGCGTAAGGCGAACGCGGCCGGGGATGGTGTTGGGCGCCGAGCGCGGCACCTCGAGCTTGCCGACGGTCGCCACCAGATTTGGCTGTCGGCGCGCCCGCTCCTCGATCGCGAGCAGCATTTCGGCCGCCGCGGCGAGCGCATCGTGCCGCATCGCCATCGGCACGGTGCCGGCGTGGCCGGCGATGCCCTCGACGTCGATGGCCGCGCGCGTCACGCCGTCGATCGTGGTGACGACGCCGAGCGGCAAACCCTCTTTTTCCAGCACCGGGCCTTGCTCGATATGCGCCTCGACATAGCCAAGGGTGCGATCGAGCGCCCGCTTCTCATCTGCAGCACGCAACGGATCGCAACCGAACGCGGTCAGCGCCTCGCGCCGTGAAATCGTGCTCTCGTCGAGCTCGTCGAGCGCCTGTTCGTCGAACGTGCCGGCCAGCGCCCGCGAGCCGCCAAGTGTCGTCGCAAAGCGCACGCCTTCTTCGTCGCCGAAGGCAACGACTTCGATCGCGAACGGGTAGCGCTTGCCGGACTTGAATGCGGCCTTCACCACCTCGATCGCGGTGACCACGCCGAGCGGCCCATCGAACCGGCCGGCGTTACGCACGCTGTCGATATGGGAGCCCAGCAGCAGCGTCTGCGTGCCGCCGTCCTGCGCTGCGTAGCGGCCGACGACGCTCGCCAGCGGGTCGAGCCGCACCGACATGCCGGCGTCCCGCATCCAATAGCTCACCAGATCGATGGCGCGGCGGTGGGCCGGTGACAGATAAAGCCGGGTGAGGCGGCCGGGCTCGTCGCTCAGCGCGGCCAATTCGGCAAGCCTGTTCGAAATAGCCTCACCAAATGCCGGATGATCCGCCGCCGTCACGCGCCTGTTCCCATATGCCTCCGGCTCTTAATGGAGGCATCGCCGGGCCTGGTCAATCGCGTGCCTGGCTGCGTTCCGGGGCCGGAAGCACGAGCATGATCCCGAAAAGTGGAAACCGGTTTTCGGCCAAGATCATGCTCAAACAATAGGAGCCCTTGAAGCCGGGGCTGCGCCTCTGCCATGGTGGGCGGCCGGGCCTCTTCTGCACAAAACACGCGATGGCAACTGCAAACGACTATCCGCGCGACCTTGCCGGCTACGGCCGCAACGCACCCGATCCCCGCTGGCCGGGCGGGGCCCGCGTCGCGCTGCAATTCGTGGTGAATTTCGAGGAGGGCGGCGAGAACTCAATTCTGCACGGCGATGCCGCCTCGGAGGCTTTCCTTTCGGACGTGCTGGGCGCGCAGGCTTGGCGCGGACAGCGCCACATGAACGTGGAATCCATGTTCGAATACGGCTCGCGCGCCGGCTTCTGGCGCCTGTGGCGGCTGTTCACCGCGCGCAATATTCCGGCCACGGTGTTCGGCGTCGCGAGCGCGCTCGCCCGCAATCCCGAAGTGGTCGCGGCCATGCGCGAGGCCGGCTGGGAGATCGCCTCGCATGGGCTCAAATGGATCGACTACAAGGATTTCTCCCGCGAGGACGAAGCCGCGCATATGCGCGAGGCCATCCGCCTGCATATCGAGGCGACCGGCGAGCGGCCGTTCGGCTGGTACACCGGGCGGACCTCCGCGCACACGCTCGGTCTTGTGATGGCTGACGGCGGCTTTCTCTATTCGTCCGATTCCTATGCCGACGATTTGCCCTATTGGGTGCGCGGCCCCAGCGACACGCCGCACCTGATCATTCCGTACACGCTCGATGCCAACGACATGCGCTTCATCAATCCGCAGGGCTTCGAGAATGGCGATGCGTTCTTTGCCTATCTGCGCGACAGCTTCGACGTCCTCTATGCCGAAGGCGATCGTGCGCCGAAAATGATGTCGATTGGCTTGCATTGCCGGCTGGCCGGGCGGCCTGGCCGTGCCGCCGGTCTCATCCGCTTCCTGGATTACATCGCGGGCTTCGATAAGGTCTGGATCGCCACGCGGCTCGACATCGCGCACCATTGGTACCGTGAGCACCACCAGCTCGGCGCCGCCGCTTGGGCGGTTCGATGAGGCCTTAAGTGGTGAGTTCGGTTTCGCTCGATACGCTCAACACCGCCGACCGCGCCGCCTTCATGGCGGCGATCGGCGAAGTGATGGAGCTCGCGCCTTGGGTGGCGGACTTGGCGTATACCAAGCGCCCCTTCGCCAGCATCGCGGCGCTCTATCAGGCCATGACGGACGCGGTGCGCAACGCCGGCGACGAGCATCAGCGCGCGCTGATCGACGGCCATCCCGATCTCGCCGGCAAGGCGGCGCGGGAGGGCAAGCTCACCGCCGATTCAACCGCCGAGCAGGCAGCGGCCGGACTGGATCGTTTGACTGAGGAAGAGTTCGCCGCCTTTCACCGGCTCAACGATGCCTACCGCACGAAGTTCGGCATGCCGTTCATCGTCTGCGTCCGCCGCCACGGCAGGGAATCGATCCTGCGCCAATTCGAAAAGCGGCTGAAGAACGATGCTGCGAGCGAACAGAAAACCGCTCTGGCCGAAATTTTCCGCATTGCGGCGCTTAGGCTCGATCAGCGGGTGACCGGGCCGGATCGTCTGAAGGTGCACGGGCATCTGTCGACCCATGTGCTCGATACCCATGGTGGCCATCCGGCGGCGGGTGTGGCCATCGAGCTATGCGAGGTTGCCGCAAGCGGCGCGACCCGCCTGATCAAGCGCGCCTTCAGCAACGCCGACGGCCGCACCGACCAGCCGCTCTTGTCCGGCATGCCGATCCCGATCGCGACCTACGAATTGCGCTTTGCGATCAGCGACTATTTCGCCCGCCAAGGCGTGCCGCTGGCCGATCCGCCGTTTCTCGGCGTCGTGCCGATCCGCTTTGCGGTGGCGGAACCCGAAGGCCGCTATCACGTGCCGCTCTCCTTCACGCCTTGGGCCTACGCGACCTATCGCGGGAGCTGAGAGCTTCGCTTCTCGACCCGTTCGACCGGCTTCGCTAGAGTTGCCGCGGCACCGGCGACCGTCCGGTGTTTGAGCAGGGAGATTTTGCCGGTGGCCACCACACGTCCATTGTCCGAAATTCTGCCGAAGGAAATGACCGAGCTGCATGTGCGGCCGATCTTCACGCTGCTCCTTGAGGTGCAGCCGGCGATCAATGTCGGCAAGACGCCCGGCGTCGACCGGCGCGTCGGCGTCATCACCGGCGGCCGCTTCGAGGGCGAGCGCCTGCGCGGCACGCTGCTGCCGGGCGGCAGCGACTGGCAGGCGATCCGGCCCGGCGACGGTGCCTGGCTCCTCAACGTGCGCATCGTGCTCAAGACCGACGACGACGCGATCATCGGCATGAGCTATCCGGGCCTGCGCCACGGCCCGAAGGAAGTGCTCGACCGTATCGCCCGCGGCGAGGTGGTCAAGGCCACGGATTATTATCTGCGCATCTCCGCGACCTTCGAGACGGCGTCGGAGAAATACGGCTGGCTCAACAACATCATCAGCGTCGGCGTCGGCCACCGTCTGCCCGAGGGGCCGATCTATCAGATGTTCGAGGTGCTGTAGGGAGCAGAAGAAGGCACGTCCGCCGAGCAGGTGACCGGTGGGCCGCTCCGATTCCTCCTTCCATTTCGGAGGGAGGAATAGAACCTGGCCCACTCCCACCGGCTGTGCCGACAGTTCCGTGGGCCGACCGTGCTGTTCCCTCTCCTAAAAGGGAAGGTTGCGGCTGCGGGTCTGCTGACTCCGAAAAACAAAGTTGATAAGAGCGTCGTCAAAAGGGGGAACGTCATGTCCGGCTATTGGCACAATTTCGATCTTACCGATGGGGTAAACATCCTGCGCCTGATCTGCGGGCTGTTCTTCATTCCGCACATCGTCGGCAAATTTACCGAGCCGGCAACGCTGAATTTCTTCAAGGCCGCCAAATTCAATCCGCCCGAGATCTGGATGTATGTCGCCGGCGCGATCGAGACGCTTTTGACCATCGCTCTGGTGTTTGCCATCTACACGCCCTATGTCGCAGTTGTCGCAGCGCTCCATTTGTTGGTTGCCGGCGCCGCCACCTGGAAGGTGACCAAAAAATGGATCTGGGTGATCGGCGGCATCGAATATTGCGTGTTCTGGATGCTCGCGTGCGTCGCGCTCGCCGTCCTGACTTGGCCGAGATGATGTTTGGCCGAGATGATGATTGAGAAATCGCGGCCGGCCGCACGAGCAAACGCAAAGCGTCAATCGAGAACAGTGCGTCGCGGAGCATAAAGCATGATCAAAGCGGGTATCGTCGGTCTTGGCTGGTGGGGCAAGACGCTGGTTGAGTCGGCCGAGAACAGCGACGTTATTCAGTTCGTGGCGGGCACGACGCGTACGATCACGCCGGAAGTCGAAGCCTTCGCCAAGCAAAAGGGCCTGCACCTGACGGCGAGCTACGACAACATGCTGCATCACGCCGGCGTGGACGCGGTGGTGCTGGCGACGCCGCATTCCATGCACGCGACGCAGGTGATGGCCGCCGGCGCCGCCGCGAAGCACGTCTATTGCGAGAAGCCGTTCACGCTCACCAGGCGTGAAGCGGAGGATGCGGTCGCGGCGGTGCGCAAAGCCGGCGTGACGCTCGCGGTCGGCTACAACCGCCGCTTCCATCCGGAAATGACCAAGCTGCGCGACATGATCCGCGGCGGCGACCTCGGCACCATTCTGCATGTCGAAGCGACCATGACATTTCCGAATGTGCTGTTCATCAACCCCTCGCATTGGCGCGCCGACAAAAACGAGACGCCGCTCGGCGGCCTGATGCCGATGGGCGTGCACGCCATCGATGGCATGATCGATCTGTGCGGCCCGATCGACCACGTCTTCGCGCAGACGTTCCGCCGCGCCGCACCGATCGACGCCGACGACACCACCTCCATTCTGTTGCGTATGAAGGAGGGGCCGTCCGGCTATCTCGGCACCATGACCACGACCGGCCCCGGCTTTAGCTTCCAGGTGTACGGCTCGAAAGGCTGGCTGCGGCTGGAAGGCCTCACCCACGTGGCGGGCGCTTCATCCGAAGAGCGCCGCACGCGCCTGTTTGGCACCTGCAAATTCCAGCCGGTGAAGGGCGAGGCGAAAGTCTGGGAAGCCGCCAGCCTCGATGTCACCCGCGCGGCGCTGGAAGCCTTCGCCAAGGCCGCCGCCGGCGGCCCGGCCTATCCGGTCACGCTCGATCAGGCGATCGAGGGCGTTGCCGCGACTGAAGCGATCGTCCGTTCGGCGACCTCCGGCAAGGTCGAGCAGGTCGACTAATTCGCAAGAAGAACAAACATCAGGAAACCGCAAAATGGATCTCGGCAACGGCCTCGGCCATCTGACCTATTCGACGCTCGTGCATCCCGCCGACGATTGGGAGACGCTGTACCATTCATTGGTCACCTATCTGCCGAAAGTGAAAGCGCGGATCGCCGGTAACAAGTCGTTCGGCGTATGCATCCGCCTGTCGGCGAACACGGCGCAGACGCTGGCGGCAAGCCCCGCCGAGCGCGACAAGCTCAAGAAGTTTCTGGCCGACAATGACATGTACATCTACACCTCCAACGCCTTCGTCTACGGCCACTTCAAGGGCGAACTGGTGAAGGAGCAGGTCTATGAGCCGGATTGGCGCGGCGAGGAGCGCACCCAGTACACCATCAACGTCGCCAACATCCTGGCGGATGTCTGCCCGCAAGGCGTCGCGCCTTCGATTCAGACCTCACCGCTCGGCTTCAAGCCGCGGGTGACCGGCGGCGACGTGGTCGCGAGCTATACCGACCATGTGTTGCGCGTGATCGCGCACCTGGTCGCGCTCGAATCGAAGACCGGACGCACGGTGCGGTTGGCCCTCGAACCGGAGCCGTTCTGCTTTCTCGAGACCACCGACGAGACCGTCGAGTATTTCAACAAGCACCTCTATTCGGGCGCGGCGGCGGAGAAGCTCGCCAAGCTTGCGCACCTGCCGATCGCCGAGGCGAACGTCGCACTGCGCCGCCATCTCGGCATCGTCTACGACATCTGCCATCAGGCGGTCGAGTACGAGGACATCACCCAGTCGCTGCAGAAGCTGGTCGACGGCGGCGTGCCGATCTTCAAGCTGCAGGAGGCCGCCGCTCTCTATGTTCCGGAAGTGACGCAAGGCGCGGTCGACACGCTCAAGAAATACGCCAAGACTATCTATCTCACGCAGACGATGGAAAAGCGCAACGGCAAGATCAACCGCTATCTCAATGTCGATGACGCCATCGCCGCGTTCGAGAAGGATCCGGGCGGCCAGCGCGAATGGCGCACGCACATTCACGTGCCGGTGTTCCTTGACGATCTCGGCCAGTTTCGCACCACGCGGTTTGCCATCGAGGACGCGCTGCGCTTCCACAAGCAAAAGCCGCTGTCGCGCCATCTGGAAGTCGAGACCTATACCTGGGACATGCTGCCCGACAGCCTCAAGACCGGCGACATCGTCGACTATGTGTGCCGCGAGCTCGACTGGGTGCGCGGGCAATTGGTGTAGTGCGCTTGAATCCTTGGACCGGCTGCATAAATCCGCTCGTCCCCGCGAATGCGGGGACCCAGTCTGGATTCCCACGCGCGCGGGAATGAGCGGAGAAGGCCCTGCGATTCCACGTTTCAGGAAACAGGAGACACACAATGAAAGTCGGATTCATCGGGCTTGGCCGCATGGGCGAGGTGATGACGCGGCGCCTGCTCGATGCCGGCCATGAGGTCGGCGTCTACAACCGCACGCCCGCCAAGCTCAAGCCGCTCACCGACGCCGGCGCCAAGGCGATCGGCTCGGTCAAAGCGGCGGCGCAGTTCGGCGATGCGGTTTTTACGATGGTGTCCGACGACGCCGCGGTGCTCCAGGTGGTCGGCCAGCCGGGCGGCCTCAAAGACTCGCTGCCGAAAGGCGGCATTCACATCTGCGCCGGCACGCACAGCGTCGGCGCCATCCAGAAGCTCAAGGAGATTCATGCCGAGGCCGGGCAAATTCTGATCGCCTCGCCGATGCTCGGCCGCCCGGAAGTGGTCGCGGCCGGTCAGGCCGGCACGGTGGTGGGCGGGCCGCCGGAGGCGGTCGCCCGCTGCCGTCCGCTGTTCACGGCGATCGCGCCGCGTGTCGTCGATGGCGGCCCCGAGCCGGCCGGCGCCGCCGTCATCAAGATCGCCAACAATTTCGTGCTCGGCTGCGCCATCGAGGCGCTGGGCGAGGGCTTTTCGCTGGTGCGCAAATACGGCGTTGCGCCGGACGTGTTTTTCGGCGTGCTGACCGACGGGCTGTTCAACTGCTCGGCCTACAAGAGCTACGGCAAGATCATCGCCGATCAAAAATATCTGCCGGCCGGTCAGCGCGCCATGAACGGGCTGAAAGACGCCAACCTCGCGCTCGCCGCCGGCGAAGCGGTCGGCGTGCCACTACCGAGTGGAAATGTCTGGCGGGATCGCCTGGTCGGCGCAGTCGCTCACGGCGAAGGCGAGCACGACTGGGCCGTGATGGCACACGATCAGGCAAGGGCCAGCGGGCTCACGTAGTATCCTTCCCCGCTTCGCGGGGCAGGAAAGACTACGCAAACAGCGCCTTGAAATCTTCGACGAATTGTTTGGTCGTGATCGGCGCGCGCCCGACCAGGTCCTCGATCAGCTTGGTGTTCTCGGCCGAAAAGCCGCCGGCCACGCCGATCTTGGCGATGGTGACGAGGTGCGCCACCAGCCAGTCCGGCATGCCGCGTGATTTCATGCCCTGCTCGGCCTGCTCGGGCGTGATGCCGACATACGTGATCGGCCGGCCGAGCACCTGCGAAAACACCTCGGCGAAGGCGCCGTAGGTCGTGAGCTTGCCGGTGAACTCGTAGGTTTTGCCCGCATGCGGCGCCGGGTCGGCGAGGATGCGCGCGCCCACCGCGCCGGTGTCGCGCACGTCGATCAGCGCCACCGGCAGGTCCTTGGCGAAGGGCAGCACCATCTTGCTGTCGGCCTTGATCGAGGCCGCCTGGCCCAGCACGTTCTGCATGAACAGGCCCGGGCGCAGGATCACCCATTTGATGCCGCTCGCCTTGAGCCGCTCTTCGATGGCGGCGTGGCCGCGGCCCACCACCGATTCCGAATCCGCCTTCGCCACGGAGCGGCCGCCGCCGACCCGCACCAGATATTGGGCGCCGCCCTTGAGCGCCGCGTCGAGCACGTTGTTCTGCTGCTCGACCATGCCGGGATTGTGCCCGGTGACGACGAACACGCTTTGAACGCCGGCGAGCGCCTTTTCCAGCGCCGGCCGGTCGGTGAGTTCCGCCACCGCGGTTTTGGCGTCCGCGCCCAGCACCTCGCGCGCTTTGTCCGCATTGCGAACAACACAAACCGGATTTTGCCCGAGCGCCCGCAGCTCTTTCACCACCGCGCGTCCGGTATTGCCCGTCGCCCCGACCACCGCAATCGTCATCGTCGTTTCCTGCCCACTGTTGGTTTTGCCGGTTTGCCCTATCAGGTTTCTTGCGTCCTTGAAAACTCCGTTTTCGCCGCCTGCGGTATCGGCATGTGCCTTCGCTGATTGTCTTGGCTCGGCGTCTTGGGTAATCCTGTTTCAGCCGGTCCCGGCAGATGCTCCTTTTCCTTCCTACCCAAGAAATTATGAGGAACACCCGATGAAATATAACCGCCCGCAAGCGACCGCCTCCTGGGGCACCATGGCCAAGGACTGGGAGCGGGGCATCGATTACGATCGCCTGCACAAAGCGCGGGTGAAGCGGGCGCAGGAAGCGATCCGCCACGCCGGCCTGGGCGCCGTGCTCGCCTTCAACTTCGACAACATCCGCTACATCACCGGCACCCATATCGGCGAGTGGGCGCGCGACAAGTTCATGCGCTACGCCATCTGCCCGGTGGTCGGCGAGCCGCTGTTGTGGGACCCGGCGCCGCCGGCCAAGCGCATCTCTTCGCCATGGATCGCCGACAATGTCGCCGCGCCGATCTCCACCATGCAGGGCGGCCTGCCGCCGCAGCTCAACATCCAGGGCGACTTCGCCAGGCAGATCAAAAAGGTGCTGATGAAGCTCGGCGTCGACAAGGAGCCGATCGGCATCGACCTGATGGAACTGCCGATGCTGCGCGCGCTGGAGAAGGAAGGCATCGAGGTGGTCGACGGTCAGCAGGCCATGCTCGACGCCCGCGAAGTGAAAACGCCGGACGAGATCGAGCTTCTGAAAATGGCCTGCTCGATGGTCGACGCCACTTACGTCGACATCGCCCGCGCCATCCGCCCCGGCACGCGCGAGAACGAGCTCGTCGCCATCGCCCACGATCGGCTGTTCCGGCTCGGCTCCGAGCGTGTCGAATGCGTCAACTCGGTGTCCGGCCAGCGCGGCCGGCCGCACTCGCACACGTTTTCAGACCGCATCATCCAGCCGGGCGACATGGTGTTCCTCGACATCATGCATTCGTTCAACGGCTACCGCACCTGCTACTACCGCACCTTCATCTGCGGCGAGCCGAACAAATATCAGATCGACGCCTACGAGACCGCGTCGAAATGGATCTCGGCCTCCATCGACATGATCCGCCCCGGCATCACGCCCGACCAGGTGGCGCAGGTCTGGCCGGACGCGCAGGAATTCGGCTATCGCGACGAGGCCGAAGCGTTCCTCTTGCAATACGGCCACGGCGTCGGCCTCTCGCTCTGGGAGCGGCCGATCATCAGTAAGCGCTATACCGGCCAGAACACGCCGCTCAAGGAAGGTATGGTGTTCGCGCTCGAAACCTGGAAGGGCGCCGAGGACGGCTCCGGCGCCGCCCGCATCGAGGAAGAGGTCGTGGTCACCAAGGACGGCTGCCAGATCATCACCAACTTCCCCTCCGACCGGCTTATTTCATGCGGCCTGCCGGGCTGCGAAGTGTTTTAGTTCTGCTTTTGTAGCCCGGATTGAGCGAAGCGAAATCCGGGAGCGGCGTGCGAGCTTCACCGTCGTCCCCGGAGACGCGTGTTGTCGCTGACCACTGCCGCAAAACTTACGTTCTCGCAATCCAGCACGTTCGCTCTACAATGGGCGGATCGAATAAATCACTTCGCCCTTGAACTTCCCCGCATTCGGCGCCCATGGGAAGTAAATCACCCATTGGAGGTGCACCTGCGCGTCGATCTCTTTTAGACCGGCGAACTCCTTGACGAGCTTCCCGCTCATGTCACCACGTCGAGAACACCCTGAGGGCCGATGACCAGCGCCTGCGGAACCCAACTCCATTCCCTCCAAAGAACTCAGAAACACGCGGTAGAACTTGGCGGCCTGCCCATGGCCCTCCCAGCGCTCCCCCTGCGGGCACTAGCTCCATCATACTGAGCTGGTGGCGCGCATTAACTACGAGACCACCAATTGTATCGCTGCAGGCGTTTCGTCGCCCGTAGTTTGATCTTTGCGCCACGGACGTGAGATCGCCAGGAAAAATTATGTCCTCCGGACTGCGTCCACTGTGTTTATATAGATATCCCTGTCGTGAAGCGGCTGGATCGTCTCTCTAATCGGCCCATCTTTGTTCAGGCAAGGATAGGCTAATTGGTCGAGAATTATGAACGAGATTTCCAATTATGCTTACGATTTTTTGGTCAGCCGTCGCGGTACGGTCGGGGAGCTCGCGGCCGAAGTGGCTTCAGTTCTGGAGGCCGAAGGCTATCGCGTTATCGTGCAGGACTACGATTTCAAGCACGGAGGAGATTTCGTCGCCGACATACATGACGCTCTTGTCTCCGCACGCAACTTGTTCGTGCTCCACACGAGCGACTATGACCAGAATATATGGACGCGCAAGGAATTCACGAACTTCTTCGCGCTGACTGCGGCAAGTGCCGGCGATCGCCGGTTCTGTGTCTTGCGTTGCGATGAGAGTGTGCCGCGCGGCATTCTCGCCACGACGGTGTTTGGTGACATAGTCGGCGTAAACGACAAAGACGAGCGACGCCGAATTATCCTTGCTGTTGCACGTGGTGATGCTCTCCGTAGGCGGCGCGAGCCGACGATTTTTGGGGGCTCGATCCCGCAGCGCAACCCCAATTTCACGGGTCGCCAGCCGATCATAACAGAGATCCAGGAGATATTTTCCGGCGCACCAGATTCACAGCTGGCTTGCGTTGCAGTGTGCGGCCTGGGCGGCATAGGGAAGACCTCAATTGCGCGGGCATCGGTGGATGCGCTGGGGTCGCAATATGCGGCCGTGTGGTGGGCAAGTGCACAAAACCGCCAAGGGCTGGTTAGCGCGTTGGCGGCGCTGGCGGTGCGTTACGAACCCCAACTCCGGTCGGAGCCTGATATCGAGAAACTTGCCCGGATGGCGATTGCCCGTATCGAGCGTACCGAACGTCCCGTTCTGTTGATATTTGACAATGTCGAGAGCCCACAAGCGGTCAATGGATTTCTGCCTGCGCGCGGAGCCCACGTGTTGATCACCTCGCGTTGGCCAGACTGGGGCGGCCGCTGCCACGAGATCAGCGTTGACAGCATGCCAGAGGAAGAGGCGATCGCTTTTCTGCAGGCGCGCGCGGGCCGCAACGATGAATCTGGCGCACGCACTTTGGTCCGGGCGCTTGGCGGCCTGCCGCTGGCGCTGGACCATGCGGGCGCCTTTGTGCGCACGGCCATGCTCTCGTTTGATTCCTATGGTCGCAGTATCGAAAAATTCCTGAACCGGGCGCCGCGAGACGCGCCGTATCCGGCCAGTGTGGCTGCGACATTCACGCTGGCGATCGAGGCCGCTGCACGCGAATGCGCGGCGGCCGAGGCAGTGCTGGGCCACTTGGCGTTTTTCGCCACGGACCGCGTTCCCATTTACCTGGTGCCAAATTCGCTGATTTCAGAGGAGGCGCGCGCCGACGCGATCATGGCGCTTGTCTCTATGTCGCTCATTCGTAGCGACCCGCTACCGAATGACGAGCCGGCCATATCCTTGCACCGTTTGGTGCAAGCGGCGGCGCGGGCGCGCCTTACGGCACAAGGGAAAGTACGGTCGTTTGTCGCCCAGGCAGCGTCAGTCCTTTCTGACTGCATTCCGGACGACGCTTACGACGAGCCAAAGAGTTGGCCGCGTTGCGATGAGCTTGTCGCGCACTGCTTGGCAACGCGCGCCCATGCGCGCGCGCTCGACGTAAAGACTCCGAGCCTTGCCGTTCTGCATAATCGAATTGGCAAGTTCCTCCATGGGAGGGCGATGTTTAGCCTGGCCGAAGAATTTCTGCGCGACGCGGTTTCGCTCGCCGAAGCGGTCCACGGCTCATCAAGCCTTGAGCTGGCCTTTGCCACGAACGATTTGGCTAATTTGCTGCAAACGACTTCGCGGCATACCGAGGCCGAGCCGCTCCTGCGTAAGGCGCTTTCACTTCAGGAGGAAAGGGTCGGGCGCGATCATCCGGGCTACGCCCGGACGCTGACGAGCCTAGCGTGGCTTCTGCACTGTACCCAAAGGTCAGTCGAAGCCGAACGGATGCTGCGTGAAGCGGTTTCGGCCGGTGAGCGTAGCCATGGTCGTTCGCACCCCGATGTTGCCGTCCGCTTGAACAACCTCGCCCTGGTGCTGCAGTCGCTTGGCCGGGTCGCGGAGGCCGAAGACATGCTGCGTGAAGCCATTGCTGCCGGTGAGGGAGTGCAGGGCCGCGGTCACCCTATGGTGATCGCCCGGCTGAACAATCTAGCGAGCCTCCTTCGCGATAAGAGAGAACTCGGCGAAGCGGAAACGCTCTTCCGCGAAGTCATTAAATCGACAGCGCAGAGCTTGGGGCGAGACCATCCAGACTTTGCGGTAGGGCTGAACAATCTGGGGAATGTCCTGCGCGACCTCGGACAACACCCTGCGGCAGAGCCGCTCTATCGGGAAGCGATACTCATCTTGAGGGGCAAGTTTGGTGAACGCGATCCACTTACCGCGCGCGTTGAGCGGAATCTCGCAGTGTTGTTAGTCGCGACCGGGCGCGCCGAAGAAGCCTTAGTGAGTGCCAAAAATGCGCTCGTTACACATGAGCTGGCATTGGGTCAGACACATCATTGGACGGTCGATTCGGCGATCACTTACGCTGAAGCGCTGACCGCGCTCAATCGAGAGAATGAAGCTGCAGAAATACGTGCGACTTACCGGCGGAGTAATGCCGGCGGGTCGGCGACATCCTGAATTGTCATTTGTCCGAGCGAATTGATCTGCCGATCTATTCTGATTTTTGCATGCACTCGCGGACGAACTTGGTCAACTCGCGGCCCTTAAGTCCTTGGTCTTTCGCCTTTGAGGTGCACTCGGCGCGCTTGGCCTTGGGGTTTGGCGCTGGGGACGGTGGCGGCGTGACAACCGGCGGCGTGCTGGCCGGCGGCGGCGAGCCAACCGTCTTCCCTTGCATTTGAGTTTGCGCGCCCGCTGTGCTTGGCACAGCAGAGGCTAACGCCAAAGCGAGGAACATCGCACCTGAAAAGGCCGGTGTTGGTCTAAGCATGCCCCCTCCATTTATTTCAGGGCAATCATTTCACTACATTCGGACGGCCAGATGCAAGTCTAAGCTGCCCGCGGAAGCGAGCCGTGAAGGCCGTGCTGTCAAACGCCCCGATTGTGAAAAATCGAAGCAGCGCCAAGAGCGCCGGTCCGCGACGCTTGTCCTCTCCCGTCGTCGTGGCCAAAGATCAGCTACTCGGTTCGCCGCTCTTCTCCTGAACTTATTTCGCCGGTCGGGCGACAAGATTGTCGGCCGGCTGGCCAGCGAACTCTGCCCGAAGGCTCTGATAACCTTTGTCTGGGCCCGCACGATGACTGGACACTTCCTTGAGTGCGTTGGGGCCTTTCGGATTGGCCGCTTGCAGCCCCGATGGCATGCTCAGCGCCTGCAGTGAGCCCGACACGGATTTGGGCGCCAGCTCAATGGAAATTTCAGGCCTGACGACGCCGCTCGCCGCCGAGCTGCCACGAAGCATGTCCGCCGATGGCGCTTCCTTTAACCGGGCGCCCTCGGTAGTTTTGAGGGCTGACAAGCCCGCGGATAAGTTACCCTCGGCTGGCGTTAGCCCGTTTGCCGAGCCGGAGCCCTTTGCCTGTTGAGCGACATCCATGCTCGCGACTGCGGCGTTGACCATGCCAAACCCTACCGCCACAACCACTAAAAACAAGGTGTATCTATTCTGCATCGCGCCGATTCTCCGTCACAATTCCTTATCCCTGGGAATGCATGTAAATTCCGGCAAATTAATGGGGGCAGCGATTGGGACCGCACAATTTGGTGTCGACGCCGCACGTCGCCAACCCAAAGGCTTCGCTGCCCTGCGCGCTTGCTCCAAGCGCCAAAGTACGGTGGAATGTGAGTCAGAGGGTATTCGCTGGAGGGATTTTGACATGGGCATGGTGACAAGGACCGTGCTGGCATTGCTGGTATTGATTGTTGCGGTTGCGGCTGACGCGCAACCTCGTCCGGGTGGTGGCCGCGGTCCGTCCGGAGGCGGAGGCGGCGGCGGAGGCGGCGGTACATCAGGCGGGCTGATCGTTAAAATTCAGGCCGAACAGCTCGCGCAGTTGATGAAAGATGCCGGGTTTCCATCCAAGGTCATCGACAACAACGGCAAGCTCGTACAGAGCGTATTCTGGAACGATCAGATCTTCAGCGGCATTATCCCGCAAGGTTGTGAGAAGGACGGCAGCGGCTGTCACTCGTTTAAACTATTTGCAAATCTCGGCAAGGATACGGGGACGGACCAAGCATGGATGGATGCTTGGAACAGAACGTATTTCTATGTCCGCGTTTACAAGTTGAAGGACGGACAATTGATCTTCGAGTGGAATGTAGCGCTCCTGAACGGCGTCACTCCCGACTACATCAAGTTGGCGGCAACTTTTTTCAAGTCAAACGTCGACAAGTCTACCGATTTCAAGCCTCCGCAATAACGCCTTTGCCAAGGCGAGCGTCACGTCGTTGCCTGAGTGTAAGCCGTGCGAATATTTCGTGACATAGGATTTCATGACGTAAGATATTGACATCTTGCGCTCGCGATTGCCTCGGTATCGCATCGGCCGGCCGCTGCGCCCCTATTTCTTTGTCGCTGCGGCGATCTCGGTCATTTGGGCGGCAATCCAGTCCAGATCTCGTTTCCAATTGCCGTTATCCGGAAAGCGGCTGGCCATACGCTCAATGATCGCCTTGGCATGACGCAGGGCTGCCACTGCCGCCTCGGTTTCGCCAAGGGTTTTCAGCGCGGCTGAGAGCTTCCCGTACGACACGGCGATGTCGCGCTGCCAGCCCGTATTACCGGGGTCGGCATCAGCGGCTTGTTGTATGGCAGCTAGTCCCTTGCGGAAAGATTCCAGCGCCGCTGCGGCATTGTTCTGGGCCAGTTGCACGTCGCCGATTTTGTTGAACGTTATGGACATGTCGCGCAACCAGCCGGGGTTACTGGGCGAAGCTGTCGTTAGCCGCTCGATAATCGCAAGACTCGCCTGGTATGACGTGAGTGCGGCGGCTAAATCGCCTTGCGCTTTATGGATGTCACCGAGCCTGTTGTACGCAAGAGATAGGTCGCGCTGCCAACCGGCATTCGCTGGGTCGACATTCACCAATCTCTTGCGAATCGAAAGGCTTGCCTCATAGGACACGATCGCGGCTGCTAAATCTCCTTGCGCCGCCTGCGCGTCGCCGATTTTTTCGTTCGCCACCGAGAGGTCGCGCTGCCACGGCGCGTTATCGGGATTGGCTGTGGCTAGGCGCTCGACGATCGTTCCGCTTGCTTTATAAGCATCGAGGGCGGCAGCCAGTTCGCCCTTCGCCCAACGAATGTTACCCACACGTTGGTAAGACACCGAGAGGTCGTGTTGCCAAATGCCGTTTGCAGGATCGGATTTCGCCAGCCGCTCGGCGATGGCCAAACCTTCCAGATAATCTGCTAATGCGCCGGTGAGATCGCCCTGTGCGGCCTTTGCGTCGCCGAGCTTGCTCAAGGCAATGGAGAGATCGCGCTTCCAATCGGTATTTAGGGTGTCAGATTCCGTCAGCTCCTTGGCTATGCGGAGGCTTGAGCGATATGATTCGATTGCGCGTGCCCGGTCTCCCACGGCCATCTGCATATCGCCGAGCTTGTTCAGCGTTACCGAAACGTCGCGTTGCCACGTGGCGACATTGGGAGCGGAAGCCGCCAGTCGCCGGTAGATGTCAAGACCATTGCCGTACGATGCGAGCGCGGCGGCTATATCGCCCTTTGCCGCTTGGACGTCGCCTATCTTCAGATACGCGGTTGCCAGATCGCGCTGCCAGTCGGCATTGCTGACATCTGACTTCACCAGCCGTTCGCGGATGGCCTCGCAGTCGGTGTAGGATTGGAGCGCGCGTGCGAGATCGCCCTGCGCCAGGAGGGCGTCGCCGATCCTTTCGTCCATGACCGAAAGGTCGCGTTGCCAGCGGCTATTGCTGGCGTCGGATTTCGCCAACCGGTCGAGAATGGCCTGCGCCATGCGGTACAATTCGATCGCGCGCACCACATCGCCTTGGGTAGCGTGCACATCCCCTACACGACCAAAGGCAATCGCGAGGTCATGTTGTTTGGTGCCGCTGCCAGGATCGGACTTGGCGAGCTGTTCTCTAATTGCAAGACCAGCGGTGAAGGACTTGAGGGCTGCGGACAAGTTGCCCTGCGCACTTTGAACGTCGCCGACGTAGAAATAGCATATTGATAGGTCGCGCTGTACGCTCGCATCGTTCGGATTCGATTGTACCAGGCGGAGCGCGATGGCGAGGCCGGCCTGATAAGATTCGAAAGCGGCAGGCAGATTACCTTGAGCAACCTGGACGTTGCCCACTTTGGTGTATCCGACCAATAAATCCCGTTGCAGGAGCAAACTATTCTGATTGATTTTTGCCAGTCGTACCGCGATGGCAAGACCCTCTTGATATACCGCGAGAGCGGCCCCGAGTTTGCCTTGCGTCACCAGCACGTTGCCAATCAAGTCTTCTGTCACAGACAGCGCGCGCTGCCACTCAATATTATCAGGTTGAGCGGCGAGAAGTCCCTCGTTGATCTTGCGCGCCCGTTGGGCGGCCGCAAGCGCTCCGGCGGTATCTCCGATGACCAGAAGCGATTGAGCGGTTTCGTTGAGCGCCGAAGCTCTGCTGTGTTGGAGGTCCGGCGTGATTTGGCTGGATTTCGTAAGTTGATCTTGCAAAGCCAGTGCACGCTCGAGAATGTCCTTGATGACGTCCGATGGAATTCCAATCGTCTCGCGAAAACGTTGCGCCAGATCAAAGATGAGGCCGTTTGCGGTCTTAGTGGCGGCGTCCAGCGCCTGTTCGGCCCGCTCGCGTTCGCGAACGGCTTGCTGCTGCTCCCTGTAAGCCAAGATGCCCGCACCGGTGGCAGCGATTGCCAAGACCATGAAGAAGACAGCCGCAGCGGCTGTCAGCCGCTGACGCGCTCGCGCGCGATTGCGCGAGGCGCTGATGAAGGCCGTCAGTTCGGCGGGTAGCTCGGGCCCGAAGTCAGCGACGAGCTTTTCCGCCTCAGCCAAGGGGACGCCAGCCTGGATCAATCGGTCGGTTGACTTGCCGTGCTCGCGCCAGCGCCGCTGCGCGTCCTCCACCTCAGCCCGTATGCGATAAAAATCTCGACTGGCCTGAGCCGCTGCGGCGGCTCGCGGCCAGCTTGTCAGAACAGCGTCGTGGGCGAGCCGCAGCGTGGGACGACCGCTTGCATCTTTATGTGCAACGATAATGCGTGAGCCGAGGAGCCCCTCGACCAGCGCTGCTTCGGCCGAATCCGCCGTCACCTCCTGCTGCGCGACCTCCCGCAGCGTCAATGCTTGGCCGTCGCGCGCCGGTTCGGCTAGCCGCCGCAACAGCCGTGGCAGCGTTTCTATTGCGCCAGGAGAGAGGTCGGCCACGACGCGTTCGGCCTCGGCGGCAAGCGCGCCTCGCAATCCACCGAGCGCGTCATAGGCGGCGTGTGTCAGCAACGTCTCTTCGCCGGCCTCCGACCGCTGCTCATAGAGTTGCCGAAGCGTGAATTGGAGCAAAGGCAAGCTGTCAGCGGTGCCGGCCTCGGCCAAGAGGCGTTGGTCAAGCCCGCCTTGTTCGTTATTTCTCTCGAACACGAGGCCCGCAGCGGCCGCCGGGGCTCTGACGATTTCAGCAAGTTCGGCAGGGCCGGGCGGACCGAGATCGAGGCTACCGCCGGCTTCTTTTAGATTCTTGAGGCCGGGCTCCTTGAGCAGATACTCATACAGATCGGCGCGCAGCGTGGCAATGCACCAAACCCGGCCCGTGGCCGTCAGCTCCGTGACAGCAGCGACGAACGCGGTCCGCTCGTTATCGCTCACGGTTTGGGCGAATAATTCCTCCAGTTGATCGACCAGCAGCAGCAACATCGAACGCAACGGTTGATCGGCATGCCGGTCTTGCTGCGCCGCCTCGCCGACGCGTGTGAGGGCGCCTACGATCGGGCGGGCGCTCGCTACCCCGCCCCGGTGCAAATTGTCGGCAAGAGCTTCAGCGCTAGGAAAGTCGCCATGGGTCAGCTCGGGCAGGGCCGCTAACAACCCTGCCGCAAGGGAGGCGATCGGGCCGGTTTGGCCGTCGCTCGGCTTCATAATTGCCACGCGCCAGATATCGACGGCTGCGATGATGCCAGGGGTCGTCAAACGTGGAATGAGGCCCGCGCGGACCAGCGACGACTTGCCCGAACCACTGGCGCCGACGATAAGTAAGAACGGTGTCGAGGTCGCCGCCGCGGCCGCAAGGCGCCGGCGCGCTTCGTCGATCATGCGTTCGCGGCCGAAAAAGACCGTTGCGTGTTCGGCTTCGAACGGCGCGAGCCCCCGGAACGGCGAGCCTTTCGCCTTCGGCCATTTCAGGCGCGGGCCGAGTAGACCATGGCTTTCCAACCATTGCCGCAGCAAGAGCTCCACTTGGCGCTCGAACTCGTCCGTGCTGGCAAATGTGTGAAACGCCGCCTTGAAATGACCTTGTTCCGACTTGAACCACTCGCTCCAAAAAGACTCAAGCGCATCAAATTGGATCTGCGCCTGACGGCGCCGCTCGACATCCGCGATCGGTAACACAGCGTCGGCGGTCTTTCGAAACACATAAACATCGGGAACCCCCTTGGAACGCGAACCCTCCAAGGCAGTGAGAAGCTCGTAGGCAGTGCCTGACGGATAAGGCCTACCGTCAGGCATGCGCGCAAAGTCGCTCGGCAAGGCAGTGCCGACGCGAGTCCAGAAAATGGAAACGAGTATTTCGCATTCGACGGCTTCGGGGATTTGCGGCTGAAAACTGCGGTCAGCTTTGTAGAAGTGGTCTTCCCAGAGCACCGTTTCGAAGCGGATAATGCCTTCATAGTCTCGATTAAGCTTCGCCGCGACCGCTTGCATGCGGCCGCGTTCAGGAGCGACATCGACCGGTGACGATACGAAGACCCTGATGAGACGCATCGCCCTCTCGAAGTTCGCGACCTCTCCGCGCGCGGTCTGGCCAATCGGCCGTACACGGGTTTATCTCATAGGCGAGCGCGATCGCAGCGGCGTTGCCGAAAGAGCGGGACTTACCAGCATGGGCGTAAAGGCTGGCATGGGCGTAAAGGCTCGCATAGGCGTAAAAGCTCGCACAGGCGCTATGACCTCGGCGAGACCTACAACCCTAGTCCCAGACATGTGGCTTCAAGCCCTTACACTGTTTGTCTGGCGATTATGCCCCGCTTTGACAATAAGACAAGCTGCGCGGCACGGCGAAAACTGCCATCAACACCTTGAACACGGCGTCACAGACTTTTGGTTTGGATAAGCCAGACGCTGCTAGGATTGGCGCCGCATTTGCAGGGGGACTAAATCCCAGATGAAAAGCCATGGTCGAATGCCAGCAGCAAATGGTTTCCCGGCGGTTGCGGACGGTCGGTCAAAATGTTTTGGATTGGATCGGTTCTCAATGTACAGCGGTTCCGCTAAAAAATCGGTATCGCCGTTCACCTTGCCAGGGCAGGCCTCCAATTCCCTGCGACAAAGCTGTTTAGGGGCGTTCACATGATTTGCAACCATGAGCTTGCGTGCTCAATCGGCGGTGTCGGTTGTGTGCGCTGATCTTGTCCCTTTTTCTCCAAGCATTCGTTTGCGCATCGGCGTAAGCGGTCATCGGTTGCCGCCCAAGCTTCCCACCGAGGCACAGGCGCCGTTGCGCGCGCGACTCGATCGTATACTTGCGACGATCATCGACGCGGCACGCAGTCAGGAGGGCGAGTTTCCTTGGTCGCATGCCGATAACGCCAGGAGTGAATTTGTACTCGTCTCTTCGCTCGCGGAAGGAGCGGATCGCCTCGTGGCCGAAGCGGGACTAGCAGCCGGCTACTCACTTGAGGCAGTGTTGCCGTTTGCCCGCGCGGAATATAGCCTTGATTTTGCGACGCCGGATTCACGCTCGACGTTCGAGCGATTGCTGGGGAGAGCGTCGGCTGTTTTTGAACTGGACGGTGTTGCTGAGGAACGCGTACGCGCTTATCAAGCTGCGGGCTTCATCATGCTGTCAAATGTCGATCTGTTAATCGCTATTTGGGACGGCGAGGAAGCCGCTGGCGTCGGAGGTACGGCGCAGATCCTCAGCCGAGCCATCGCCGACGGCATTCCCGTAATCCGCCTCGACCCGCACAGACCGGATGCCATGGAGATCGCATGGCCGCAAACCGACGATCTCCCGCCGCCCCACGGGTACACCCAGCCAGCTCACGTTCTTCGATCTGCCGATGACGCATCTCTCGGTCTGGTGGTAAAAGACCTTCTCGCGGCGCCGGACGGCGTCGCTGTCGCCCTGTCGCAATATCTTGCCGAAAAAGAGCGCCGGTGGAATTTCTGTCCTTGGTATCCGCTGCTGTTGTTGATCTTTGCCGGCCGGCTACCCACAGCGGCAGATTTTCGCCTCCCGCGTGCGCTTCCGGATACGCAAGCCAAGTGGGCAAAGTATTTCAGCTCGATGCCCTCGGATCGCGCGCAGCGACCCGCGGTTGAGTCGACCCTGCTGCCGGCCTTCAGTGCCGCCGACCATTTGAGCGTCTTTTACTCGCTGGTTTACCGAAGCACGTTCGTGTTCAACTTCTTGTTCGCGGCGATAGCCGTGGCGCTCGCTCTCGCCGGCATATTCGTGCATGATGCGGGTGTTAAGGTCTATCTAGTTGCGGCAGAATTGGTGATCATCTTCACCATTCTCGTTACCTGGTCTCTTGGCAAGCACCGCCAATGGCACCGCCGTTGGCTTGAATACCGCCGTTTGGCCGAATGCCTACGTCAAGTGCGTATCCTGGCTCCGCTTGGCGCCGAAGGACCCATCAGCCGGTTTGGCGCCGACGTCGACGGCCATGATTGGGTCGATTGGTACGTGTGGTCGCTGCGGCGGCTAGTCCCCACCCCGGACGTAGTCGTCAATCAGGCCTATATTAGCGCACTGACTGCGGCAGTGCGCTCTGGAGAAATCGCGGACCAAGCTGTCTATCACGCCGCTAGTGCACAAAGGCTGACGTTAGTTGAAAGGCGGATGCATTCTTTCGGTCAGTTGCTGTTCGGCATAACGGGTTCGCTGTGCGCCATCTTTGTGGTTCTTTACTGTCTCCAGGTTTTGCCAGACCACGATAGTCCTTATCACGATCTTATCCTTGGACTGTTCACTTTTGTGACGGCTTTGCTGCCGACATTCGGTGCAGCATTGGGCGCCATTGACGCCCAGGGCGATTTTAAGACTCGCTCCGAGCAGTCCGCTCGTACGGCCGCCCGACTCAATCTTATCGATCAGGCTCTGGCCCAAGAGCGGTTGGATTTCGCGCGGCTGGCTGACCGCGTGCAAAAAACCTCCGATATCATGATGGCGGATCTCGAGGAATGGCAAACGGTGTTTCGCACCCGGCCCCTCTCGCTCCCCGCCTAGTGCTGAAGTGGTGCGCCGGCTATGACCGAAAGCAATCCTCCGCCGTTCTCGGCAAACGCACGAGATCGTCACTTGTTCGGACCTGGACCGAAGCGCCTGTTGGCGCTTGACGGTGGAGGCGTTCGCGGAGCGGTGACGGTCGCCTTTCTCGAGCGTATCGAGACATTGCTAAGTGAGCAGTGCAACCAGGAAGTCCGCCTCGGCGATTTTTTTGACCTTGTCGGCGGCACGTCAACGGGCGCCATTATTGCCGGTGCGCTGGCGCTCGGCTATCGCACTTCGCAGGTAAGGGATTTTTATCTGCGGCTTGCGCCGTTTGCGTTCAAGCGGCGAAAGTGGAGCATTCCGGTCTTACAACCGAAATTCGACGCGCGCGGTCTGCGCAAGCAAATCGAAGAAGTGGTTGGGCCACGCCTTCTTTCCAGTCCCGATCTCATCACCGGCTTTTGCATCGTCACCAAACGTATGGACACTGGCAGTCCTTGGATAATTTCCAACAATCCGCGCGCGCCATATTGGGAGGATGGTAGCGGCTACATCGGCAACAAGAGTTACCCCCTGGTCAACCTGGTGCGCGCATCCACTGCCGCGCCTCATTTCTTTGATCCCGAATTGCTGCCAATCAGCCAGAATGCAGCATTGCTGCCCGACGAGATCGCAAAACCGCTCAACTCCACCTGGCTGGCGCGGGCCTGGCACGCGACGCTGCAAACGATTGGGTTACGAAAGAAGATTACTGTCGATCCCAATTCCTACGGACTTTTTGTTGATGGTGGAGTGACACCTCACAATAATCCTGCGCTCGCCTTGTTTCAAATCGCCACGCTTAGTCCTTTCAAAATCAAGTGGCGGACCGGTCCGCGGCAGCTAACCGTCATTTCGGTCGGCACCGGCAGCTATCGGCCGCGACTGGAATACGAAAGTCTGGGGTTTGCCCGCTTCACAAAGCTCGCCTTCCAAGCACTGCTCTCATTGATAACGGATAGCGAGACGCAGGTGCTGGCGCTCATGCAGTGGTTCGGCGAATGCCCGGCACCTTGGCTGATCAACTCGGAGATCGGCACACTCGCAGATGACGCGCCGTCCGGCGGCAAGATGTTTCGCTTCCTTCGCTACAATGTCCGTCTTGAAAAAGAGTGGCTCAAGAACGAGCTCGATTACGAGATAAGTGATGCGTTGCTGAGCAGATTGCGCAATATGGACGATCCAACGGTCGTTGATCATCTTTACGAAATCGGCCGCTTGGCGGCCGTGCGACAGGTCAAGCTGGAGCATTTGTTATGATGACAGCGGCGCAATCACGATCTGCGAGCCGACCAGGGTCGATCATCGGTCTCATGGCGTAAGAAGTTTCGATATGTTCAAGGGCTTGCTGCCGGCGCCGGTCTTTTCAATCGGTCTTACCGGACACCGCGATGTCGCTATCCAGGGAAGTACCGGTGAAGCCGTCGAACGCTCCGTGGGCGATGTGTTTGATGCGCTCCGGCGAGCGGTGCCGCCGGCCGTCGCTCAGGAATCAGCATATTTCTCCGTCGACACGCCGGTCACGCGGCTGATCACAATGGGGGCGGAAGGCGCCGCACTCCTCGGAATTCGTGCAGCGATCAGGACAGGGTTGGAGTTATCGTACGTCATTCCTTTTTCATTAAACGAGTATTCTCGCGACTTTTCCTCGGCCGCCGCTTCTGAGGCGATGAAGTTGCTGGCGCAGTCAGGGGCGCTGCTTGAACTGCCCGGCCTGCGTAGCGAAGGCGCCCGGGCCTACGAACGCGCCAACGAAATCATCCTTTCAAACATTGATGTTCTTGTTGCGGTATGGAACGGAGAACGGGCGCGGGGGCGGGCCGGGACCGGAGACGTCGTGCAAGGCGCCGTCTTCAGGGGCATTCCAGTTATCGTCATAGACCCGGAATCACCACAGACACCGTTCCTTCTTTCCGGGCGATCGTTTGTCGATTCAGATCCACCGGCAGCGACAGATCTGGATCGCAAGCCGTTGGCGGCTGATCTCAGCGATCTCGTTCATTCCGTGATGCGGCCGCCATCAAGCTCTGCAAAGCGCCAAGCCTTGCTTGACTTGATACGCGAGGCACCCGGCTCGGCTGCATGGCGCAGCGAGTATCCGCTTTTGTTACAGCTGCTGGGGGGCAATCCGGGCAGCATGCGAAGGATAATTGTGCAAGCGCCGGATGTGATGGGTGATGCACGCGGCGCGTCACGCGTGTCACTGGCGCAATCTGACCGGCTGAATGCCCTTGAGCACGCCAGGACGACCATCGATGAACTTGCCGTAAGATACGGACGCTTGTTCCGATCGAGTTCTGTCAGCCAATATTTCCTAGTCATGTTTGGAGTATGGATGTCGGGTGTAGTCGGCTTGCTTCTGCCATCGCTTTCAATGTTCTCGATGGCGGTGCAGGTTGCAATCAACGGCGTAGTGCTCGTCGATTCCGCCTTTCGCGCGCGCCATCGTTGGCAGGAGCGGTGGCTTGACTATCGTGTCATAGCCGAGCAGTTGCGGTGGCTCGGTTTTCGGTACGTGTTCGGGTTAGGGGTCCGGCAACTCACGCGTCCCGACTCGCGTCGGATCGCTTCCTGGACCGATTGGTATCTGGAGCGGACCGCGCGCGCTCTCGGTCCTCCGCAAGGACAATTCGACCCAGCGTCGATCGCTGCGGCCGCCGATCAGCTGAAAAATGTCGAGATAGCGGAGCAGATCGAATATCACCGCAAAACGTTCCGGCAACTCGGCCTCTTGGAAAAGCGGATATCGATAGGAGCCCATGCGGCCCTTCTCGCGTCACTTGCGGTAGCTGTTTTACTGGCTCTCGCCGCGATTCGAGCCGGCAGTTTGGAGGCGGTGGGATGGAGACCGTTTGCCATAGCGCTCCTCGCCGCGCTGCCGTCGACGATGGCCGCGCTGAACGGCATGCGAGTGGAAGCTGATTTGGTTCGCTTGGTGGAACGGTCCGCGCAGACCGTCGCGCTGCTATTCCGGTTGAGCCGCAGCATTGCCGCGGCGCCCCGCGACTATGACCACGTCTCGTCAAATATGCAGCGGTTCGTTTCAATCATCGGAAACGAGCTCGCTGAATGGCGGTTCGTGATCGAGAGCCGCCGCTCTCGTGGCAAGCGGCGCCCACTTACGAAAGCGCGCCATACCCGTTTTAGGTCATGGCGCAACGCAGCAAAGGGATTTCGTTAAGGCTTGAAATCGCTAAATTCGTCCACGATTGTCTTGAATAGCTTCGCTGCCGTCTTCACGTATTCTGGCGTGACGCCGCTAAGCAGAGCGACGTCCCAGGCAAAAATCAATGAACCGTTTTCCAGCTTGTAAGCATGGACATAAAGCCAATTATTGTTCCAGGCAACGATCCAGGCTTGGCTTACACCGGTATCCGAACCAAGATTGGCGAATATCTTGAATGCGTGGCAGCCAGTACCGTCCTTTTCGCAAGACTGCGGAATCGCACCGCTAAAGACTTGGTCGGACCAGAAGTTGGTGACGACCATGTGGCTCCCGTCGTTGTCAACGACCTTCGATTGAAAGCCGGCGTCGCTAAACAGCTGGGCGATTTGCTCCGCCTGCAGCTTGACAATCATTCCTCCTGGTGCGCCGCCTCCGCCTCCGGGTTGACCGTGACCGCCTCCGCCCGGCTTGGGCTGAGCATGGGCCGTCGCCGCGTAAACAACCGCAGCCACCGCCAGGGTGGCCTTCATCGCAAACCGCATTTGGAATGTCCCTCCAGCAGACCCCTCGACCAATATTTCAGCGCGGTTTGGGCACCTGAGCAAGCGGAAATTCCAAGGCAAGCACTGATGCGCTGTGGGGCAATGTGCCGCTTACAAGCACTGTTGCTTTAGGCTTGCCGCCTTCTTCAAATTGTCGGAATGTACTGTTAACTCGATTGAAGTAGAGATTACCAACGGTTTTTAACAGGGATGACGAGGCGATGCTCCGCAACCTTACATTTTGCTTGGCAGTTGTCGGTGTAGGCTTTGGTATTGCAACGGGTTCTGCCGCGGCCGTCGATCGTGAACAGGGCAAGGTCTCCAGCGCCACCAGCGTGATGCCGGCCGAAGGCAAATTCAGCTCAGGCTTTTCCGCTATCAAGAGCCAGGGAGGCCAGAATTTGAAGGAAGGCTCCTCGGCCGAAGCGCACGATGCGGGCGCCGCTAAGATGAGTGGGTTAGTCCGCCCTGAGGGCGACCATGCCTGGACGAACGGCCGCGCTGCGCTGAGAAGCGGATTTTCCAGCAGCGTTGCGATTTCCGACCCTCAGGCGCAACAGGCGTTGGTCGTGCCGCAGGGCCTGAAGGCCGCGAACCCGAAGGGCCTCGCCGCATTGAAAACGCCGGCCGGGAAAGGCAATGAACCCAGCCACGCCTTGCAGGGCGTGCGCTCGGTCGCTGGTTCTTCGGTCTCCGATAGCTTGCTTAGCCGACCGCCCAAATAGCTTTTCCGTTGCGGCTGAGCGCGGCGTTCATCCAATGCGGCACGCGCCCCTGCAATGAGCCGTCAGCGGATTTGTTGTCATCTTCGGGCGCACGAAGCTGCCGACGGCAGCGTGCCGACGTTGGCGAATTTCCATCCACGATCGCTGCCATACCCGATCGACTGAACGCGTCGGTATTCAGTTAATTGCTGTTGCTTGACTGCGGCGCGTTCTACCAGCACAAATGGTAAGGCTGCCTGGCATGACTCCGGAAGTGTCAAAATGAGCCCACTGGACCGTGTGGTATTGTTTGTATGTATCCTCGTTTGTGGCGCGATCGATCCGCATGACGCGCGTGCTCAGTCCTTTGTGAATCCTGCTCAGGTTCACATCAGCTACGATGTGCCAACGGACGCGAAGTTTCGTCCCGTATATGACGCGCTGAAGCGCCGGAATGTGCTCGAGCGGCTGCAAGGATTTCTGAGCCCACTCCGGCTGCCGAAGGAGTTGTCGGTCCGGCTCGCGCAATGTGGCGCCGAGACCTCGCCTTACGCGCCAGGCGGCCCGGTCACCATTTGCTACGAAATGGTGCAACGGATCTCCGACATCACGTTTCAGAATACCACGGACCCAAACGATCAAGCACTCGTGATGGACGGGACCTTCGTCCAGCTGGTTCTGCACGAAGTCGCCCTGGCTGTATTCGATGTACTGCAGGTGCCGATTTGGGGCCGGGCGGAAGACGCGGCGGATCGAGTTGCCGCATTGATCATGATGCAGTTCGGAGACGAACTTGCGGTTACCACGATCATCGGCACCGCCAAGTTTTTCGAATATTCCAAGCACGAATGGACGGGCGGCGACTTCGGCAGCCAAGGCTCGCCCGAAGCACAGCGGTTTTACAATTATCTTTGCATTGCGTACGGGGGCGATCCGATCACCTTTCGTTTCTTGGCGCCACGTCCCGGTCCGAGCGCTTTCGCGACCCTCCCCGAGCATCGCGCAGCACGTTGCGCTGGCGAGTATCAGCAAGTTCGTCACGCCTTCGATATGCGTATCATGCCGTTCGTTGATCCCGATGCGGTGATAAAGGTGAGGGCGTCTCAATGGCTGCTTTCGGACGAGTATCCTGGACGCCTGAAATGAACCGGATCCTTTCCGCATTCTCGGCTGCAGTCCTGCTGTTGTTCATGCTCGCCGGCGCATCGGCCGCGGAAGCGCAGGCCTGGCTGTCTATTCCAGCTAATCCCAAGGTGGACATTGCATATGTTCCTCCCGCCTCGCAGCGGTTGGAAAGCGTGTATCAGGCATTGAAAGGACGCCAAGTTTTAGAGGAGCTACAACATTTTCTCGCTCCGCTGCGTCTACCCCATCGCTTACTGCTGCAGACGCGCGAATGCAGTCAAGTTAACGCCTTTTATAGCTCGTTCGATCGTTCGTTGACGATCTGCTACGAACTCGTAGGCGAACTGATACGTGATGCACCGCCAACGATAAGCGAAGACGGGTTTATTACGCACGAGGCGGCCATCGTCGGAACTCTCGTCGGGGTGGTGTTGCACGAGGGAGGGCACATGATGTTCGACATGCTCGGCGTGCCGGTATTCGGCCGAGAGGAGGATGCGGCCGACGAAACGGCGAGCTTCCTCGCCCTTCAGTTTAACAAGGATGTGGAGCGGACTATCATCAAGGGTTTCGTCTACTTTTGGGCGAAATCGCAGGACCCGTCGGCATCGTCTCCCATGCGGGTCTGGTCGGACGAGCATGGGACCCCCAGCCAGCGCATGTACAATACGCTGTGTCTCGCCTATGGGGGAGATCCGCAGGGCTTTCAGGAATTCGTCGATCGCGGATGGTTGCCGGCAAAACGCGCCGAGCATTGCCGCGCTGAGTTCGCACAACTAAAGCTGGCCTTCGTCAAGACCATATTGCCTTTCATCGACCGTGATATCATGGTCCAGGTGCAAAAGATGCAATGGCTCACCGCCGAAGAGTTGAAATGAGAGGCGGGTGGTTGCGCCGTCATGCTCGCCAGTGAGCATCGCAATGTCTGCCTGCGAAAATGGGTCTGGCCAGATCAATCGTCAGCGTTCCTGAATTGTTGGCGGCGGGTGCGTTGAATGTTGAGGTTCCTGCGCCGATTAGTCGCCGTACTGACGGTCTGTTCGGCTTTGCCGGCAGCGGCGCAAACGGCCGCGACGAGTTGTCCGGACGAGCAGAAGGTTAAGCAAATTCCCAATGATGTCGCGCTTTGCGGCGACCTTGAGCCGGTGATCCGCAAGCCCAGTGCGCTGCCTCTCGACAAGTATGAGGAAAAGCTCTCTACCTACCTGAGGAATTTCTGTTACCGCAGTCCAAGTAAGGGTTGGAAAGTCGACAAATATCTGCGCGATACCGGGCCATACATCGCCTCATATCAGAACGGTGTTTGGTCGGGCGAGTCATTCGGCACACATACGCCAGTGCTCGTTTGGTACTCTCCTGAAATGTATCAATGGTTGAGCGCGAATCGGCGTGAAACCTTGCGGACGGTTCAGGAGACGAGCGTTCCTGACGGCGCCATCATCATCAAGGAAATGTATCCGGCGCCCGCAGCCATTTGCAAAGATGTTGGATGGGAAAACCTACGGCCCAACTCGGAGGGCGCCGTCGTAATGATCCGGGACAGCCGAGCTTCTCATGACGGCTGGTTTTGGGGCTGGTTCGGATGGAAAGAATGGACGCTTGATTGGCCGGCGCGGGCGAGCGGGCAAGCGTACCCCTTCATGGGATTCGGGCTTTATTGCACCAACTGCCACTCGTCGGCCAAAAGTAACCAGACTTTTTCGGCGCTGAGGAACATCCAAGGTGAGCCTGGCCAGCCGCTCGTTTTTCTCAGTCAAAATTCCTTTCGGAAGCCGTCGCTGCAAAACTTTCACATGCGAGTTGCGCAGTCGACGTGGGAGGGCGCGCTAACGCTACCAAGCCATTCACCCTACAACCCACAATTCCTGAGGACTTTCAGAATCCCGGACGGACTGCCGACACTCGACCAGATTGCATCCATTCCATCCGACTTCTACGACCATGTCTGGGCCAAAGCCGGGAAGCGCTCGTCGGACAATCAGTTCTTAACATCGGACCAATGCCTCGGCTGTCATAGCGCCGGCAGCACCGGGCTCCAATACGAAATGACCGAGCCTGGCACTGCAGAGAAGCTGACCAATATTTCGCCGTATGGCACGTGGCGCGGATCCCCAATGGCATTGTCGGGGCGGGATCCAATTTTTTTTGCGCAGCTAGAAAGTGAAACACGCCGTTTTCACCCGGAGTCAGCTCAGACAATTGAAGACACCTGTGCGGGCTGTCATGGCGTCATGGGGCAAAGGCAATTCGCAATTGATCGCAAGGCTTCGACAGGTGTGTGCGAGCGGTTCAGCCGGAGGATATTCAACAATTCGGCGTATCCGCGGGATCCGACTATTGACGGACTGAGCGCTTATGGCGCCCTGGCGCGCGATGGGGTCTCCTGCGAAGCGTGTCATCAGATGTCGTTCGAAGGCGCCGACGGCGAAGATATTTGGAAGCGGCCCGAAAATGCCTGTGTCGCAGAGCGACAGAAACTTCTAAATCCTGGACTGGACGGATTTGCTAAAACATTCACCGGTGCTTTCGCGATAGGCCCTCCCACCAAGGCCAATGGCCCGTTTAAGGACCCCAAGAAAAAGCCGATGGAGGCAGCGATTGGCGCCGATCCGGTGCATAACGAGAACATCAGTAGTTCGGAAATTTGCGGTAGCTGCCACACCGTTCATTTGCCGGTTCTCCTCGGCAAGCAAAAAATCGGGAGCGCCTACGAGCAGACGACCTACGCGGAATGGGCATTCAGCGGGTACCGGACGGGCAAAACCCCTACGGTATCCTTGCCGCTTGGGGCGGGCGCCGAGCCCCGCTCTTGCCAAGCTTGCCACATGCCGAATGTGGACGCGCACGGCAATACATACCAGAGCAAAATCGCCACGATCGAGGAATACAGCAACTTTCCCGCGACAGAACACACGCTGCCGCCTGGGGACATCGATCTGCCAGAGCGGTCGGGCTTCGCAAAGCACACCTTGGTAGGACTGAATTTTTTCTTCCTGAAGATGGCGCAACAGTTTGCCGACATTCTCGGCATACGACGTTCCGACCCGATGCTCGGAGACAAAGGGATTGATCCCCTGGTATCAGCCGAAAGGAATTTGATTCAGCAGGCGAAAACGGCTACCGCAGCCATTTCCGTCAGCGGCGCCAGAATTAAGGAAGACGAGCTGACCGCGAGCGTCACAGTTGAAAATCGTGCCGGCCACAAATTCCCATCAGGAGTAGGTTTTCGCCGAGCGTTCATCGAGTTCGATGTCTTGGATGCGAACGGCATGCTGTTATGGTCCTCCGGCAGGACGAAAGATGCTGGCGTTATTGTTGACCAAGACGACAAACCGATTGCGGGCGAGCTGTGGTGGAAGGAAGATTGCTCCGCGCTCATTGAACCGGCCTCGCGCCTGCACCAGCCGCACTATGAGGTCATCACGCGGCAGGACCAAGCGCAAATCTACGAAGAACTGGTCGCTGCGCCAGCCGACACGGCGGACGCTCAATGCGGTTTTGGCAAAGAGCCTCAGGGCGCGTTGTCGACCAGCTTTCTGTCGATTTGCACGCGCGTGAAGGACAACAGGCTTTTGCCCAGAGGGTTCCTGAATCTGGAGGCCCGGAAACAAATCGCTTTGGCGCTTGGGGCTGAAGCGAACCTCGCAGAAGAAGTCGCACCAGTTGCCGTCGGCCAAGATGCGGACTATGGGAGCGGAGGCGCCGATACGACCATCTATCACGTACCGCTTTCCGAGCTTCGTGATCGACCCGCGGCCCTAAGGGCGATCCTTTATTATCAGTCCACGCCGCCCTACTACTTGCAAGATCGTTTTTGCGTGGCGAAGGGCGGCGACGCGAAACGGCTATTTTATCTCGCGGGTAAATTAAATCTGAAGGGCACGCCAGGACAGAATTGGAAGTTGAAAATCGTCGACAGCGGATTGGTCGAAATTCACTGAGTTGAAATAACAGAATTTCGGCCGCACCGGATATCCACAGTTTATCTGCGGCTGGGGTCGCTAGGCCAGCGATACTCGCGCCATTTTAAGAACCCGCGGCGCTCGATGTTAAGGCGTAGCGAGCGCATCCGTGCGGTGTTGCAGGAGGCGCGCGAATGTCATCGAATGGGCAGCGGCATTTTGTGGGCCAGATCGTCTGCAGGGAAGGGCGAGGGTTTTACGGTCGATGCGACCGTCATCGAGGCGAATGCTGGTCGCTATCACGGCACAGGCAGCGGAAAGTTTACCGCCGATCAACTTCCGCGCTCTTGGCTATTGCCCGGCGGCCGCGTTCCCCACTGGCCTCGGATGCCGCCATACGCGTCCGCGGCCACAAAGTCGCGAAATTCACCAACCTGGACAAAGACCCCGGCGATGCGCTTTTTCTTGATCGCAACCCGGGTCTCGCCTTTTTTCACGATGGCGCGCACGGTTTCGATCGCGACGTGATGATGATCGAGCGCCTTGATCGTCGCCCAGCCGAGGGCGCGATCCGAGGTCAGCACAAACTGCCGAGCTTCGGCGTCGTAGCGGAGCTGGAGCGAGGACGGCGGCGGCGCGGCGGGGATTGTGTAGCCTGCCGCCCACGGCTCGTCGCGCTGGGCTAGCGTTCGAGCCGTCTCGTCGGTGTAGCGTGCGCCGAGCGGACCGCGGACTTCATACGCGCGGGCGACCGGACCGACAAATGCGCGCGGTGGGCCGCCGGCGTCGACCACGAAGATCCCGAACCGCGGCGCGGTTGCGCCGACATACGCCACGCCTTCCTGCGATGTGAAATAGTCGGCGATGTAATCGGCGCCACGCATGCCGTCAGCCTGCCGGTCGAGGAACAGATCGAAGTACCAGCCGGTGTACATCGGCGGATAACCGGTGGTTTGGGCGCTAAGGTCGATGTTCAGTTCGGCGACCATGCCGAGCCAGCGGCGCTCGGCGCCAGTCAGTGGGCGACCGGCAAGCTCGTCGGCGACGATCGCACGGAGCACGCGCAACGCCTGGCTGACGCGCTCGAAATGCGCTCGAATCCTGGTGCTATTCTCGGGATCGAGGAGCGCGGCGAGCTTGGCGCCGCGCGCGGCATAGCCGATGAGCGCTTCGTAGGCCGCCGGCACCGGCTCGACGTAACCGTCGGGAATTTCGCAGCCAAATTCGGCGTAGGGCTGCCCTGCCACTAGCACGTAATTGTGCTTGAGCTGGCCATACGCGGCCGCGATCGTATTGAACCGCAGCTCCTCACCGGCCGCGCCGGTGAGGAATGATGGCAGCGTCCCGACGGGCGCTTCAGCGAGAGCGCGGATCGCTGTCAACCAAGCGCTATAGAGATCGTCGCCGGCCGGGGTGCTCGCCACCTGCGCACGCGCCGCATCGAGCTGACTGTTGAGCGTCGGAAACGCGGCCAGGTCCTTGGAAAGGTAGGTCTTCGCGCGATCGAGCCCGAGCGTGTAGGCGACATCTGCGACACCGGGCCAATGGCGATCGGGGACGGCACTGTTGACCAGCAGCGTCAGCGCACCCGCGTCGGCGACGATGCGCGGGCCGATCAGCGTGGCGATCGCGGGCAGTTCGCGCGCGCCCTCGGGCATCGGTGGAGGCGCGTCGTGCGACGAAACCGATCAGCGATGGCGGCTTTGAGCTTTTCAAACGCGTTGGGATCGGTGAGGGAGCCGACCTGCGCGCGGAGCTCGGCGAGCTGCGCGATCGAGACGTCCTCGCGAGGCCCCGCGAGAGCGGCCCACGCCGCGTCCAAATCGGCGACGGACTTCGCGGCACCGCTCCGGGTCGCAAGATCGGCCAGCGCGAGCGCCGCGATCGCCTCGCGCGGCGTTTCGCGCGGATCGGGCGCCGGGCCCGGCTCGGAGCTTCTCGACGAGCGCGAGACTAGGTTGAACTCCAAGCGCGAGGCCCACATCGCCGCGCGGAAGTAGCGCTGCATCAATTCCTGGCTTGCGTAGTGGCCACGCGGCTCGTATTGCGTGAAGTCGATGAGCCGCGGTCGGCCGAACAGCGTCACAGTCGTGAGCTCGGTCGCCGCCGTTGCCTCTGCGACCAACTTGTCGGCTTCGTGCTCGACTGCGGCGTCGGCGAACGCGCTCGCGGGCGGGTCGCCGTCGGCGATCAGCCGGCGCGCCACTAGGAGATAAAGATCGAGATCGCGCACGACATCGGGCGGATAGTCGGCCGCCGCGGTGACGAGAGCGCAGTGCATTTCGTCAAGGGCGTGCGAAAGCATGGGCGAGAGTCGAAGGCCCTCGAGCCGCTCGACTACCGTTTGGTGCGACGCGAAGATCGCATGGAAGATCGAGTCCGCGGTGATATAGACCGGCAGTTGCGACTGAAAGATCTCGTGGTAGCCGTGCGCGTAGCTCGGAACCTCGAGGCGCGCGGGCACGGCAAACCCGACGTGGTTGATCGCGGTGAGTTCGGCCGGCTGGAGGTCGAACCGCCGAAGGATCGCCTCAAGGAACTGCGGCTTCGACTTGTGATCCCAAGCCTCCTGGGGCGCCGTAGCCACCGGCGGCTTCGTCCTCAGGATCTCCGCCTCCGCGCGTGCGAGATTGTCATCTGCGACGGCGCACGGGTTCTTCGATGACGCCAGCCTCTCGTAGTCCCCGGAGACGTCGGAATCATCCTGTTGCGGCAGATCGCGGCCACACGCTGAGCTAGGGTAGGCCGAAGAGAGCGCTGCGGCCGGACCATGCTCCTGCGCCGCCGCCGCGAAGGCGGACGTCGGGGGCGGCGCCAAACACCAAGCCAATGCGAGGAGGATTGGGGTCACGTGGATCGAGTCTCTGCATCCTCATGGAACGCTCAAAAGGTCTCGTTACGCGCTCCAGAGCCTCAAATGGCGATATGAGTATATCGCCGGCAACCCGGGGAGCGCAGCAAACGAGATAATTTGATCGCGATGAACCACCCCTGAACACATCATTCAGAACAACAAGCCCGCCATAGGGTCGGACGCGAGATCTACGAGTTCGTGCGCTCAGCGATTTGTCTGTTGCGGGTGGATACCGGAAGTAGCCGGCGCGCGGCCCACTCGGCGTTCATTGATGTGCTGGACGCTGCCAGCTCGAGGCAACGACCTGCCCTAAGCAGTGCTAATTTGCCGCTGCGCAACCTGGAGCAACTTGCCCTTTGCGTCGTTGGCGGCGCCGCAAGGTCATGTCTGAGATTGAGGGGTAAACGGACGTAACGCGGACATCGCGTTTTGCTAGCGATTGACCCAACACGGACACATTGCGCGCACATGCTTGGCTACTTGAGTGGACCAAATAGCTCATTCACAATCACGGTCCCTCGGGCAAACAAGGGGCACATGCCGTGACCGCCGTAGCGGCTAGGCCGGACGTTGGAGTCCAGACCAAGGCCAAAATCTTCATCTCGTATTCGCGCAAGGATTTGGCTTTCGTGGATCAGCTCGAGGCGGCGCTTAAGGCCCGCGGCTTCGAGCCGTTGATCGATCGCACCGAAATCTACGCCTTCGAGGATTGGTGGAAGCGCATCGAAGGCCTGATCGGCAAGGCCGATACCATCATCTTCACGCTCAGTCCCGAGGCGGTCGGCTCGGAGATTTGCGCTAAGGAAGTCGCGTATGCGGCTTCGTTGAATAAGCGGTTCGCGCCGATCGTCTGTCGGCGCGTCGACGATGGCGCGGTGCCCGAGCCGCTGCGGCGCTTGAACTTCGTGTTCTTCGAGGATCCGGCTCAATTCCAGGTGAGCGTCGACAAGCTCGTAGAGGCGCTCAAGACCGACATCGGCTGGATAAGGCAGCACACCGCGTACGGCGAAGCCGCGCACCTCTGGTCGGCGGCTGGTCGACCGGGCGGCTTGCTGCTGCGCTCGCCGGCGCTGGAAGAGGCTGAGCGCTGGATCGCATCGCGTCCGGCGGACGCGCCGCCTCCGACCGACGAGACCCAAGCCTTTATTGCCGACGGCCGGCGCCAAGCGACCCGGCGACGCAACGCACTCACCGGCAGCCTCGCGGCGGGCCTCGTGGTCGCGATCGTGCTCGCCGGCCTCGCCTACTGGCAGCGCGGCATCGCCGTTCAGGAACGACAAATCGCGGAGCAGCAGCGCAAGCGCGCCGAAGACACGCTTGCGGCGGCGACCAAGACCGCCAACAGTCTTGTCTTCGACCTGGCACAGCGGTTCAAGGACACCGTCGGGATTCCCAGCGATCTCATCAAGGATATCCTCGACCGCGCGCGTGGATTGCAGGATCAACTCACCAAATCCGGCGAACTGTCGCCCGACCTCAAATACAGTAAATCCGCCGCCCTGAACGAACTCGTCGCGGGTGCGCAAACTTGCAGGCGATTCTACGGCTGCGCTGGCCGACGCCCAGCAATCCAAACAGATCATGGAGGAGCTTGTCGCCGGCGATCCCGGCAACAAATCCTGGCGGCACGATTTGGCGATCGCCCTGCAAAATCTGGGTGACATGCAGAGCGCGCGGGGCGACCTCCAAGGCGCGATTTCATCTTACCGTGATAGTCTTGCCATCGCGCAGGCCTTGGCGGCGGCCGATCCCGCCAACCGCGAGCTGCAACACGGGCTCGCCATCGCCTATGACAAGGTAGCCGATATGCAATACACACTCGGCAATCATCAGGAGGCATTGCGCACGTTCGACGACGAAATCGCGGTGTCGGAGCGATTGGTCAAAGCCGATCCCAACAATGCCGTGTGGCAGCATCTTCTCGCGGTCGGCCATGAGCACGTCGGCTTCGTACAGCAGGCTCGGCATGACGTCGGCGCCGCCGCGGACTCCTTCCGGACAGAGCGTGACATCCTTGCGGCGGTGACGGCAAGCCACCCCGACAACGCCTCCTGGCTGCACCGGTTCGCCACCGCCAATAAACTTCTCGGCGAGGTCCAACTCGTGCAGGGAAATCTAAACGACGCACTTACATCCTATCGCGCCGGGCTCGCCAGCATGGAACGACTGGCAAAGACCGATCCGAGCAATGCGACGTGGCAGCACGATTTGGCGCTGTTTTTTAGCGACCTCGGCGGAGCCCAGGTGAAGCAGGGCAAACTGCAGGATGCATTGCAATCGTATCGTGCATCGCTGGCAATTCTGGACCGCGTCGCAAAAGCCGATCCGAACGATACCGACTGGCAGGTCGATCTCGCGCTGGCGCATAATTCCGTTGGAAGCATTCAGGTCAAGCAAGGCAAGCTCGGCGACGCACTCGCCTCCTACACCGAGCAGCTGGCCATCGTTCATCGGGTGGCCAAGCTTGATCCCAAAAATAGCGGATGGCAGCGCAACGTTGCCCGCGCTTACGGCGCCGTCGGTGGCGTGCAATTCGCGCAAGGTCACCTACAGGACGCACTCGTGTCCTACCGCGATGGCCTTGCGATTCTCGAGCCGCTGGCCAAAGCAAATCCTGACAACGCCGGACTGCAGCGAAGCCTTGCCATTGCTTTCGCCGAAGTGGGCGACGTGCAGGCCGCCCAGGGCCAGCGCAAAGACGCCCTCGCGTCCTACCGGGACGGCCTGACCATCGCGACAAGACTGGCGGCGGATCACCCCGACAACACCGGGCTGCAATACCACCTCGTGTCCCTCTACGGTAAAATCGGTGACCTGCAGGCTGCGCAAAAGAACACCCAAGACGCGCTTGCGACCTATAGCAACGCCGTTGCGATCATGAACCGGCTCACGGAGCTCGACCCCGGCAACACCAGTTGGCAGCGCGACCTTTCCATTTGCCTCAGCAAGATCGGCGACATGAATATTGCGCTCGGAAATCTGCAAGCAGCGGCCGCGTCCTACAACAGCGAGCTCGCGGTCGCGAAGCAACTCGCCGACGCTGACGCCGGCAACATGAGCTGGCAACGCGACCTGTCGCTGGCCTACAACAAGATCGGCGACCTGCAAGCCGCCCAAGGCAATCTGGTAGACGCGCTCGCGTCGTTTCGCAACGCCCTAGCCATCCGCGAGCATCTGGCGGCGCTTGAGCCCGACAATGCCGAGTGGCAGCGCGATCTGACGGTGAATTATTGGAAGCTGGCGAGTGTGTTCGAGCAATCCAATGATTCCGCAGGCGCGCTTGCGTTATTGCGCCAGGGCCAGGCGATCCTCGATCGTCTCGCCAAGCGGGCGCCCGACAATCCCAAATGGAAGAGCGAACTGGCGTGGTTCAACGACCAGATCGCCGCGTTGACCAAGCAGGAAGCGAGCAAGCAGCCCGATTGAGCGGCAGCCCGGACCAGCCCGGCGATATCCGGGTTCGTCGTTCAAGCCTCGTGATCGCTCCCGGATTCGCTGCCGCCATCGCGCTGCGCTTCGGCGCCACAAGGCGCGCGTCCGGGAGACGAACTACGTACTTCGCCGGGCGCCGCCACGTGAAGAGCGAGGGCGTGCACGCCGAGCGACCGTTGCCATGTTGATTCTCCTCGAATTTGCTGCAGTGCATGAGTCCGTTCATTGCCCTTTGCGACATTTCGCTGCAATGCAATGACTTGTCGCTTTCAGGGGCAAAGCAGACTTTCGCGTCGGGTTTGCCCGAGCGAATTTATCAGTTCACGCCTAGGTGAAGACTGGGCCTGGATGGCGTTAGACTGAGCGTTGAGAAGGTTGCGGGTCCATCAACGAACGACCAAAGAAAACGCCGCAACCAACCGCGAACAAACGCGCCGACGTGGTCCAGCAGCGCACCTAGCTAGCACTACTTTGGCAGATTTACTCACGCTGCTTTTCCTCGCTGATCCAGGATCGGCAGTACGGACATCGCTGAGGACTTGATCGCATGATGAGGTCGACGATGGCGTGGCGAACCGCCGGCAACGTCGGTTGAGGGGGCGGGCCGTTGATTCTTTTTTCCCCGCCTCACTTTTTTGAGCCGGCGATGTTGGAGGAACGCGTAAGCAATCATCGCCATCAGCGCATGACGATGAAGGCCGTGCCAAGACCTTCCCTCGAAGTGGTCGAGCCCGAGTTCCTCCTTCAACTGTTGATGGGCCTGCTCGCAAATCCATCGTGCCTTGATCGTCGCAGCTAAGCTGCGGAGGTCCATTCCGGCGGCCAAGTTGGCGAGATAGTATTTCTTCTCTCCCGACGCGCGGTGCTCGCCGATCAGCCAAGCCTCGTCCCCTGGAAGATGCTGCTGCCCCTTGTCCCATATCCGCTGGGGAGGACCGTCGGCAGTACGCACACGGACGGCGGCAAACCGGGCTTTGAGCCGACCCTTCGTACCGCTGCGCCAACTCACAGTTCTCCACTGCGCACTGGCCAACATGTCTTCAGCTGCTGTCGATAGACTATCCGGCACGTGCCGTTTACGTGGCCGGCCTCGAACTTTGGTAACTGGCCAAATGAGCTGTACCCCAACAGGGTACACCTTGAGGTGACGAGGGATGCCAACCGCCCAGGCAAGCTTGCGGGCCGTCAGCCCTTGACGGAAAGGCGCACTGAGACCGTAACCGGCATCCGCCAGCACACAGCGGAAGCGCACGCCGATCGATATCAAGCGATCAATCTCCGCCAGTGCGATCTCGGGCTTTGTCCGTGAAGTTCGATATTCGGCCGGAACACCAGCTCGCTTCAGCCGCCGCCGATCGTTGACCCAACTGTCTGGAAGGAAAAGCCGCAATGCCACCATCACCGGAACTTCGCCGCGGGCGAGCGTCAGTGACACCAGAGTCTGGCAGTTGGCGGTCTTGCCTAGCGCTGAAGCGTATTGCGCAGCGACGCCGACCGAGTGCGTGCCCTTCTTCGGCACCGCCGTATCGTCGATTACCAACACGGCGTCGCTGCCACCAACGAGCCGATCCGCTTGAATGAGCAGCTCTGTCTCCAATGGCGCCGCGTCCCAGACGCCAGCCGCAACAAAATGATGCAGCTGGTCGTAATCGCCAGGCGCAAGCCGCTCCGCCATTGGCTGAACGCTCTTGCGATCGCCGGGTCCGATCAGCCCTGCCACATAAAGCGGACACATTCGCCGCCGCGATTTATGGCCCAGGCGATCCAAGAACGGCTTGAGCCATCCTCGAAGCTCGTCTTCCCAATTCGACGTTGTGCCTACCATGGTCGGCCCTCCAAAAGCCGACCACCCATGAATCATTGAAAAACTGATTTGGGAATCCCGTGCCGCTAAAAATCTGCCAAAGTAGTGCTAGGGTTCGGACTCAATCAGCCTTCAACGGACGGTCCGGTCAGTCCCCCTTCTCAGAAATTGGCGTGCTGGGCGACGCTTCGACGCTCGCGACCCGATCGAGGTTTGCGATCAGGCGCGTTAGCAGGGCAACGAGCAGCCCGGCCTCCTCGTCCGTGAAGTCGCGCAGTACCTCATGATTACCCCGGAGTAAGACAGCAACCGCGTCCGGCAGGCGCGCTTCTGCGACCTCCGTCAGTGTGATGCGGCTGCTGCGCCCATCGGCCGGGTCAGGCGCGCGCTGAATCAGCCCGTCCCGCTCCATGCGGGCGAGCATCTGTGCCATCGGCGGCTGCTCGATCTTGGCGAAGCGGGCGAGATCACGTTGCGTGCTTGCGCGGCCATCCTGAAGCGCGACCAGCACTGGCAGATGTCCAACGCCGAAGCCAAGCGGCTTGAGCCGCGCTTCGCTGAGGCGGGCGAACCCGCGCGCCGCGAGACTGATCAGGTGCCCAGGTGTCGAGAGCACATCTAGGTCCATCGCACCTCACCTCTTGCACCTACGGTCGCCCTGATGCATACGTGCATATGTAAGTGCGTTGGCCCTCTAACGCAACACCCGCACTATGCAAGGAGAGACCCAATGGACGATGACGTCAAAGTGCTTGAACGCATCTACGATCGCTTTAACGCGCGGGACATAGACGGCGTGCTGACCGTGCTCACCGATGATGTCGTCTGGGCCAACGGTATGGATGGTGGCCACGTCCATGGCCGCCAGGCCGTACGCGAGTACTGGACGCGCCAGTGGACCATGGTCAGTCCGCACGTCGAGCCTGTGGGCTTTCATCGAACTGCGGATGGCGCGATCGTCGTAGAGGTCCGGCAGTCCGTCCGCGATCTCGAAGGCAAACCGCTCCAGGGGCAGACGCACGGGCTTAAAGACAAGACGATCGGACACGTTTTCCGTCTTCGAGAGGGCAAGGTGGCTCGCTTCGACATCCAGGATGCTGCCTAGGGCCCGGACTTCTTGAGAGCCAGAACGCCATAGCGGTGGCGAGGGTGACGCCTGAGAGGAAGTTGGCGGCAAGTTTGTTGTAGCGGGTGTGGACGCGGCGGAAGTCGTTGAGGCGGCAGCAGGCGTTCTCGATGAGGTATCGGCCGCGATAACGTTCCTTATCGTAGCAGATGGCGCGTTTGCGGCTGCGCCGGCCGGGATGATGCGGCGCTGATCGAGCCGGTAAGCTGAAGGCCGCCTAGCCTATTCTTGATTATGGATGCGTGACCTAAGGTTTTCGGAACGGTTCTAGAAGAATAGCCAGGTCAGACGCTTGCTCATAGCTCAGCTTAACAGTGACTGGGGTTGGTTTGCCTTCAATTCTAACGTCTAAGAACACCTCAACATTGCGCCCTGCATCCCTCGCGTCGAGATCGTCTACTGCGGGAAAAATGTTTGGCTCAACGCCATCGATCTTCACTGTCATGCTAGGCTCTCTCGTCGGGACTTTTTACTTTGCGCGCGTCGCTATGAGGCAATCTCTGGATCACCTTGCTCAGGCCGCAGATCGTGGCGAGCGATCAATCTACCCTGGATGTCGCAGAGGGTGATTACCCGGTCAGCGTCCTGGGCCGCCAATGCGTGATACACCGTACGAGCAACATCGAGCTGCTCAGCACGCTTTTGCTCAGCGGCGGAGTTAGGTGTGTCGGAAGCAGTCATGTGGCGCCCCCCGCTGCTCCGACGTTCGCGAGCGGAGCACTGAAACCATTAGTCAACAAGGATGCCGTTCGTTCCAATCATTTCCGACCCGCGTATCGAATATTCCGAGCGGTGTGGCTGCCGAGACACACACTCCAACAAAGTCTGCATGGCTTGGGAAAAGCGCTTTGACCGCCACAAAAAAGAACCCCGGGCAGTCAACGCTCCCGGGGCCTCTACAGGTTGTTGCCTCAGCTTGTAGGCTCTTTTGATCCAGGCGGCGTCGGGGTGTCGGGGGATGGGATGCCGCCCGGGTCGGGGCCTCTTTCGTGAGATACGTATAACCTCGCGCTACGGTTTTGGTTACTTACCGTTTCGACATAATGATGTGATCGCGCCCCCAGGAACGGTCGGACCAGTGCCCATTGTCGGAGACTGGGCGCAAACCTTTGCGGTGATGGGTCCACCGCAAAGGTCACCAATTCACCCGGACTGCGGAATCGAGCACAGCTGCGCAAGTGACTCGTCTTGAGCCTTTCGCCAAGCGGTGTACGCCGCGCGAACGCTCTCCTCACTCATCCCTAGCCGCTCGGCAACGTCCGCAAACTTTTCATCGGACCGGTCTCCGAGGAGCGCGGTAGACTTGTGACAGGCCGAAGCGGGTAACGCCCGTTAGGCCGGGTCTCAGGAAACGCGGGAACTGTCGTAGGCAGAACTCGGACGCATAGGCGTCGCGAGACCAGTCTCGCTTGCGCGTCATTGCGAGCGTCAGCGAAGCAATCCAGAAGGCTTGCGCGGGAATTTGGATTGCGTCGTCGCTGTCGCTCCTCGCAATGACGAGGTCCGAAAGACGAGGCAATGATTCTCACGTCGTCATTGCCGGACTTGATCCGGCAATCCATGCGGGACAGGCCGCAAGCTCGATCGGCAGCTTTGATTCGCTGTGCGTCACCAGGGGCCACCGGGTCATAGGCAAGCGAAGCGACGCCGTTCTTCGAACGGCTAAGCCCGGCGGTGGCGATGAACAGGGAAGGGCGGGGTTATTGCGAGTATCAGTGAAACAATCAGGAGGCCTCGCACCCCCATGCGCACGATGGCCGAGGCGCTATTGATCGTTCGACTCAATTTCGGAGTCAGTATCCTGCGGCGGGCTGAGCGACGGCGCCTCGGCGCGAGGCATCGGCGCGTGCGGCTGATGGCTGCTCTCGGTATCGCGCCAGCGTCCCAGGCTTTCCGCGATTACCTTGACCGAGGCTGAGGCGGTCTGCGCCAGGTGCGCATAGCGGGCGTTCATGCGGCGCACGCGCTCGGCTTCGGATTGCAGGAAGTCGCGTGCCGTCTGCAATTCCGCCATCAGCTTGTCGATGTCGGCGATCGAAGCGGCTCCGGCCATCAGCGCGTTGTCGCACGGGTGGTCGATGAGTTCCGCCGCGACCGCGAGCCGGTTACGGCGCACGAGCGCGCGAATGCCGCCTTCAATCGATGCTGCGTCTTGGTCGGAGATTGGCGAGTCTTGCTCGGCGAGTTCGGCAACGCCCATAGCTTTCCTCATTTCGCAGTCGCCCAGACGCGGCTACTTTGGACCGCTGCGGTAAACGCCGTCTTAATCTCGCGTCTGCGCATGCGGCGCGCGGCGAGGTATCGGTTACGGGGTGTTGGAAAGCGAACGCGGCCAGAGCATGATCCGGAAAAGCTTGCCCTCGGGCTTTGACCCGATGGGTGGAAACCGGTTCTCCGAAAAGATCATTGCTCAACAAAACGCTTTAGTCGGCTCGCAACGAGCACTGCCGATCGCTATATGTTCGTCAAGCGACAGAACTTTGGGAACGCTCGAACTTGTCTCACACGCCCGTCACCATCCTCACCGGTTTTCTCGGCAGCGGCAAGACGACGCTGCTCAATCGCGCGCTGCGCGATCCGGCGATGGCCAACACCGCCGTGGTGATCAACGAGTTCGGCGAGATCGGGCTCGATCACGCGCTCGCCGCGCAAAGCGACGACACCATCATGGTGCTGGAAAACGGCTGTCTTTGCTGCACCGTGTTCGGCGACCTCGTCACCACGCTGAACAATCTTTATCACGCGCGCGAGGCCGGCGAGATTCCGCGCTTCGATCATGTGGTGATCGAGACCTCCGGGCTCGCCGATCCGTCGCCGCTCATTCAGGCGTTCCTGTCCGATCCGGTGCTCGCCGGGCTCTATCGCATCGGCATCGTGGTCGCGACCGTCGACGCCGTGAACGGCGAAGGCACGCTCGACAATCATGTCGAATCCGTGCGCCAGGTCGCGCTCGCCGACCACATCCTCATCACCAAGCTCGATCTGGTCGATCCGGCGCGCGAGGAGCAGACCGAAGCCGCGCTCACCGCGCGGCTGCGCCGGCTCAATCCGGCGGCGACGATCTCGCGCATCGACGATCCGGCTTTCGACATCAAGTTGCTGCGCGCCGAGGGGCTCGATCCGAACAATGCCAAAGCCGATGCGCGCGCCTGGCTCAACGCCGCCGCCTACGAAGCGGCCGATGCGCATCATCATCATCATGCGCATGACGGGCACGATCATGATCACGACGATCACGATCACCACCATCTGCACGATCGCGACATCGCCTCCTTCTGCTTCACGCGCGACAAGCCGATCGCGCGCGAAGCGCTGCGGCTCCTGCTCGATGCGCTGCAGCAAAATCTTGGGCCGAGCCTGTTGCGCGTGAAAGGCATCGTGAATGTCGCCGAAGAGCCCGATCGCCCGGCGGTGATCCAGGGCGCCCAGCATCTGCTGCACAATCTGTCCTGGCTCGAGCGCTGGCCGGATGCGGATCGCCGCAGCAAGATCGTGTTCATCACGCAGGGCTTTGACCGCGCCGAGGTGGAGGACATGATCGCGCTGCTCGACCGGGTGGCGACACGCACGGCGGCGGCACGCGCGCGCGCGCAGAGTGCGTTGTAGTCGTTTGTAGCCCGGGTTGAGCCAACGGGTCCCGCCCGAAGTGGCGGGCCCGATGACAAGCTCCGCCAAACCCGGGAGCTGAATGGAAGCTTCAACATCGTTCCCGGATTTCGCGGCCGCTCAATCCGGGCTACTGGCTAGAGCATGATCCGGAAAAGTGGAAACCGGTTTTCCGAAAAGATCATGCTCAAACAAAAAGCTAGAGCGGGATGCCGATCCAACCATAACTCATTCCGCTCTAGCTGGCTTGATCGGGCAGTTGAGCATCCACTGCACGCCGAACTGGTCCGTCAGTTTGCCGTAATAGTCGCCCCAAGGCTGGATGCCGAGCGGCGTGGTGATGGTACCGCCCTTGGCGAGGCGGTTGAAGAGCCGGTCTGTTTGTTCGCGGTCGTCCATCATGAGGAAGTGGGCCGAACCGCGCATCGGCTCGGCGTCATGATTGTCCGACGCGTAGAACAGAACGCCCGGACCTTCAAAGCGCGCATGCATGATCTTGCCGCGCATGGCCGTGGTCGGCGCGGCCTCGACATCGTAGCGCTTTACTTCCGTGACTTTGCCCAGCCCGCAGTGCGTGTAGAAAGCAAGCGCTGCTTCGCAGGCCGTTGTGAAGAACAGATAGTTGGCAAGCAGCATGGATGCATGCTCCGGCTTCCGGATGACAACGCTGTCTTCCGGCAGGATCGAACGCCGCATAGAGTAAGGCTTTGCGCAATCACACAACAATCACATAGTCAGTAAAGGAGGAAGGAGTAGGTGCCGGAAATGGAATACGACTACATCATCGTCGGATCAGGATCGGCAGGCTCGGTTCTCGCCAACCGGCTGTCAACCAGGCCCGAGATCAAGGTGTTGCTGCTCGAGGCCGGCGGCTCCGACAATTCGTTCTATGTGCGCATGCCGGCCGGCATCGCCAACCTGTCCGGTCCGCGCTTCAACTGGGGTTACGAGACCGCGCCGCAAGCGGCGATGAAGGGCCGGCGCATGTATTGGCCGCGCGGCCGTCTCATTGGCGGCTCGAGCTCGGTCAATGCCATGGTCTATATGCGCGGCCAGCCTGCCGACTACGACCATTGGCGCCAGCTCGGCAATGCCGGCTGGAGCTACGACGACGTGCTGCCGTACTTCAAGAAAGCCGAGTGCAACGAGCGCCTGCACGACCGCTTTCACGGCGCCGACGGCCCGCTCAATGTCGCCGAGCGGCCTTATACGAATCCGCTCAGCCATGTTTTTGTCGAAGCGGCGCAGCAGGCCGGCCTGCCGTTCAATCCGGATTTCAACGGCACGGTGCAGCTCGGCTGCGGCCTGTTTCAGGTGACGCAGAAGAACGGCCGGCGCTGGAGCGCGGCCACCGCTTATCTGCATCCGGTGGCGGGGCGCGCGAATCTCACCATCGTCGCCAAGGCGCAGGCGACGCGTGTGCTGATCGAGAATGGCCGCGCGGCCGGTGTCGAATATGCGCGCGGGCGAAAGCGCCGCACGGCTCGTGCCGCGCAAGAGGTGGTGCTCGCCGCCGGCGCGATCAACTCGCCGCAATTGTTGTTGCTGTCCGGCATCGGGCCTGCCGAGGAGTTGCGAGCGCTCGGCATTTCGGTGGTGCCTGACCTGCCGGGCGTCGGCAAGAATTTGCAGGATCACCTTAACGTCAACATCGTGCGGCGCGCCAAGCGCGGAAGCGCGCTCGATGGCAAGAATCGCGGGCTCGCGCCGATCGGCGTGGCGGTGGAATTTCTGCTCTACGGCACCGGGCCGGGCACCAGCAATGTCGCCGAGGCCGGCGCGTTCGCGATCAGCGAACTTGGCGCGGCGAACCCGGACATCCAGTACCATTTCATTCCGGCGCAGGTGGTCAATCATGCCCGCACGCCGATGGACGGCGACGGCGTCACCTTGCACGCCTGTTGCCTGCGGCCGCAAAGCCGGGGCGGAATCCGGCTTGCCTCGACCGATCCGCTCAAGCCGCCGGTGATGGATCCGAATTACCTCGCCGCCGACTATGATCTGAAAGTTCTGATCGCTGGCTTGCGGCAGGGGCGCGATATTCTGGGAGCTCAGGCCTTCAGGCCTGGCTCGGAGAGGAGCGGTTACCCGGTCCGGCCCTGCAATCGAACGCCGAGCTTGAAGACTTCATCCGCGCCACCGCGGAGACCGAATATCACCCGGTCGGCACCTGCAAAATGGGAAGCGATCCGCTTGCCGTGGTCGACGAAAAATTGCGCGTGCGCGGTATCGACCGGCTGCGCGTGATCGACGCCTCGATCATGCCGGCGATCGTCAGCGGCAATACCAACGCGCCCGTGATCATGATTGCCGAGAAAGCCGCCGACATGATGCTGGCGGCCGCCGGGTGAAAAGTAGGAACTGCGGCGCGGAGGCCAAAATTGACAAGCTGGAGCCTCATTCGCCATTATCTTTTCGGCACTTTTGCCGACGTCAACAGCCGGGAAAACTCTAAGGAGAACGCTGATGACTGCAGGCTTGCTGCGGCACTATAGGCGCGCGGCGCGTGCGCTGGTTGCCGGCGCTGCGATTGTCTTGTTTGGAACAGGGGCCTTTGCCGCTGATCCGATCAAGATCGGGCAGGTGGCGGCTTTGTCCGGCGCATCGGCGCAGTCGGGCGAGGCGATCACCCGCGGGCTGACGCTTGCGATCGAGGAGATCAATGCCAAGGGCGGCCTCCTTGGCGGGCGCATGCTCGAACTGGTGCAGCGCGACGACGAATCGAGCCCGCCGAGGGGCCTGATCGCGGCGCGCGAACTTGCGGCCGAAAATGTCGCGGCGATCTTCGGCGGCATCGATACGCCGGTGTCGCTCGCCATCGTGCCGGTGCTCAACAAGGAGAAGCGCATTTATATGGGCGTGTGGGCGGCCGGCACCGGCATCACGCGCAACGGCGCCGATCCGAATTACGCGTTCCGCGTTTCCGCGGTCGATGCGCTGGTCGACGTGAAGCTCCTCAAATTCGCGCATCAGAAATTCGGCGCCAAGAAAGCCGGCCTGATGCTCATCAACAATCCCTGGGGTCAGGGCAACGAAAAGGGCCTGCAGGCTGCTGCCAAGGCCGATCCTTCGGTCGAGATTGTCGGCGTCGAGAAATTCGAGAACAACGATGTCGACATGGTGCCGCAGCTCACGCGCCTGAAAGACGCCGGCGCCGACAGCATCATTCTGGTGGTCAACGCGCCGCCGGGCGCCCAGGTGATGAAATCGCGCGAGCGCATGGGTTGGACCGTGCCCGTCATTTCGCATTGGGGCATTTCCGGCGGCCGTTTTCCGGAACTCGCCGGGCCGACCGCAGGCGAGGCTGATTTCGTCCAGACCTATAGTTTCTTCGGCAAGCAGAGCCCGGTCGGCCAGCGCATGCTGGCGGCTTTGCAGAAGAAATATCCGCAGATCAAAGGCCCTGAGGACATCGTCGCGCCGGTCGGCACAGCCAACGCCTATGACGCGATGCACATTCTCGCGCTTGCCATTGCGCAGGCGGGCTCAACCGATGCGGATGCCGTCCGTGCCGCCTTGGAGGATCTGAAAACGCCCTACGAGGGCCTGATCAAGACCTACAAGCCGCCCTTCACCCATGACAATCATGACGCCCTCGGGCCCGACGACTACATCATGGTGCACTACGAGGGCGACAAGATCGTTCCGGTGAATTGAGCGATCGGTACTTAGGGCACAATGAAGCCCGGCACGCGAACGGTCGGTTCGAACTCCGCTCGTCCCCGCGCAGGCGGGACCCAGTTGCAGTTTATCCGTCGTCATTGCGAGGAGCGGAAGCGACGAAGCAATCCGGAACTTGCTCCGTAGGATGGATTGCTTCGCTTCGCTCGCAATGACGGAACAGGTCTGGTCATCGAGTTCGACATGCTGATTGCAATCGCGATCATTTCCGGGCTTGGGCTCGGCAGCATGTACGGATTATTGGCGCTGGGTTTCCACGTCACCCACGCCGTATCGCGGACGGTGAATTTCGCGCAAGGCAGCACCATGATGCTGGGCGCGGTCTTGTGCTTCACCTTCTGGGTAACGATGAAGTGGCCGCTGCCGGTTGCGGTCGTCGTGGCGCTGGCCGCCTGCGCGCTGTGGGGCGTCATTGTCGAACGCGTCGCGGTGCGGCCGTTCGTCTTCCGCGGCTCCAATTCCTGGCTGATCGCCACCGTGGCGCTCGGCATCGTGCTCGACAACGTGGTTCTGTTCACCTTCGGCAAGGATCCGCGCGGCATGCCGCCCGGCTTTCTGACCACCGGCGCGGTGACGATAGTGGGCGTACGCGTTCAATATCTGCAAATCCTCATCCCGGTGATCGGCTTGTTGCTGGCGGCCGGGTTGCAGGTACTGTTTGCGACGTCGCGCCATGGCAAGGCGCTGCTCGCGGTGGTGCAGAACCGCGACGCGGCGCGCCTGATGGGCATCCGCGTGGAACGCGTGATCGAGATCGCGTTCGCGCTCTCAGGCTTGCTCGCCGGCATCGCCGGCATTCTGGTCGCGCCGCTCTTCACCATCTCCTCGACCATGGGTACGCTATTCGGCATCAAGGCTTTCGCCGTCGCCATCCTGGGCGGCATCGAAAGCGCTTGGGGCGTCGTGCTGGCCGGCCTGATTTACGGCGTCGCCGAAGCGCTCATCACCGCGCTGCTCGGCTCGACCTATACGCAGATCGTGACCTTCGCACTCGTCATCCTCGCGCTCGCGTTGCGGCCGAACGGCCTGTTCGGCCGCGCGCAATTGAGGAAAGTATGAGCGCGCTGAAGGCGGCGGCCGCCGCCATCGCGATTGCCGCCGCCTGTTACCTGATTTCGCGCGGCAACAATTATCAGGTCTTCATCATCGTCACTGTCGGGCTGACAGCGATCGTCGGCATCGGGCTGAACGTGCTGCTCGGCCTCAACGGGCAGATATCGCTCGGCCACGTCGCCTTCTATGCGATCGGCGCCTACACGGTCGGCATCCTGACGACGAACTATGAATGGTCGTTCTGGCCGGCCTTCATCTTGAGCGGCGTCATTACCGGATTAGCCGGCATGCTGCTCGCGATCCCGGCGCTGAAAGTGCGCGGGCCTTATCTCGCGATGGTCACGATCGCCTTCGGCTTTGTGGTCGAGCAGGGCGCCGCCGAATGGCAAGGCCTCACCGGCGGCTGGAACGGCCTATCCGGCATTCCTGGCCCGAGCGTGTTCGGCACGGACATTGGCGAGCGCGGCATCGCCTATCTTTCGCTGGCGCTCGTTGTGCTGGCGACCGCCGCCTTCGCATGGCTCAGCCGAAGCGTTTGGGGCAATGCCATGCGTGCCGTGCGCGATTCCGAATCCGCCAGCGTCTCGATCGGGCTCGATCCGACGCTCGTGCGCACAGCGGCATTCGGCATCTCGGCGGTCGCGGCTGGCTTGGCTGGCGGCGTTTACGCCTCGATCAGCAATTTCATCAGCCCGGAATCCTTTCCGTTCTTTCAGTCGGTCCTGTTCCTGCTGGTCGTGATGCTGGGCGGCGCCGATCGTGTACTCGGTCCGATCGTCGGCGCTTTGGTCGTGGTGCTTTTGCCGGAACTGCTCGCGACGCTCGGCCAATACCGGCTCTTGTTCGTCGGCGTGCTGATGCTCGCCGTGCTGCGGCTTGCGCCGACCGGCTTGGTCGGACTGATCGCGAGCGTGCTGCCCGGCAAGGAACGCGAGACGCATGCGAAGGAGCGAAGCGATATCGGCCGCTTTCTCGCCGCCTGCGCGAGCGGCCAAGCGCTTGCGGTGCGCGATCTTTCGGTGAGTTTCGGCGGCGTGCGCGCGGTGCGCGATCTCACCTTTGCGGCGCAGCCGGGCGCGATCGCAAGCATCATCGGGCCGAATGGTGCCGGCAAGAGCACAGCGCTCAACGTCATCTGCGGCTTCTACCGGCCGGATGCGGGAACGGTGAGGCTCGGCGATCGTATCGTTTCGTCGTTGCGCGCTCAGCAAATTCCTCGCGCCGGCATCGCACGCACCTATCAAACAAGCCAGCTGTTCGAGTCAATGTCGGTGATCGACAATGTCGTGATCGCGCTGCGGCGCGGCCGGCTTGCGCCGTATTTTCTGTCCGGCGGAAAGCACGGCGATGATGCCGAAATCGCCGAAAGCCTCCTCGCCTTTGTCGGCTATAAGGGTGCGCTGGAGCGGCCCGCGGATGCGCTCGCTCATGTCGACAAACGGCTGGTCGAAATCGCCCGCGCGCTCGCGGTCCGGCCGAGCGTGCTCGCCCTCGATGAGCCGGCGGCAGGCCTGAATGCAGGAGACACCGCCGCAATCGGCGCGCTGTTGCGGAAGCTCGCCGCCGTGGGCATGACCGTGATCCTGGTCGAGCACGACATGGATCTGGTGATGGGCGTCTCCGACCACGTGATCGTGCTCGATGCCGGCGCCAAGATCGCTGAAGGAACGCCGGCTCAGGTGGCTGCCGATCCCGCGGTGCTGGAGGCTTACTTGGGCGCCGGCGAACAAGCGGAGCGCGGCCGCAAACGCCCGGCCGAGATTGCGCAGAAACCGCTGATGACGGTGAGCGCGCTGTCCGCCGGCTACGGCGCCGCAACCGTGGTGCGGCGGGCCGATCTCGAAATTGCCGAGGGCGAGCTGGTCGCTGTGCTCGGCGCCAACGGCGCCGGCAAGACTACGCTGATGCGCGCGCTGTCAGGCCTGCTGCGGCCGATCGAAGGTGAGGTTCGCTTCCTCGGCGAGCGCATCGACAAACTTTCCGGCGATCGGATCGCGCGCGACGGTCTGGTGCTGGTGCCGGAAGGCCGGCAGGTCTTCCCGGAATTGTCGGTGACCGACAACCTTCGGCTCGGCGCCTATGCGCGCAGGTCCGCCGAAGAGGCGAGCATGATCGAGAACCTGCTCACCCGCTTTCCGGCTTTGAAGGCGCGGCAGCATCAGCGCGCCGGGCTTCTGTCCGGCGGCGAACAGCAGATGCTGGCGATCGCGCGCGGTTTGATGGCGCGGCCGCGGGTATTGATGCTCGATGAGCCGTCGCTCGGGCTCGCGCCCAAGCTTCTCGAAAATCTCTATGATCTTTTGGCCGCGTTGCGCGACGAGGGAACCACGATTCTACTCGTCGACCAGATGGCGCAACTTGCGCTCTCGGTTGCGGATCGCGCCTACGTGCTACAGTCCGGTGCGGTTACACACTCCGGACCAGCGCGCGAGGTCGCGCAGGATCCCGCGCTGGTGAAGGCATATCTCGGCGGGCACGGCGCGTTGTTGTGAGTTAAAGGATAGCAGGCGAGGGGATGATGGATCTCATTCTGAGAAACGCGCGCCGAATGGGCGCCGAGCAGGAGCTGACCGATATCGGCATCGCCGGCGGCAAGATCGCCGCGATCGAGCCACGGCTCGCCGCCGAGGGCGAGCTAGTCGATCTCGGCGGCCGTCTCATCTCGCCCGGCTTTGTCGAAACCCACATCCATCTCGACAAGTCCTGCATCCTGGACCGCGTCAAGTCGGAGAAGGGCGATCTCGAGGAGGCGATTGCCGAAGCCGCCAAGGCCAAAGCCGGCTTCACGCCTGAAGATGTGCATGCGCGCGCCACGCTCACGCTGGAAAAGGCGATCCTGCAAGGCACTACTCATATGCGCACGCATCTGGAAGTCGATCCCGGCGTCGGCCTGCGCAGCCTCGAAGGCGTCCTGCCGCTGATCAAGGAATATGCCTGGGCGATCGATCTACAGATCTGCGTTTTTCCGCAGGAGGGACTGCTCAATAATCCCGGCACCGATGAGCTGATGGTTGAAGCGCTCGATCGCGGCTGCCGTGCGGTTGGCGGTGCGCCCTATGTCGACAGCAATCCTCCCGGCCAGATCGACCGCGTTTTCGAACTCGCGCGCGAATACGACATCGATGTCGACCTGCATCTCGATTTCGGCCCGACCGCGGACGGCATGGACCTCGACCATGTCTGCAAGCGCACCGAGGAATATCAATATGGCGGCCGGGTCGCGATCGGCCATGTCACCAAGGCGGCAAGCCTGTCGATGCCGGCCTTCGAGGCGGCGGCGAAGCGCCTCGCCGATGCCGGCGTGGCGCTCACCGTCTTGCCCTCGACCGATCTTTATCTCATGGGCCGCCATCACACCTACGATCACAATGTCACGCGCGGCGTCGTGCCGGCGCACAAGCTTCTGCATCACGGCGTCAATTGCTCGCTGTCGAGCAACAACATCCTTAATCCGTTCACGCCGTTCGGCGATTGCTCGCAGATGCGCATGGCGAATCTGTACGCGAATATCTGTCAGGTCGGAAAGCAGGCCGATATGCGCGAGTGTTTCAACATGGTCACACAGCGGCCGGCGCGCCTGATGCGGCTTTCCGACTATGGACTGGAGGTCGGCAAATCCGCCGATCTCGTTGTGCTCGACTCGACAAGTCCGGAAATGGCGGTTGCCGAGCTCACGCCGGTGCTTTACGCCTTCAAGCGCGGCCGCAAGACCGTCTCGCGCCAGCCCGCCATTCTGCATCGGCTGCAATGATTCCGGACGATCCGTACAACGCCTTCTGCCGCGATAACCATGTCGAAATGGACGGAGCGCCGGATGGCCCGCTGCGCGGCCTGACCTTCGCGGTCAAGGACGTGTTCGATATCGCCGGCCATCGCACCGGCAACGGCAATCCGGTTTGGCTTGAGACGCATCCGCCGGCAGTGCGCACCGCGTCCGCGGTCGAGCGCGTGCTCGCGGCCGGCGCTCGGATGGTCGGCAAGACCCACACCGACGAATTGGCCTACAGTCTCAACGGCGAGAACGTGCATCACGGCACGCCGATCAATCCGCGCGCGCCGGGCCGAATCCCGGGCGGCTCGTCAAGCGGATCGGCGGTGGCAGTGTCCGGTGGTCTCGTCGACTTCGCGCTTGGCACCGATTGCGGCGGCTCGGTGCGGCTGCCGGCGAGCTATTGTGGCATTTACGGCATCCGCACCACGCACGGTCTGGTGCCGGCCGATGGCGTCGTCGATCTCGCCAAAAGCTTCGACACTGTCGGCTGGTTCGCCCGCGACGCGGCGATGATGCTGCGCGTCGGCGAGATCTTGCTGCCGTCCGCGGGCGACTTCGTGCCCAAGCGGCTGTTGATCGCCGAGGATGCTTTCACCTTCGCGGGCGCCGAGGTCGCCGCAGCACTTGCCGCGGCACTGGCGAAGCTGAAAGCGGCCTTGCCGGATCATCGTGCGATCAAAGTCTATACCGGTGAGCCGTCGGCCTGGTCGGGCATTTTCCGCATCTTGCAGGGCGACGAAATCCACAAGCGGCATAGCGCCTGGATCGATGCGCATCATCCAAGCTTCGGCCCCGGCATCGCCGAGCGCTTCGCCTGGACGCGCACCATCGAGCCGGCCGAAGTCGAGCGCATGCGGCCGCAGCGCGAGGCGGCCGCTGCGCACATGGATGCGCTGCTCGGCGATGACGCGGTGTTGTGCCTGCCGACGGCGCCGGGCATTGCGCCGAAACTGGCCACGCCCGCGCCCGAGCTCGAAGTCTTCCGCACGCGCGCCTTCGGATTGCTGTCGATTGCCGGCCTTGCACGCCTGCCGCAGCTTTCACTGCCGCTTTGCACATTGCACGGCTGCCCGCTGGGTATTTCGCTGATCGCGCCGCGCGGCCGCGACTTGGGGCTGCTTGCGTTTGTCGCCAAGAATTTTGCCGCTGAGAATTTGGCTTGAACGCCAAAATCGGGCGGTGCCGCTTCGAAACTCCTTCCCTAATTTCCACAAATTGCCATGCCAACTTCCAGTGCGCCACCTCGCGAAGGAGTGGGTCACGAGAAGGCAACTCGGCCTATGTCACCAGCCGGTTCGTCCCGGACCAGTTTGTCGAGATCAAACAGTTTTCTTGCCAGTGCAAGGATGAATCATGCGCGCCGACTTTGTGAGCCAAGCTTACTTTCGCAATCCCGCCGCCGAGATCGAGAAGCTGAGGTCCGCTGGTGCCGTGGTCGAGGTGCAATTTCCGATGATCGGCAAGGTTTGGACGACGACCACGCAGGACTTGGCCGATCGGGTCTTAAAGGACAGCGACACCTTCACCATTCGCACCGGCATCGGCGGCGTCGCCGGATTGCAATGGTGGATGCCCCGCATCTTGCGGTCGCTGGCCAACCATATGCTGTCGATGGACGAACCGGATCACCGAAGGCTGCGCGACATTGTCGACGAAGCCTTTCGCCGCCGGGCGGTTCTCGAAATGGAGCCGCGGATTCTTGCCATCGCCGACGAGTTCGCCGGTGAATTGTTCGCGGAGGGAAGTCCGGCCGATCTGGTCGATCGCTATGCGCGGAAGCTGCCGCTCTCGGTGATCTGCGAGCTGCTCGGCCTGCCGCTTGCCGACCGACCGAAATTCACCGCCTGGGCGAGCGGCTTTACGCGCTTCACCGGCACCATCGGCCTCCTGAGCCTGGTCCCCAATATCTTGGCGATGCGGCGTTATCTGGAAAAACAACTGGAAGCCTTTAGAGCGAATGGCGGCACAGGTCTTATTGCCGAGCTGGTGCGCGTCGAAAAGGAAGGCGGACAAATCAGCCGCGACGAGATGGTGGCCATGGTCTTTCTGCTGCTGTTCGCCGGCCACGAAACGACCACCCACCTGATCAGCGGTTCGGTCTATGAGCTTTTGCGAAATCCCGGGCTGCGCGACTGGCTGGAAGAAGACTGGAGCCGGGCAGGTGTGGCCGTGGAAGAATTCCTGCGATTTATTTCGGTTGTGCAATTCACCAAGCCGCGGTTTATTCGAAAAGACATCGAACTCGGCGGTGTGCGGCTGAGAAAGGGCGACAAGATCATGCCCATGCTGGCGGCCGCCAATTTCGATCCGCAGGCGAATTCACATCCGGAACGGCTTGATCTCGCGCGGAAGCCGAACCGGCATCTCGCTTTCGGCACCGGAAATCATTTTTGCCTCGGCCATCAACTTGCACGCCTTGAGGGGATTTGCGCGCTGAAGGCGTTGTTTCGGCGCTGGCCGAAACTCGCATTGGCGGTGGATGAATCCCAGATCAAGTGGCGCAGGCGGCCGGGCCTCAAGGCTGTCGAACATTTGCCGGTCGCGGTCGCTGGCTAAGCGCAAGCCCGCGCATGACGCGTGGATGAGTGATCGCGGACTGAATTTTGGCGCGGCCAAGCTGCGCGTCAAGCGCTCCTACAAACTTCGCGCGATCAGAAGCTTCATGATCTCATTGGTGCCGGCATAGATGCGCATCACCCGCGCGTCGCGATACATGCGCGAGATCGGGTACTCGTCCATATAACCGTAACCACCGAACAGTTGCAGACAGCGGTCGACGATCTTGCCGACGAGGTCCGTGTGCCAATACTTGGCCATCGAAGCGGTGACCGTATCGAGCTCGCCCTTGACGTGGCGATCGATGCAGTGATCGAGAAACACGCGCGCGACGGTCGCTTCGCTCTTGCATTCGGCGAGCACGAACTGCGTGTTCTGAAACTCGATGACCTTCTTGCCGAAGGCGTCGCGCTGCTTGACGTAGTCGATGGTGAGAGCGAGCGCGCGCTCCATCATGGCAACCGCATTGACGGAGACGATCAGCCGTTCCTGCGGCAATTCCTTCATGAGCTGATAGAAGCCTTGGCCTTCCTCGGTGCCGAGCAGGCTTTCGGCCGGCAACGCCACTTCCTCGAAGAACAATTCCGAGGTATCGGCGGCATCCAGACCGAGTTTCTTGAGCTTGCGGCCGCGGCGAAAGCCCGACGCATCGGCGGTCTCGACCACCATCAGCGACACGCCTTTCGATCCTTGTTTCGGGTCGGTCTTGGCGACGACGATGATCAGGTTGGCGTGCTGGCCGTTGGTGATGAACGTCTTCGAGCCGTTGAGCACATAGCCGTTGCCCGAGCGCAGCGCCGTGGTGCGCACGCCTTGCAGGTCGGAGCCGGTGCCCGGCTCGCTCATCGAGATGGCGCCGACCAATTCGCCGGTCGCGAGTTTCGGCAGCCAGCGCTTTTTCTGTTCCTCGGTGCCGTAATGCAGAATGTACGGAGCGACGATGCCCGAATGCAGCGGCGCGCCGAATGCGTCGAAGCCGCCGAGCGCAAACTGGCGGTCGATCACCGCTTCATGGGCAAAGGTGCCGCCGGCGCCGCCATACTCCTCCGGCATCGAAGCGCACAGCAATCCTGCCGCGCCGGCCTTGGTCCATACCTCGCGCGGATAGAAATGGTCTTCGTGCCATTTCTCCAGATGCGGGCCGTATTCGGCAGCGATGAAGCGCCGCGCGGTCTCTTCCAGCAGCACGACGTCCTCGCTCATCCATGCGGGCCGCGGCAGATTGAGAACGTCAGTCATGTGGGATATCGCCAAGTGGTGGTCATCGGCGAAAGTATGACAACGCCGCGGAGCATTGGCAACGAACAGGTCTTGGAGCACTGCAAGCCCGCCGCGCCGAAAGTGCGTATAGTTGAGCGATCGTGCGTGCCGCACCTTGCCACGAGGATGTATGTCAATGTCTGACGCTGAAATTCTGCTCGACGAGGGCGAAGTGAGGTCCTTCTTGTCCGGTCTGGCGTTCGTTCGCGAATTTTCCATCAATGTGGTCTCGCTCAAGCCAGGCTCCGTAACAGTCGAACTACCGTTCGACGAGAGATTTTCCGGGCCGCCAAGCCTGTTTCCCGCATCGATGGTCGGCACCGCCGGCGATGTCGCCGCCGTAGCCTCGTGCCTCACGCTCATGCCGAAAGGGTGGGCGCTCGCGACGTTGGATTTCACCATCAAGATGACGGGGGTCGCCAAGGGCGAGGCACTACGGGCCAAGGGACGCGTGTTGCACGATGGGCGCACCAACTCGATCGGAGCCGCTGACGTTTACATTGTGTCCGACGGCACCGAGCGCTTGTGCGGAACCGTGCTGGCCACGACCCGCAACTTCAAGATCAAGTAGCCAGCCCTCGAGTTGGCGGTGCTTGGCACATCGCGTGACCGGGTCGCGCACTGCGGATCGTCACGTCGAAATCATTTTTTTCTCGATGCCGACGCCGGCGGCGAGGGCGCGCTCGTATTCGAGCGGAACGGTTGCCGAATCCTGTAGCGCGATGCCGGTCGAGTTGAACAGCGTGATCTCATCGTCGGAGCGGCGGCCCTGCTTCTTGCCGGTGATGACTTCGCCGATTTCGCCGGCAATGTCCTGCTCGCGGATGAGCCCCTTGGACAGCGGCACATTGATCTCGCCGTCGGTCCGGCACTGGCGGATGTCGTCGACGAAAATGCGCGCGCGCTGCAGGATGCGCGGGTCGAGCTCCTGGTCGCCCGCCTTGTCGGCGCCGACCGCGGCAATGTGGGTGCCGGGCGCGATCCATTCGTCCTTGACCAGCGGCTCCCGCGCCGGCGTCACCGTGACCACCACGTCGGCGCCGCGCACGACCTCGGCGAGATCGCGCGAGGCATGAATCGGAAACCGGTATTTCGCTGCTTGGTCTTTGACGAATTCATCGAGCGTCGTTTGCGAGCGGCTCCAGATGCGGACTTCGTCCCAGGCAAAAACCGTGTCGCAGGTGGCGAGCGTTCCCTCCGCCATGTGGCCCGCGCCGACGATCGCGAGCTTCTTTGAATTCTTGCGCGCCAGCCATTTCGCCGACACGGCGGCCGAGGCGCCGGTCCGCATCACCGTGTGATAGGAGCCGTCGCAGATCGCCAGCGGAAACCCGGTCTCGGGGTGCGTATAGATCAGGATCGAGAATACGGTCGGCAGGTCGAACTTCTCGCGATTGCGCTCGCGGATCGAGACCCATTTGCAGGCGGCGGCTTCCGGCTCCTCGATATAGGAGGGCATCGCCTCCCACTCGCCGGGAAATTTGTCGAGCACGATGTGCCCTTTCGGGTCCATGTAGTAGCGGCCCTCGCCGTGCATGCGATAGGCCTGCTCGACACAACTCACATATTCCGCCGGAGTGACCAGCCCCATCATGTCGGTGCGGCTCAAGATCAACGTCTTTCGATTTCGCCAGCTTTCCATTGTTGTCCCCCTGCGCCGCCCGGCGGCACGTGAGGATACGATGGGATGCGCCGGGGCCCAAGTCAGACCCAGGTTTGGCCCCAGGTCAGAGCCAAAGTCGGGGGGCCGAAGCGTCGTCGAAGCCGTCTCGGATTTGATCGGGCATTCGGATTGGGCGGGTGAGCCGTCTTGCAGACCGCTGCCGCAATCGACTCTGCCGACCGGATCTACTCTTGCTGACAAGAGTCGCGATGTTCACGCCTGCTTCGCTGCGTGCGGCGTCGTTTATGATGCAGGCGCCGCTCGTGCGGTATGCGGAAGCCGTCCCGGTTGTCGCGCAGAGTCATCGAGCGCCGTTTCATGACAGTTCGATATCGCTGTTACGCCGCGTTGCCGACCTTTCTGTTGCTCGAATGACTCAAGGTGGTACTATCCGCTCAGTTATCCACAGACCTCCATTGCGTCTCGCGGGCTTTCTCACGCAAATGTCAGAGTGAATTGTCAGTGGGGTTCAACATGGGTAGTCAGTCGAGTCGTGGCGTATCGAGTGCGCAATACGAGTCAGAGTTTGTGATCCAGTTTGCCCCGGCTGCAAAAGGCGCGGCACCAAACAAGGGCGACGAACTGGATAGCGCCGGTCGCAGCATCCTGGGTCTGCTGCATAAAGCGGCGGGTGTAGCCGAGGCGAACAGTCAGCACGCCCTCGAACTTGCTCAAAAGCTCTCTCAGGAACTCCGTGCGGCCGAAGACCGGATCGTGCAGCTCGAAGCAGACGTACGATATTACCAGGAGAGAACCGACCGCGCCGAGCAATGGCTCCACAAGATCTTCACCGAGATCGAGGAGCGATTTCTCCGGCAGCAGCAGCAAGATCAGCGCGGACGCCCGGGTTACGGCCGTGGCGGTCGCTGAGCTGAAGTCGTCGCAGCGTCGCGCCGTGCGCCGCCGGCTTGATCGGGCTTGACCGGCTTTCGAAGACCGGCTGACGGCTGCCGGAGATTGTCTCTTCGGCTGAGAGCCCACGGTCTGGCCGGCCGCGTCTAGCGTGGCCTTGACGTCGGCCGCATGCGAACCGCTGGGCGCCAGAGGCAGATATGCCTGCAGCGCCTACGGGAGCCCCATTTTGCGGTTCACAATCTTGGCGTCCTTGGCGTCGCCGAACAGCACCGATCCCTTGATGAAGTAGGCATCGGCTTTGCTCGGATCGGCCGCGATCGCCTTGTCGCAAGCGGATCGCCGCCAAATCGATCAAGCCCAATCAAGTCGCGGCTGGCGGTACGTGATGACAAGGTGCAACCGCTTCGCCGGCCGGGGCCGCGACCTCGCGCAGCTGGTCGCTTTCGGACGGTGCGAGCGGATCCTGCCTCCGAGCGCAGCCTCCACTGGATATGGTGATCGCCAATCCGACGATGTTTGACCCTCCACACAAGGCCTGCCCTGTGCGTAAAATGCACAAAGTTTGAGGGTCGATCAAAATGCTTAACACGCTGACCGGCGGACGGCCGACAGGTTTCCTTTGCATGATCTGCTTGCTGGTCACCGATCCCGCTGTTGCCGGCGGCGGGCCGTGTGATTTGCAGACGGGTATGTGGGCCTCCCCTGCCGAAGCCTGCGAGTACGCCCTAAAGCCTGACGAGGCTATTAAACGTTTCGGCGAGCGCGCGCTGATCGAACTGCATCCCGGCTCGTACCGCTATGAAGGAGCACAGTGCACCATCTTCTCCAATACACTGACGTCCAAGCGGTGCACCCTTGCGGTCGAATGCGCGGACGGAAGGGCTCGCTACCACGGCGAGTGGGACATCACGATCGAGTCGGCTCGCCAAATCAGATTCGGCGCGCGCACGGATTCTCCAATCTACCACCATTGCACCGGTGAGACGCCACTGCGCTAGCAGTGCAGCTTTCTGTTTCAATGCCGATTGCGTTGCAAAAGTATTTTTGGCATCGGAGCGAGAAATATTGATGCAAGTCCGGACGGACAGCGCTGATTCAAAAATCCACTCGCCCCGATTCGATTGGGGAGCATTTCTATTGTCCAGCTCCTCCGCGGCGACTTCTGCAACAATATCTGCCGTGACCGGAAAAGCACTGGTGCACATACTTGCCTAGCTGGCACCGGCTGCGGCGACGTGGTCCGTGGCGAGGTCCCGCGAGGACCACCGTTCACCCCCGCGCCGAAAACGTCCTTTCGATTTCGTCCATCAGCGGGTGCGTCAGCCCCGCTTTGCGCAGTTCGGCGAAATGTTCGAGGATGACAGCCTCCCAGGACTTCTCGCCCTGCACCTTCTTCTCGCCTCGATACTGCAGATAGAGCGCACGCGCTTCATCCACGCGGTCGAGGAACATGAGCGCGTGCGCGCGGTTCGAGTAGAGCCATATCTTGTCGCGCGCAAGCGAGATAGCCTGGTCGGCAGCTTCCAGTGCAGTGGCGAAATTGCGGGCCAGGATGAACTTGTAAGCTAGTCTACCGATCCTGCCGATGCTGTAATGCAGGTCGTTCTGCCTCCGCATATTTCCGCGATCGGCGGCGGCGAGGCGCTCTCGAAGGGCGAGCCCATTGCGGTAGGCTTTGAGCGCCTCATCGAGCTTGCCCTGCGCCGCGAGGACGTCGCCGACATTATTGTATGACACCGACAAATCGCGCTGCCACTGCGTGTTGCCGCGGTCGTCGGCGGCGAGCCGCTCGCGGACGGCGAGTCCATCGCGGTAGGCTTTGAGCGCCTCGTCGAGCTTTCCCCGCGCCTCCAGCACGTTGCCGATCCTATTGTACGACGACCAAAGATCGCGCTGCCACTCGGCATTGCCCTTGTCGCCGTCGGCGAGTTGCTGGTTGATGGCGAGGCCCTTCTGGTAGGCTGCGAGCGCCTCGTCCAGGTTGCCCTGCGCCTCCAGCGCGCCGCCGATGTTGGTGTACGATAGGGAAAGATCGTTCTTCCACCGCACATTGCCCTTGTCGCTGTCGGCGAGTCGTTGCCAGATTGCAAAGCCCTTCTGATAGGCCGCGAGCGCCTCCGCACGCGTGCCCGTCGCCTTCAGCACGTCGCCGATGTTGTCGTAGCCGACGGCCAGGTCGCGTTGCCAGTCGGCATTGCCCTTGTCGCTGTCAGCGAGTTGCTGGCTGATGGCGAGGCCCTTCTGGTAGGCCGCGAGCGCCTCCTCGCGCTGGCCCGCTGCCGCTAGCACGTTGCCGATCTTGTTGTAGCTGACGGCCAGGTCGCGCAGCCACCGGGCATTGCCTTTGTCGCTATCTGCGAGCCCCCCCTAAAGCTCGTCGGACGATGCCCTAGTAGCAATCCGCCGGGAGCGCTTGATGCCCTTAAGGTCACGGTGCCCTGAGCGGCCGAGCGCGAGCCCCCGAACGACGCCAGCGGCCGAAGGCCAGCCTGGGCACACTCCTCGCACTGACCATCCGCGGCGGCGAGAGGCACGCACGCCTGTTGGAGTCGTCAACGGTGCCGATGCTGGGCACAGTCCCCTGGACCGCGCCAGCGGTGCCGACGCCCGTCAGACAACCGGGGAGCGCACCAAGGGGGGTTGAGCGCCGCTATTTCTTGTCCGTGGCCGCCAGCGCCTCGTCAATGCGCGCGATGATCTGACGGGAGTGCTCGATCGTCCGCTGGCTTTGCTCGATTTGTGCCAGCAGTTGCTGACGTTCTTTCTTCGCTTCTTCGATCAGCGCCGCCGAAGAATTGAATGGTATGACCTTCTCGTCGCTCATTGCCCAGCCCTTTAGGCGCGGCTTGCGCCTATCAGCACGCCACTAAAAAACAGGCAAGGGCCGGGGCGCGCGCGGGGGCCCTTTACTCGATCTTATCGAAGCGGTTTTGCCGACAGCGCGCCATCTCGGCAAGCTTGATACGGGCAAGCCGCTGCAAGTTCCGACCGAGGACGGCCTCGGCGAATATCTGCACAAGCGCGTCGGTCACCACTGGGGGTCATAACCCCCGTTGAATATTTGAAGGGTTGTACCCTCCAAATAATACGCCGTGGCGTCGGAAGATGATGATGCCGGAACCATTCCGGCATCTACACGGATCCGCGTCACATGACCAAGATCGATCTCGTTTCCGCACCCTCGACGCCTGCGCGCGCAAGCTCGACGTCACTCAGAACCGACCGCCAGCCCGCGGAGTATCTGACCCGAAGGCAATCCGCCGATTACATCCGGGAGGAGCTCGGGCGGCCTATGTCGTTCAGCACGGCGAGCAAGCTCGCTGCGCTCGGAGAGTTCGTCGCGCCGGCTCTCTGGTGGGGTCGACGCCCTTTGTACACCCGCGAAGACTTGCGCGCCTGGGCAGAGGCCCGGAGCCGGCGCGACCGCGGGGCGCTTGAGCCCAGAGCGTCCGAGCCGGCGGCTAAAATCTAAAGTTGGAGCGGAGAATGACGAAAGAAGCTAAGAAGCACGCCGCGGCCAAGCTGGAACAGCGAGCCGGGCGCATCGCGAAGTCCGCCGACAGCGTGGCGGACAAGACACGCCGAGAGATCTCCGGATCAGCGAGACCAAAATCCGACGTTGTCAGATGATGCGAAGGCCCTATGCATCGACCCACAATCACCCTGATCGCAACGTGCTGCCAGGATATATTTCAGCCATGACCAATGCTTTCGGAGTCGAACTTCATAGTGAGGCGGTGCGGTGGGCCGCCGCCGAGGGTGTGTCCGAAACGGTCATAGCAGCTGTTTTGCTGCTCAATGAGCGTAGCGTCGACGAGATCGCGTCCAAGCTTAGGCCGGACGAGCTTGAGCAAGTAATAAAGCTCGTCGGACGATGCCCAAGTAGCTATCCGCCGGGAGCGCTTGATGCCCTTAAAGCTCGGTGCCCTAAGAGGCCTGGCGGGAGCCCGCGAACGACGCCAGCGGCCAAAGGCCAGCCTGGGCACACTCGCAGTGATCATCCGCGGCGGCTGAAGGCACGCACGCCTGGCCGTCGTGCGCCATGGCCTACTGGGGAATCGCCATCAGCCAGCGTCCCAATCCGCTGGTTGCTCCCTTTCCTGCAGAACTTATGGACAAAGCCTGGCAGGCGATCGAGGCGGGACGCGCCGCAACTACCAAGACGCAGCGCGAGAAGGACTGGATCGAGGCACTCGCGGTCTTCTTCAAGGATTACGACAAGGTCGATTTGCGCACGCGCACGATCGCCTATGAGGCGGCAATGGCGCGGCTGGCCGAGCGATATTCGGACGACACCGAGGCGGCCATTTTCTACGCGCTCGCGCTGAATGAAGCAGTGGACCTCAACGACAAGACCTATGCCAAGCAATTCAAGGCCGCCCTGGATTCTGGAGCCAAGTGCAACGGGTCTATGCGAACCGAATTTGCACGTCTTTGCCAAGCTCTTTGAGGATCGCCTGGAAAGGGGTCTTGAAGCCCAGGCATTTTCTGGGCGTGAGATTGGCGGTGATGACGATGTCCTGGATTTCTTCGTCGGACACTTGGTCGATGTCAATCTGACGAGGCAACCAGCGGCGTAGTCGACCGTTGGCGTTTTCGACCCCGCCCTTTTGCCACGAGGCATAGGCATCGCAAAACCAAGTGGTCATGGCGCGCATGGTTCGCAGCAAGGCGTGCTGAGCGAAGGCGGTATCATTGTCGAAAGTGATGGACTTGCGCAGCGCGGGTTCGATCCGAGCGAACACCGCCAGCATGACCGAAATGGTCTCAGCTGCGGTCTTTCCGGCGAGCCTGGCGGCGAGCGTCACGCGGGATTTGCGCTCATGGAGAACGAGCACCGGCCGTGTGCGCTTACAAATGATGAGGTCACCCTCCCAATGGCCGCCCTCGGTTCTGCCGTCGACAGTCTTGGGCCGTTCGTGGATGGAGACGCGATCCTTGATGGTATCTTGCGAAGGTCTCGATCGGCGTGGCCGGCGGCGTTTGTGACGACGCGTGAGATAACGCCACAACTGCTCGGCCCTTTGGGCTGCCCGATAGATGAAGGCGTAGATCGTCTCGCAACTCACGGCCCGCAGACGACGTTCGTTTCCTCCCTTCAGCCAGCCGGAAATTTGCTCCGGGGTCCACCCCTCCGCGAGGCGGTCGACAACGAAGGTTCGTAGGGCGCGATCTCGTTCGATCAGCGCTTCACGCCGCCTGCGCAATTGATAGGCTCCGGCGGCGTGAAGCGGCGAGTAGCGTCCGCTCGGCAGCTTATTGCGGGAGAGTTCGCGCGAGATCGTCGATTTCGGACGGCCGATCGCTTGCGCGATCGCGCCGATCGAATGGCGGATTGCCTTTGAGCGCCGGGTAACGCGTAGGCAGCTTATTGAAGTCGTTTCTCGCTGTAAGAACAACGCCGTTACTTTGGCGAGCGCACTGCGAGTTTTTGTGGCTCAGCATTTCCGGGATAAGCCGCCTTAAATCGCACTTTCACTGGTCACCTTCTGTATCATAGTGTGACCAGTTAGAGCGAGAGAGGCCAGGAATGTCAGCGAAAGTGGTGCCGCTGCGGCAAGCCAAAAACAAGCGTAATGCGACCAGTCGATCGAAAGGTCGCCAGGGCAAGCGCAATCGGCACGGCCAGCGCGACTGGCTGATCGGCCTTTTGATCTACCACATGCTCAGGCATTCGACCGGCTACGCTCTGGCGGCCAGGGGCATGGATACTCGGCGGCTTCAGCACTTCCTTGGCCATGCCAGCATCACTAACACCGTGCGCTATACGGCCATGAGGCCGGAGCCCTTCAAAGACATCTGGCGCTCATGAGGGGCCATAAGGCCCGCGAGGCGGCCAGACAGGCGATCATCATCCAGGCCGATGCGCGAGCCCGATCGCTGGCGCCTATCATCACGGAGATTCGTGCGACCGGCGTGCGTTCGTACAACGGTATCGCAGCCCAGCTCGACAAGCGTGGCATCCCGACCGCCCGCGGCGGCCGCTGGGCGGCGACGCAAGTCCGCGATATCTTGCTCCGCTTAAGCGGATAGCTGGGGAACGTGGCCCCGTGACCCGCGCTATCGCGTTCCTCATTCTATGCACCGCTCTGATTTCCGGACGATCCGTGCTACGTGAAAGTGGCTTTCGGTGTTTTTTGTTAGTTTAGTTGTTGGGGTGCTGGTCGTACTTCACCGCGCCCCAAATTACATCGTGCAATAGGCAAACTGCTCTCTAGGCCGCGGCTTCCCGTCGTGGCGGATGGGAAACGCCTAATTAGGTAGCTCAAAGGCAACAGCGCCGCCTTATACAGACGATTTGGATCACGCCCGGCGCTCCATTTTCGGCGCCTCTGTGATCGCCTTCTTCAAGGCGGCATCGACATCAAGCACCAGCGAGTTGCGCGGCTGGGCCAGCAGTAGTCTCTCGACGGCGTGGGTCAGATCAATCATCGCTGACAGTGGCAAGGTCCACAATTTGAAATAGAGTTCGAGGTAAGGTACGCTTCCAGCTCGAGGGGCCGTTATCGGAGGCCACCAATGCGCAGAGGTAGACGCGGCACCAGCGACATCGATCGGTCGAATGCCATGCCCGTGCTCTCGCGCGGCGCAATTAGTAAGACCGTTCTCTGCATCTCGCGCTTTTACCGGTCAACGCGTGGCGCCTTTGGCGAGTTGTGTCGAACGGAGCGGCAATCAAACCACACACGTACTCCCACGCATGCTCCCCGCCTCCTGACATCGATTGAGTCGACGTGCGCGCCACTTGTCGCAAGGCCAAAAACAGAATAGCATTGTGTCTCCGAGACTATTCGGCGAACTTCCTTTGTTTGCCGAGCGCACACGCAGAAAAGTGACCCGGATCCGGCGGACCCTGAAATGGATGAGGCTGAGTTGCCGTGCGATTCGCAGCATGCATGCTTTCTCAGGCTCTCCGACGTCAACGCCCTGACAGGCAATCCAACCCCGAGCCCTGTGCCACGGTAACAATATGGACCGGTTACCAATTCAAACTCTTATCGCAACCACTCTGATAGCGATCGTCGCTACCGTCGCGGAAGCCCAGGTCCTTCCGAGTCCACCAGTTCCGCACATCGACAACCAGGAGCCCCCCACCGAACGCGGCGACCGATCCAGATGCGTCGACGCAGAGACTGGACCCGCGAGCTCCCAGGTTGCAGCTAGACCTACTGGACAAAGACGATCGGCTTATTCGATGCGAGAGCGCCATCGGCGCAGCGGCCTGCGCTTGGCATCAATACTTGCGTCCGGCTCCCTTTCCTTTCGCGGAGCCACGATGATTTGCGACGAATTGAGCATCGACTGCGGAGCGGTCTACGGCCCGGACGGCGTGTGCTGTTCGGGCGGCTTTGCGGCAAAGCACGATCTCATTAGCGGCCGCGCCAACACGGCAGAAGGCTCTGATTGATTTGCAGGGTTGGCGCACGCGTGGCACCGCGCGCGGCGTAGCTTAGGAATATTGGAAAATAAGATGTTCTGTGATCTTGATCGACGCCTACCCGCGACATGACTGGCTCATGGCGGCGGTAGAGAAACGGCTCCGGGAGGAGTTGGCCGATCTACAAGTCGAGATCAATGAAGAGAAAGGTCGAATCGTAGATTTCGGTCGAGTTGGAAGCTTCGGCTTTCTGGGATTCCACTTTCGCCGCGGTGGGGGTCGGAATCGAATTGATCTTTGCCCGAGACGGCTCCTGCGCCGCTACATTATAGTGTGTTCATGGCTTGGGCAGCACGGGTTGTCGTCAAGCTCGACGCCTACGTCATCCGCCGCTGATCACGGAGAGCCGCACCATGGCGCTCGACCACGCTTGCGGATCGTATCGCTGCATCGTTCGTGCCGCGAGCACCATCATGCTCTTGCTTGCGACGACCCTGGTGCCGAAAGAGAGCGGCATGCTCCCCTCGCTGACGCCCTCCGCCTATGCGGCGCCGCAGGACGCGCTGATGGCCGATTTCAACCGTCGCCAGCGGCTGTTCGAGGCCGGCAAGCGGGACGAGGTGATCAAGCAAGCGGCGGAATTCCTGGATGCGATACGAGATCGCTTCGGCGAGGGCAGTCCGACCTTCGAGCCGGCCGAGAACATGATTATATCGTCATACACCTCGCTCGGCCGGACCGCCCAGGCGATTCCACTTCTCGAGCGCAAGCTGGTGCGCCTTCAGGAGCGCGGCACAGAGGACGTGTGGGTACTATACTTGCTCGGCCGCGCATATAACGAGCTCTGGCGCTTCCGCGAGGCCGAGCCGCTCTTGATTCGCGCGCTTTCCATGCTCGAGAATGCGCCTGCGCCCGACGGCCAACGCATCCGCTACACGTTGGGTGGTCTTGCGAATACCTACAGCGGCCTGGGACGACTGGAGCAATCCAAGCTGCTGCTGGAGCGCGAGCTTGCCGATGCGGAACGGCAGCTCGGTCCCGATCATCCGGAGGTTGCCGGCGTTCTTGATCGCCTCGCACAACGCTACACCTACGGCGATACCGAGGTCGAGCCGATGCTGACGCGTGCGCTGGCCATTCTGGAGCGGCACGGCGTCTACAATTGGTATACGGATCATGTTCTGGAATTTCTCGGCACGTACTACCAATCGCGAGGACGCTACAGCGAGGCCGAGTCGATCATCAAACATGCCCTCGCCGTCGCCGAAAAGAAGATGCAGGGCAGCGTTCCGAAATTCCTTGCACACCTCGCGGAGTTTTATCGGCTGACCGGCAAGCTCGCCGACGCGTTGCCGCTGGCGGAGCACGCTCTGGCACTAAGCGAAAAACTAAGAGGTCCTGACCACAACGATACGGGCGTCCAGCTCGGGCAGCTGGCCGCCTTGTACAAAGACCTTGGCCGCCACGCGGACGCCGTGCCGCTCTGTGAGCGGGCGGTCGCCATTCTCGGCAAAGTGGCTGTCCGGGGCGAAGATGCACAGGCGAGGGCCAATGCAGAGGACAATCTCGCGTCAGTCTCCTCGGATCTGGGGGAGCTGTACCTGATCCAGAATCGTTTTACGGAAGCAGAACCGTTGTTTAAACGCGCCGTGGCCAATTTCGAACGGTTGGGCCCCCATCTCAGCCTGGTGGCTCTCTCCGGCCTCGGCACGATCTCGCAACAGTTGGGCCGCCCCGATGAGGCAGCATCCTATTTCGCGCGTGCGGTGGCGACCGCCGAGAAGACGCTGGTGCGCGACGATCCCCGGTTCGCGCGGATGCTGAGCGAGCGCGCGCTGTTCCAGGCGCAGAACGGGGATCTCACCGGCGCGCTCGACAGCTCGCGCGAGGCGGTGCGGATTGCATCCTCGCTCCTGAGCAAGGGTGCCGGAGCCGAAGGGCTGTTCGAGTTGGCGGCGTTGCAGACATTTTTCGTCCGTCATCTCGAGCTGTTGCGCCGCGCGCCCACTCAACAGCCGGTCGGAGCCGACGCTGTTGCGGAGGCGTTCGCGACGGCGCAGTGGGCGAGCCAGTCGGCGGCGGCGATGGCCCTGGGGCAGCTGGCGGCGCGGCTGGCGGCGGGCAACGACGCCTTGGCGCAACTGGTGCGCGCGCAGCAGGATGCGATCGCCGAGCAGCGCGGGCTCGACAAGACGCTCATCGATGACCTCGCCAAGCCGGCGGAGCAGCGCGCCACCGCGCGCGAGCAGAGCCTGCGCGCCCGCATCGCCGAGCTCGAGCGCCGTGTGGGCGAGCTCAATGCCCGCATCGCCGCGGAGTTTCCCGACTATGCCACGTTTGCGCATCCGCAGCCGCTCAAGCCCGCCGGGGTCCAGCAGCTGCTCGGCGCCGACGAGGCGCTCGTGTTCGTGTTGCCAGCGGAGAGCGCGAGCCAGGTCTTCGGGCTGACGCGCGAGGGCTTCGAATGGCGTACCATCCCGCTCGGCGCGAAGGAGTTGGCCGAAAAGATCGCTGCGTTCCGGCGCGGGTTGGATGTGGCTGCGGTTGATCGCATCGATGGTCCGATTAATCCGGCGCAAGCGGGCAAGCTGATTGATCTGGCCCTTGCGCACGAGCTCTACGCGACGCTGATCGGTCCGGCCGAGGCGCTGGTCAAGGACAAGAAGCATCTCATCGTGGTGCCCTCAGGCGCGCTGACCGCGCTGCCGTTCCATCTCTTGGTGACGGACGAGCCCGCGGTGGCCGTGCCGGGTGAGCTTGCCGGCTATCGCGACGCGGCCTGGCTGATCAAGCGGCAAGCGGTCAGCGTGCTCCCGTCAGTCACCAGCCTCAAGACACTGCGCGGCTTTGCCCGCAAGGATCAAAGCGGCAAGCCGCTGATCGGCTTCGGCGATCCGGTGTTCAATCCCAACGAGGCGAGGGTGGTGGCCAAGCAGGGTACCGGCAAGGTGCAGAGGATCACGGGCCGCAGTGTAGTCGGCAGTGTAGGCGCCGCCGACAATGGCAGCAGCGCCGGCGCCGCCGCCAAGCCCACAGTCACCCGCGGCTATGCCGGCTTCTGGCAAGGCGCCAGCATCGACCGCGTGCAGCTGGCGCAACTGCCGCGGCTACCCGACACCGCCGACGAGCTGAAAGCCGTGGCCGAGCGGCTCGGTGCCGGGCCAGGCGACATCCACCTGCGCGCCGAGGCGAGCGAGAGCATGGTCAAGCACTTGCCGCTTGCAGACTACAGGGTGGTCTATTTCGCGACCCATGGCCTCATTGCAGGCGACGTGCAGGGCTTGGCCGAGCCCTCGCTGGCGCTGAGCTTGCCGGCAAAGCCCAGCGCCGACGACGATGGCCTGCTCACGGCGAGCGAGGTGGCGCAGCTCAAGCTCGATGCCGATTGGGTGGTTCTCTCTGCCTGCAACACCAGCGCCGGCGACAAGCCGGGCGCGGAGGCGCTCTCGGGCCTGGCGCGCGCCTTCTTCTATGCCGGCGCCCGCGCGCTCCTCGTCTCGCACTGGTCGGTGGACAGCTACGCGGCGACGCGGCTGACCACGTCGACGTTCGACCTCATCGCGGCCGATCCGAGCCTCGGCCGCGCCGAGGCTCTGCGGCGCGCGATGCTGGCGTTCATGAGCGACACCTCGAACCCGAAGAACGCCTATCCAGCGCTATGGGCGCCGTTCGTGGTCATCGGCGAGGGGGCGGGGCGCTAAGCGGACTGCGAGCAAAGAGAAGCCCGATGCGGTCGCGACGAGCAAATCTGGATCACATCGCAATGGGAGTGCCCATGCGGTCGGCGGCTAAATTGGCGGTGGCCTGCGCCATCTATTTCCTTTTCGTCGCAGCGGCGAGCGCCTTCGAGCTCATCACCATGCAGGAGGCGGCGCTACCCGACGATCTGACCGGTTTCCGCCGTGGTGGCCCGACCCGGGGACCCGAGATCGTGTTCGTCTCTCCGGCGCCAAATGTCGGGCTCGTCCGGTCCCCCTTGAATCTCAAAATCCAGTTCAAGGCGCATGGCGGCGCCAAGATCGACCGCGACTCGGTCCTGGTCACCTACAAGAAGATTCCATCCATCGACATGACGCAGCGCCTGACGCCGTTCATCCGGGCCGACGGCATCGAGGTCGCGGCCGCCGAGATGCCGCCGGGAGCCCACCGCGTCCGGATCGACGTGAAAGACAGTGACGGCCGCTCCACGACCGACTATCTCATCATCACTGTCGCGAAATGATGAAGGCGGGAAGGCGTCTGGCGGCTCGATTGCAAGTCCGTCGCAATGGACTGTTCTCGGTCGGGACGTCGCTCTGCAGGATTTTCCCTGTCGCCTTCAATCCGTCTGGCGAGCCGATGCAGAGAATAGCGATTTCCTACCGGCGCAGCGATTCGACGGCGATTGCCGGCCGCATCGCCGATCGCCTGGCGGCGACGTACGGCAGGCCGGCAGTCTTCATCGATGTCGACAGCGTCCCGCTCGGCACCGATTTTCGCAAGCGTATCCAGGAGGTGTGGACCGAGATCGCGGTCCTGCTCGTGGTGATCGGCCCGAGCTGGCTCGGGATCGAGCAGGGAGCCGCGGCCGGCAGGATCCACAAACGCGACGACCCGGTACGCATCGAGGTCGAGACCGCGCTCAAGCGCGAGATCGCCGTCATCCCGGTCCTGGTCGACGGCGCATCGATGCCAAGCGCCGGGCACCTGCCAAAGAGCCTGCGCGCGTTCGCCGATCGCAACGCGGCGGAGGTCGACGGCGGGCGGGACTTTCATGTGCACATGGACCGCCTCATACAGGCGATCGACGCGATCGTCGGCCGCGACGCCGGCGCGCCGCATCCGCGATCGCCGGCGACGAACGGCGGCACCGTCGAGAATGGTCGCGCGCCGCTCACGGCCGCGTCGGGTCGCGCCGAGCAATCGCCATCGCCGCAACCGCTTCTGCGCGATGTGGTTGTCTCCGTCTTCGTCCTGGTGGCGCTCCAGCATGTGATCATCAATGTGCTCGATCTCGACACGATCTATCTGCGCATCGTGTCCTTCGTCGTGCCGTTCGCGTCAGGCACCGTCTCGTGTTGGCAGACGCGCCGCGAGCCTCTCGTGTCGCTGGCCTTGAGCGCTGGCGTCGGGTTGATCGCAGTCGCGGCGATGGCAGTAACGACTGGCTTGAGCTCTGGTCAGCCGATTGTGCCCGCCACCTCCTTCGAATGGCGGGAAAGTATCGAATACGCCGTCAGCATTGCTGCGAGCTTCTTCGTCGGATCCCTGCTCCCGCGGTTGCTGTCCATGCTGCCATCGGCGAAGGCCTGACCATCCTGAGTTGGCGAGGGGGCCGGGCGCTAAGCGGACTGCGGAGCAAAGAGGAGCCCCACGGAGATGTCCTTCTCCTGACGGGGCACTGGAATAAGCCCGCTGCGTCGGTGCCGCTCAATCGCGACCGCGTACTCCGCCAACTCTTTCCATTGGTCGCCAGGTCGAGGTACATCCAGCTCAATTCGCAACTGAACCAGCAGACGGCGCAAGCTCTTTCCAGCTTCTCCTCAGCAGTAGTCCGAGTAGATTCTGCACGTGGTGACCAATCGCCGCTCGGTGTACTCGGAATTACCGGTTGTCTGTGTCGAGACGCGTCACATGCAGGCATTGCTGAAGGCGCAGATCAACAAGACGGACCGCAACGATGCGCGCGGCATGGCGCAGATGATGCGGGTGGGAGCGGCAGAATATCGCGCTGCGGAGATGAGATGATGCGGGTCATGCTCTACGAAGCAGCCCAGAGCATGCTGTATTCGAAGAAATGGTCGTGGCTCAAGGCCTGGGCGATGCAGATCGCAAGGCGCCGCGGCATGAAAAAGGCGATCGTAGCCCTGGCTCGTCGGCTAGCCGTGATCCTGCACCGCATCTGGGTCGATGGCACCGAGTTCCGATGGACTCGGGAAAAAGCCACGGCGGCAGCATGAAAACCGTGCAGGATTAAATCCAAGAGGAGGAAAATCGAGCTCTACCGCGTGGTGGAAAGATGTCCCTCGCGGGACGATGGATGAGGTGAGTTCGCATGTCCGCTTGGACCTGGCGTCCGTCTGACGGCAAGGCCGCGGCACAGATTGTTCCACCTCGTCTTCGAATCCCATGATGGAAGGGCCTTGGTGCCGATTCCGAAGAGAAGCACGAGCCCGCGAGCAACATCACACTGTAGTGGTGGATAGTCTGAAAGCGCTTGACCCCAATGTATGGACCCGCCGTGCGTTGCAAGAGAAAGCGGTGAGGCTGGGGTGTACGGTCTTGCACCAATGTATCAGGCCTCGAATTGGAGCCCATGCTCCGGACCATCATGGAAATCCGCGCGCGTCCGACCTCATTAACGGCCATGCCTCGAAGGGCTCTTGGGGTCATCAGTTCTCGGGTGCGCTGGAAAGACCATTTCTCCATCTCGTCTGTTTCTCTCGCAGACCTCGGTGGGAAAAACGATAGGGTCTACATCGTGTTTCTCCTTATCTTGAGCGGTTTTTTGGTTTGACCGGTGGCCGTTGCTCGTCCTCGACGATGACGAGCATAGCGGCGAACTCAACCAGCTTGGGGCGCGGTCCTCATCGATCTGACCTCAAAGTTACGACCGCCATTGAGAACGCCCCAGGCGACGCGAGCTATTTTGTTGGCGAGCGCAATCGCTAGCTTGAACCGATTGAGCCGGCGCGCTGCAGCCTCGATCCAGGATTTGAGGCCATACTTCTGCCAGCTCTTCGGGCGCAGGAGGACGGAACGGGCTGCCTGGACGAACAGCATCCGCAAGTAGCGATTGCCGCGCTTGGAGATCGGCCCGAGGATGGTGCGCCCGCCGGTTGACATCTGTCGCGGCACGAGACCGAGCCAAGCGCCGAAATCTCTGCCCTTGGAGAATACGTCGCCGCTGCCGATCGCGGCGACTGTTGCGGTCGAGATGATCGGGCCAATGCCCGGTACCGTCATGAGGCGCTTGGCACCATCATCCTGCTCGGACAACGTCTCGATCTCGTTCGACACAGTCGCGATGCGAGCATCGAGATGGCGCCAGTCCGTACAGAGGTCCTCAATCATGTGGATCATGCGGGGCGACAGCTTGTCCGTCATGGCGAGAACATTGGGCATCGCGGTGCGCAGTGCCCGCAGCCCCTGGCGCACCGCAATGCCGCGCTCGAGCAGGAAGGCGCGGATCTGGTTGATCACACTGGTGCGCTGGCAAACTAGGCGTTCGCGCACGCGATGCAGCCCCTGAAGATCAAGTTGTTCGACTGTCTTGATGGCGACAAACTTCATAGTGGGACGCAGCACCGCCTCGGCAATCGCTTCCGCGTCGCGGAAGTCATTCTTCTGTCCCTTCGAATACGGCCGGACATACCGGGCAGGCATCAGCCGCGCATCGTGGCCGAGTGCCTTGAGTTGCCGACTCAGGTGATGCGCCCCGACGCATGCCTCCATGCCGATGAGGCAACGCGGCATGTTGGCGAGCCGAATGTCGACCTGGTTGCGCGACAACTTCTGGCGCAGAACGATAGCGCCCATTTTGTCGAGGCCGATGAGGTGGAACGTGTTCTTGCCGATGTCGATGCCGATTGTCCGACACGCTTCAAGGCTGGTGGTCTTGGGCGGCATGGGATGCTCCTGGTGTTGGCAGCCCCGTGCCACCTTTGCGGCTGGGCGGGGCAGGAGCACGGCGGGTCCATCCCATTAGCGGCCGATTAGAGAAGCGGACATGGCCGGACTTGCTGCTGGCAAGACCCGGTCGCGAATGTGACCGTCTCGCGGCGCTGGCGCATCTTCTCCGGATGTTCGTCGAGCCGGCGCTGAACGGCTTCGAGAATGTGCTCATGTTCCCATCGGGTGATCCGTCGTTCCTTGCCGGTGATGCAAGTGGGCTTGATTGCACAGCTCTGGCAGACGTTGGTCCAGTAGCGGCGGGATCAAATTAATTTTTGTTCAGCGACGCCACCTCGGGATTTTTGGCCCAAATCGCGGGGTATATCGATGCAACTTCTGCGGGGGCCGACAGCTCTGGGTTGCTGGCTTGCGCGAGATAATTCGTAGCGATTGCGTCGGGAGGCTCATGGCGCCATCATGCGTCGATTTCCATCGCAGCTTTCGAAGGAGACGGTCCCGTGGCAGCTAAAAATCTTGCCGGGGCGCTGCTTCTCGCCATCACGCTGAGCATCGACGCCGTCCTGCACGCAGCGGCAGCGCAGCCCGCCGACATCGCCGAGATGCTGCGGCGTTATCAGGCGGCCTCTGACACCGGCAACTACGCCGCCGCGCTCGCCGAGGCGCAGAAGCTCGAGGCCACGGTGAAGGCGCGCTACGGCGAGGAAAATCCGAACTACGGGCTGGCGCTCGGCTTGCTCAGCACCGCCTACGAGGCGCTAGGCAACTACGCCGAAGCCGAGCGGCTCCTGAAGCGGGTGCTCGCGATCTACGGTCGGCTTGATAGCGACACCATGAATTTCGCGACCACGCTTGGCAACTTGGCGCGGCTCTACGACGCCCAGCTCCGTTACGCCGAGGCCGCCGAGGCGCTCAGGCGCGCGCTGCCGATCTTCGAGCGCACTGCTGGCCCGACCAGCGCCGAGGTGGCGCACGTGCTCCTCGAGTTGGGGATTGCCAACAGGAGCCAGGCCCACTATGGCGACGCGGAAAAATTCCTGCACCGCGCGCTCGCGATCTACGAGCAGACGGATTCGCGCGAACCCGGCTTCGCCATGACGATCAACGCGCTCGCCGTCGTGTACGACGAGCAGGGCCTGTACGAGAAGGCGGAGCCGCTCTACCGCCGCGCGGCGGCGATTTAGGAGCAGGCGCTCGGCGCCAGCCACCCCTATCTGGCGGACACGCTCGCCAACCTCGCGATCGTTTATCGCATTCAAGGCCGGCTCGACGAAGCCGAACGTCTCTTCAAACGTGCGCTCGACATCCGCGAGAAGGCGCTCGGACCGAACCACCCCACGGTGGGTGGAAACGTTGGCCAACTGGCGACGGTCTACCAGCGGGCGGGAAAGTATGCGGATGCCGAGAGGCTTAACGAGCGCGCGCTGGCCATCGAAGAACGCGCGCTCGGGAAGAACAATCCCGGCCTGTTCGTAACCCTCGTCAATCTCGGCAACACGTACACACAGGAACGCAAGTACCCCGCGGGGGAGCGAACGCTGAAGCGTGCGCTGACCGTTGTCGGCCATGATCCCCGATCGGCCACCGCGTTCTACAACCTGGCCATTCTATATCGGGATAGCGGAAGAATCGGTGACTGGCTGGCCAATTCCCGCCAAGCCACCGGCGCCGTAATCGCCTACGCGGCGCAGGAGACGGTGGGAAAATCGCAGGCCGGCGAAACGGCGAGCGTGTTCGAGCAGCGCTCGCATTATTTCCGCGTGCAGGCGGCGGCGCTCTGGGCGGCGGCGCAGAACGGCATCGAGCCGCGGCCGGTGCTCTCGCCCGAGGCGTTCGAGACCGGGCAATGGGCCAGTCAATCGTCGGCCGCCGGCGCGGTCCAGCAGCTGGGCTTACGTTTCGCGGCGGGCACCGACCGCCTTGCCGCGCTAGTGCGCGAGCGCCAGGACCTGTCAGCGCTGTGGACCAGCCGCAACAATTCACTGGTTGCGGCGCTTTCCAAGCCGGAGGCGCGACAGGACCGCGCAGCCATCGATGCTCTGCGGACCGAGATCGGTGGCACCGAGGGCAAGCTTTCCGAGAACGCCGCCGTTCTCGAAAAGGAATTCCCCGAATTCGACGCGCTGGCGAATCCAAAGCCGCTCAAAATTGACGACCTGCAACGACTGCTCGGCGCCGACGAGGCCCTGGTCTTTTTCCTCCTGACCGGGGACGACCACAGCTATGCCTTCGCGGTGACGCGGGACAAATTCGACTGGCAACCTATTCCGGTCGCGAACGAGATCGCGGCGAAGGTGGCGGCGTTCCGGCGCGGGCTCGACGTCGACGCCGTCGATCGTGTATCCGACGCGATATCCAAGGGGCAGGCGGGCAAACTGTTCGACCTCGACTTGGCGCACGAGCTCTACCGAGCTCTGCTCGGCCCGGTCGAGGCGCTGATCAGGGACAAGCCGCACCTCATCGTCGTACCCACGGGCGTGCTCACGGCGCTGCCTTTCCATCTGCTGGTGATGGAAAAACCGCAAACCGGGGTGCCGGAGCATTTGGTCGGTTACCGCGACGCTGCTTGGCTGATCAGGCGGCAGGCGGTCAGCGTGCTTCCCTCGGTCGCCAGCCTCAGAACGCTGCGCGGATTTGTCCGCCACGAGCAGGGCAGCAAGCCGCTGGTCGGCTTCGGCGACCCGGTGTTCGATCCCGCCGAGCCGGAGGCCCTGGCGGCGCAACGCGCCGCTGGCCGCGGCATGAACCGCGGCTTCGGCGGCTTCTGGCAAGGCACCAACATCGACCGCGCCGAGCTTGCGAGGCTGCCTCGCCTGCCGGAGACAGCTGACGAGCTCAAGACGGTGGCCGCGCGGCTGAGGGCGCCGCCAAGCGACATCCATCTGCGCGTCGATGCCAGCGAGAGCACGGTCAAGCGCCTGCCACTGGCCGACTATCAGGTGGTCTATTTCGCCACCCACGGCCTCATCGCCGGCGATGTCGCGGGCCTGGCCGAGCCGTCGCTGGCGCTCACCATGCCGGCGAACCCGACGGCAGAGGACGACGGGCTGTTGACCGCAAGCGAAGTGGCGCAGCTTAAGCTCAATGCGGACTGGGTGGTGCTTTCGGCCTGCAACACCATTGCCGGCGACAAGCCGGGGGCGGAGGCGCTATCGGGCCTGGCGCGGGCGTTCTTCTACGCCGGCGCGCGGGCGCTTCTGGTCTCTCATTGGGCGGTCGACAGTTATGCGGCAACCCGATTGACCACGTCGACCTTCGACATCATCAAGGGCGATCCGCGGACCGGCCGCGCCGAGGCGCTGCGGCGCGCGATGCTCGCGCTCATGGATGATGCATCGAACCCGAAGAACGCCTATCCCGCGCTGTGGGCGCCCTTCATCGTGGTCGGCGAGGGGGCAGCACGATGAGTGTCAACGAAAGGGAGCCTGCGCTGTTCAGCTTTTTTCCACTCCGAACGGCAATCCGCATCGGATCGGCGACGGTCAAGTGGAGCGTTGTTTGCGCCGGCATGGTGCTCTCCATCGTGACCGCGGCCGGCGCCTTCCAGCTGATCACCGAACAAGAGGCGGCCTTGCCGGACGATCTGACCGGCAACCGCCGCGGCGGTCCGACGCGCGGGCCGGACATTGTTTTCGTGTCGCCGAAACCGGAGGCCGGCCTGCTTAAATCGCCGTTGAACCTGACCATACGGTTCAAGGCGCATGGCGGAGCCCGGATCGATCGCGATTCCGTCCAGATTACCTACAAGAAGATTCCTGCCGTCGACGTGACCCAGCGCCTGCTGCCGTTTATTCGCTCGGACGGGATCGAGGTCGTGGGCGCCGAACTCCCACCCGGCGCCCATCGGCTGCGGATCGACGTCCAGGACACCGACGGGAGATCGACGACGGACTCACCTATCGTCGCGACCATGATGAAAGCCGCATCGCGTCGAGACCGCGTGCCGAGCCGATGCCGAAGATCGCCATTTCATACCGCAGGATCGACTCGTCTACGATCGCGGGCCGCATCGCCGACCAGCTGGCCGCCCGCTACGGCAGAGAGTCGATATTCTTCGACGTCGAAAGCGTTCCGCTTGGAACCGATTTTCGCAAATTCATTCACGATGCCTGGTCCGAGGCGAAAGTCCTGATCGTTGTGGTCGGGCCGAGATGGCTTGGCGATCAACCAGAAGAAACCGCCAGAATCCGGAAGCGCAACGACGTGGTCCGCATCGAGGTCGAGATGGCGCTCAAGCGCAACATCCCAATATTCGCCGAGTTCTCGGTGCGCGACAACGATCAGGTCGATCATCGTTTCAAAAAACATTAACGGCTGCTCAATCGCCATTCGCTCAAGTGTCTCTTTTCCGTAAAGCTCCCATGCGCAAGTGACATCCGCGAGAAATCGGCCTAATGCTCCGGCAGAGGTGCAAGCCGCTCGTGGGGCCTTCGTCATAACGCTCTTGGTCATCGTCGGCCTCGGCCGCCATGAGAGGGTCTTTGGCTCAGCAGGTCCTGCGCCATCTTGGCTATCGCGATTTGCTTCTTTGCTTCGGCCCTCGCGATGGCGCGCATGGCCCGGTGCACCGAGGAGCGCGGTATACCGGTCACGCTTGAAATCATGCGGACGCTCAGGCCTGCCTTCTGCAGATCTTCTACAGTCAGGCGACGGCGAGCGGTCTCGTCGCCCATCCCGATACGTTTACTCATGTTAGTGTTCCCGCATTTTGGAATTCGCATGGCAACGAAGAGACCTGTTCAATGCCGGTTAGGGTAGCGCAAGCGTATGTAGGAGGCGAAAGAAAATTGGTGGAATAATCAATCGGTTTTTTACCACCGAGAATCTGCTTCATCAGATCAAATTGTGGCTCGGCTGAAGCCGCGCGTCTGACTGAGTGAAAAAGCAACGATAATCACCATTTGGCACGGAGACTGGCGAATCATTGAGCGCTTAGCTGTCAGTGTAAAATAGCCTTTTACCGAAAATGTCGGACCACTGTCGCTGAAGCTCGCTCTTCCGCTTTTGATGTAGGCAGGCGACCGAAAGTTTAGGTGCGCCACGGCAAAGCGGAAATCAAGCAAGAATATTTCGACGAACTGTCGGTAGGCGGTCTTGCATCAATGTTCTCGGCCTATATTGGAGCGTTCTACTCCGGGCCATTATGGGTAGCTTTCAGAAACGAAAGCGTAATCCGGCCGTGGGATCGATGTTGTTGCGCTGGAGAAAGCCGTAGGCCAATCCGCCATTCACTTGCGAGAACATTGCCCCGACATAAACGTCCCACTTGCCCGCAAAGCGCCAATCGTGTCCTTACCGCTCTTGATGTCGGCGCAGAATATCTTCTCGTAGTCGTGAAGGCTGTAGCGAGCGGGGCAACTAGTTGATCAGCTCGTCGACTCCCTCGAGGGCTATGATATAGAAGCATTTCGCTGTTGTTTCGGAAATCAAAGTGTCAAAACTTCCAGCATCGGCCGCGAATCCGATTGACTATTCGCCAGCGGACAAGAGTACTGGAGCAGTGGCCGCAAGACGATAAAAAGCCCAGCTCGTGAGGGGCACTCCCGAGCCAGGCTAAGGAGATTTGGTTCCCACATAGCGCAGTTGGAGAACCCTGCGCACGAGCAGATTATCGCAAAATAAAAACCCCGGCCAGTGGGGGCTATGTTCGCCACTCAAAGGAGCCGGAACTTAGCCTGGAGCAACGAATTTTCTATTTGTGCCGTACCAGTGAAGGGGGCCCGTTATGAAGATACTTGCGTTGACCGCCGCACTGCTCTTGGGCGCGTCGCCGGTCGCGGCGCAGTCAGTACAACAGCCGCTAGGTACAGCCGGCCAGATAAACAATTCGACACTCTCCAATACGGGCGTGATCTGCATCGAGGAAATGGTTGCGACGTTCTGCAATGTACCTACCGGCCCGAACCTTAGTGGCTATGGCTCAAGGGGCTCTGTTGGATCAAGTGCGGTATCGAGTTCGAGCGCTGGGTCTGGGTTAAGCGGGCCCGCCGGCGGCGCTGGGCCGTCAGCAGCTATTCCGACCTGCTCGGAATTTCCGCCGGCCAACGAATTGTGCAACTGACAAAAGGCGTGGAGCCTGGCGCGCGCATTGTCGACAGCGATCCGGCGTAGGCGATGATGGGGTGCTTTCGCGGAACGGCATAATCGCGGAATGATCGTGCGCAATGCCGTCGGCGCCGTCGCCTCGTGCCACGAGAGGAGCGAAGCTGGGTGCAAAAAGCCTTTTGCACGAGGAGCAAATGAGTGAAGAAACAAAAATCCCGGTCAAACTGCAACTCGGCGGCTGTAAGTGTCGTCACATCTGATCGCGTCCGCTGCCGGGGACGCCTTTGCAAGCGCAGCGAGGTATTCACGATCCGTAAACAGTTTTAGAGCAAATCCTCGGCCTGCGCGGTTGTATTCACTGATCCAATCTAGAGCAGATTCCGCTCGATTTCAGGCATAGCCTGCGTGCCTAAAATAATTCTTGGCCTCGCGAGCGGTGAGATTACGCGCGAACGTTCTGATCCGGAGGCGCAGGCGAGGAATTGTCCGCTCCGCCATCTTACGCAGATAGGCCTTGAGCTTGCTACGGCATCTCGATCGGGTTCAAATCCGGGGAATATTGCGGCAGATAACGAAGGACGGCGCCACGCGCTTCAATCGCTTCGCGCACGCCTGCTGCCTCGGTGAACGTGAGATGGATGAGGTCGCACGGGGCGAGGCTGCCACCGCAGCGATGCGCGATGTGGCGCACGCGTGTCAACCATTCAACGCACGAAACATAGTCGTTGTGGGCGAATGCAAGTAGCGCCTCGCAGAAAGGCGGCGCAAGCGCATCCTCCGGGAGCGACAAGCCGACGCCACTCGTGTTGGTGTGCGGCAGTGCATCGAACACACGCGCCGCAGCAGCGCTACGTCCCGCCGCGGCAAACGCCATCATGGCGTGCGCGATGTAGAAAGGCCGTGCGCCGGCTAGGGTCTGTATCTCCCAGCGATCGGCCAATGCCTTCCACCGTTTGCCCACCTCAATGTTTCGAAGTTGGAACCGCCAAAGCAACGCCGAAGCATGGGCAAGCACTGACATGTCCGCAGCGCGCTCGTTCGCGATCTGCGCATCGTAAGTTGCGAGCGCGGACTCCAGATCGTTGGCGTCGAGATGGAAAAGCGCGCGATGCCACGCTAAATGAACTGAAAATCCCGTACCTTCTATCCACGCCGATTCGGTCGCGGCGAGGAACGCGAGACCTTCGGGGCTGGGCTGTTGTGCGTCTCACGTCGAGCAAATAAGGTTGGCATAACGAATGAGCCCTGTCCTATGGAGGAGGTGAATGGACGCTCTCCTTCAGACACTACGCTTTTTCGCACAGAGGCCGAACGATCCCAATGGCATTGTATTGTGCGAACTTCGTATTCGGGACTATCTGAAAACCCCGACCGCCTCATTACAGAAACTTGGCAGTGCAATCGACGAGGAGCTGAAAGCTTGTCAGGGCGACAATAGGTTCTGGATCAAAATGCAAAAGCTGGAATCCAGCCTGTCGGAATAGTCGTGCTAAGGAAAAGCCCCAGCCGGGGAGACTGGGGCTTTAAGGACAGAAGGCGAGGCCCTCAAGGCTGAAGCACTTCACCACCATTCGGCCTGGCCTTGGCAGCCGCCTTTTCCTTGGCAGCCATTCGGTCAGCTGCGCTGTCCCACAGCACCGCAAGCTGAGCCCACATAAGCGCCTCTGCGCCTTCCTGTTGCTTGGCCGGCTTCCGCGCCACTTCGGCGTAACGCCTGAATTTTGCGGGGGTAGGCACGACCAGCCTTAATGTGCACTCAGCCAGCCCCTGGTGGATCATCATCAGGATTGCGGAAGGGTTTCGACCTATCGGGTAATCGCCCCGAGCATTGTGGACGGCCACTGTCCTCGAATTTCTTGAGTGGCATCTTGCATCGCATACAGAGCCCAGTGATGAAGTCGAACCTGTGCCCACCCGCTTGTAGATCGACGGCCATTGCGATGCACCCACGATGTCCTGCGGAAGCGAGGCTATCCGTCTGTTGACGATCTAAAGTCCAGATGATGAGACAACGTGAAACCAAGCAGAAAGATAGAGAATAGCGCGCCTCGGCAACGACTAATAGCCGCTCAAATGATTCGATTCCCATATCGTCGATCCGCGCGCAACCTCGCTTTTCATTGTATCGCTTTCCCGTCATTAACTACTCGTCTCCCGGCGTCAAATTCTCTAATGATTTCTCGCGCGCGTGCGCGGGCGTATGCGTGTCAGGGAGAGGCGGGCCCGCCTGCTCGTTATGCGAAGCTGCAAGCGCCTGCTTGATTTGATCGTTCAAATCCGAGGAAGCGGGAATAGCAGTACACCGGAGCGAGCAGTTCGCGAACTTGCTGCGGTTTGCCCTGAGAACGCCAGAGACGCGCCATGCCCATTGCAGCGCGGAGTTCCCAGGATTTGTTGGCGCCAAACTTAGAGCTTGGGTCGTCTGAGGGTGTGTCTCTCGATCCGGTTATCGCGCACATGCGTTGACACAACAACGCTCGCGGCAGTGCCCCAGCGCTTCGTTGAGCAAATGTGCCAACCGGACTCCCGCCAGCGCTAGTTGCTCGTCGACTACCGGCGTCGCCCGCTGGTAATAATCTTTGCCGAGCCGCAAATCTTCAGGCAAGACGTAACCGACATTCACTGCCGCGGCGTGCGCCTGTAATGCCCAATCAACGGGATTGCCGTCTTCAAGAGCGTGTATGTCCTTGCCCCGCAACCAATTATCTTCGAGGTTGGTGACATATTGGCCCCAATCGTAGGTGCGCTTCTCGATCAGCCCGAAGTCCCACACGCCATGCAGCGACATCGGGGTATCAAAGAAGGTGACGGCGACTTTATTGCCGCCCTCGTCATCGCGGTCGATCGTGTGGAGCGGCTGGTGCACGTCGCCCACAAAATGAACCAAATATTTCAAGGCTTCGATCCGCGCCTGCCGCGCGGCGGAGCAATTAGTCAAAACTGCCCGTGCCCGGACGATTGCGTTGATCACGCAGTCGCCCCTGGCAGTTGGCTTGCAGTCGCGGTTTGGGTCGTAGTTGGTCGCCCCGTACGGGATATTGACGAAGTGCCAACGGATCGTGTCCGGTCGCACCAGCGCGATATCATCGGCCCAGCTCGCGACTGAAGCCAGCGACACGTTGCCTCCCAGCAGGTCTTTGATCTGCGCCAACGCGTGCGAATGCAAACGGCGCTGCGCAATCTCAGCGATGATCGAATGCCCGCTGGCCCCCCAGCTCAAGGCCTGGTCGAGCGGAGCGAACGCCAGCAAACCAGCTAACACGATCGCTCTGGCTCTCATTGTGGAGTCTCCGATAGCGTCGGCCGGACATCGCCAAGTGGTGCGGCGATTGTGAGGCGTATTGTGACGTAAGGGATTCGGCTCTCGTCTTCTATTGAAGGGTGGCGGCCATAACCGACGCGTTGATCTGCGCGACGGAAGCTTCGACGTTCGCCATGCAGGCACTGACGGATGCGGTAGCGGCCCTATTGAGCTTGGCGTTTGCCTCCTCGGTATCAGCGACGATCTTTCGCCACCACATTTCGGATGGAATTTCAGTTGGCTGTGCCGCGATTATCTTCGCTTGTAGGTCGCCTGCTATTTTGTGCGCGGCGGCAGCGTCTTGCAGTGCCTGCTGGTCGGCGGGGGCGATTTTAACGATCGTATCCCGAGCGTCCGCAGCGGCGTCGTAAAACGCCAGGGCGGACTGCAAATTCCCCAGGTCGAGGTAGTGTTTACCGATCAGGCTCAAGCTCAGCGCAATGTCCCCAAGGTAGAGCGCGTTATCACTCACGCTGGCCGCTAAGCCTCGCCGGATTCTCAGTGATTCGAAATAGGCCCGCTCCGCGCCGGCCGAGTAACTAAGCCGCTCGTGCAGCAGGCCAACGCGGTCGAGCGTATACGAGACGTCACGCGTATATTCGGTTTTGGCCGGGTTATTCACGGCTACCTGGCGCCGTAGACAAAGACTGGTTCCAAGATAGTCAAGCGCAATCGCATAACTCGCTTGCCGGCTTTCGGCGTTGCCGTCGGCCTCGCCTTTTCTCTGGCTAACGTCGGACAATTTTGCATACGGCCAAGCTAATTCCCGCTGCCAGCTTTCATCATTCGGCTTGCGGGCGAAATAACGTGCCGAGATAGTCATCGAACCTTGATAGTCGTTTTTCGCCTCGGCAAGGTCGGTCATCACATCGATATCGCCGACGCGTGTATAAAGCTGCGATACGCCCTGCGCCCAATTGTCATTGTCGGGAAGTTCCGCCACCAGCAGATTATTGACCGCGAGCGCGTCAACGAACCGCTTCCGCGCTTCCGCATATTTCTTTTGTTGACGCAATAGATCTCCGAGAAGCTCGATGCTCAGCACGAGATCCCATCGCCGTATGGCGGGAACCGCCGCAAACGCCGCGGGATTGAGAGTGCGAGCTTCATATCCGGTCACCTGGCTCAGAATCGCAAAACTTTCATTCGCGTCGTTGATCGCATCCGCCAAGTCTTGCTTCTTCTGGAACATCTTGGCGCCTTGGTACAGCATTTCGGCGCGGATCGTCGAGAGTTCCGGATCGCCGCCGTTTGTCGCCTGCACTTTTTGAATCGTCTGGTCGACGAGAGATAACACCTTTTGAACTGTGGCGACTTCGATTCCCTTAGTATCTCTCAGACCGTTGGTAATCAAGGTGATCAGATCGCCGAGCGCGCCTTTGGACGCGTTGTAGTTGGCCGTTGCAGCGTTCTGCGCGCTTCGCGTCATCAGGCCGAGAACGGTCGAGATTAAAAACAGTCCGGCGAAGACTGCAGCGGCCACTCCTACGATTATGTTGACGAGCTGGGCCCGTCGGCTCGATGTCGCGACATAAGCCCGAATGTCCGGACTCAGTTCGGTCCCGTGCTGCTTGACGATTTGCTGCGCCTCAGCGAGCGGCAGGCCCTTGGCGAGCAAAAGCGCTTTCGGCCGTTTGTTTTCTGTCCATCGCCGAAATTGGGCAGTGACTTCCTCGCGAATACGGAAGAAGTCGCGGTGATCGACGATGATCCGGCGCGCGTCGACCCAACTTTCGAAAACGCGCTGGTGAGCAACGCCGATGAGGTCGTCGGTAGTGACGATAATCCTTGCGTCGGTAAGGGCTTCGACGAGTTTCGCGGTCGGCGCGTCCGGAACGGCCTCGGCACGCGTCGCCATTCGCACCGTCATCCCGGTCCCGGCTGCGGCAGCCAATTTTTGATCGTGAATCGGTACAGCGAGGCAGCGCAGCAGTCGCGGCAGCGCGGCCATCTCGGCCGGGCCAAGCTTCTTGAGTGCGCCTTTCGCCGTTTCATTGATAGCGCCATCGAGACCCTTCATGTTCTCGTATGCGCTGAAGGTCAGGCGCACTTCGTAACGATGCGGCGCATCGGCTGATTCGCCAGGGGACGGTTCGATGGGCACGATAGCGCGCTTTTCGAACAACCGTTGCAGCGCGAATTGTAGTAGCGGCAGCATATTCTCGCCGCGCGCGTCGGCGAGGATGCGTTCATCGAGCCGCTCCCCCGATTCTGGCCTTTCTTCATAGATCAGACCGGCCGCCGCCGCTGATTTGCACACGATCTCAGTGAGCTCCGATTCACCCGGCGAGGCGAGATCGTAGCTTCCGCCGGCATCCTTCAGTGCCAAAAAATCTCCCGGCTTTAGAAGCCGCGGATAGATATCGGAGCGCAGCGTGGCTACCACCCATACTCGACGCGTCGAGGACAAAGCAAAGAGCAAGCGCGCAAAAACCGATCGCTCGTCATCGCTGATGCTGCTGGCAAAAATGTTCTCCAACTGGTCGATGAGCAAAAGCAAGCTTGCACACAAGTCACGCTTTGAATTCCGCTCGTGCATTTCCTGATTTTGGATTTTGTTCAGCGCGTCGAGGATAGGTGCCACCGCGAGTGCATGCGCTCGGTCACCAGGCGCGCTCGGCTGCGCTAGAAGATCGGCAAATTTGGCCGGTGTTTCGTAGTCGGTTGCAGCAAGCTCTGGCAGCGCCGGGCCATAGCCGCCCTTTTCGTCGTTCTTAACAAACAGGGCATTGGCCAGAGTCAAAAACGGATTGGGATCGTCGCCGACACGTACAAGCGCCGTGCGCCATAAGTCGACATTTGGCACCACGCCGGGCGCCGTAAGTTGCGGCGCCAACCCCGCCCGCATGAGCGAAGACTTGCCGGCTCCGCTTTCCCCGACGATCAGCAGGAAAGGAACATTGTTGGGCGCTGACCGTATCTCACTTTGCGGCCGCGCTACACTTTGCAGCTGCTCGATGGCGCGCGTGACTTTGCGGTCCCGTCCGAAATAGACGGTGGCATGCTTGGCGTCGAACGGCAGCAGGCCACGGAACGGGGAGCCTTCAGTCTCGATGGGCCAAATCACGCCGGTGTCGCGCGGCACGCGCTCGGCGATCCACTGCCGCAATAACTTCTCGATCTGAGCTTCGAACTCGTCGGCGTCGGCAAAGCGCTGGTACGCGCGCAAATATTGCCCATCGGGCGACTGAAACCAGCGTGCAAAAAAGGCATCAAGGTCCTTCTGTTGGGCTCTTTCTGATTCCGAAGTCGGAGTCAATATTTCGATCTTACGGAATACGTATACGTCCGGACGCTCGCCCTTCCTCCGCGACTCAATCGCGGTCAACACTTCATACGCAGTGCCGCTTGGATAACGCTCGCCATTGTCCATGCGGGCAAATGTTTCTGGAAGCGGGCTTCCGAGCCGGGACCAGAAAATTGCAATGACTAGGTCTGCCTCGGCCGCCGGCGGTATTTGGGGCTGAAATCCGTCATGGGAGCTATAAATCTTGCGCTCCCAAAGGACAGTTTTGATCTCCACGCGACCTTCAAAGACTTCGTTGAGCCTCTGAGCAACTAAGTCGATTCGCTTTCTTTCGGGCATAACATCGCCGGGAGAGGAAACAAAGACCCCCACCACACTGATATTTTGATCCCCGTTCACAGCGCGTCCTTGGTCGGTGAAGCCCTCACTGTGCCAGTCAACTCGTCTCGATCTTGCCCGAAACCGCCGAAACACCAGCTGAAGTGGGGACCCCCCTGACAGCTGCGTGCACTCAGGGGAGGTGCTAAGCACCCCGATTGGCGTGGCGCTTCTCTAGGTTCGCAACCCGATCGCGAACGTCGGGTTCTTCCGGCAGTACGACACTTTTGAAGTTGACCATTCCCACAAACTGAGCTCGATCGAATGACACATGTGATTCGAAGCGCGCACTTTGAAACCACGCCAGATGCTCGAATCGCGCGCTGTCGAAACGTACCGCTGAAAAGAAATGGGCCTCACCAAAACCGGCATGATCCCTAAATCGAACCAGCGAGAAATCTGACGGGCCGCGATAATCGCATTGGCCGAGTTCGGCCTCGCCGGCGAATTGACTCGCGGCAAACGATAGAGCGCCGCCAAAGCTTGATCCAATAAACCACGCGTGGCGATCGAAGCGGGCATCCTGAAATGTCGCGTTACGATGGAACTTGCTCTTGCGAAATTGGGCATCGCCAGACCATCGCGTCCCGTCGAATTGCGCTGCTTCGCAAAACTCAGCCGTTTCAAAAAATCCGTCCTGATCGAAAGTCGTCTCGGAAAAATCTGCCGTATCATTGAAGTACGCGGCGCTGAACCAGGCATCGTATGGAAATGATGCATGTGAAAAATCCACAGGACCGGGAAACAACAGCCCACTAAAATCGCTGTTATTATTGGAGAAGATCTCGCCCGCCAAATCGACTCTCGCGAGGTGGCGCCAGAAATCCAGGGCAGATGGTAGGTGCTCTACCTCCGCTTTGAGAGCCAGCATAGCCGCGGCCCAATCGTTCCACGCCTTCGACCCTCTGGCGAGCCGAGCCCTTGTTGCGGCCGATCGTGCCCGTGCGAACTGCTTCGACTCAGCGCTGCGATGCCGGTCTAAATGCTCCAAAGTCTCGATCGCTGTTCCGCCACCGCCATCTCCCGGCGTCCACGGATTGAGTTCGAGTAGTAATGCGCACTTGTCACGTACCGAACGTGTCCGCGGAATTTTCATCACGCCCTCTGCCGATGCGCGGGATGCCAAAACTGCGCTGTTAACTTTAGACAAATTTTAACCGTTCCGCACCAGCCAAAGCGGGGTTAATGTAGACCGCTCCCGGCGATCGCCTGCAGGCTGCGGGCGGCTTTTGTCAAACAACTTCAATGGCGTGGGAGTGGCCGACTGCCACCGATGGGTCTCTATGGGACGATGAGATGCGGACTCCGGGTGTCACCTACTCCGCTGTCGCGAGCGCGTCCTCGGATTCCGCTGGGGAAGGGCTGGACCGCGATCCAGGACTAGAATTCCTGCTATATGGACTGCAGTCGCCGATCAACATCGGCATGATCTTACGTGTTGCCGAGACCTACCGGTTTTATGTCTCGATCTACGATCCATTCTGCGTGCTCGATCGTCCGGATAACCTACGCACGATCTCTGATTTTTCCTGCGGCGCGCTTCCCAGACGGGGCTTTCGTGACCTTGCCGATGACGCGGCCATCGCACGAATATTGCGCGGCAGGCGGCTGGTCGCGACATCGATCGTGCCGACACGCTTCGCGCTGCCCGATTTCAGCTTTTGCCGCGGTGACGTTTTTGCGCTTGGCAATGAATATGATGGACTGCCCGAGGGACTCCTGTCGCAGGCCGACCCAGTGCTGCATATCCCGATGCCGCCTGGCTTTATGCCAAAGCCCAAGGCGCTTCACCCGATCGACCCGGATCGCACAGCGCCCGTCGCTCGCGACGGCCAACCCAACCTTAATGTGGCCATAACGGCGGCAATTCTTTGTTATGCGGCCTATCTGAGAAACCTTGAAAATGACTGCCCATGAGCGCGGCGCTCGGTGTCGATGCTACCTAGGAAAAACACGTTGAGCACGGCAGAGCTCGCGACCGAGTCCGGGAAGGCACCGGCGCTCACCGCAACCGTTCTAACCCGAGGTTTTTGATCTGGCATCGTTTCCAAGGTGGTTCGCGGCTCTCGGGCGGGTATAGATAAGCGTCAGAAATGTGCATGAGGTGCTTGAGGCTCGTGCGTGGGAAGACAATGACCTCTGCAAGCTGCGAATGACTAGCAGCAAACGAAATTTCAAGATTTTTGTGTTCTCCTCGGCCTCGCGCCGAACAGCAGGCGCGTCGGGGTTCTTAACGCGGATTACCTAACGAATTGTCTGTTTCGAATTTGGCCCCTCATCCCTCTGCACCCGATTTCCTTGACCAAGGATTGTGTTGAGACGAATTAGGCGCGAGCGGGCTCTGCTGTAAAATGCCAAAAACCCCGAGCCGCTGGGGGTGGCCCCGGGGTTCTTACTCATTAGCGCAAACGGTTAACGCGCCCTTGGGATACTTCGTTCAATCCGACGGCGCTACCATTTAATGCTGCATGCGTGACGGGGCGTGAAGAGACGGACTGGCGAACCTGATGAACGCCGAGCCAGGCTGCCTTAAACGGGCCGACTTCCGCGCGTCCAAACCTCGACCACTCGGTCCTTTCGCGCTCGCCGGGCCCTGACCTTGGCGTACGCTCACCCGGCTAGGTGTCGTATTGTGATCCGCTCGCGCGTCATTCGCGAACGCGTTTACTGTCCGAGACTGAATTCGAGAAGCGGCTCTAAGCCGACAAGTTGGCGAGGCGTGTCGTCAATTGATCGAGACGGTGGTCGAGCTTTATCCCGCGCCCGACGGTTAGTCTCCCACTCGGCAGCGAGTTTCCGACGCTCGGCCCAAGGCAACGATCACGAGCTTCAAGGCTTGAAGTCGCTCGATTGGTCAACGATCTGCTTGAATAGCTTCGCCGTAAGGACGATGTCATCGGGCGAGACGTTTACCAGCAAGGTGTCCCAATCAAAGATCAAATTGCCCTCTTTGGTGACGTAAGCGCGTACAAAGTAGTAGCGACTGTTCCAAGCGTTCAGCCAGGCGGCGTCCGCCGCTTCAACCTTCCCAAGATTGGCGAATGTTGTCATCCCGCCACACTGGCCTTTGTCGTTGCAGTATATCCCAAAGGCTCCACTAAAAATGTCATTAGCGTCTGGCCAGAACAGAGTTTGCACCATTTTGTTCTTGTTGTTCTCGACGACCTGGGATTTGAATCCCGCCACGTTGAACAATTGCGCAATCTGATCGGGGTTAAAGCCGACGATCGTCCCGCCGGCAGTACCACCGCCTCCGCCACCACCACCGGGCTTCGGCCCCCCGCCCGGCCGGGGGCCTTGGGCGCTTGCCGCGGCCGCCAAAGTGATGGCCGCCACAATGAGGATGGCTCTTGTTAAAAAGCGCATGCGTAATCCCCTTGCAAAGAACCTTGAATTATTTTGACCTGGGAATGCCCAGTTGAGCAAGCGAAATCACGCATCTAGTTTGATTTGCCGTGCTCTTGCATGTCTGATTCTTTTCTCGCGTACCCGCTGCAAAATGGCCTAAATTTGCTGCCATGCGGGCCCAGTTTGCAATGGAGAACAACACCATGCGAAGCAATGTTGCACCCTGGCTAGGCGCCATGGCGCTTAGCATCAGCATCACCGGCCTTTCGGCCGCCCCTATCGACCTCAGCTTACAACCCGGGACGATGCAGGCCACTGGGAGTGTACAGCCGCCAACGGGACTGGCGCTGAACAAAAAGGGTCTGGAAGCACTCAAGCCCGCCGGCGGACAACCGAGGGTATCCGAATCGTTGTCTAAAGACATGCCCTCCAGCATCGCTAAAATCGGCACCGACGATATGATCCGCCGGCCAGACTCCGCAGAAAACCAGCTCCAAAATAACCTGCTCTCTGGCTCTAACAAAGCGACGACCGAGAATATGGTCCTTCCTCCGTCGAAGTAGCGACCGAGGCGGAAAAGCGGGCTGGGGGCCTGTCCGGGTGGTTTTAGAACTAAGCGGTGTTTCAAGTTTGCGCGGTAACACCGAAGTGTCCTGCAACCCCCAACAAGGCTCGTGATCTGTCTGCGGTTGCCGCCCCGGACAAAAAATTATACTCTCATTGCGAGCCATGCGCGCGTATGTGCGTGAGCGCAGCCATCTCGTCATTCGGCTGTCGGTCGTTTCCGCCGGCGATGCTCAAAGAATTGGGTGCGTTCTTTAGCGGGTATTAACAGAATGGGACTTGGAGTTCTGTCAAATGACTCGCTTTGTTGTCCCTAGGTTACGGATTTGTTTCGCACTCATCTTTATCGCGGGCATTGTGCCGAATGGCTATGCCGAAGAGTTGGCCTCGATTGCTACGTCGGCCCAAGTTCGCATTAGCTATGAGTCACCATCGGATGAAAAGTACCGACAGATTTACGATGCCTTGAAACGGCGGGAAGTGCTTGAGCGACTGCAGCGCTTTTTGGTGCCGCTCCGGTTGCCAGCAGTACTCACCGTTAAGCTTGAACAATGTGGCGCCGAAACCAAGCCTTACGAATCCGGCAGTCCAGTCGCCATTTGTTATGAGCTTGTACAGCGAATTATCGACGTCACGACGCAGAATACTAAAGATGCTAACGAGCAGACGCTGATCACAGACGGCACTTTCGTCCAGGCCGTGCTGCATGAGATCGCGCATGCGGTGTTCGATCTGCTTCAGGTGCCTATTTGGGGTCGCGAGGACGACGCGGCGGATCGAGTCGCCGCACTGACTATGATGCAGTTCTCGGACCAGGTGGCTTTCACCACAATCGTCGGCACTGCGAAGTTCTTTGAATATTCCAAACGCATTTGGACGGGTGTTGACTTTGCCCAGCCGGGATCACCGGAAGCGCAACAATTCTATAATTATCTTTGCATCGCCTACGGCGGCGACCCGCGCACGTTCCATTTTTTGGCGCCACGACCCGGCCCTACCAAAATGGCTAGGCTGAGTGAAGCTCGGGCGCCCCGCTGCCAGCGCGAGTACCAACAGGTCCAGCACGCCTTCGATCTCCGCATCATGCCTTTCGTCGATCCTCAGCTATTAGTGAATGTGAGAGCGTCTCAATGGCTGTTGCCGGATGAATTGCCTGGAGGCGTGAAATGAGCAGCAAGGGCGTCGCAAAACGTCGGCTCACCATCTTGGCTGGCATGGCTCTGGTCAGCTCGATGCTCCTCATGACGCCAGCCGCGGCGGAAACGTGGGAATCGATTCCCGCCAATCCCAGAGTCGCAGTTGAATATCGTGCACCTGAGTCCCCGCAGTTTGAAAGCGTCTATGACTCATTGAAGCAGCGCAAAATGCTGGAAGAGCTGCAGCACTTTTTAGCGCCCCTTCAATTGCCCCATCCTTTGCGGCTGCTGACCAAGCAGTGCGGGCAAGTAAATGCCTTCTACAGCCCTTCCACCCGCTCACTCACTATTTGCTATGAGCTTGCCGCCCATATTATAGACAGCGCACCACTGACCGTGAGTGAGGATGGGTTCATCACGCGCGAAGCAGCAATTGTTGGAAATCTTGTTGGAATTGCGCTGCACGAAGGGGGGCATATGTTGTTCGATATGCTCGACGTACCGGTATTCGGACGGGAAGAGGACGCAGCTGATGAGACGGCAAGCTTCATCGCGCTGCAGTTCAACAAGGACGTCGCGCGCACGATTGTTAAAGGATTTGTGTACTTCTGGGCGAGGCAGCAGGACCCCGGTGCCTCGGCACCGATGAGCGTGTGGTCGGATGAGCACGGCAAAGCTAGCCAGCGCATGTATAACACGTTATGTCTTGCCTATGGTGGAGATCCGCAGACATTTCAAGAGTTCGTCAACCAGGGTTGGCTACCTAAAGAACGGGCCGCCCACTGCGACCGAGAGTTCACCCAACTGAGGCTCGCGTTCGTGAGCACAGTATTGCCGTTTATCGATCGAGAGTTGATGCTGCGGGTGCAGAAGGCGCAGTGGCTTACGCCTGAAGAGCTGAAATGAACTGTGATGCCATACTGCCCAGGCGGCGTTCGTTTTGATCCCCCGTCAACACATCAATGTTTAAATTTGGAACCTGAGGCCATGCTTTATTCCTCCGGCAGCCTCCAGGCATACACGCCCCCATGTGCAATCCTGATTCTTCAACACAGCATGTGCCACCATGGGTTCTCTCTCGCAATTCAAGTGCCGCGCTGTTGTCACACCCGATAACCAAACTTCGAACACGCGTCGGATGTTGTCCTTATCGACCACAAGGACAGGTCCGGACTGGAAATTCTTGGCTCTCCCGATGATCTCAAGTTTTGGTCTTGTCTGACGCTGTTTCGTCGAGCGGCCTCCGAAGATTCGGACCGGATGTTGTTCACCGAGGCTTTGGATCAATTCTATGATGGCAAGCCGGATCCTCGCACGCTTGCACTGCTGGGCTGAACGTTGCCGCCCTTCGTCCATCACTCCGCCGCCACGCTCTCAGCGGAATCGTGGACCGTGACGTGATCGCCTTCCGGATACATTTCGAGGTGGCGCTGGTGGAGCCTAACGACAGCGGAGCGGTGGCCGATGGACATTATCGTCGTCTTCGGTAGCCGTCGCGCCAATGCGGCGTAGAGCTCGGCCTCTAGCTTTTCGTCGACCGCAGATGTCGAATTCATCGAGGAACAACCAATCGGGTCGCATGAGCAAAGCACGGGCTAGCGCAACGCGCTGCTGCTCGCCACTGGACAGCCGCTGTGACCACACTTCCTCGCGATCGAGTTCGTTGACGAGGTCGCCAAGATGAGCATCGACGAGCGCTCGGCGGATGTCGTCGTCTGAATAGGTACCAGGTACCGCAGGATACGTGACAGCTGCGCGGAGCGTGTTGATCGGAATGTAGGGCTTTGGCGGTACTACCATTATGCGGATGCCCGCAGGACTACGAATGCGGCCCTCGCCAAAGGGCCAGATACCCGCGATCGCACGAAACAGCGTTGACTTGCCCGAGCCTGACGGGCCTGAAAGGACAACGTTTTCACCCTCCGCGAGCACCAGATGTTTCGTCTCGACGGTGCGCCTTCCGTCTGGCAGGAAAAGATCGACATCTTCAAGGTCGATCTTGGGGGTGCTGCCGACACTCGCGACGCGCGCTCGGCCCGGCATCGCTGAGTGCTTCGGCTTGGTCGATCGCTGCATCGAAAGGAGTTCAGACGATCGACCACCGATTTGAATCCGGCAAGGTAGGTATAATAGTTGACGAAGAACGTCAGCGCGTTGGCAACGTGCCCGAACGCACCAGCGGTTTGCGTCATCACACCGAGCTCGATTTTGCGGGCGAAATAGAATGGCGCTGTGAAGATATAGGGAATGATCGGGGAGATCTGGCCAAAGGTTTGCGTAAACGCCGTGACCCGCATACGTCGATAGACGAGCGCGAGATAATTGGCGATGAGCGCCCCAAAGCGCTGCCCCACCATGTTCTGCTCTGCGGTTTCGCCGTTCAGAAGCGCCACCTGCTCGGTGTATTCGCGCAGGCGGGCGAGCGAGAAGCGGAAGTCGGCTTCCATGTGCTGACGTTGAAAATACAGATTGATGAGCGGGCGTCCGATCAGGTGGGTAATCAATGTCCCCAAGCCCGCATACAGCAGGGCGACCCAGAACAGAAAGCCTGGCAGGATGATGTCGGTGCCGGGAAGCGTGAACGATTTCGACAGGCTCCACAGCACGATGGCAAAGGAGACGAGCGAGGAAAGCGTCGAGATCAGAAGGATCGAAAAATCGTAGATGCCGTACGCGGTATTGGAGCCATCCGAGCCGCCATTGATAAAACGGTAGACGTCTTCGGCAATGCGTTGATCCGGATTGTCCGTCTGGCCGGCGGCAAGGCTGATCCGGTAATGGTTGTGGCGCGCAAGCCAGCGCGAGACGAAGTTATCAGTCAACCATCGCCGCCAACGGATGACGAGCATCGACTGCGTGAAGAATTCGACGACTGCCGTGGCCACATACACGAAGGCAAACGGCGTGAAGACTAACAGGAGCTGATGCCAGAACGTAACCGCATCGTGGTTTTGAATTGCATTGAACAGGTCGCGGTTGAAGAAGTTCAGCCGTACAATTATGCCGACTTGAGCCTGATTGATGAGCACGAGGAAAACGACCATCGCAACACCGATCCGCCGCTCTAGCGCCGCAAAAGGACGGAAGGGCCAGATGCGCACCCGGCCGGCTTCATCAGTGTTGAAATACCGGTCGGCGATCCGCATGATCTGTCGTACCATGGGGAATTGCGCCACTACGTAGACAAGGATCGAGAAAATCGCGACCGTCAGCGGCAACGATTCAGGCGGCAGATAGTCAGTATAATCAGCCGGCCAAAGCCCGGCCCTGCCAGCCAACACGGCGAGACCAAACACGATTGTCTCGGTCGAAAAGATGCCGACAAATATCTTGAGAAAGCTCGATATCGCCGTCGAGCGGAAGGTCGTGGCTGCGCAGAGCAGGACGACAACGCCGAGCAGCGCCCCTGGGAGGTCCAATTGCCGTGCAGGCTGCAGCAGCGCGAGAACGCCGAATAGGACAAGAGTGACACTCAACGGTTTCATGGCATGTTCCAAGTCTTGCGGGCGCACGCGCGTCGACGCGACCATCCATAAATGTGGAGCACTACGTGTTGGCCCTCACTTTAATCTTTCGTCCTGAGCCCCCACGATTGCCAGGGCCAAAAGCCGACGCACGCGCCGATGGTGCACCCAAGAAGGCCCAAGAGGAACATCACACGTTCCGTTTCCTTGCGATGATGCCCCGAGCGATCACCGGGGAGAGCCAGCCGCTCAAAAACCTAGGGACGGACCTGAGGTCCGTCCCTAGCCGCGAATGCGGAGGAGAGGATGCCACCCCGTTAGGCGCGAGCGATGGGAATAGCGACGAACTTCATTGTGTCGTCGGATTTAACCCGCATAAGAACGGCGTGCTTGCCGTTCTTTTGGGCGTCACCGACGGCTTTACGCACATCCGCTGCGGTAGCAACCTTAGTCCCGCCGACTTCAAGGATGACGTCGCCGCTCTTAAGCCCGTGCTCGGAGGCAAGCCCGTCAGGGTCGATCTCAGTCACGACCACTCCTTCGGAGCCGCTGCCGGCAATCTCCCCAGCGGGAGCGAGCGACAAGCCAAGTTTCGGCAAGCTCGCTCCTGCTGCGTCGGAGTCGGGACTAGCCGCGCGCGCTGCTCGCTCCTTCGGCACCTCGCCTAGCGTCAGCGAGAAGCTCTTCTCCTCGCCTTTGCGCCAGACGGTGAGCTTGGCAGTGGCGCCCGGCGTCATCGAACCGATTTGCCTCGCGAGGTCGTGTGCATCCTTGACCGCATGGCCGTTCACTGCGGTGATCACGTCTCCAGAGAGGATGCCTGCCTTGGCAGCGGGGCTGTCTGCTTGCGGCTCGGCGACGAGTGCGCCCTCGGTTCCCTTTAGGCCGAGACTCTCGGCGATGTCGGAAGTGACCGGTTGAATCTGCACGCCGATCCAGCCGCGGCTGACCATGCCCTTGTCCTTGAGCTGGGCAACCACTGTCTTCACGGTCTCGGCGGGAATGTCGAACGCAATACCGACCGATCCGCCAGACGGCGAGAAGATTGCGGTGTTGACCCCGATGACATTGCCTTCCATGTCGAAGGTTGGTCCGCCGGAATTGCCTTTATTCACCGGCGCGTCGATCTGGATGAAGTCGTCATAGGGACCGGAACCAATGTCACGGCCACGAGCAGAAACGATACCAGCCGTCACCGTCCCACCAAGACCGAACGGATTGCCGACTGCGACTACCCAGTCGCCAATACGCGGAGACGTTTCCGCAAGCTTGACGTACGGGAAATCACTGCGGCCATCCACCTTGATTAGAGCAAGATCAGTGCGCGAATCGGTGCCGACCACCTTGGCATCATAAGTCTTGCCGTCATCGGTCGTGATCTCGACGGCCTTCGCCTTGTCCACGACGTGGTTGTTGGTCACGGCATAGCCATCGGCGGTGATGAAGAAGCCAGAGCCCTGAGCCGTCATGATGTGGCCGTTCGGCCGACGCTGGTTGTCGGGTGCATTTTCACCCTCGGGCATTCCGAAGTGGTGAAAAAATCGTTGCATCTGTGAGTTCGGTGGAAGCGGCCTATCGCCGTCGAAACCCATCATTTCCGCGCCGGCGTCCATTTTGACGCGCACCGACATGACGGCAGGTTTGACCTTCGCGACCAGATCGGCAAACCCCGCAGGCCGCTGCATGCTTTCCGCGGCGCTGGCCGTCGCATAGGTTGGCAGCTTCGCCTGGTGGAACAGGTTGGGGCCAACAGCCGCGCCAGCAACGCCGAGACCGGCCACGGTGGCAAGGAGAACAAGCCGACGAGCCGAGAGCGCCCGCGGCCACTCACGTAAAGGACGAAAAGATCTCATTGATGATCTCCGGTTATATCGGCGCACACCGAGCGGCGCCGTTTCATCCGGACAAATGCAGGCGATCACATTGCTGCGACGTGGAGACGCTATTACTCTTTGTTAATTCGAACAACTGCCGATCACTCTTGCGTTACGAAAGCAATTACGATTATGACGAGCGGCTGAAGTGCGCGTTCAATGCGACGGCACAGTTTCATTTTGATGCGAGATAGCGCTTAGCGAAGTGCTCAAGTGAGCTTAACAAATGAACCAACCAGAAAGTCTTTGGATGTGCTGATAAAGCCTGTTTAATTGATAGAACATTTTCTATTCGTGCTCGGCGCTGTTGTATCCGTGCTCGCAAGCCTGTGTGGGTCCGCTGTAAAATCATCGCGGCACGCCGACTTACTTGTCAAAAGTTAACCTGTTGGCCACGTGGCCGAAAGGTTGCCACCTCTATTCACCCGGCCGCGCAGCACCGCATGCCTTTGGCGAAGACGTTTTTGTCGATCCGCCGACTGTTGAACGCCGCGCTTGGTGGTCACCGTGAGCCGAGCTTCGTCATGAGTGCCAATAATTCCCCGCTATCGCCACAGCGGTGCTCACGCTGTGCTCACCTCATGAAACTGGTCCGAAGAACGCAACGATTTGGCGGATTGCCGGATCTGTGTACCTTCGAATGCCCATCATGCCGCTTGTCGCATACAGAGGAATGCAGGCCGGCTATATGGCACGCAGCCCACGTATATCGTAAGCAGGCGAAGGCATGCCGCGAGCTGGCAATTCAAGCTCGGGGAGAAGATCGGAAATTTTGGTTTCGTCTGTCCGATGGTTGGCTGAAGCTTGCTCAAGATGACGACGAGCAGATCGGTTAAAGCACGATCATGCCCCAGCGCTGCTTTCCCTCGCCCTGGAGGGCCGAAGAACATGGTGCTTGTTTTATCGTGAAGGATCGCGCTGGGGCCAAATCCTCATCAGCCCGGCGAGTGCTGATGAAGGTCGAGAATGCCGTGAAGGTTGAGCCAGTGGGTGAGTTCGAGTTGAAGGGGATTAGGCGACCTTTGGCGGCGTACAATGTGCTTGCCGCTTCATCCTCTGAAGTTTGAAAGCGGAATGCGGTAGCGGGCGCTAGCGCTGTGGCAGCCGAACGGATCGAAGCAAACGCAGTCGCCCGATGGTGCCCGGCCAAGAAAAGGGCTAAGGTTACATTCGGCTGGGGCACCGCAGAGGAGTGCACTCGATGTGCGACTTCAGCCTTCACGCTGTTAGGTCCCGGCCTGCGAAAGTCGGGGATAAGCTCACCACCCGCATGTTCAATTTGGGCACAGGGGGCTTCTGCGCACCCGAAGATATGGGAATGGCAGTTTGTCTGCTTCCGGGCACTGAGTTGTCCTTCGCGAACGAAGTTAGGCAATGGTCCAAGTGGTTGCGCCCATGGAACGCAACGGTGATCAGCTACAGGACTGCGATCTTTAGACAGATCAACAAGGACAAGCGGGCCACCCATCACGATGCGCTGGAATTTCCAAACGGCGAAATCGTTCTTCTGACAACCCTGGTAGAAGGCCAGCAGGCGACAGTTCTTCAATTACCAGCGGCGCCTGAGAAAGCCACAAAAGGAGGCTATGGCTACCCACGCCTTGGATTTGGCTGAGCGATCAGTTAATCCGGGAGACCTACTTGGTAAAAAAGTCCCGACGAAATACCTCGTCGGGACTTCAAGGTTCTTCCGTCCAACAGAGAGGAGGTATTTAGAACCGCGCCAGGATAGCGAAAGCAAACTTCAACACCAGGGTGCTGTGTTACCGGCGCGGAGTTTGTCCGGACCTATTGCATAAAGGCCACACCCGCTAGCCTGCTAATCGTTATGTGACTGACGTTGTAGGACTTTGCGATCGCGGTCAGCGTCTCGCCCTGGGCCATCCTCGCCAGAGCTTCGGTTTGTTGATGCTTGGTGAGCTTCGGCTTCCTTCCAAACCGAACACCGCGAGCCCTAGCTCGAACCCGCCCTTCGTTGGTTCGGGTGAGGATCAGATGGCGGCGAGGCCGCCAAGCACAGTGAGCATCAGGCGGCCGTGCGGGGTCGTGTTGTCCGCCCAAGGATCACTTAACGACCTGAATGCTGTGCCAGCCTTTGCGATTGCGTCGAGGGTGTTGTTGTTGTTGTTTATCTGCTCGCGTCGCTTGTTCGGGAAGCATTTCTCTGGAGGGCCGCGTTGGCCTACCCCCCTCAAAATCATTTGCCGCTGGCCGCGCAGCGGTGCTGCGCAAATTCTGCGGGAATTTGATCGAGCCATATCCTTCGGAGGGCTCAGCCCGCTGAGGTCAGGGCAACAATCGTCTTGCGCTTGCGATTGCCGCAACGGCAACGGCGATGATGAAAAACTTGAGCGCAGCGGCGAGCGGACGATTTTCGAGCTCGTGGACAGCCGCAAACAACGTGAGAGCGACGAAGCAGACGGTGAATACGTAGAGGGCGGCCCACATCTCGGATGTTCCGTCCCAGACTGCCGGGGCGTCGCCACTGCGTCTAGCGTAAGCGGGGGGCTCGCCTTGACGCGGATATACCGAAGTACAGGTCCATTGCGCTTTCGCACAATGGAGTGTGACGGCGCACCCGTCGTAGCTTTTTTGCGGTTAGGCAAGCCGCACGGCACCCCGCCCCCGACAAGGCTACTGCCGCTCGGTTTAGGTTGACCCTGTGGACCCCATCCCCCGATGACCCCTACGCGGTCACCTGCCTAATTTGAGAACCCCGGGCCGCCACTGCTCGGGGTTCTCTCCGTTTAGCCCCCAAGCTTCCACAGCCAGCCTTGTTCGCGCCCCATTTGCCGGACGACAATCATTTGTCGGGGTGTAGGGGGTGTAAGTAGACGGGGCCAATCTTGAAACAGATCATTTGTTAGTGGGACTGCCACCTGGGCGAGCCCTCGGTGATTTTTTCCTAGGGACTGAGGGCTCGCATTTCTCAACAACGAACCAACCCATAACGCTATAACGCATAGCGAGCGCGCAACAGCTTTGGTAGCCTGGCGATATTGGCGGGCGATCCGCCGCGCCTCGTGAGCACAGTTGGCTGTCTTGTGCTCGGAAAAAGCTATCAGGGGCCGGTATTCCTCGACCGTCGCTCAACGTCCATGCGTTCGGCGTTGCGTTCCTCCGCTTGCGCCATGGCGCGGTAATGCTGGGCGATGGCCATGAAGCGCCTTTGCACATCGGCATCAGATGCGAGGCGTGCAAGCTTCAGGTATTTGATCGCTCGATCCCAATATTCCCGCGCTCTGGCCAACGCGAGCAGTTCATCCCGCGCGCGTGATCGCTTGTTCGGCAATGTACCGGGCCTTTCACTCGTCGAACGATCAAGCGCGTGATGTTCCCTGACAGGCAAGCCCGTTTGGCGTAGCTGGTCACTGCGATGATTTACAAATGCACCGGTGCGGAAATCATGTTAGTGTTTGGTGAGGGACGCGCTTCCTAAAACAAAGAAACAAAACCATTTCAGGTGAATGCGCTGTCCCGCAACACCAAGGGGGACGCCATGACGGAATTACTCGCGCTATCAGTGAGTGTCGCCGTACTCGGCGGCATTTGGGCCTTCATCGCGCTCGGGCCTCTGGGCGGCTTCGCTCTCGTCTGGGTTGGGTTCATCGCAGCGGGCTGCTTCTTTGCCGCGGGTGGTGATATCAAAGCACTTAGCAAGACGATCGTCGGCATGATCTATGGCGCTATCGTTGCCTGGATTGCGCTTCTAATCATCGCCAAAGTTCCGGTGCCGGGATTGGGAACGGTGTGGCCGGCGATCGTCGTTGGAGTAACGGTCTTCTTTCTTGTTATCGTTGCCTCCACCGATCTGCTCTCCTGCGTGCCAGCCAATGTCTATGGGTATGCCGCGCTGGTGGGTTACACGTTGTCGGCGGGCAAGCTGGATGCCCTTACGGCGGGAGACAACTCAAATCCGCTATTCCTTATCGTCGTCTCCGCCATCTTGGGCGCTGTGCTCGGTTACCTTATGGGGCAATTAGCGGGTGTGCTGAAAACTCGATCTGCGGCGTGAAGCAGCACTTGACCCGTTGATTAGGGGGACCGTGGAAAGAGAAAGCCCGGCCGAGGAGACCGGGGCTTAACGGACAGAAGGCGGGGCCGCCAACTGAGGTGGTTTATGCGAAGGATGTTCGCGCACTGCACAGGACGACGTAAGGCGTCGCTTAAACGCCGCTCACGCGCGCGGACTTGGCCGTGTTAATCAAAAAACGACAGGCCCACGCCGATACGAATCAGAGTTTGCGCGCCCGTCACGGGCGCGCAGGCTCGGTTGAACGGACGCGTCTGACCGTGAGTTCTCGGCGGGGTAGCAGAGGAGCGGTATGGAGGTTTCTACCGCCGCTGGCAGATGGTCAGGCGGTGGAATGCGGCGACCGGCGGACCGACGGCGGGAGGGAACGGCGCAAGTGCATGCTGTGATGCGCCGGTTGAGGGGTTGAGCCGGCGATTTGCAGCGATTGTGCGGCCTGGGGACAAGATGACGGGCATGTGCGGCTGATCCCGCGACAAGACGGCGGGTGGTCGGAATGGTGTCGGAGAAATCGGCGTCGGGAGCGGCATGATCACGGCCCTTGCGGTCGGGCCGGCGACAGCCGCCGGAGGAGCCTGAGATGGCCTGTCTCGCAATGCGGGCAACGGCGCGGTTGCGGAGGGTCGCCGGGGACAGCGGCAGGCTCGGCGTCTGAAGGATCAGCACGTGGTGGGTCGGCCGGCTGCTCGAGCAGAAGAACATTCTGCAGGTTGCGCCGCTGCTCGCGGCGGCTGGCATGCCAGAGGCCGTAATAGCGCACTTTGTGGAAGCCGGCGGGGAGGACGTGCTGGAGAAAGCGCCGGATGAACTCATGGCCGGACACGGTCTCGTTGCGATGGCGGTCGGCGGCCCGGTCCTTGTAGCGGTAGGTCACGGTCTCGTTGTCGACGGCGAGAATGCGGTTGTTGGTGATGGCGATGCGGAAGGCGTAGCGGGCGAGATAATCGAGCGCAGCCTGCTGGCCCTCGCCCCACGGCGTGATGTGAACGACCCAGGGGATTTGCCAGACGTGGCGCGGCAGATCGGCGCTCGGACAGAGCCTGGCGAAGGCGTCGCGGAAGCGGGCGCGGGCGAGGGCGGCGAGCGCTGATTTGGGGAACAGGAAAGTCTTCCCGGCGGGATGCCATGTGGCGCCGTCGTCCGACAAGCCGCCGCCGGTGACCAGGCAGTGAACGTGGGGGTGGAAGACGAGCCGCTGCGTCCAGGTGTGCAGCACGGCCAGTACGCCGACGGTGCCGCCGACCCAGCGTGGATCGCGGCCGAGATCGATGATCGCCTCGGCGGCGGTCTTCATCAGCGCGCCGTAGCCGTCGATCTGATGCCGGCGCAGGGCGGCGCGCAGTTCCTCGGGCACGGTGACGGTGACGTGGAAATAGGGACCCGCTAACATCTCGTCCCGACGCTGTTCGAGCCAAGACCGGGTCTGTTCGCCATGACACTTCGGGCAAGCGCGGTTGCGGCAGGAATGGAAGACGTGCAGCAGGGTGCCGCAGTCATCGCAGCACCACTGCTGTCCGCCGAGCGCTTCGGTGCGGCAAGCGATGATGTCGGCGATGGCGCGACGATGCGATGGCAGCATCGCCGCACCATGAGCCTTCAGATAGCTGCCCCCGAAACGGCGGAAAGCGTCCGCCACCTCGGGCATGCGTCAGAAGCCGCTCATCACCTTGTCGAGCAGCTTGCGCAAGGACGCCCGCGTCGGTTCCGTCAGGTGCGTGTATATCGTCGTCGTGGCGATACTCTCGTGGCCGAGAAGCACTTGCACGACGCGGGTGTCCACCTTCTTCTCGAAGAGCCGGGTGGCATAGGCGTGCCTCAGCGTGTGTGGCGTGGCGCGGCGGCCGCCGGGGAGATCCGCCGCCTTGACGGCATCGGCGAAGGTGCGGACCAGGACATTGGTGGTGACGGGGCCGGTTCGCCAGCTGTTGGGAAACAGCCAGCAACGATCGCGGTGGTTCTCCGCCTGCCACATCCGCCGCAGGCTCTCATGGACCGGCTTGGGCACGGGAACGACCCGCTCCTTGTTGCCCTTGCCGACGACCCGCAGGAGGCCGTTGGTCTTGTCGATGGCGGTGACCGGGAGAGTGGCGGCCTCGCTGATCCGCAGGCCGCAGGCGTAGATCAGGCTGAAACAGCCCCGGTGTATCGGATTGCGGACGCCATCGAGAATGCGCCGCACCTCGGCATGGGAGAGCGTCTGCGGCAGACGCTTTTGCTTCGGAAGTCGAATCTTTTTTTAAACAGCCCCCAGTCCTTGCCCAGCGTGTTGCGATAAAAGAACTGAATGCCGTAGTGGCAGGTCTTGAAGCTGCCCCGGGCGTTCCGCTCGCGAACATCCAGCAAATATCGGCGGACCTCTTCCTCGGTCAGCAGCTCCGGCGATCTCTTGTCGTAATGCTTCACCAGCGAGGTGACCGCCTGGAGGTAGACCTCCTGGGTCTTGGCGGCCAGGCCGGCCAGCTTCATGTCCTCGATCATCCGGGTACGCAACGGTGTCATCGTCTGCTCCTTCGTCATCGACGACGGGACCACCCCGTCTCGACGCAGACGATATCCTCGCCAGGGTCACTCAGGCGATTCCGCCTCTCCCTACGGCGTAGCCGTTCCGTTCTAGCGATAGGTAAGCTCCCGCATGTCCTCGGGGTGGAGGGCAGGCAGAGAGAGCGCGGTGGAGCCGACCAAGTCGCAGAACATTACCGTGAGCTGGCGACGCTCAGCAGAGGCTGCGGGTTGACTGGCTTGAGCGGCGGGGGCGGTGGTCGCTGGCTTAGCGGTTCCGCCAACACCATCCGGTTTCAGCGTCGTACCGCAGTTGGAGCAGGACCCGCGCCAGCACGATGGCGGCACCGCAAGACGGACAGCACGCCGGGAGAGCCGCGCCGCATACGTCGCAGAACTTGCCGACATCGGGCGTTTCTGCTTTGCAGCTCGGACATTCCACCGACATCGCTCCGTTTGATCCGGCGTGCGGTGCTTGCTGATCGAGACTTATGGTGGCACGCCAAGTCGGGTCTGTTCGTGCCACTAGCCTCGCACGCTCATTCCTCAGGCACTCCCGCTTTGCGCATGCCCTCATAGATGCGCGCGCTGGCCCAAATACACCGGTTTGTCGCGCCGAGATTGGCGAAGGGCAGTACGACGATTGAGAGGCGAGGCGCTTGAGCACTGGGCAGCACCCACGCGCTTATCTGCGCGCTTGCGGGTGGAATGGCGTAGACGCGCACCGGCTCGGCGATGTTCTTGAGCCGTTGGTCGCCCAAGTCTCGGGGTTTGAGATCGACCTTGCCCTTGGTCTGCCGATGCGTCGCCTGACAAACAGATGCCCCCGGCTCGGCGATGCTCTCCAGACGGGCGGCCACGTGACACCGTCTCCAAGCAGATCGTCGCCTTCGACGACCACGTCGCCGAGGTGGATACCCACTCGGAACTCGATCTTCTTCTCCGTGTGCACCTCGCTGTTGCGCGACCCCACTTCGCGCTGCACCTCGACAGCACAACGCACCGCGTCGACCACACTCGCGAACTCAATCAGAATGCCGTCGCCAGTGGTCTTCACGATCCGGCCACGGTGCTCGGCAATCGCAGGGTCGATCAGCTCACGCCGCAGCGCCCGCAAACGCGCGATTGTCCCTTCCTCGTCTGCGCCCGTGAGACGGCTGTACCCGACCACGTCGGCGGCTGGGGTCCGCTGCAAGCCTGCGCTGGACACGCTGCTCACCCACGGCTCGCTCCCGCGGATTGATGGTGCTATGGTCCGTCGGTGTGGCCTGTTGCCTAACCGATGGCTGACAGCGACCCCCACGCGGGCGCTACTGGCCCGGCTTCTGCCAGCGATGCCTGCGCCGTGACACCCCGAGTGCCACCATCTGTGCCAGATCAAGCTCCCTGGCAGCGCCCCGAAGCTGACACCGGCACTGGGGGACTTGCGGTGGGACTGCTCGTGGCGGGCGGGGAGGAACGTTTTGCTAGGTCGAGTGCTCAAATCCGACGGCCCGAGCATCTAGGTCGTGTACTCAACAGCAGGAAATCAGGCCGTTATGTGCCAATTGCTGCCATAAAGGCACTTCGAGACGCAGGAAATGCTATTGCGCAGGTGGCATAGACAACCGGCATAGCTCCGCTTTCAGAAAATCGAAATCGACCGGCTTGGTGATGAAGTCAGCCGCACCGTATTCGCTCGCCTGCCGACGGCGCTCGTCATCGCCGTAGGCCGTCACCATGATGACCGGTAGATCGGGGCGTCTCTCCCTGATCTCCCGCAACAGCGCAAGCCCGTCCATGCCGGGCATGTTGATATCGGAGAGAATGACGATGAGCTGCGGCTCGATGCCCCTCGCGAGCCTGTGCAGCGCATCTTCGCCCGAGCACGCGAAATGCAGCACGTATTGCCCCTGCCGCACCTCGCGGCGGAAGTGCTGGCGGAAAAGGTCGGCGACATCCGTCTCGTCGTCAACGGCCAAGATGCTGACGCTCATACCACCCTCCCGGCCATCGGATGCTGGCGTCGCGGCAGCCGGACCGTGAACTCGGTGAACTCGCCGACTTCGCTGTCGACCGTGATCGTGCCGCCGTGCCGCTGGGTGATAATCTCGTAACTGATCGACAGGCCAAGCCCCGTCCCCTCGCCGGTCGGCTTGGTCGTGAAGAAGGGCTGGAACAGCTTCTCCCGATGTTCCGATGGAATACCAGTGCCATTGTCGCGAACCTCGATCTCGACGGCGTTCCCCAAATCCCGCGTAGTCACCTTCAGGACCGGACGGAACGCGTCGTCGCCCTCGCGGCCGCGCTTGTGGGCGGCATAGAAGCCGTTGCCGAAAAGGTTGAGGAACACGCGCGTCATATCCTGTGGCACGACCTCGATCGGGGCGAGATCGCGGTCGAGGTCGCGGTCCATGATGATGTTGAAGCTCTGATCCTGCGCGCGGGCACCGTGATAGGCGAGGTTCAACGCCTCCTCGACGAGTGCGTTTAAATCGACTGCTTGCCAGTCGCCACTGCCGCCGCGCGAGTGCGCCAGCATGCTCTTGACGATGCCGTCCGCGCGCCGACCATGCTCGGCAATCTTGGCGAGGTTGCTCGTCAGCATCGCCATCGTCTCGTCGATCTCGGCGCGATCAGTCGCGGCGGACAGGAGTGACGCTGCGGCTGCCTTAAGCTCGTCCAGCAGTTCGACCGATAGATCGGCGAAGTTGTTGACGAAGTTGAGCGGGTTCTTGATCTCATGCGCGATGCCAGCGGTAAGCTGTCCAAGGGCAGCCATTTTCTGCGAATGGAGCAGGCTTGCCTGCGCCGCCTGCAACTCGCGCAAGGCTTTTTCAGCGGCGTCGCGGGCAGCGCTGATTTCCGCTTCCGCCCGCTTGCGTTCGGTGATGTCGCTGTAGATCAGCACGAAGCCGCCGCCCGGCACCGGATTGCGACGTGCTTCGATCACCTTTCCGTCCGGTCGTGTGCGCGCAAACAGCGCCGGACGGTCGAGGTTGCCCATACGCCGCTCCAATTCCGCCTCGATATTATCGACGGTGCCGAATTCGCCGCGTTCGGCGAGCATCCGGATGTACTCAGGATACGTGAGGCGATCCGCCAGCAGCGCGTCGGGCAAGTCGAGAATGTCCTGAAAGTTGCGGTTCCAGGCGACGAGCCGTGGTTCGGCGTCGAACAGCGCCACGCCGTCGCCCATATTGTCGAAGGTGACGCGCAACTCGGCTTGGCGCTCGCGCAGTTCGCCCAAAAGTCGCGCATTGTCCATCGCTATTACCGCTTGCGCGGCGAAATTCTGCAACAGGGCGATTTCCTTCTCCGAATACGCCTGCACTTCGGTGCGGAAGACCATGATGACGCCTCGTGCCACATCGTCACTCAACAAAGGCACAAACAGGATCGAGCGCGCGCCAGCCAGATCGACGATGGCACGCCGCGTGGGATGGCCTGAGCGGTAGGCATTGGTGTCCTTGGCATCGACGATTTGGAGCACGCGTTTCTCCGTGATCACGCGCGCCACCGGAGGACCGAGGGCGTCCACTCCGACAAGATTGGTGATCCGTTGGGCACTGAAATCTAGATATGCCTGAGGAACGTTCTTTTCCGCCGCCAGTTGGAAGCGCGTGCCGTCGAAAGTACGCATGGTGCCGAACGCCGAATGACTGAGGCGCAAGGCTTTGTCCAGTATCGCGTCAAACACGGGCTTCAAGTCGCCTTGCGAGGTGTTGATGACCTCCAAGACTTCGGCGGTCGCGGTCTGCTGCTCCAAGGATTCGCGCAATTCCTCAAAGAGCCGAGCGTTCTCGATCGCGATCACCGCCTGATCGGCGAAGGTGCGCACGAGTTCAATTTCCTTGTCAGTGAACGGCTCGACGCGTGTGCGGGTAACGACCAGCGTGCCGACCAGCGTCTCCTCTCGCAGCAGCGGCACGCCAAGCATTGTACGAAAGCCGGTGACTTTCTGTCCTTCATAAGTGTATTCCGGGTCTTGCAAGACATCGGGAATGTGTACCGCGCGACGCTCTAGCGACACACGACCGCTCATACTACCGCGGTCAGTTGGCAAGGGATGCGTGCGCTGGAATTCCTTTGCCTCATCTGAAAGACCGCGCGACGCGATAATGTGATACCTGTCATCGCGCAGGCGGTACATACCGGCTTGGTCGGCGCGGCAAAGGCGCACCACTGTCTCCACCAACGTATCAAGAACCGTCTCCAGATTGACGGATGAGCGGCTGATGACCTTGAGCACGTCGCTGGTTGCCGTTTGATATTCGAGCGACTCCTGCAAATCATCCGTGCGCTCGCGCAGTTCGCCGAGCAGGCGCGCGTTCTCCATGGCGATGACCGCTTGGTCAGCGAACGTACGGATCAGTTCGATCTGCCTTTCGGTGAAGGGCTCAACGTGTTGCCGCGCCAACGCGATCACGCCGACGACCTCGTCCTCCCGGAACATCGGCACGCCGAGGATCGTGCGAACCTTGCCGATATTGACGACGGCCGGGAAGTCGTAGTCCGGCTCCGTCTCAGTATCGACGATGTGGACAACCTTGCGTTCCAGCAAGACACGCGGGACGGCGCTGCCGCGACCGGGGACGAAGGATCGACTGCGGAGCGCCTGATCGTATTCGGGCGAGCAACGGGCGGTGGCGACATAACGGTAGACATCGCCCTGTCGAAGCGCGACAGCCGCCGTGTCCGTCTCGCAAAGCTCTGCCGCTGTCTGAACTAGTGTGTCGAGCACTCGTTGCAGATCGAAAGTCGAGCGGCTGATGACCTTAAGCACGTCGCTCGTGGCGGTCTGATATTCGAGCGACTCCTGCAAATCACCTGTGCGCTCGCGCAACTCCTCAAAGAGCCTCGCGTTCTCGATCGCAATCACCGCTTGATCTGCGAAGCTGGTGGCAAGCTCGATCTCTTTGGCAGTGAAAGGGTCGACGCGCGTGCGCGCAATGACGAAAATGCCGACCAGCGCCTCTTCGCGCAGCAGGGGAATACCGAGTGACGTGCGCGTGCCGGTGAACGTCGGTGACCTGTAGGTGTATTCCGAGTCCGCCAAAACATCGGGAATGTGGATCGCGCGACGCTCCAGCGCCACGCGGCCGGTTATAGTCTCACGCCCAGGCGCAAACGGATGAGCGAGAAAGAAATCCTTTGCCTCCGCGGTAATGCCGCGCGATGCGAACAGATGATACAGTTCCTCGCGCCGCCGGAACATGAGCGCGTGATCGGCGCGACAGAGGCGCGCCACCCGCTCGACCAACGTGTCAAGAACCATCTCCAGATCGACCGATGAGCGGCTGATGATCTTGAGCACGTCGCCGGTCGCGGTAAGCTCATTGACTGAGCGGGCGAGATCGGCCTGGCGCTCCCGCAATTCGCCGAGCAGGCGGGCATTCTCCATCGCGATCACCGCTTGATCGGCGAAGGTGCGCACCAGCTCGATCTGCCGTTCGGTGAACGGCTCGGCGCGCCGGCGGTTCAGCGTGATCACGCCGACCACGGTTCTTTCGCGCAGAAGGGGAACGCCCAAATATGTGCGCCAGTCGCCGAGCGTCACCATTTCGCGCATCGCGAAATCGGGATCGGCGGCGACATCGGGGATATGCACGATCTTGCCTTCGAGCAAGACGCGCCCGGTGCCGGTGCCGCGACCGGGGGTAAATGTCCGCTGCCGCAGGAAGTTCCGAAACTCTTCGGTTGCGCCCTGGAACGCGACATAGCGAAAGACCTCGCCATCGCGGATCGCCAGACCCCCGCCGTCGCTGTTGCACAGCCGCCCGGCGGTCTCGATCAGCGTGTCGAGCACCGGCTGGAGGTCAAACGTCGAGCGGCTGATTACTTGAAGCACATCGCTGGTCGCGGTTTGGTATTCGAGCGATTCCTCTAGATCGTCGGTGCGCTCGCGCAATTCGCCGAGCAGGCGCGCATTTTCCATGGCGACGACAGCTTGCGCGGCGAAGTTCTGCAACAGCGCAATCTGCTTATCGGTAAAGGGCCGGACCTCCGCGCGGTAGATCACGAACGCCCCGAGCACGGCGCTCTCCTTGCGCAAAGGTATCCACAACACCGTCCGCGCCTGCGCCAATTCCACCAGCGCTCGGCGTCCGGCGGTGCTCAGATCGCCATCCCGAACATCAACAATTTGCACGAACGCTTCCCCGCGAAGAACGCGATCTAGCGCCCCGCCAGTAAGGGCTCGCATCGGCCGGGTCAAGAAGTCCTCAAAGGGCGGCGGCACGTTGCGGCACGCTACCATGTGAAAATGGTCACCCTCGTTTCGCTGCATTGTGCCGAACGAAGCATCACAGAGCCGCAACGCCTTTTCGAGCATCGCCTCGAACACCGGCGCGAGGTTGCCCGGCGAGGAATTGATGACCTGCAACACCTCGGCAGTGGCCGTCCGCTGCTCCAGGGCCTCGCGCGTTTCGGAAATGAGTCGTGCGTTCTCGATGGCAATCACCGCTTGGTCGGCGAAGGTGCGAACGAGCTCGATCTGTCGCTCCGTAAACGGCTCGACCCGCTGACGCGCCAACACGATGACGCCGATCACGTCGCCTTCGCGCAACAGCGGGGCGCCCAGCGCCGTGCGCTGCCCGGCGAGCGTGATCACCTCAGGAAGCCGATACTCGGGATCGGCCGCCACGTCTTCGACGTGGATGATCCGCTTTTCGAGCGCGACGCGGCCGGTCATCGTTCCCCGATCGACGTGGAGCGGATGGGATCTGACGAACTCCATGAAATCGGACGAGAATCCGACCGCTGCACCAACCCGATACACCGCGCCATAGCGGCGAAAAATGATTGCCATCTCGGTGTTGCACAGCCGCGCCGCGGCCTTTACGAGTGTTTCCAGAATCGGGTGAAAATCGAAGCTCGAGCGGCTGATCACGTTGAGCACGTCGCTGGTGGCGGTCTGGTATTCGCGCGCCTCGGCGAGCTCGCGTTTGAGTGCGGCGTTTTCGTCCTTCAGGTCGTCAGCTTGATTCGTAGGTCTTGCCGCCTTCACCTTACGTGGTGAATGCTTGCGCTTCCCCTTCGGCGTCTGTCCGGCAAATGCCAAATTGTCCGTGCCCCGCTCACGCGAAGAGCCAAACAAACCTATTTTGTCCTATCTTGGCCCCCATAGCGCCCGGGGACCGGCGGCCTCATCGTATCTTGCTGCCCGGTCTTGTGTCGATAGGCCGCGTTCAAGGGCCGCGAGCCCGTCGCTGTGCATCTCCGATGTGGGTCATCAGCGGAAATACGAATTCGAGTAGACTGCGTAGCTTGCCGAGTGACGGCGGTGTAGATGTTGGGCATAAAACACTGCTGACCAAGATCGAACAACAAAAACAAGGGGCTTTATCCCGATTCTTTGAAAGAGCCTTGAGCGCAATGCCGGGAGCGGTCGACGGTCGAAACGGGAGCCCATTTCATCGCGGCCACTTTGAGTGGGACCGCAAGTGCCGCTTCAAGTCCTGTGGGTGGCGAATTGGTAAATTTTGGCGAGAATCGCCGCTATGGTGCAGTCTTGTGCAGATTGGCCGGCATGATAATTTTCAACGCATGCGCGATCTGCTCCTCCTGGCGATCCATCTGCTCGTTACCCTCGCGAAATTCCTCGGCCCGGGCGGCGTGCGCCGGGTCGCAGCTGAGTTCCTCCTGCTCAAGCATCAACTCCTGATCAGCAATCGCTCCCGACAGCGTGCGCCGAATCTCACGATGCTTGATCGCCTTGTGCTCGGGCTGACCACCCTCTTCGTGAGCCCACATCGCATCCCGAAGCTATCCGCGAGTTCTCAAGCCGGCTACGCTATTCAAGTTCCACAAGCCGTTAGTCCATCGAAAATACCGTCTGCTGTTCTCCTCTTCATGCCGAAGACGAAAGCCTGGTCCGAAAGGCCCTTCCGCGCAACTCATCGCGGCCATCGTCGAGATGAAGCACCGCAATCCGAAGTTCGGTTGTGTCCGCATCGCCCAGCAGATCGCTCACGCCTTTGGCATCGAGATCGACAAAGATGTCGTGCGCCGCGTGCTTGCCAAACACTTTCGACCCGAGCCGGGTGCCGATGGTCCGTCCTGGCTGACACTCATCGCTCACGCGAAGGACAGCGTGTGGAGTGTCGATCTCTTCCGCGTTGAATCCATCCTTTTGCGCAGCCATTGGGTGATGCTGGTCATGGACGTCTTCACTCGTCGCATCATCGGGTTTGGCATCGCCCCCGCATGCATTGATGGCGTGTCGGTGTGCCGCATGTTCAATTGCGCCACCGCCGGGCAACCCAAACCGAAATACCTCAGTACCGATCACGATCCGCTCTTTCGCTTTCACCGTTGGCTCGCCAATCTGCGCGTGCTGGAGGTCGAGGAGATCAAGTCGGTTCCGTACGCTCCGGTCTCGCATCCCTTCGTCGAACGGCTGATCGGAACGATCCGGCGTGAGTACCTCGATCGGGTATTTTTCTGGAACGCCGTGGACCTGACGCGCAAGCTGAACGAATACGAGGACTATTACAACGCGTATCGCGTCCACCGCTCGCTCGGTGGCACGACGCCCGCGGAATGCGCCGGCGCAACATCAGCTGCTCCTGCCTCGCTTAATCGTCACGCTTGGCGGCAACATTGCCGTGGTCTGTTTCAGACTCCGATCGCCGCTTAACTAATATTTCGCCACCCACAGGGGAAAATCCCCGGTGGAGGCACTTCCGTTCGCGCTTCGACGCTGCACAAATGACGCGCAAACCCGCGGACGTCGGTGAGGCGCAGTCCCCAGGTCGGGTGTCGGTCCGGCGGCAGGGTCGCCCATTCGAGGGCGAGCTTGGTCGTGATGATGGAGGTGCCACGTTCTTCCATAAATGTGACAAAGCTGGTTAGCCGCTTCTCCTGCTGCTGAAACTTGAAGCCCAGGCCGCGACGCATGGCTACGTACCGCGCAAGAGCCGATCGGAGGGAGATCATCGCGCACCTCCCGGCCATGGAAGTCCGAGCCGGCGGAGCGCATCAATGTCCACCTTCGCATAGATCCGCGTCGTGTCATGATCTTGATGGCGCAGAACCTGGCCAATCTCCGTCAACGAGGCTCCAGCGCGAAGCAGGGCTGTGGCAAGGCTGTGCCGGAATAGATGCGCGCCCTTGTGCGCAACGCCATCGATGCCAGCGCGCTTCAGCGCCAGCTTGGCGACTATTGAAATGGCTGCAGACGATGCGAAGCCGACGTGCGGCGCCCTGCTCCGGAGGAATACCCGGCGACTGTCGGATTGCGGGCGACCGTGTTGGAGGTAGGCCGCAATGGCTTTGCCCACATCCGGGGGCAACGGTAGTCGGGCTCCTCCACCGCCCTTGCTGCGAACTGTCAACTCCCCAGACCGCCAATCCAGGTTATTGAGGCTCAAGGTCGCAATCGTTCGCCCGCAGTCCGAGGCGGGCGAGGCTCATCAGGATTGCATAGTCCCGCTGGCCGATCGCGCTTCGCCGATCACAGGTATCGAGAACCTGCTGGACCTGTGTAGGAGACAGATATGTGGGGAGCGAGCCGAATCTCCACCGCCTGACGGTGGGTACACTGCTCGCAAGATCGATGGCGATCTGCCCTCGATACTGGAGATACCTCAAGAACGCGCGAAGCGTCCAGCACATGCTCTTGGCTGAGTCCGGGCTGCGATCTCGAGCATGGCGCTCGACAAATCCGGTGACGTCCGCCCGGGTAAGCTCCGAGAGGCAATGCGCTCCACCGGCACACGACTCTCCCAGGAAGCGGCGAATGACGGGCAGGTGACGAATGATCGTGACCTGCGTGAGTTCGCGTTCCCGAGATAGATAGCGCTGAAAGTCTTCGGCTATTTGCTCGTGCGGAGTTGGCTCGACAGGTAGCCGTGGGGTGATTGCGCCGACTTCACGCAGTAGCGCCAGGAGCCGTGTCAGCGCATGCCGATCACTCGCGTACTGGTACCGATATCGAGCGCGAAACTGCCGATACCGCTCCACTGTCTGTTCGTCTATGTCACGAAGACCGAGGTTCTTGCGCGCCAGCCAGCGGCTGAAATCACCGACGACGTGAAGACAGCGCCACCCACTCTGCTGGCGATAACCCTCCTTGAGCAACCGCACTGCGTATAGATCAACATGAGCGCTCAATGGGCCTTCATGCAGCCGCCGCAAGGCCGCGGCGTTGTTGAAATATGTACTCGTCGTCATGTGCTCTCCCCCCTCCGAGATACCCGGGAGAGGAAGAAAACTATGCCGAGCCGAAGACCCGCAAATCAGCTGTAAGTGCGCTCCATGGCCACCGCCTCGGCATAGTCCGGCGCTCGGCATGAACCACCAAGCACCCCAGGAGCTTCAGACCATCGATCATCCCGCATCAGATTATCCCATCCCCGAGTTCAAGCCACTCCGGATGAAGTTCTCGGCAGGGACAGGTCCCAAATTCGGGGCCCACTTCACAGGTAATACTCTGATGCCCCGCCGATAAGAGTCTCAACGATTTCGCGGCTACCGTCCCTTACGCATTCCCTCTTTTGGCGGTCCACGGTTAATCCAGCGACAGCCCAGTGCTCAAAAAACCAGTCGGTGCTGAGCAGCATCACCAATCTATCGCTTTCTGCATCCTTCATTTTGCGCCCCAACTAATCGACAATTAAATCAACTCTGACCCCGATTCTTCCCGCTACTGGAACGCCATCGTCGGCAATGGCGGCCAGGAGAGCGCGTGCGGCTGGTGCAAGGACAAATGGGGCATCTCCTGGCAAATCACGCCGCGGGTGTTGACCGAGGCGTTGGCCGTTGGCGGCGCCGAAGCCAAGCGGGCGTTTGAGGCGATGATGGGCATGAAGAAGATCGACGTCGCCGCGATTGAGGCAGCACGGCGCGGCTGACGCACCGGCGATGAGAAGCGCCCAGGCTTTGCCCTCAGTGCTTTGCTGGCCCGTCCATGCCGGTCGAGAACGCCTTGCCCCATTGCTCGGCGAGCGGCTTCACCTGGGCGTAGGCGTCACGCGCGGGCTGAAACGCCTTATAGTCGTCGGCGAGCTTCTCGAGCGCCTTTGGGGCCGCATCGCCGTTGGCGAAGGTGGCGCTAGGCGTCGTGACGATGAAGTAGTTCGTGCTGCCATTGCGGTAGACGAGCGCCACCCCGTTCTCGCCAGACTTCAAAGGATTTTTATCGCGCGTGCCCAGCGGCACCAGCACGCCGGGCCAGCGCTTGTCGGTGAGCGCGCCGTTGCGCTGGGCGACGGCATCGACCTTGGAGAGCAGCGCGTCGGCCTCGCTGATCTTCCGATAGACCGAGAGAAGCGGAGCGAAATCGCCGACGTCGCCCTTGTGCGCGTCGCCGAGGTCGCGGATCAGGTCGCCCATGTTCTCGATGTCACCCTTGAGGAAGTCGAACTGCGTCTTCAGCGCCTTCCCAAGGTTCTGCAGGGTCGTGACGAACGTCTTGATTTCCGCCGCTTTGAACTTATTGAGTTGGCTCACCACGTCGTTGAGCCCCTTCGTGATATCGGCCTGCTCCTTCTCGATCTCTTTGAAACTGGCCTCGATGCGATCCTTTACCACGTCGCCACCGGCGATTTCAGCACTCATCTGAGCAACGATCCAGCCGGGGTATTTGACCACGTCGCCGGTAACGAAGTCGACCACCGCCTTCAGCGAGTTCACCGCAGTATCGTAGATGGTGGAGGCTACCTTGCCTTTCTTCTCGAATTCCTCCTTCTCCTCCTTTTCAGCGGCGGGTACCTCCTCGAGTTTCAGCGCGCGGTAATTGGCGAGGTGCTGCTTCGCCTCGTCGGCTTCGTCGAGCAGCTCGTGGATGCGTTCCGCGGTCTTCTGCACCGCCGTTAGCGCCGTGTTGAAGTTGCGGTGCTCCGCCGGAGTGAGGGCGGCGCCGAGGCGCGCACCGACTTTGGCGATGGCGTCGGTTTTGGTGAGGTCGACATTCGCCTTCCTGGCTTCGGCCGCGATCTCCTGCTGGCGCGCGACCCCGTCCTTCATCTCGCGCTCGATGCCGGCAAGCCCGGCCCTGAGCTTCACCAGGTCCTGCGGGTTGATCATCGCCGCGTCTTTGGGCATCTTCGGCTTGTCGGCATCGGTGTCGTCGGACGCGGGTGGGAAGTCGCGCGTCGCTCCGGGGTTGCCCGGGCCGGCGAGCGCCACTCCGGACGGGGGCGCCGGCGGCTCGTCGAGGTCCCGGGCTAGCGGCTTCGCTGGCTTTTTCGCGGCCGGCGTTTCCTCCTTCATCGGCGCTGCCTGCTTGGCCACCGCGGCTCCGCCGGCGCGATATTGCGCCGCGTCGATGCCGAACGCGGTTTTGAGGTATTCGTCCTGCTGCTTCGTCGCCATCGCCCACGCTCCCACCGCTGCGGGTCCAAGCAACTCCAACGTTACCACGGGCGCCGGGTGTGGGGCGCAAAAATCTCAAGGCCATTGTCTTCTCTCGGCCAGCTAGGCTCCTGCTTCTGGAGAAAGAACGGGGAGGGGCCGATGCTTCGGTGGCTCGGGTGGGGGATTGCGGCCTGTTTCAGGCTGCGGGCGTCCTTGGTGGTGGAGAACATTTGCCTGCGACAGCAACTGCTGGTGCTAGGGCGCCGCCATGCCCGACATCGCCCTCGCCAAGCAACTCGCCCGCCGCGTCGAGCAGGCACACGTGATGCTTCTCCGACGCCCAGTCGAACCCGCAAAACCATCGTATCTCTTCGCTCATGGCTCCGATCTCCTTGAGAAAACCGAGCCGAGCCGCGACGCTCGTCGATCCCTGTACTGGCGCTCGAGGGCGCAACCTCCCACTGGACTTCCGTCGCGGCCGACCTGCCGAGGCACAGGTCCTCACCAGGCGCTCAAGGCGCAGGCTCTCGCGGTTGCTCTCGACAGGCCGACCCGGCAACGCCAGTCTACTCCGAGACCAGCCACGAAAAGGTACAGGGCCCTCGGGATCACCCAGATCCGCACGCCGTTCAGGTCGCCACAAGCAAACTCGATCGCCGAGCGCTGGGTGAAATCGCTGCGCAGAGAGTGCTTGGACTACATGTTCATCTTCAATGAGTGCCATCTGCGGGCGGTGCTGGCGGAATATGTGCGGTATTTCAATCGCTGGCGCCCACACCGCGCGATCGGTCAGCGTGCGCCATGCGCACTCGATCTACCAATATGCAAAGCGCCCGATGCTGAGGTCATCCGGGAGCCCGTGCTTGGCGGCCTGCATCACGTCTATCATCTGGCGGCATGACGCTTCGGACAGAGTATTTGCGCCCTACAGCGGGGGCGGCGGTATCAATTGTGTCGGCCAAGCGCCGGCTGTGCCTCGGTTCCGCCTTCCGGCACCGCTCGTCGATCTCGTCGAACACCTCGCCGGCGTCACCGTGGTCAGTCACCTTCGTTCGCGTTGGTACAACAAATTGGACTCCTGCCAAGCCTCGACCGATGTGACTTGAGGTTCCGCAGCGCGGAGAAGACCGTCGGCGAACACGACGGCGTGGTCGTCATTGTCGAACTCGGAACGCGCAGTATGCGAGAGGCGGCCGCCCGAGGTCAGGAGATGAAAGCGATATCGCAGCATGGGCACGACCCTTCCCGGTGAAGCGCGCGGCACTCACGTAGGTGACCGTTGATCGGAATCCGCAGCGAACTTCCACGAGAGCACGGTGCTCTTCGGGCGGCTATAAGTCTTTTCGATGACTGGGCCCGCATTCTTGTGTAGAAAACCCGCCTTTTGCGCCCCGCGGCAAAGCCAGGCGCTCTATACCTGGCAGAGCGACCGCCCGGCGAATGTAAATCGGAGCTTCATCCAACGCGCATTGGAACGGGCCGTCAAGTGCCTGATCCAAGACACGACGCTCGATGTAGAGATCGCCATCGACCGCGACACCTTGGGCCTCGGCGGGACACCGCCAGTATCTCAGGCCATTCTGGCGAAGATACCGCCTGCGATGTGTTTCCTAGGACCACACCACGGCAGGCCACACGCTTTCCGTGACCCAGAATTATGCGCAGCGACAACATTGCAGTTGGGCACATAGCCGTGGCATTGCAAAGGTTCTGAGTACTTTCCGAGTTTGCCGCCGCCATCACCGTCCTGATACGGTCTCAATGATGCACGGGATTTATGTCCACTGTAGGAGCATGTAGTGATGGATAAGGATCGGATCGCGGGAGCAGCGAAAGAGATCAAGGGCTCGGTCAAGGAGGCCGTTGGCAAGGCGGTAGGCGATGCGAAGCTACAGTCCGACGGCAAGGCCGACAAAGTCGAAGGCAAGGTCCAGAATGCTATCGGCGGTCTCAAGGACGCGCTGAAGGAGTAAGGACTGGGTGCGCTTCTCGACATTGAGACCCCCAGTCCCCTCAACGGAGAAGCCAATGAAAGACGAATCAAGAGTACGTCACAGCTTTCTCGCCGCTCCCTATTGCGGAACGTCGGGTTCGCCGCCGGTGGCGCTGCCATCCTCGGTACGACGGTCACGGTGAACCGCGCGGAGGCCAAGCCGACGCAGAAGCTTGTCGGCTACCAAGACACGCCAAAGGGCGCGCAGCGCTGCGATAACTGCTCCGAATTCCAACCGCCATCTTCGTGCAAGGTCGTCGAGGGCGACGTCAGTCCGGCGGGTTGGTGCAGGGTCTACGTGAAGAAAGCGGCAAGCAGCTAGCGCCTATCGCCGTTTTTCGCGACCTTGCCATTGGAGTGCTGCGATGATCAGCAGCCAATTCGCGTCGTGGGGTTCTTCACCGCGTCACTCGTGAGTGGCGGCTACACATACATCTCGCACTCAATGCTACGCAGCCTTGGGACCAGAAGCTTACGCAATTAGCCAACGTTTGGAGGCTGTCATGAACTGTCTAATCGTGACACTGTTTCTGAGTTCGAACTGATTGGCGATGCGCCTTCCGGATTGCTAATCGGCGAATCCGCGCATAGTCTCCGATCTATGCTAGTCTATGCCAAATCGAGGCTGCTATGCCGCGCGCCCGGCTAACCGACGAAGTGCAAGCTTTTATCGTGCGTTCAGTGGCTTTCTTCGATTCGCCGAAGACCATCATCGAGGCGATCAAGGAGAAATTCGGCATAGATATCGTGCGTCAGACCGTCGAGCACTACGACCCGACTTGCGCGGCGTCCAAGGCGCAGGGCTTGGCGAAGAAGTGGCGCACGCTCTTCGACTCCGCCCGCGCCGAATGCTTGGCGGCGCTCAACGATGTGGACCTTAGTCACAAGGTGATCCGCATGCGCAAGCTTACCAAGCTTGTGCGAAAGCTCGAAGAGGATGCGAAGCCCAATGTGCCACTCGCCGATGCGGTTGCGCGGCTCTTGGAGCAAGCCGCGAAGGAAGCCGGCGAGGCGTTCACCAACAAGCGCGAACTGACCGGCAGGGATGGCCAGCCATTGGCGCCCACCGTCATCAACTTCAACAGCCTCAGCCTCGCCGAGCTAGAGCGGCTCGAAGGCATCGCGATAGCGGCCGAAGCCAAGGGCCGCAAGACCATCGAGATTCCGTTTACACCTGTGAAGCAGGAGTAACGGTAGACCCTGCCGCCCTTACCCTACTCGCGCTCGCCATCTGGCTCGTCTAAATGTTTTAGTCGCTCTTCGCGGAGTTGTGTGGGTGATTTTTGACGTTTTCAGTGCGAGCACGTGAACTGAGCGCAACGCGGACAAGGTTTGACGATTGATCGGCTCAAGCAGAACGGTAGTCGTTGCCAATCAACATTCCTTGGTGAGACTGAAAGGACCATTCCTCGGAGCCGACCTGCGTCCAGGATCGCTGGGCGCGCAGGGCGGGTCAAAGGCGCGAAGCGGGACCGGAGCCACGCGCAGCGAAAGCGAGCATGGCGAGGACCCACCCTTTGACGCGTCCGAGCACCCTGCGCCAATTGAAGGCAGGCGGGCCGACTTTCCGCAGTTCTCGTTGGCCAGGTCGTGAACGTGTAATCGGGAGCGCCCTCAAAAAGCGCGTCACGTTATTTTCAGAGCTCGGGGAGCATGCAGGTCAGGACCTTGAGCCGCAAATATTCCTCGTCGCGTATGCCGTAGGCGCGACGTTGGATGACACGGATCTTGTTGTTCAGGCCTTCGACGAAGCCCAGCGAGACTTTGTTCTCCGGCTTGCAATAGGCGGCGATACCGTCCCAATGGCGATCGATCATCGCGGCAAACTTCTCATAGGTTTTCAGACGTTGCCACTTGAGGCTGGCCCGCCAGTTCTCGAAGAAGCGGCGCGCCCAACCTTCGCGTTCGTAGCTCCAGAGCTGGCCGAAGGACTCCTTGAGCAGATAGGCGGTGTTGAGCCGCTTGTTCGCGGCCAGCAACACCTTCAGCGCTCGTTTGCCGTCCAAGGAAAGGTTCGCACGACGCGACAGCAGCGTGTACTTCTGCCCTTTGATGTAGCGTCGATTGCGGCCGGCGAGCCGGCCGTACTCGCTCTTGCGGACGTGATCGAGCGCCTCACCCAAGTGGCGCATGATGTGGAACTTGTCGAACAGAACCGCTGCCTGCGGCGCGCGGGTGGCCGCCACGTTGCGAAACGGCTTCCACATGTCCATCACCGCCAAGCGAATACCGCGGCTCTTCCCCGGGCCCAGCCAATCATAGAACCGGTCCATGCTGGCCTCGGAGCGGTCGGTGCCGCCGAACCAGATCGGCCGGCGGCGAATCAGATCACTCACCACGATCCGGTAGATCTGGCCTTTGCGAATCGAGATTTCGTCGAGGCCGATGACCTTGGGTCCCGGCTTGCCAACGCGGGCCAGCTGCGCCGCCATGTATTGCTTGTCCAGCTCTTTGACCGTGTGCCAATCGAGCTTGAGCTCCTTGGCGACGTCCTTGATCGTTGCCTGCCGGCAGCGCCGGCCGACAAAGTAGGCAAAGCGCTTGGTGTAGAGCGGATTGTCCGCCAGAAAAGCGAGCCGTTCGCGCTTCACCCTGCCACAAGCCCGACAAGCGACGCGCCGAACCGCAAATTCAAGAAATACCCGCGTGTCGCCGCACGAAAGATCGCGCACCCGGCGCACGGTCCGGTCGTACCAACCCATCCGCGCTCGGCCGCACGAGCCGCACCGTGTTTTTTTGAGCGTCGAGTGAGGGTGATGACACGGGCCCCCGGGTCGCCAAAGATGCCTTGCACTGTCGGTTGTGGTCGAAATCCCGGGAACGCGTACGCGTCCCACAGTCGCCGCTTTCGCTTCGATGGATTTGCCATCCAAACATCATGCGCGAATTCCAGCCCCCTTCAACCGCTGGAAAGCGGCCGCTGGCGCTAGTTTTCGGCCCCGTTCAGCCTCAAAACTACCCACACTACTTTCACGAAGACCCGTTTTAGTGAGCAAGTCCGCGCGAATGACTGCGAAGGCACCGCCACGCGCTATGGCAAGCGTGCAGCGCGAGGTTCAGGTAGCGCGGGGGTAGCCGCCAGGTACCCATCCGGTAAGCACCGCGGAATCTGGATCTTCACGCCGCCAGAGCCAACTACCTCCCTGAGGCCACAGCAGACTGGACAGGCCACTTCGATGGCTTCGAGCCTAATAGCGCTCGAGCGATCTCGTCTTTTGGCCTCTTGCCTCGACGGGCCGCGGCGATGCATCGCGTCAACCCGACTTCACGGCCGGATTTACCTGTGGGTGGCGAAATATTAGTCAAGCGGCGATAGGAGTCTGAAACATACCACGGCAATGCTGTCGCCACGCGTGACGATCAAGCGAGGCAGGAGCAGCTGAGGATGCGCCGGCGCATTGCGCGGGCGTCGTGCCACCGAGCGAGCGGTGGACGCGATACGCGTTGTAATAGTGCTTGTATTCGTTCAGCTTGCGCGCGAGGTCCACGGCGTTCCAGAAAAATACCCGATCAAGGTACTCACGCCGGATCGTTCCGATCAGCCGTTCGACGAACGGATGAGAGACCGGAGCGTACGGAACCGACTTGATCTCCTCGACCTCCAGCACGCGCAGGTTGGCGAGCCAACGGTGAAAGCGAAAAAGCGGATCGTGGTCGGTACTGAGGTATTTCGGTTTGGGTTGCCCGGCGGTGGCGCAATTGAACATGCGGCACACCGACACGCCATCAATGCATGCGGGGGCGGTGCCAAACCCGATGATGCGACGAGTGAAGAGGTCCATGACCAGCATCACCCAATGGCTGCGCAGGAGGATGGATTCAACGCGGAACAGATCGATACTCCAGACGCTGTCCTTCGCGTGAGCGATGAGTGTCAGCCAGGACGGACCATCGGCACCGGGCTCGGGTCGAAAGTGTTTGGCAAGCACGCGGCGCACGACATCTTTGTCGATCTCGACGCCAAAGGCGTGAGCGATCTGTTGGGCGATGCGGACACAACCGAACTTCGGATTGCGGTGCTTCATCTCGACGATGGCCGCGATGAGTTGCGCGGAAGGGCCTTTCGGGCCAGGCTTTCGTCTTCGGTATGAAGAGGAGAACAGCAGACGGTATTTTCGCTGGACTAACGCTTTGTGGAACTTGAATAGCGTAGCTGGCTTGAGACTCGCGGATAGCTTCGGGATGCGACGTGGGCTCACGAAGAGGGTGGTCAGCCCGAGCACAAGGCGATCGAGCATGGTCAGATTCGGCGCACGCTGTCGGGAGCGATTGCTGATCAGGAGTTGATGCTTGAGCAAGAGAGACTCAGCTGCGACCCGGCGCACGCCGCCCGGGCCGAGGAATTTCGCCAGGGTAACGAGCAGATGGATCGCCAGGAGGAGCAGATCGCGCATGAGTTGAAATTATCACGACGGCCAATCTGCACAAGACTGCACCATAACGGCAATTCACGCTAAAATTTGCCAATTCGCCACCCACACGCTTGCCGAGGATCCGTTTTCCGGCACGGTTCTATACGTCCGGGTTTGATTTACGGTAGGGACACCCATCTTTTCCTTGGGCGAAGCATCCTCCCCCGCACATCGGTCGCGCTCAAGGCACGATCGCAATCTGATATGTCCTGATGATGTGCGCCATGTGTCTGCGCCACTGCAGCAGCGGCTTCTCGATCGCGGATTTCAGCCGAGGCAGCCCTCGGTTATAGATCGCAAGACAGATCTTGCCGATGAGGCGGCTGTCGTAGACCACACCGTCCATGTTGTCAGGATGTTCATGGAAAGCGACCGACCATTGCCTCGCGAGCGTTTGGTCGGAGGCACCGACCACATCGGTATCCACGTTGTTCCGCACGACATTGCGTCCGACGAGATCAATCGCCACGAGATCGGAAACGACTTGAACCTCAGCACAGACGAACTGATCGAGTTCAGTCTGTGTCATCAGCAGGGGACCATTAAGGCCGTTTCGCCGATCGCGAATGAGCGCTTCGACGAAACAGACTTCAATACTAGCGCCGAAGTAAGCGACGCCGAACCGCGGCGGCGAGCGCGGGTCGCTGAATCGGCTACAACCATATCCAAAACCGAGCGACGTCCGACCCTGCCGATAGATCCGAAAGAAACGCTGGCTGCGAAGCGTCGAAGTAATCGGCTTCGATGACGCATAGTCCGGCGGCGGCAACATCGGATGTCAGCTGAAGGTGCCAGACGCGATGTTCTCCGCGGCCTCGAGCACCGGTTCGATTTCGCCTCTCTTCAGAGCCTCCAGCGCCGTCCTAGTCCCGCCGAATTCCGGGTGAACCTGCGTGAGGAAGCGGTAGACCGCCCATTCGTCGCCGAGCCGTGCGAAGAGCTTCGGCAGCACGTCGGCGAGGAACAACTGGCCGTGCTCATCGAGCTGCCATGATGGAAACTGGACGCCTCGTTTCGGGCCCCGGAGGCCAAGGACTTCCCGCCGCTCGCGCTTGCCGTGGATCGCGGGCCGGCTGATCCCGATCCGGTCGGCAAAAGCATCAGACGAGAGCATGTCATCCGCGCTCAGGATCTCGGCCACGAGCCTCTGTCCCCGCTCCCGCGCCTCCGCGAGAGCCTGCCCGAGATCGGAGACGCCATCATCGTCGCCGCTGCCCTTGATGATTTCGATCTCTGGGTATGGATTCCCGGGACGCACATTCACCACCAGTTCCGACGAGATTCCCCGCGCCGAGGCCGCTATGGCCCGGCCCATCTCTGCTAACAAGGTCTTAAACGCTTTGGGGTTGCGACTGACCTGCTTGGCGACCGACGGTTTCGCCACAAGCGTAGTCGCCCGCCTGGAAGTCAGATTGGCCTTCCCTAGCCGCGCCGGCGCGCCGGATCTTGCCTTCTTGGCCTTGCTTCGGAACGTCCTTACCTTTCGCCGCATTGCCACGCCGCACCTCCAGCTCTGCCCGCCTCGATTCAGCTCGTTAACTTGGGCCATGTCGTAATGTTCGTCAAGTTCATAATGTTCGTTAACCAACGCGGCTTCCCTCGCACCGTCTTTCCTCCAATGGTTCGCGCACAACCTCCCTTTGCGACTGACTGTGTGCGCGGGAGGCTTTCGCAATCGGGGCTCCGACCGCCCCAAGTCAAGGACGACTACGTGCTTCGCGGAGGGAGATTTGCAGGTTCGTTATCTGCTCGCGCCGCCCGAGGTCCAGGTCCGCTTGCGAACCGTTGCCATAACGCCTCCTGCAGTCGCAGCGTCTTGCAACGGCTCCCATTATGTTGCAAATGTTCCCCTTGTCCGGGAGTGCAACAAGGCTGCAACAAAGTTGAGCTAAGTTATTGAAATAATTATGTCGTTAGAGGAATCATAATCCCAAGGTCGGGGGTTCAAGTCCCTCCCCCGCTACCAAATAAATCAAATACTTAGCAAGAGTGCTTGGCCGACAGATCACGATCGGGGTAACGGTTGGGGTAACGCTGGAGCGCCGCCTGCGGCCGTTTGTGCGGCGACGCAGGCAAGGATATGCCCCTTCGCCGCCGCCAGGTCCGGAGTATCAGTAGAATGCGCGGACGATGGCAGGGATGGTGGCCATGTGCAGCGGTGCGGCCGGGGGCGCCGACGATTTTCTCGGCGGAGCGCGGCTCTTCGCCGACGTTGCGCAGTACGCGTCCTTCGGCGTGCACCGCTTCGGGTCGCCGGGCGACCGAGGCACGACCGACTGGATCGCCGGTGAGCTTCGGGCGGTCGGCTTTGGCGTCGAATTTCAGCCTGTCGTGCTGGGTCGCCAATACGTCGTCGAGCGGGCGACGGTCCTCGTCGGCGCCGACGAGATCGAGGCGACGCCCTTCTGGTGGCCGCCCGAGGACAAGGCGGCGTTCCGTCTGACGGCGCCGCTGGTCCGCGACGGCGAGGCCGCCGAAAAGATCTTCTGGATCGCGTTGCCCCACGACCGCGGGGCCTATCTCGGCCCGGCCCATCGCGCCGCGATCCGCGAGGCGGCAGCACGCGGGCCGGCGGCAATTCCCCTCGTCATCTGCAATCCCGCCGAAGACCGCTTCGCCTACAACGTCACGCAGGAAGACGAGCCCTGGCCGGTCCCGGTCATGGTCGTCGCCGCCAAGGATAAAACCGCTTTCGAGCGCGCGATCAGCGCCGGTGCGCCGGTGACGCTCGCGGTTGCCGGTCGCTACGAGCGCGGCGTCGCCGGCCGCAACGTTGTCGCCCATCTGGGCGATGGCCAGGGGTCGACGCTTGTCGGTCTCGACGCCGATGACGGGCTGGTATGGCTGCGTCTGCGAACGCGGGCGGGAATCGCCAATTTCCTCGCGCTTGCCCGCACCGTCGCCGCGGAGAAGACCCCGGGCTGATTTCGTGTTCGTGGCCACGGCCGGTCACGAAATCGGTCACGGCGGCATGGAGGTTTTCCTCAAGCACGGCGCGCCGGAGCCCAAGGATACCTTGGCCTGGATCCATTTCGGATCGTACAACGCCTGCTACGACTGGACGAACGAACCGGGCGCGGCTGCGACGAAGCGAGCGGTTGGCGCTTCCGGCCGCGTCTTTGTGCTGAGCCCGTCCTCCGTGGCGCTCGCCGACGAGAGCTTCGGCGCGATCGACGCCGCGCGCTTCGTTGCGGAGAAGCAGGCGATCGGCGAATTGCGCAATGTGAAGGCAGCGGGCTATCGCAATTTCTTCGGCTTGGCGGGCCAGCACCGCTTCTTCCACACGCCGGCCGACGATCTCGGTACGACCGGCCCGGAGATTCTCGAACCCGTCGCTCGCGCCTTCGCCCACGCGCTGCGAACCGTGGCCAAGCGCGGCGGCAAAGCGTTCGAATAGAGGCGAGCGGAAAGACCAATCAAGCTCGGGCGTGCCCGCAATCCTCACACCCTGTCATCAGGTCCTTGCGGTCCAGTAATCGCTTACCGAGAACTTCATCCGGAGTGGCTTGCGACCGCGGATCAGGTAATCTGATCCGGGATGATTGATGGTCTGAAGCTCCTGGCATGCTTCGTGGTGTCGCTGTTCAGCTCCAAGGGGCGACTTGAAGGCGAGATCGTCATTCTTCCTGCTGCGCCGCAGCCTTACCGGAGAAGGCATTATCCCGGTACGCTGGGACAAGATGTTGGCCGAGCCGCCACCATGCGCGGCGTTTCCGTGAGCCCAGCAAAGGACGAACGTAAGTCCTCGTATATAGAGCTCGCATCGTGCGTTCGCACTCCGCCGCGCAGGTCAGACCAGGAGCTCGATGTCGCGCGCTGTGCAACAAGCGCAGGATGAGAATCCCGTCGCGGCTCGGTCGATAGAAAACAATGTAATTGTGGTCCGCTACCGGAAATCAGCGAGCGCCAGGCGCGAGTTCGTGGGTATCATAAGTTGCGACGGATAGGTAGCAACTGGGGCCGCCTCGAGCGACTTTATCGAACCATAAGCGTGTATTTTTATGAGCATCCCTGCGCTACCATACGTGGCATCATCCCTTAGGGAATTTCGACACGTCATCAGCGGTTTGCTTGCGCTCGCCTCTCCCGACCGTACTTGATGGGATCTTGTCCCGCTTTTTGCTGCAACGCTCACCACGGTCGCTCTTGACGACCGCAGCTTGCAGTGGTTTGAAGCCTGCACCTGACTGCCGGCTTCGAGGGACCTGCCCTCATCTGTTGTACAGCATCGCACCTCCTTCGTACGGTGGTGCGTTCGTGACACACCGATCCTTTTTCCCTGGGGCGCCGGCGGCGCAAATAGTAGACTACTCGCCATGGCTGAGCAGAAGCGTGTCGCGTTCAGGCTCGCAACGATGATGGCGGCAGCTCTCGCTGTGAGCATGTCATCCGCCCACGCTGTTGACGCCTTGAAGATCGGATTCGGTATCGCGCTCACCGGTCCGCTTGCCGGGAACGGCAAGGGGGCGCTCATAGCTATCGAGATGTGGGCGAACGATACGAACAAGAACGGCGGCTTGCTGGGTCGACCGGTCCAGCTTGTTTACTACGACGATCAGAGCAATCCAGCGTCGGTCCCCGGCATCTACTCAAAGCTTTTGGACCTCGACAAGGTGGATCTGGTGGTGTCCGGTTACGGCACAAATCTTGAGGCGCCAGCTGTACCCATCATCATGCAGCACGGCCTTGTCTTCATGGGCTTATTCGGCCTCGCGGTGAACGAGCATTTTCACTACGATCGCCTCTTCCAGATCGGACCCGCCGGCCCTGACCCGAAACACGCGTTTTCGGAGGGCTATTTCGAGGCGGCCAAGACGATCAATCCCAAGCCGGAGACCATTGCCATCACCGGTGCCGACGCTGAGTATCCAAAAATCACGCTAGAGGGAGTGCGTGACAATGCCAAGAAACTCGGGTTGAAGATCGTTTACGACCGGACCTATCCGCCGACCACGACTGACTACACGCCGATTGTGCGGTCCATCAAGGCTAGCAGGCCCGATCTAGTATTTGTCGCCTCCTACCCGAACGATACGGCCGGTATCCTCAATGCGGTCAGCGAACTTCGCCTCACGGCCCAGATGTTCGGTGGCGGGATGGTGGGACCGCAATACGCCTCCTTCAAGCAACAATTTGGCGCCAAGCTCAACGGCATCGTCTATTACAACTTCTGGGCAGCCGAGCCGACCATGATGTTCCCGGGTATCGACGAGTTCTTGCAACGGTACCAGGCCGACGCGGCCGCCAGTGGCGCCGACCCGCTCGGCTTTTATCTACCGCCTTACGCTTATGCCGCGATGCAGATTTTGGGTGAGGCCGTCGCGGCAACGAAAGGCCTCGATCAGAAGGCAATCGCGGACTACATCCACAAGACGACCTTTCGTACAGTTATGGGAAACATTTCATTCGGCCCGGACGGCGAGTGGACAAAATCGCGCGTGCTCTACACACAGGCGCGGGACATTGTTGGCGATGATTTGGAGCAGTTCAAGCACGCCGGCCGGGAAGTGATCCTCTGGCCGCCAGAGTTCAAGACCGGCGACCTCCAATATCCTTATCGGCATTGAAGTTCGTAGAGGAGCGCGCTCGCCTGCTTAAGGACCGGAGCGTCGAAGCCCTCCGTAAACCAGCCATGAACGGATGTTAGAAGCTCGCTAGCTTCGGAGCATTTGCCTTGGACGCGCAACAGGCGGGCGAGGCTGGTGGCGGAGCGCAGTTCCCAAAGCCTTGCGCTTTGGCGCCGCCCGACGGCAAGTGCCGTGGCGTAGTTGTCCTCTGCCGCGGCATGCTCTTCGAGCAGCAACAGCAGATCTCCGCGAACTCGATGCAGCTCGGCCTCGGCGGCGCAACTCTGCGTCGTTTCCATGATCTCCACGGCTTCAGAAAGATGCGAGAGTCCTTGCGCGGACAGGCGAGCATGAGCGCACGCCTCGGCAAGAAAAGTGAGAAGAAGCGGCAAATGCACTACGCCGCCCATGCTACGGTAGGCCGCAAAGTGCTGCGCGATTTGCGGCAAGCCTTCTGTGCTCCGCCCCATGATCGCCAGGCAGCAATCACGGTGGATGGCGGCTATCGTCCGCCAAAATGGGAAGTCATGCTCAGCCGTGAGGGCGAGCAATTCTTCTGCCCATTGCAGAGCAGCCATCACACTGCCCTCAGAAGAGGCACCGAGGCAAGCCATGCCCAGCGCAAAAGCCAGTGTAAAGATGTGCTCTAGGTGGCGCGCCTCAGCAAGTGCAGCCTGCCGCGAGATTTGGGCCTGCGCAAGATACCCTAAGCAGCCCTGCGTCCGGGCCAGGTAAACCAGCGTCATGACGTGCGGATCTGCGGTTGTCAGCGCATGGAAGTCGCGACGCTGTTTGGGGTCAAACAGGCCCAGGCTGTGTTCCAAGTCGGCGCGCGCCCGTGTGAAATCGCCCAGATAAAAACGGACTTGCCCGGTGGAGAGCCGGCCGAGCGAGATCAATATCGCATCGTTGCGCGTCTCACCGAGTTGGCACAGCGCGTCGGCCCGCTCGAGCGCCAGCCCAAGCTGGCCTCGTCCGAAGTCGTGCGACCATTGCCCAGCTAGGGCTGCACCGAGATGCCGTGGTTGGTCCAATTGCTCACAGAGCAGGCGCGCCCGGGCGTAGGACTTCGCCTGTTTCTGGCGCGGCCCAGCCGTGTGTGGCCATCAGTGCCCGACCAAGCGCGATGCGCAGCTCAAGCTCATGCTGCTGGCGCGGACGACCTTCAGGCAAGCCGGACAACAGATCGAGGCCTTTCGTAAGTTGTGCTCCTGCCTCCCGCATCGCCGATCGGACCATAGATCGCTTGCCGGCGGCGAGAAAATAGCCGACTGCTTTGTCGAATAGGCCGGCTTCCGCGCAATGGTGCGCGAGCAACTCGGGCTGTGCTAGCGCGGCCTCGGCAAACTGCGTTTCTAGCGCACCCACGATTTTGGCATGAAGGGATTGTCGTCGGCTCCGCAACAAAGTGCCATAAGCCGTGTCCTGCACGAGCGCATGCTTGAAGAAGAAGGCGGGATCCGGCGTCGTTGCGCGTTGGAACACCAAGCCCGCTTCGGTCAGTCTATTGAGAGCCGTTTCCAATTCCAACGCATTGCGTTCCGCGACCGCTGCGAGCAAAAGATAGGAGAACTCTCTGCCGATCGCGGCGCCAACTTGCGCTACATCCTTCGCGACCGGACCGAGGCGGTCGAGGCGCGCTAGCAAGGAGGCGTGCAGTGTAGCCGGGACCGCCAGAGCCGCGTGCGGCACTGCCGTAACGCGGTCTTGCGTCCTGGACTCTGCAACGGCTTTTGTCAACTCCTCGACAAAGAGCGGTACGCCGTCGGCGCGCTCGACGATCTCATCCACGATATTTGGGGGCAAACTGTCGACGACCCGCCTGACCAGTCTTGCCGCTTCATCGGCGCCGAACCTGCTCAGACTTATGGCGGTTAGGTTTACCAAGCCCACCCATTCCTCCGGCTTGAATTCCGGTCGGGAGGTGGCGACCAGCAAAACAGGCAAATCTCGCGTACGCTCGATAACCAGATTGAGCAGCTCATATGAGGTAGGGTCGATCCAGTGCATGTCCTCATAGATCAACACCACGGGTTGGTGCCTCGCCAGCGATTCCAATTGCGAGATCAGCACATCAAACGTCCTCTCTTTCCTCCGCTCCGGGGCGAGATTGAGCTGCAAACCGCCAGTTGGAATGGACATGAGCTCCGCGAGCAGAACGACGCTGTCATCGTGTTGTGACGCGGGTGCCAGGAGCTTGGTAAGCTTCTTTACTTTCGCATCGGGAGTGTCGTTGCGGACGAAACCGGCGGCGCGCTTAAGCTGCCCGATCATCGGATGAAGGGCGCTATTCTGATGGTGAGGCGAGCAGAAGTAGCGCAGTCGAACGTGGTCATCTCCTTGTATGTTCTCCAGAAGAGTCGCGATCAGACGCGATTTGCCTATCCCAGGTTCACCGACAATAAGCACAACCTGGGCCGAACCTGAATTTGCCTGCCGCCATTGTTGCAACAGCACACCGAGCTCTTCTTGGCGCCCGATAAATGGTGTCAGTGCGCCTGCGCGCAGCGCCTCGAACCGGCCTTCGATCAGGCTCTCTCTGAGAACCTCATATGCCTGAATCGGCCTATCGAACCCTTTGATTACTATCGCCCCGAGATCACTGTATTCGAAGAAGTCGCCCAGCAGCTGTCTCGTTCTTTGCTCGATCACCACGGAATTGGGCTTCGCAAATCCCTGCAAGCGTGCGGCCAGGTTTGGCGTTTCTCCAACAATGCCTCGCTCTTGCGCCTCGCCGCGCCCGATTAGATCGCCAACGACGACCACGCCGGTCGCGATACCGACGCGCACTTGCAGCGCCTCAAAGGGTAGTTTCGGCACGGTCTCGACTAAGCTTAGCGCGCCCCGCACGGCTCGCTCTGGGTCGTCTTCGCGCGCGTGGGGATAGCCGAAATAGGCAAGCACGCCGTCGCCCATATACTTCGCGACGAAGCCGCCGGCTCTTTCCACCGCCTCTGTAACGCAGCGATGATAGCTGGTGATGATCCTGTGCATGTCCTCGGGATCGAGACGGGAAGAAAGTGTTGTCGAATCCACGAGATCGCAGAACGTCACAGAAACCTGTCGCCGTTCTGCCGAAACTGACGAGGTAGGAGTGGTCACCGTCACTGCCGCGCCGCATTCAAGGCAGAACTTGCTGTTGTCAGGAATACTAGCGTGGCAGCTTGGACACTCCATTTGTCGTGCTCGCCTCGACCAACCCCGGGTGCACTTGTGAACACACGCTTTCTTTATCCCAAAAGCTGAGCGGAGCTCAATGGGCGCACGCGGATCGATGACGACACTATGTGCTTCCCGCGTGAGCGGATACGGTAATCTTTTGGCTGCTCCGCTGAGCCACCAGCGTCATTCGAATGGGACCAGTGACTTTATCGCCCTACGGTTGCGATGAGAGTCAGCGTCGCAAGCTGCCGCACGTCAAAACGGCCGGCTGCGCCGCAGCACCGCAGTTCGCGAGACTTGCGGGCGCCGGCGACCAACTGTCCTATCCGCAGAATCAGGCGCGCATGGGCGCATTCCTGCAAGGCCTGCCGCAATTGGGCTGGATCGACGGCAGCAGCGTGCGCATCGACACCCGCTGGCCCGCGGGCGATGCCGCCGACACACGCAAATACGCGGCGGAATTAGTCGCGCTTGGCAGACAGGTCACGAGCAACCAAGCGACGGTCGCTCCATGTCGGCTTTTCCCGAAAGCGACCGTCGGCCGCCGTAAGCCACCGCGCCGCTTTGGGCGAATTGCAGGACACGACGGCCGACCCAGAATCGTCGAAAAGTGGAAACGGTGACCTGCAGCATTTGCGCGAGATGACGCTTCGCTCAGCCTTTAGAAGCCAGGTTGTTCGAATTTCCTCCCTTACGAGAGGAAGACTTAGCGCTGATCGGATCTTTCATACAGGTGTGTAACTACATTGAGCTAAACCTGCGTCGGTCCATCGAGGTCTTTGCGATGGCGGAGATGTTGCCGCCAAAGAAACGGAAGCAGCACTTGAACCTAAAGACATGGGAGCTGGTGCCGACGCTTAAAGAAGTAGTGGCGCAGATGGATGAGACAGTGGAGGATCTGCCAGAGTCGCTCGAACAACTCGATGAGATTGAGCTCCGGCGCGCGCATCGCAATCTGCTCGGCCACTGGGCTGCACGACGCTTTCCTAACCACGACGCCATCGTGTTCCTGACCAAAGACAACCGGGATGCCAAGCGCAATGGAGGCGATCTGGCTCCTGGCGCCGTGGCCACCGCGATCATGAACATGGCCGACCTGCGCGGGCTCGCCGTGCATATTCAGCCGCTAGAGGCGTGGATCGCCCGTAAGGTCGAGGAGTGGTATGCGCGCTACCACGGCGACTAAGAGCCCGTAGGAAGATCAGTGCCGAGGAGCAGCCGTTTAGGTCGCGGGGCGCTGCGGGCGCAATCGTTCGTTGGTTGCACACCTGCTCCCCTGCCCCGCTACGACGGTCGCTCCCTGCATGTCCGCACTAAAGCCGTCCATGATCTGCATCAGTTGGGCGATCGTAGCGGGACGGTAGGCGTCGCTCGCGTTGATCGCGGCGCTGCCGGCTGCGACCACACTTTGGGCGCCTCTCGACCCACGTCTATACCGCCGTTCTCGTAGCCCCATCGCCGCTCGATGGTAAGCCCGATGACAAGCCGACCTCAGGTTGCGACGAATTTCGACCATCTTGCGACATAGGGCCGGCCCAGCGCGCGCTCCACCATCTCCAGACGGTCCTGGCCGTAGAACATGTCGCCGTCGACCACATAAGTCGGCGACCCGAATACAGAGCGGCGGATCGCCTCCTCGGTATTTGCCCGATAGACCTGTTGCACCTCCGGCGTCAGCGCGCCATCAAGCAGAGATTCCGGGGCGACGCCGACGGCGCGGCCAATCGCAACCAAGGTCGGCTGGTCGGCGAGATCGGCGTCGTCGCGCCAATGCGCTTCCAACATCGCATGCGCCAAACGGTCGATATCGATCCCGCGACCGAGACCGGCGATCAGCATGCCGTTCGCCAGCGCCGGGTCTTTGGCGTGGTGGGTGGGGATGCCGGGCATGGTCGGCGCGCCTCGCGCCTCGCTCCAGCGCTCGATTTCGCGACCGAAGAAGTAGGCGACATGCGCCTTGCTGCGCTTGCCGAACGGCACCGAGCCGGATTCGGCGACCACCCGCCTGAGATCAATCGGCCGGTGCGCGATGCGCCGGCCCGCGGCCTTCGCGATCGTCATGAAGCGCGCCGAGCCGAGATAGGCGAAAGCGGAATTCGCAGAATAGAAGTACTCGATCTCGGCCATGCCACCACCTCCGATGTCCCGGCGCCATGCATCGGGCATGATCCGCCGTCGGACGTCAGGGAGGGACTGAGGGTCGGTTCCAGACCGCAAGGACACCCGCGCGCGCTGTCGAAAGCGTCAAAACGAATGTGGCTCGCACACGCTGCTGCGAGCCACTCAGTGCCTCATCCGCCCTTCAAGCGGCGACGCTTAAACGACGATTCTGGGACTGCTATGAGTTGGTTTAGCTATGCTTCTTGGCATAGAGCCGCGCCTCGTCGAGGCCCTCGCTCACGCGTCTCGTGATGACGCTGAACACGTCGGTGGCCGCCTTCGTCGTCAGTTCGCTCAGCTCGCGAGCATTAGCGAGACCCTTCTCGACGGCCTGCTTTGCAACGTCGACATGCTTGGCCACGCGGTCCTCGGGAGCGCTCGGATGCGTCCACTCGCGAAAGAGCGCGGATGACTCCGCGAAAGCTTCCTGCGCGATCTCGGCCTGACGCTGCACCAGCGCCCGTACGCCCTCCATGGCAAGCTGATTAGGGTCTGAGGGAAATTAATCGCGTCAAGGCGGTTCTTGTAGCCTTGGCGATATGGTGTAGTTCCAGTCGCCGTGGAAGACGTGGTGCTGGATGTTGAGCGCGGCCATTTCGGCATCGGTCACCTCGATGCCTTTGGGTAGCTGTTCGGGTCGATGTCGCAGGTGACGGTAAGGCCGGTTTCGGTCGTGGTGGCACCGATCAGCTGGACGATGACGTAATGGCTGACGAGCGGTTTGCCGCGCCAGTTCTGCGAGATGCAGGCGAAGAGGCGGTGCTCTATCTTGTTCCATTTACTGGTGCCAGGTGGCAGATGGACGACGTTGACGACGAGGCCTGTCTCGTCGGCGAAGCGTTGCAGCTCGCGTTTCCACAGGCGAACCCGGACGCCGTTGCTGCCGCCGCAATCAGCAGTGATGGTGAGGTGTCGAGCATTGGGATAACGCACTTTGCCGAGCCGTTGCCACCAGCGGCGAATGCTCTCGACCGCGAAGGCGGCGGTATCGGCATCGATACCGACGTTGACCCAGCCCTCGTTGGCCGCGATATCGTAGACGCCGTAGGGCGCGACCTTGCCCAAGCTCTTGATCTCGAAGTCATGAGTACGCACCGGCTCGGGATCGCCCTGGCGACGCAACTCCCGGCCGCCGTTCTTGAAGTCGCCGACGAGCTCCTTTTTCTTGGTATCGACAGAGATGGCCGGCTCGCCGGCCGCGATGGCCGCTTTCACTGTCGTATTGATGTGCTCGAACTGGGCATTGCGGTCGGGATGGTTGGTCCCTTCCCGCGTCTTGCGGTTGGCCTGGCAGCTGTACTTCAGCTCGCGCAGCAACTGGCCGATCAGCCTTTGGCTCACCTTGAAGCCTTGTTGGTGCAACGCCTCGACGATGTTGCGTTGGCTCCGGCTGACCCAGCGCAGCGGCGCTTCCGGATCACCGCGGATCGCATCCTCGATCGCCGCCTCGAGCGCGGCCAGCAAGCCGGGCTGGCGCTCCACTTCGCGTTTGCGGCCGGCACCGGGTCGACGGATGCCACGACCGATCTCATTGCGAGCTGCCTTCAGCTCGCCAATGCCGCGGTTGATCGTGCTTCGCGCAATCCCTGTCGCCGCCGCAACCGCCGTCGCGCCGCCGCGCCCAAGCGCTATCGCCTCATTCGCCGCGAACAGTCGGCGATCGCGCTCATCAAGAAACGGTTCTATCCGCTGAAACCGAGTCCGAACGCGCTCGATATCGATCATCAACACAAGCTATCGCTACTCGCCGCCGCGCGATATCGATATCGTGATTCTAACCTTGCGTTGTTACCACCCTCCCGATTCGATAATTTCTCCTCGAGTCCTTAGCTTGGGTCAGGGCCTCAAGGTTTTTCCTCTGAGTTGCCACGATGGCTTCGACATCAAGACCAGGCAGGCGCAAATCGCCGAAAGCCTTGGTCACATCGAAAAACCCATTCGTGCTCGTTTCAGTCTTTGCCATTACGTCCTTCCGATCTGAGGTGAAAAGCGGTCATTGTGCACCGCACCATGGGATATATGGCTCTTCGTTGGGGGCAGTCAAGCAAAATGTTGCGGTGCAGCATCACGCCTGGCGGCGAAGCGCGTACCCGCAGCGCGTACTCCCCATCATGCACTCAACATATGCGAGTTGAGTGTCGATCTGATGACAACGAGAGACGCGCCAGTGAAAGAGCGCTCTGCCTGCGGGCGCGGCCGGAAGAGGACGGGTTAGTCAGTGCGGGGAGGATGGCGCCGTGCCGGTCTCGGGGATCGTGTAGCCCGGCGGGCCCCAACCGCCGACGATGGGCGGGAGCAGCCACGTTGAAGGCAGCAAGATGATCGGACTGATCACACCAGTCCGCCTGATTTGGCGAGTCGCCGCGGGATAGCTCAGGCCTACGCCGACGTCCGGAAGGCGACTCCGCGTTCATCCTCGATTCCGCGCATCAATGTGTCTTTTTGCGTGCTCACTCGGCATTTCTCTTTGCGGTCACGCGCGATCACCCGATAGTGGCGCAATGGTGTTCGTGCCGGATCTTGATGTCGGCCTCGGGTATCAGCGCGCGCCATGATCGGCGCTTTTCTTCGATTTCGTCGAGCGCCAGCAGCTGAACGTTGGCCAGCAACGCGCCTCGCAGCATGGGGCGACGTTCCACCAACTCGCGGCCATTGTCTGCGAATCGAGTGTGACGAGCTCTCGGCGGCGTTCGAGGCGTTCACAATGGCTGCCGCCAACAGCAATCCATCAGCATGGTGTAAGTGCCGATACCGCGGCACGCATGAACTCGAGCTCTGGTTTGCGACCGCGCACGAACGAAGCAGGGTGGCCATGCTGGTGACGCTCCATGGTCTCGGCACCGTGCTAGCTGATTGCCTTGAGGCCGAGCCCGTCGAAAACCCTCCCCCGAAGGCTCCTGGCTCAGGAGCACGAGCGCTATTTCGATACAGATGGGATCGTCTCAAATACATGGTCGAAAAACGAATCGCGCGCGTTTGACTGCTGCTATGAGCAGGGCGAGCGCCACAATGCAGCTGTCTCCTACACAGCCCGCGCGGCTCGCGAAGCCGCGCCAAGAGAGCCAGGCGCGCATGCTGCTTGATCTCGTCCGTATTCGGATCAGTAGCCCTCCACGACGATTTTGGGATTAATCGTCTTCCCCTACATTCCGCACCCTGACCGCGCGAGATCACGTGGTGTAAGAGTCTGAGCTTAACTCAATCATTTTCTCTGCTCTTGCGTCCAAGGTGCATGGTCGAGGGCGTCGGCGACGGTCTTCTCGATCTTTTTCTGCAGCTCCTTGTAGTTGTCGATGCGCTTTTGGCACTCTCGGGCAATCTCTTCACTGATGGTCTTCGTGGTGGGCTTACTCTTGATCCAGCCGGTCCAACGATAGTAGGGCCCGTGCAGGTAGTTGGGATCCAAGCGACAACGACAAGTCCGCTTGCCGCACTTTGCATGTGCGGTTGAAATTGTCCCCGGAAGGATAGGGCCTGGCGCGGTGACGGTCACTTTTTGACTTGACATCTTGATATAGTAAGATATCAAGATATGCCATGCAAGAGGAAAGATTGCGTCTACGCGGACTGCGCGTGGGCGCGCTCCCGATTCTGAATCGCTTCATCGAGCGCATCGGGCTCGAGCAAGAACTGATCGCGGCGCTGAAGAACCCCGGCTACACCGATGCGCTGCTCGCCCTCGTCAAGAACATCTTGGTCGAGCGCAACGCGCTCTATGCGGTTGGGGAATGGGCCGCGCTGTACGATGGCGGATTGGTCGCGCAAGGCAAGATCGGCGACGACAAGCTCGGACGCGCTCTCGATCGGTTGTTTGCAGCCGATCGCGCCACCCTGCAGACGCGCATCGTGCTGGCCGTCATGAACGGCTTCGATCTCAAGATAGAGCAGATTCACAACGATACCACCAGCGTGATGGTCAGGGGCGCCTACGATGGTCAGAATGCCAAGGCCGTTCAGCTCAAGCGGGGGCACAGCAAGGAGCGCCGTCCCGATCTCAAGCAGCTGGTTTACAGCCTCTGCGTGACAAGCGATGGGGCAGTGCCCGTGCACTTCAAGGCGTACGACGGGAACCAGACCGACGATGGCATTCATCTGGAGACGTGAAACCGGCTGCGCACCTTGCTGCAGCATCCGCGCTTCATCTACGTGGCCGACTGCAAGCTGTGCACGGAGAAGAACCTGCGAGCGATCGATAGCGAGCGTGGGTTCTTCGTCACCGTCGTTCCCAAGACCCGTTCCGAGGTGGAGACGTTTACGGACGCCGTGCTTGGGGCGATGTGCGCTGGCAGGAGATCTTGCGCAAGCGCGCGGACCGGGATGAAAAGTCGTTCGATGTCGTCGAATGTGCCGTGGGGCCCTATCTTCTGCGGGAGGGGTTCACACTCCACTGGTACCGATCGAGCCAAAAGAAGAAGCGCGACGCGAAGGATCGCGACGAGCGGATCGAGCGCACGATAGAGCGGCTGGAGAGCCTTGATCTCCAGCGCATGAGGGGACCCAAGACGGACGCTGCGATTCGCAGCCGTGTCGATCAGATCATTGCTCAGCACCATGCCAAGGAGTGGGTCACCGTCGACATCAAGTGGGATGCCGTCGAGGAGTTCAAGGCCATCACCCGCGGCAAACCGACGGCAGACACGGCCTTCCGCCGCATCATCAAGCAAGTGCCGCGGCTGCATGTCAGCACCAACGCGGAAGACATTGCGCGCTCGGCGGCCATGGATGGGATCTTCCCGCTGACAACGAATACCAAGGAGAAGCCCGTCGACGTGTTCAAGATCTACAAGTACCAGCCAAGGATCGAGAAGCGACATGCGCTGCTCAAATCGACGCTCGAGGTCGCCCCGATCTGGCTGAAGAAGAACACCCGCATCGAGGCTTTGATGTTCCTGGAGTTCGTTGCGCAAATGGTTGCGGCACTCATCGAGCGTGAGTTGCGGCAGAAAATGGCTGAAAAGAAGATCAATCTACTCTGCTCGTTGCCAGAGGGTCGGGCCTCCAGGACGCCAACGATTGAACAGGTCCTCCGCCTCTTCGAAAATCAAAACAAACACGCACTTTACGACGGCGACCGCCTGATCAAACAATTTGCCGATCCTCTAACACCGGTTCAGTCGCAAATACTTCAGTTGCTCTCGATACAGACCGCCGTCTACGGTCCTAGCAAGTAGCTCACCCTCGCTCACCCGTCCCGTGGCGAGACGCAAGTAGTGCACGGTGAGGGTGCGGAATGTAGGGTCTTCAGATCGACCAGCAATCGATTGAGCTCGGTTTTTGGAGCAAAATACGTGTGCAATCTTGTGCTCTTCTCCCCTTCACTGTCGAGGTACGCAATAACGGTGTATCTGCCTATGAGGGCATCGAACGGGGTAACTTTCTCAATCGCTCTTATCGGAATTTTTTGGAACGTCAGCATGTTCCCGGAAGCTATAAGGTCTCCTTCTTTGTCGATCCACGCGTAGTAGCGAGATACGCCGAACCAGACCGCCCAGATGAATACAGGTGCAGCGATAGCTGTGATGAGCAAACTCACGCGATCCGTTACGCTGAAAGCCATCCGCTCCCATACATACGCGGGAAATCCGATCGCTAGCCATATGCGCCATGTGTGAATCAGTTGGTACTTCTTCATTGCGACCCGACAAGCGGGATAGTTTGACTATTTTGTCCGCTGGTCTTCGTCGGCTGGCCTGCGCTTACTGTCTTCGTGGGCAGTGGTACAGCGAGGTAAAATGAGGTGACGTAGAGCGACCAAGCCTGCAAATTTCGATGTCCGCCGCCTACCTACTTGCGCCAAGGCCACCTCATGAACCCCGCTTTGCCGAGCACATATAGGCCGATCACCAAGAGGCCCGCGATTCCGATGAAGTCCCACAGAAATTCCGGTTTTGGCATCTAATTATTTTTGGTTAATGTTGTCCTTGAATAGGTAAAGTATACCAGAAACCACCAGTAACGTTATGGCGACAACTACAATATTTGACATACCAGTTTGTGATTAGCAGCGGCATCTAATTTGATGGCCTCGATTTACCTCCCGTCGATTGCGCGGAGAACAGGTTGGATATTGCACCTGTGGGTGGCGAAATATTAGTCAAGCGGCGATCGGCGTCTGAAACAGACCACGGCAATGTTGCCGCCAAGCGTGACGATCAAGCGAGGCAGGAGCAGCTGAGGATGCGCCGGCGCATTGCGCGGGCGTCGTGCCACCGAGCGAGCGGTGGACGCGATACGCGTTGTAATAGTCCTTGTATTGGTTCAGCTTGCGCACCAGGTCCAAGGCGTTCCAGAAAAATACCCGATCAAGGTACTCACGCCGGATCGTTCCGATCAGCCGTTCGACGAAGGGATGCGAGACCGGAGCGTACGGCACCGACTTGATCTCCTCGACCTCCAGCACGCGCAGGTTGGCGAGCCAACGGTGAAAGCGAAAAAGCGGATCGTGATCGGTACTGAGGTATTTCGGTTTGGGTTGCCCGGCGGTGGCGCAATTGAACATGCGGCACACCGACACGCCATCAATGCATGCGGGGGCGATGCCAAACCCGATGATGCGACGAGTGAAGACGTCCATGACCAGCATCACCCAATGGCCGCGCAAAAGGATGGATTCAACGCGGAAGAGATCGCCACTCCAGACGCTGTCCTTCGCGTGAGCGATGAATGTCAGCCAGGACGGACCATCGGCACCGGGCTCGGGTCGAAAGTGTTTGGCAAGGACGCGGCGCACGACATCTTTGTCGATCTCGATGCCAAAGGCGTGAGCGATCTGCTGGGCGATGCGGACACAACCGAACTTCGGATTGCGGTGCTTCATCTCAACGATGGCCGCGATGAGTTGCGCGGAAGGGCCTTTCGGGCCAGGCTTTCGTCTTCGGTATGAAGAGGAGAACAGCAGACGGTATTTTCGATGGACTAACGCCTTATGGAACTTGAATAGCGTAGCCGGCTTGAGACTCGCGGATAGCTTCGGGATGCGATGTGGGCTCACGAAGAGGGTGGTCAGCCCGAGCATAAGGCGATCAAGCATGGTGAGATTCGGCGCACGCTGTCGGGAGCGATTGCTGATCAGGAGTTGATGCTTGAGCAGGAGAGACTCAGCTGCGACCCGGCGCACGCCGCCCGGGCCGAGGAATTTGGCGAGGGTAACGAGCAGATGGATCGCCAGGAGGAGCAGATCGCGCATGAGTTGCAAATTATCACGCCGGCCAATCTGCACAAGACTGCACCATAGCGGCAATTCACGCTAAAATTTACCAATTCGCCA